>CAZKBP010000002.1:0-336790 GCA_964551015.1 uncultured Cytophagaceae bacterium | reverse complement strand
GGATTTACCGCGGGAATACCCCAAAAGCCCTCTGTGTCTCCGTGTCTCTGTGTTAGAATAAGCCATTCAGATACATGCAAGGAGAATATGAATCCATCAAACTCCAGGATCGTTCTACGACGAGCATTGACACTCTATTTCATACCTCTCGAAACACCAGCATAAAATCTATCATGAAAGCTGCGAATCCCTTATCTTTACAGCACACAAAATCACTGAAAGCTGACGGTTTATGACTAACAGCCATAAAAATTCAAACTTATTTATGAAAAAAACAGTCTACCTCCTCCTAATTTTTATAAGTACTTATCAAATTACGCTGGCTCAATCCGAAAAATACAAAGGCATCCAAGGCATTGGCTACCTCCACACCCAAACTACTTTGCTTCTGAATAATTGGGATATTCACCCCCTTAATCACAAACCTATGGATGAGCACGAAGCTGAGTTTCAGATGCACTTACGAGAAGAAATCCAACACGACGAAGAATGGGTAGAATATGTACTCGTGGAAGAAAACCTACTCCATCAATTCCGTGACCATATCACCGACCAAGTAACCGATGCCATTGATGCGAATATCAGCTTTTACTTAGAAGTGCTCAAAGCCCTCAAAGACCCCGAACTGATGGACAAAAACCGAGACACCTGGCAAAAAGAACTGGTAGATGCCAATATCCGCCTGTATGATGTGATTTATCCGGCACTTTGTAAGTAGAGCCGCAGCAGGTAGCGTTTGGAAACTGCTAAATTTTTAGAAAAGTCTTTAAACAATCGTTTTGCAGAACCCTAAGTGCAACCTAAAATTACTGACAAGCTATAAATGGTAAAGATATGATGGAGCTGAGTGCGCAAAGGCTTAAGGATTCAAATACATTTAGATACATGAAAATCTGATGACGCTTTCCAAGACAAGAAAATATCCTAAATCACGCAACGATTTTGCTGATTTACCGATATGTATAGGAAAGTTTATCGCTTTAACCAGCCTGTTGTCACAGGCCAAATCTAAGAAAAGTGCATCTATCATTTATCAATATGAACCGGAGAGCAGCTGTCATTGATCTGGGAACCAATACCTTCGATTTATTAATCGCCGAACCTCATTCCAGTGGCTGGGAAAGTATCTATCAAGAACAAACCGGAGTGAGGATCGGGGCGGGCGGTATCCAAAATAAAATCATTACCGAAGAGGCGCAAGGGCGGCTGTTTCGTGCCCTAGAAAAATTTGAAGGACTTCTTAAGCTCTACAGCGTGGCTGCCAATCGTCGTTGGGGCGTAGCCACGAGCGCTTTTCGCAATGCTCGCAATGGCCAAGAAATTGCCTCGGAGATTCAAAATCGTTTGCAAATCCCCATAGAAATCATCTCGGGAGATCAAGAAGCAACCTTTATTTACTTGGGCGTAAGAAAAGCCCTGGACTTGGGAGAAGAGAATGCGCTCATCATGGACATTGGAGGGGGCAGCGTAGAATTTATTATCGCCAATCGTAGAAAATTGCTCTGGAAAAAAAGCTTTGAAATTGGCGGCCAGCGATTGATGGATCAATTTCAGCGCACGGATCCTATTCAAAATTTGGATATTCAGCGCATGGAAATCTACTTAGAATATCAACTATTAGAACTTTCGCAGGCCATTTTTCGCTACGGGCCCAAGTTTCTAGTAGGCTCCTCGGGCACTTTTGATACCATTGCCGAAATTGCCTACCGACGTGAATACGGCGATCAAAATCTATCTGATTTCGTAGATGAAAACCACCAACTCCTGGTGCCAGAATATTTAGTGGATGCCGATGAGTTTCACTATATCTACCAAAGTATTATTCGCAATGACCGTGATACCCGTCTGGTCGTTCCGGGAATGATCGAGCTACGGGTAGATATGATCGTGGTCGCGGTCTGTTTACTCAAATTTATCCTAGAAAAATATGAATTTGATCATATGCGAATCTCTGGATACGCGCTCAAAGAAGGATTTCTGCTCAGCAAACTGGGACAAGGATGAAGCTGAAAACGATCTAGGATTGCACCACCAGATTACCAGACTCAAACTGCTCCAATAGCTCATCAATGATCTCTTCGGTATGCTTGACCGAGCTTTGGAGCGTTTTTATATTGGTTTCTTGGTTCATCAGTAAATTAATGCCCTGATTGAAGCTTTCAGCCAACTCGTCTAAGCCAAGGCTGACCATCATCACGCGCATTTTGTGCCTTAGGTCTTTGAGGCTGCGCCGGTCTCTGGCTAAGAGGATATCACCAAATTGCTCCCTGCACTCTTTCAGCTGACGGATGTAGAGTGTCAGCAACTCGCTTTGATACTCCATATTTCCGCCCGTAAGTGATACTAATTTTCCTTTTACCTTTTTGATAGAAGCCTTTTGAGGAGGCAAGTCTGATTTTTTTATATGTTTGAGAATGATAGCGTAGAGGTCATTCGGATTAAAAGGCTTAATCAAAAAATCGTCCATCCCTACTTCAAAAATTTTGAATTTATCCTCTTGTAGTACCGAAGCCGTAAAAGCAATAATAGGCGTAGGAGAGAAGAACATCTGATTTTCTAAGCTACGAATCAACTGCGTGCTGTTGTAGCCGTCCATTTCGGGCGTGTGAATATCCATCAAGATCAAATCATAACCGCCCTGGGTGGCCAAGTTTCTAAATTTCTCCACGGCAATCTTGCCGTTCTCAGCATAATCAAGAAGTACATCGTAGCTTTCCAAAAACTTGGTCACCACCAGTCGGTTCACCGGATTATCTTCTACCAAGAGAATGGATAGGCCATTGAGTTGCTCCATTGCTAGCTCTGGGGATGCTGACTGATTTATATGATGATCTTCTGGAGAAAGCCTTTGTGCTTCCTCGAGTGCTAAAACGAAGGAGAAGCAAGAGCCTTCGCCCACCGTACTTTCTACTTGAATACTACTCTGATGCAGTTCTAAAAGGCTCTTAGTAATAGATAAACCCAAACCTGAACCGCCAAAGCGGCGAGTAGTATCCGAAGAAGCCTGTTGGAAACTCTCAAAGATCGCTTCTAATTTATCTTGGGGAATACCAATGCCCGTATCTTTCACGGAAAAATGGAGTCGTGTTTTGCCCTCGGCAGGGACTTTAGAGTCAGCCTGGACCAAAACGCTCACTTGCCCCTCCTTCGTGAACTTGATCGCGTTGCTAATCAAGTTGTTGAGGATTTGACCAATGCGAAGCGGATCACCCAATAACAAAGAAGGAACCTCTGGTTGGATGACAAAGTCTAGAGCAACTTGTTTTTCCCAAGCTTTGGGTTTGTGGAGTTGTTTGGTACCACGAAGAAGCTCTCTCAAGTTGAAGGGGGTTGCTTCCAGTTTCAACTTTTGAGCCTCTATTTTGCTGAAATCCAGTATGTTGTTAATGAGGCTCAGCAGGCTTTCACTCGCGAACTTGAGCGTATTTAGATTTTCTACCTGATGAGGTCGGGGATTATTTTGTAAAAGGATGTGTGTCATACCAATAATTCCATTCATGGGCGTACGGATTTCGTGGCTCATGGTAGAGAGGAATTCTTCTTTGGCTTTGGCGGATTGCTCTGCTTTTTCTTTGGCGGCTTGGAGTTCTCGCTCGGTCTTTTTCTTCTCACTGATATCAAAAGAAATATTAACCTGACCGATGACTTGGTTTTGCGCGTCCTTGACCAAAGAGTGCGTACAATAAACGGGCAGACGACGGCCAGATTTACTGAGCGAATCGATCTCTCCTTCCCACCTAAAAGCTGGATTGCTTGTGGTTTCCAAGTTCAGATGAGGAAGAGGAATGACCTGATGGATACCTAACTTCTGGATGACTTCCTCGGCTTGCCATTCGTAAAGATTTTGGGCGTGTTTGTTCCAATAAATAATCCTGTGGTGATTATCAGTGGCAATCACGGCATTTCGTACCTGATCGAGGAGCGAGGCTTGAAAGCTAATCTGCTCTTGCGCTTGTTGATGATTTAAAACCTCTTGCTCTAGACGATTTTTGGCGGTTTCTAGCTCGTGGGTTCTTTCTTTTACTTTTTCTTCCAGTTGATTTTGGTAATCTTGCAACTCCCTTTCTGCTTTTTCTCTCTCCAGGATTTCTTGGCGTAGTTGTGTATTGGAGGCTTTAAGTTCTTGCAAGCTAGGGATTTGGAGTGCCTTGGGAATAATCGGCCACAGGGCGGTAGCAGTAACTACTGAAACAAACGCGGTCATCGCTTTCATCAGACCTGACAAACGATAGGCTGGAACCCAGATCGTATAAGCTTCGATCAAATGGGTGGTGCCGCAGAGAAGAATAAAGGCGATGAAAAGATAAAAGGGCATCCGGAAGTTTTCCAAATCAGTCCTCTTGCGAATAAAGACTAACAAGGCAATCGGAATACTAAAATAAGCCAAAAAAATAGTGAGGTCTGAGAGGACATGGAGCCAAAGGACGGCTGGATCCCATCTGTAACAGAACCCGTGGGGCATAAAGTCCGAGGAAAATATCTGTAATATAAAGCTTAGCATAACTGGATCGTATTGGCTGTGCAGAAAATTAACCAGTAATTACAGAACTATACGTACAATGCCCCCTTTTTCCTACGAGAGTTAGACGGTATTTAGGTGGGCTTCTTGCGAATGTATTAAATGCAAAAAATTTATGGAAAATATAGGGGGGAAGTACCAGATAAGAAAGGCCAGAAATCAGGTCTATTTTGAATTTTTGAAAGAAAGAGCGGGGATTATTCCGCTCCTTCTTTGAGTCTTTGGGCGTTCTCGGCGAGGCGTAAGTTTTCTATGAAATCTTCAATTTCGCCATCCATAACATTAGAGAGATTGTAGACTGTATAGTTAATACGGTGGTCAGTCACGCGACTCTGTGGGTAGTTGTAAGTACGAATTTTATCAGAGCGGTCGCCACTACCGACCATGGATTTACGTTGGGCGCCCACCTCTTCCTGTTGCTTTTTGAGCTCTATTTCGTAGAGGCGAGAACGAAGCACCTTGAGAGCCTTTTCCTTATTTTTGATCTGTGATTTTTCGTCTTGGCATGAAACCACAAGTCCGGTGGGTTCGTGTGTAATGCGTACCGCCGAGTAGGTAGTATTGACCGACTGCCCGCCAGGCCCCGATGAGCAAAAAGTATCGATTCGGATTTCGCTCTCCTTGATTTCGATTTCTACATCATCCGCTTCGGGTAGTACCACCACACTGGCGGCTGAGGTATGCACGCGGCCTTGGGTTTCGGTAGCAGGCACACGCTGGACACGATGTACGCCAGACTCGAACTTCATCATACCAAATACATCTTCTCCGGAGACAGAGCTAACGATTTCTTTGTATCCTCCCGAAGTGCCATCGGTGTAATCAATGAGTTCGGCTTTCCAGCCTTTTTTCTCGAAGAATCGCTGATACATCCGGTACAAATCGCCTGCAAAAATAGAAGCTTCGTCTCCACCTGCACCCGCACGAATCTCAATGATAATGTTTTTGCTATCGTTGGGGTCTTTGGGAATCAAAAGCTGCTTGATTTCCTCTTCCAGAGATTCTTTTTGTTCGTTTAAATCTTCTATTTCGGCTTTGGCCATCTCCCGCATTTCTTGATCCTTCTCTTCGCTCAGAATTTCTTTGCTTGCCTGAATATTGCTGAGCACGTTTTCATAGACTTTGTATTTCAAATCAATTTTCTCCAAGTCCTTGTACTCTTTCATCAACTTAGAGTAGCGCTTCATATCGCTGATAATATCTGGCTGAACGATCAACTGAGATACTTCTTGAAATCGTTCTCGGATGGCTTCTAATTTATCAATCATGGAATTTTAATCATTGCGTGATCGCAAAAATACTAAAAAACTTGCTGAGAAATAGCTTTCCCTTCTGAATCTAGCGTTTTTTCGGGCGGTACAGAACCCTTCTCATCTAAAATGGTTTACTTTTACAAGTAATGATCAAAAGAAAGGAGTTATTTTGTTTAAGTTATTAGTCATTTTAGGCATCATTGGTTTTGCCTTGTATAAGCTCAATCAGTATTATCTGCTGCTAATTAGCCCCTTTGTGAAGAAGGAAGATTATAACTCTGGGCGTAAAAGCAAGCGAGAAGGGGAAATCGAGATAGATTACGTATCCGAAGCGGAAGAAAAAAGAAGAAAAAACAGCCGTAATTTCAAGGGTGGGGAATACATTGATTTTGAGGAGGAAAAGGAATAAAGGAGCGTTCAACCGTCAGGTGATGAGCAAAATTTTTCCTATTGAACTGAAAGCTAAGCCATAGCTATTCATTTTTCCTGGCCTTTTTTATCTCTCAAGGCTTGGTCAATTTCTTCCAGCCATTCTTTGATTTCTGTGTATTCTGGTACAGTCGCCCACACTCGATTTAGGTCTTGATAGGCTTTCTGGTATTGTTTAAGATTTTTGTAGGCTAAGCCACGATTATAGTAGGCCAAAGTATTCTGAGGGTCGACTTCTAAGACACGGTTGCAGTCCTCAATGGCTTGCTGGCTTTGCCCAAGAGCAAGGTAATAAATCGCGCGATCATTATAAAACTCCCAGTATTCAGGGGATTGTTGTATGGCTTGGCTAATATCCTTTAGGGCTGCCTGATAATTATCCATTTCGTAGGCAAAACTGGCTCGATCCGCGTAATAACTAGCTTCTTCGGGGTTCTGCTCAATAGCCACGGAGATTTGCTCGATGGCTTTTCCCCAAGCACCTTGTTCACCATACACCAAGCTTCTCACGTAAGAGATATTTTCAAGCTCCTGTCCTTGATCCCACTGGCTAGCCTGATCTAAATCCTGTAGTGCCAAGTCGAATTCCCCCGTCATGGTATGAGCCGTGGCACGAATCACATAAGTATAGGCTTCGGTAGAATCTATAGCTAGTGCCTCTGCTACCGAACTTAAAGCTCGATCTAGCTCTCCATTGGCGATAAAGGCACCTGCTCTGTCTTGATAACCGGTGAGACGAACACTGTCTAATGCAGATTTTTCTGTTTGCGCTTTCTGCTCGAGGAAGACACTAGTCAAGGCTTCCATTTCGTAATCTTTCAGAGTGGCTGGCTCGGTGATTTCGGGCATCAGATAATGGGCGTATAAAAAATCATCCCAAGCGTCTTGCTTAAGGCCACGCTCAGCACGAAACATAGCACGGTGATAATAAAGTGGAGCCGTACTTTCACTCAAACTATCCGAATACTGCAAGGCTTGATTTAGGTAATTTAAAGCTTCTGGGAGCTTGCCAACTTGGTAATAGCTTTTTGCTAAATAGTAATAAATATCAGCGTCTTCATGTTCTTCGGGAAGTTCTAGGTAAAATTGGGCATCCAGATATTTCCCTAGCTGATAATAAGCAATTCCCCAATTCAAAAAATCCTCGACTTCAAAATCAATGTCCTTCTTTTGTAAATACTCGTAGATATCAATGGCACTTTTGTACTTGCCCTGTGCCATCAAAATGAGCGCCTGCAAACGGTAGGCATCCACATACTGAGGGTCAATGCGCAAACAAACACTAGCATCCTCGAAAGAAGTTTCGTACATTCCCAGATAATATTCCGTGTAGGCCCGATAATAGTAAGCAAACAAATTATTGGGGTCTATTTGAATGGATTGATCCAAATAAATCTTAGCATCTTGGTACAAGTCAATGATAAAGTAGAGGCTCCCTAAGGAGTTACAAATATCTACATTGGCACTGTCTAGCGTGTAGGCATTGAGGTAGTCTTCTTCGGCCTGCACAAAATTTTCTAGGTGAAAAAAAGCCTGACCTCGGTAGAGGTAAAGAAGTGGGTCTTGTGGATAAAGCTTGATGAGTAAGTTGTAATCTACGATAGCTTGCTCATAAGCTTCGGTTTGCATGTAATAATAGCTTCGGGCATAGAGCGCATCGTAATAAGTAGGATTGATCTGAAGTGCTTTTTCTAAGAAATCAAATCCTTGCTGTGTTTGATCTTTATTAAAACACTGGATCGCCCGCTGATAGGCTTGCTCATAATCTTGATCTTGGGCGCTGAGCGCGTGGTAAGTGAAAATAGAAAGCACCAGGCAGATCAGATATTTTCTTTCAGGCATCGTACAAAGAGTCTTATCTTGGCTAAGGGGAGATTACTTTGGTATAACCTACAGATGCACTAAGCGTACATCTGTAAGTTAAAATCTCTATCCTTAAAATGATAATCTAAAACAATGCCATAATTTTCTAAAAAAGCATAAGCATTTATAATTCAATGATTTGACTCACGAGCGAATGAACTCTATGGGGACAATCGCCTTCACTTGATCCCAAAGTAGTATCAAATTGGCTCCTTGTTTTGTTTCCTCAAATTGAATGGTAAATGCTTCATAAATATCTTCCACACGCTCACTTTCTATGGGGGTGGTGAGTACATTTTGATCTTTAAACTCCTCGTATTTGTAAGCACCCCACTGCCCGAGTTGGGCATTCAGGATGAGTTGCCACTGCTCTTTGTTAGGAATCGTAAAAAGCGTGTAGGTTCCAGCGTTCAAATATTTGCCATTGATGCGCACATCCTGCGTGAGGGTCAATTCGGTGGCTTCGTTAGCACCTGTCCTCCATACTTCGTCATAAGGAACCAAGCCCCCGAAGATTACTCGGTCTTTGCGATAAGGTTGCCCGTAGGTAACTTTGAGATAAGTCCCATTTTCATCCAAAAAAGTAGCCATGGCCAGAGGGCTTGCTTTTTGGCGGGGTGTGATCACTTCTTGAGCCTGTAAATCAATGGATAAACCCATCCAGCTTAGTAGGAGTAGCAGACTGGCTACACTTGACCACGAGAAGTAGCGCGTGTTTAACTCTTGAACCATTTGTTTTTTCATTTTGTATTCTAAATTAAAAATTCTACGAATAGACATCTTTTCCTGTAATTTGTCTTAGCAAACAACGTTTTTTGTAAAGTAGTTTGCTAAAAAATACTTTCTCTACTGAGAAAACAAGCAAAACCCACAACCTGAATGCTATCTGATTTCTTTTTCAATTTTATAAGTGCTAGAATTCGTATGCAAGCGGAGTACTCGAAATCTCATCCACCTCAAGGGCCTTCTTTTACATATTGTTTTTTTATTACCTTCTGTCTCAATTTAGGTTTAGGAATCTATTCCCAAGCCTTGGCGCAGACCTGCTTTGATGTTTTTCCCGAAGTCGCCTGTGATTCGGTCACGGTCAATGTGCTAGATTGCTCCACCAACATAGCCGATACCGCTACCATCGTGTATCAATACGAACCCGCTCAGGGTTTTGTACGGCGTACTTTTCACACTTACAGCCAGCCGGGGAATTATACCATCATTCAAGCTGCCCAAATCATAGACCCCATGACGGGTAGCACAAGGGGCGACACTACTTCCCGTCGAGTGAATGTTTTTCCTGCTACGCCTCCTGAGTTCGAGATTAGTCGCCTCTGTGCCGCCAATGAAGTGGCCGTGCAAATTTTGTTCGAGAATGATACCTATGATACTTATACGATTGACTGGGGAGATGGCACCGTTCCCGAACAAGTAAACAGAGGCGCCAACGATATTCCTCACATCTATCCAGTGAGTGGTAATTACCCTATTCAGGTGACAGGTGGTTACGATGAGATTGCTTGTGGAGGCACTAATACCCAAATGGTTACAACTTTATTTGCAAATGCCCTTTCGCCCCCTCAAATCGGTGAAATCCGAGTAGAGGGGAATGAATTTTCCCCCGTGCTTACCTTTCAGCTTTTGGGCGATGAGAACTTTGTCTACCAAATTATTCCTGAAAATAGCACGATTCCTCAGGCTAATTTCACCGGAGAAGCGGATTCTTTGGAAATAACGGTTCCCTTTGCACAAGATACTTGCTTCTCTTTCTTGGTAGCAGATGCCTGTGGCAATACCGAGCAATCCGAAGCCATTTATTGTGGAATTAACTTGGAAGTCAGTGCTGAAAATGATCGCAATGTCGTCTCTTGGAGTCCCTACGCCAGCACCAACCCGAATGTCAGAAATTCTTTTATTCGCTATGTATTATTTAGAAATGGACAACCTTTTCGTCCCTTTGATGATATCGACCAAGGCGAATTCATTGATGAAGAGGTCATCTGTAACGAGTCTTATCGTTACCAAATCGTAGCCGAGTTTGTCTCTGCTAACTTCCAGTTTCGTAGCATATCTGGAGAACAAACGGTTGTAACGATTTCACAAAGTCAGCCCCCGCCCGTGCGACAGCTTAATTCAACTGTAGATAGCCCCCGAACGATTCGCTTGTTTTGGAATCTAGAAAGCGAAGTTCCCGTGGCTCGTTATTTTATTACCCGAAATGGCGAAGAATTTACTAGCGAAAGTGGAACCAATAGCGCTTTGGACACAGATTTGCGTTTGGATCAGACTTTTTGTTACAGCATTATGTACGAAGATGTTTGTGGCAACCAATCTCTCAACGTCGGGCAGACTTGTCCCGTATTGCTCTCGGCTCAATCTACCCCAGAAGGAAATGTTGCCCTAGAGTGGACCAATTACCTCAACTCCGATCAGCAGTTTTTGGGCTATGTGGTAGAAAAATTAGATGCCGAAGGGAATATTTACGAAACCTCTCCTCTGCAATTTGGATTACGTTTCGTAGATGACCAAGCGCGCGCAGACCGTCAGATCTTGCGCTATCGAGTCCGCACGGTTATCGACCCAGCCGAGGATATTTTCAGCCTCTCGAACGTGGTAGAAATCCGCCAACCTTTTCGCATTTTCTTTCCAAATGCTTTCACGCCCAATCAAGATGGCCTGAACGATACTTTCAAGCCCACATTCCTCTTCGTCAGAACTTACAGAATGTCTATCTACAACCGCGAAGGGATGCTCTTATTTGAAACTCAAGAGATTGAGGAAGGTTGGGACGGTACTTTCAAAGGTGAGGTGGCTCCCTCGGGAGCTTACATCTATGTGGTTGATTTAAAGGATAATACGGGCGAAAGCTTTCAAACGCAGGGTACTTTTACCTTGATTCGTTGAGATCTGTCTAGCGTGCTTTCTGAGGAACGGTTGGGCGATCTGGCATCGGGAAGTTTCGCTGGATTTGTTCTTGAAGCTTAGAAAAATAACAACCTACTATCAAAAACAACAAACCATCGCTTGCGAGAGAGGAGTGACCGATTAGTTCCCCAAATAAAAAAAAATCCCTACCCAGAAAATGCAAGCAAATGGGGAAAAATTTAATAGATTTGTAGATAAGCAAAATTCAATCTATATGTTCGATTTCAAAAACTTGATGGGTAAGGTAAAAGAGATGCAGGAAAAAATGCAGGCTGCCCAAGAAAATCTTGTCAATATCAAAACTTCTGCGGAATCTGGCGCAGGCATGGTCAAAGCGACCGTCAATGGTAAAAAACAAGTAGTGTCCATAGAAATAGATCAAGACCTCATTAAACCTGATGATAAAGAGATGATGCAGGATTTGATCGTGGCCGCAATTAACAAAGCTTTGCAGGAGGTAGATGTATTGGCCAAAGAAGAATTGAAAAAATCTACTCAAGGTGTCATGCCCAACATCCCTGGCTTCGACTTTGGCAATATGACCTAAGATCCCCAAAACGCCTCCATGATACACCAAGTAGCCGTTGTGATCCTGAATTACAACGGGAAACATTTTTTAGAGCAATTCCTGCCTGAGGTTTGTCAGTATAGCCTAGATCATCACGTGGTCGTTATTGACAATGGCTCCAACGATGATTCCGTAACTTGGCTACAAGAAAATTATCCCGATCTACAATTAGTCTTGCTAGACAAAAATTTGGGCTTCAGTGGAGGCTACAACCAAGGACTTAAATGCGTAGAGGCCAATTATTACATTCTGCTTAATTCTGATGTAGCCGTTACGGACGGATGGATTGAGCCCATGCTCACACTCTTGGAATCACGTCCTGAAATCGCCGCTTGCCAACCCAAATTACGTTCTTACCATCAGCCCCAAGCGTTCGAGTACGCGGGTGCCGCAGGGGGATTTTTGGATAAATATGGCTATCCTTTTTGCCGAGGTAGGCTCTTTGATAGCATGGAAGAAGACCACGGGCAGTACGATGATACCACAGAGATTTTCTGGGCCTCGGGTGCTTGTTTGTTCGTTCGTGCCAATCTCTATCATCAATTAGGAGGATTGGATGAAGACTTCTTCGCACACATGGAAGAGATCGATTTTTGTTGGCGCTTGAAAAATGCAGGCTATACCATCTATTACGTGGGTGCTAGTACCATCTATCACGTGGGCGGGGGAACTCTGGCCATGAATAGCCCTCGCAAAAACTTTCTTAACTTCAGAAATAATCTGGCACTACTCTACAAAAATCTTCCTCAAGAGCAACTTTGGTCGGTTCTGATGAGTCGGCTGGGTCTAGATCTAGTGGCTGCTTGTTATTTTTTGCTCAAAGGGAAGGTGGGGAATTTTTGGACAACATGTAGAGCCTATGTGGCATTTTATTCACAACTCAAGCACTGGCGAAAAAAGCGGGAAAAAATTAATCCGAAAATTTCTTATCAGGCTTTGTTTCCCAAAAGCATTGTCTATCAGTATTTCTTACGCAAAAAAAGAAGCTTCCAAGAGCTACGCTAAGCCCCTGAGTATCTTAAAAATCCCAACTCGCTGGATTATTGCGGCGTCGCCAATGTCTGCGCAAATTAATTACAAAAACTAATGACAGATAAATAAGAATGGGAGAACCTAGGGTCAAAAAAGAAACATAAATAAAAAAAAGTCTTATCCCACTGATGGATAGACCCATTTTTAGGCCGATTAATGTGCAAACCCCAAACATCTGCCGTTCAAAAAATGCTTGTATTCTTTTCATAGGAGAGCTAAAAAATGAGAACGAACTTACACAAAATAGCCATGTTTTTTTTTATTTTACAAAAAATAAGTATTAAAATTGCACTGGAATCAAAGAACTACTATACAAAATAACAAAACTTTTTAGTCTCATGAATTACAGAAAGAATCTTATTCTTGGACTTGCTACCTTTGTAAGTGCGGCCATGATGATCGGATGTTCAAATCCTATCGCACAAATGGTGAAGCTTGCACAAGAGCAATCTCTGGAGGTAAATCCTAATCCACTTGAATTACACGGGGATCAAGTTCCCTTTACGATGTCTGCCAAGCTTCCCATCGATATGATGAAAAAAGGTACGAAATATACCTTGGAAGTAGCGTATATCCCTAGCGATGATTTTGATACGATGCAACCCGATGCTTTGGCAGGTGGCGAAGACGGAAACGAATTTGCGAGCAGTGCCCAAACTATTGGCGCTATTCCTTTTGATGGCGACAAGTATCAAGGTCAGACCGAAGACCCCAAAGTGAGCAAGGAATTTAACTTCGCTTACGAAGACAAGTACGAAAATGGTGGACTAATCGTACGCGGTATCGCTACGAAGATCAAAAACAACAAGTCTAAGTTTTTCGGTCCAGTAAAATTGGTTGTAGCCGACGGTGGTCTAGTCAAAGGAGTAGCTACCACGAGCCGTTTGGTGAAAAGCCCCGTAGATGGCGTAAACCCTACTACTAGCGAAAGTCCTTTTGCTTATGCTGACCCGAACTACACAGGACCAGTTGATGAATATGCCGATGTAAATATCTACTTTGAGCAAAGCAGTGCACGTGTGTTGCCTACCACGGCTTCTAACCGAGAAACTATGGAAATGGTAGCCGAACTGTACGAAGATACCAAAGTGGCTCCTTTTGAAGCCTCTGGTACTAGCTCTCACTCACCCGAAGGACGTGAATCTGTGAACACACAGTTAGCGGACGACCGTGCTTCTAGCTTAGAGCAAAACTTCAAAGGCATGTTGAAGAGCTTTAACTACAGCGGTGATACGATAGAAGATATCACTTTCACTTTTGAGAAAAAAGTATTAGGTGAGACACTTCCTGAGTTCAACCGCCTAGTTGATGAAAGCTCACTTTCTCCCGAAGAAAAATCAGAAGCCAAAGAGGTGATGGGTCGTGATGGCGACTTTGTAGAAAAAGAGCAAGAACTACAAACCAAGCCTTACTACTCTACTTTGATGAGTGAAGTATATCCTCAGATGCGTTATGCTAAGACGAGCATCAAAAAGCCAGGTGCTGCCAAAACGCTTCCTGAAATGTCTGCAATGGTAAAAAGCATGATGGAAAGCGATAGCCTTTCTAAGGACGCGCTGACCGAGCAAGAGTATCTTTACGTAGCTTCTGAAACACCTGACCTAGAAGAGCGACTAGCAATCTTAGGAATGGCTGCTGAGAACTATCAGACTTGGCAAGTACACAACAACATTGGGGCTACTTACATGGATATGGCTCTTCTGAAAAATGATATGTCTAACGTAGACAAAGCCATCGAGCAATTTGATGCTTCTATGGGTAAAAAAGAAACTGGTGAAGCTGCTTACAACCTAGCCATGGCCTACTCTATGAAAGGCGACATGGACAAAATGGAAGAGTACCTACAAAAAGCTGCTGACTTAGGTGGTGAAGGTCAGATGGCTCAAAGCCTAATCAACGGAGCCAAAGCCTACTTAGCTATCAAAGAAGCCAAAGCCCGTGATGATGGTAAGTACAAAGAAGCCGAAGATCTATTAGGTAATGCTCCTCAGTCTAACCCTAACCTTTTCAACAAAGGTCTAGCACAATTGCTACAAGGAGTAAATTATGACGCTGCCATTGCTAGCTTTACTTCTGCTGCTCAGAAAAACCCACAAGACGCCATGACTCAATATGGTTTGGCGATTGCTTACGCTCGCAGAGGAGACGAAAGCAACATGTCTTCTGCTTTGAAGAAAGCCTGTGAGATGGACAGTGATCTGAAAGCCAAAGCACTAGATGACGTAGAATTTGATAAATACAAAGGAAGTAGCTCTTTCCAAGATGCTATCAAATAATTATCTATAAATTGATATCAAAGCCTGTCTTGGGAGAGACAGGCTTTTTTTGTGTCTATTCTTTTGTTAAATTAAGGCAATAAAAGACAGGAGAAACAAATAAAATTTATATTTTTAGCCACTCCTTGTTTATTTTGAGTGACAAAATAAAAACACATATAATTGCCTTTTAAATTATGAGAGAAATACAATTTAGAGAAGCACTCAGAGAGGCTATGAGTGAAGAAATGCGCCGAGATGAAAACGTATTTTTGATAGGTGAGGAAGTAGCCGAATACAATGGCGCCTACAAAGTAAGCCAAGGCATGCTTGATGAGTTCGGACCAGAGCGGATCATTGATACACCGATTGCTGAGCTAGGATTCACGGGGATTGGCGTGGGTGCGGCGATGAATGGCCTCAGACCTATCGTAGAATTTATGACCTTCAACTTCTCCTTGGTAGCAATTGATCAAATTATCAACGGAGCCTCCAAGATGAAGTCTATGTCAGGTGGGCAGTATTCTGTACCCGCTGTGTTCCGAGGTCCTACGGGTAATGCCGGTATGCTGAGTTCTCAGCATTCCCAAAATTTTGAAAACTGGTACGCGAACTGCCCTGGCCTGAAGGTAGTCGTGCCTTCCAACCCTGAAGATGCAAAAGGATTGTTAAAAACCTCCATCCGAGATGATGATCCAGTTATTTTCATGGAATCAGAGCTAATGTATGGAGATAAGGGTGAAGTGCCTGAGGATGAATATTTAATCCCGATTGGTGAAGCCAAAGTGACCCGTTCGGGCACTGATGTAACGCTGGTTTCTTTTGGAAAGATGATGAAGGTTGCCCACGAAGCGGCCGAAGAACTCGCCAAAATGGATGTATCTGCCGAAGTAATTGACCTGCGTTCCGTGCGTCCCATTGATTATCAAGCCATCGTAGCGTCTGTGAAAAAGACCAATCGCCTGGTCATCGTGGAAGAAGCATGGCCGCTTGCAAGTATTTCTACAGAAATTACTTATCATATTCAAAAAAATGCTTTCGACTACTTGGATGCGCCCATTCACCGGATCACCAATATGGACGTACCCCTTCCGTACGCACCCACTTTGATCGAGGCCATCTTACCCAATGTAGAGCGTACAGTCAAAGCCTCTCGTGCGGTTTTATACATGGATTAATCCTCTTATCACGTGCAAGGAGCAGCGCACTGCTCTTTGCACATCATGATTTTCACGCAATTTGATAAAAATTGGTATTTGCTCGGTACTCAAGCCTGTCCATGATCCCAGGATGTTCCGAAAAATCGGGCTTTCGTTAGCTCAGCAATTACCCTCTTCTCAAGTCTACATCCTTGGTTTCCATGTAGATACATTCCCTGAAAACCCTGCCTCTAATCTTCATTTTTTGGCAAGTTTCCGATTTACTCGCCTGAGTATCCGAAGGGCACTAGCCAATTATGTTGCTTTGAGGCATTGGCTGCGCATTCGCCCCCAACTTATTATCTGCGGTACTTTCGAGTTGCTACCAGCGGCTCTGCTCTACAAGTGGACGAGAGGAGCGAAAATCATCTATGATGTCAGAGAGAATTATTATGCCAACATTCGCTACACGCAAGTATTTCCGGCTTGGATACGTCTTCCTTTGGCTACCCTCGTGAGAGGAATAGAGCGAATCGCGTATCCTTGGATTGCTCATTATTTTCTGGCCGAAACTTGCTATCAACAAGAACTAGGTTTTGTACAGGCTAAATCTACCATTATTGCCAATAAATTTAGAAAAGAAGATGTGCCCGCCCCGATAAAATCCAAGCCTGAGCCAAGAATTAAACTCATTTATACGGGAACCATTTCTGAAGATTATGGAATATTTGAAGCCATTGCCTTGGCTAAAACTTGGCAAAAATTATCAGCGTCTTGCACGCTGAGTATTGTTGGATTTTGCCCGCGCCCTCAGGACTGGATGTATTTACAAGAAATCAATCAAAGCTGTGATTTCATTCAACTGGTCGGGGGAAATCAAATGGTGCCGCACGATCGCATTTTGCTCGGCATACAGGAGAGTGATTTGGTCTTACTTCCCTATCGTGTCAATCAAAGTGTAGCCCGACGCATTCCCACTCGTTTGTACGAGAGTTTGGCCCTGAAAAAACCGATGTTGATTAGTCAAAATCCTTTCTGGAGGCATTTTTTGGCTCAGTATGACTTTCAAGCTGCCATCTTCACAGACTACCAAGATGCGCATAGCCACGAACAAGCTTACGAGGCATTTATCCGCACACGGTTTTACGAGGATATAAGTCAAACGGAGGGGATTTATTGGGAAGAGGAAGCAGAGAAGATGATGAAGATAATCAACGCGCTGCTTCCCATTTCCGAATAAATTTTTAGAAACGGCTCGTGCTTCATTCAGGAACAGAACTCGGGCAGTTTCTAAGGAAATTGATTGTGATGGCCGCAATTTTCGCAGGTATGCAAATCTTTATTTTGATTAAAGCGTGCAAATACTTCGGGCAGTTGCTTCTCAATATTGGTCAGGTGAAAATATTCTTCATGAAGTAAATTCTTACAATTTTCACAGTACCATTGAAAACCATCCTTGTGTTCAGCTTGGCGTTTCTGCTCAATCACCAGCCCAATCGTGTCAGCAGGACGCTGGGGCGAATGAGGAATTTTGGCGTTCAAGAGGTAGATATCACCTTCATTGATATGAATATCTTTAAAGACGCCATTTTCGATGACTTTCAAAGTAATTCCTCCCTTTACCTGATAGAAGAATTCGGGAGTTTCATTATAATGATAATCTTTACGGGCATTCGGACCTCCCACGGCCATGATAATCATATCTCCGCCTGGGTATATTTCTTTATTACCCACGGGAGGTTTCAACAGACCTCGGTGCTCTTCTACCCATTGTTTGAGATTATTCACATTCAAGCTCATAATGTATTGATTCAAGTTGGTGTTCAGCGATAAGCTTATAGCGCCGTTCACGGTTAATTTTAGAAAATAGCTCACCAGTACAACACTCGTTAGATACTTAGAGTTTTACCAGCAACCTATTTAGCTGACACACCCGGCTCGGTAAAATGCTGGAATTTGTCTTTGGGAATCAAGATCATATTTTGTAGCTTTATTTCCATTCAAAACAAGTTTAATTTTTGATCTTCAACCTTTTATAAAACCTTATGGATGATCATAAGCAATATGAGATTGCCCTGAGCTTGGTAGACAAAGTTGGGGCTATTACGGCTCGCCATCTCATCAGTTATTGTGGCTCTGCCAAAAATGTCTTTCATAGTCCTCGGGCTAAATTGCTCAAGGTTCCCCTGGTGGGTCAGCAAATTGCTGACTTTATTCTCCAAAAATCTACTTTACAAAAAGCCGAAGAAATTCTGACAAAGGCGACCCGAGAAGGTGTGAAAATTCTTTCTTATGCAGACCCTGGTTATCCCCAAAGACTGAAAAATATTCACAATGCTCCCGTAGTTATTTATTATAAGGGAAAGGCTAATCTTAACCAAAATAAGTCGGTAGCGATCGTAGGAACCCGCAACGCGACTACTTATGGTAAAAGCTTCACGGAGGAATTAATCTCCCAATTAGTTAAACATCAAGCACTGATCGTCAGTGGACTGGCCTACGGGATAGATATTACGGCTCATCGGGCGAGCCTCAAATGTGAGTTGCCAACCATCGGTGTGATGGCCAGTGGGATGGATATCATCTATCCGGCTGTCCACAGGAAAACTGCCTTGCAAATGCAAGATGTAGGCGGTGGGTTGCTCACCGAAAGTACATTTGGTGTCAAACCCGACGCGAGCCGTTTTCCGGCTCGTAACCGGATCATTGCGGGCTTGGCCGATGCCGTCGTGGTGGTAGAGGCCAAGGAAAAGGGGGGAGCGCTCATCACGGCGGAGATCGCCAATAACTATCACCGAGATGTATTTGCCTTACCGGGTTCCATTTATTCGGACACTTCACGCGGCTGTAATAATCTGATCAAGCGGCATAAAGCCCATTTATTGACGGGGGTAGAAGATTTGGAATATATTATGAATTGGGATCAAGTGGATGCCACCGCCAAACAAGCTTCTTTTGACTGGGAAGCACTGGGGCTCGTCGAGCCAGAGAAAGAAATCTTAGCTTTACTCAAAGAGCAAGCGAACCAAGAAATGTTTTTGGATGAGATCAGCTATCACCTCAAAACCTCGGTAAGTCAAGTACATGCTTATTTGCTTAATTTGGAACTCTTGGGTCTGGTAAGCGCCCTTCCGGGCAAAAAATTTATCCTTAGCTAGCGTGAAAAAAGGGGAATAGCGTATCTTTATAAAATGAGAAACTATTATCAAATATTAGGCATCTCCACTCAAGCTAGCTCTCAGGAAATCCGTTCTGCTTACAAGCGAATGGCCTTTCTTTATCACCCAGACCGCAATCCAAATAATCCTCAGGCAGAGGAACAATTCAAGCAAGTAAACGAAGCTTATCAGATTCTTTCCGATCAGACCAAAAAGTACTACTATGACCTGAGGCTTAATAATTACTTGTACCCCCCATCCTCTCAATCTACAAACTATCAACGAGCTTATACAAATACCCAAACTAGCTACGAGCCTTACGTGAATAGCTATGATCCCGCTAACCATGTTTCCAAGGCATTGCAGTTTAAAATCAAAGTTTTCTCCATTTTAGCTTTTTTGGTCGTAGGGGTAGGTTCTTTCTTTTTTTACCGATATATGACCCATTACACGGCTAGAAAGCATTACCAAAGAGCTCAGGAGATGACTGAGGATGGTGTATATTGGGCCGCCATGGTAGAGATTGATAAGGCTTTGGAGTTTGATGAAGATTTAAATGAAGCCTATCTTTTGCGAGCAAGCATCAACAAAGACAAGTTACACAACTACTTTGGGGCAATTTTAGATTATGATTGGATTATCCAGAATAATCCTGATCCTCCTGCCGAATGGTACTATCTAAGGGGGATTTGCTATTTCAAAATGTATGATTTTCCCAAAGCCGTTGAGGCACTCCGTGAAACTCTAGAAAAAGACCAATCACAGGCCAAATACCACTACAGTCTGGCCTATGCCAAGATCAAAGCAGAATTCTCTCTATCAGTTGCCTGTGAAGATCTCAAAAGAGCACTGGATTTAGGAATAAAGGATTCTTTGGGATTGCAAAAACAATATTGTCGCAATTAATTGATAAAAAATCAGGTCGCGTAAGATTTATCTCTCAAAAAGCTAAACTTATTTCTCCAATAAACGAATAAAGCTGTAAAGATTTCGGAGAAACTACTTGGTTTAGCCCGATTATCGCTTGGTAGTTTTTTGTATTTATATGATTGCTCTATAAATAAAATGAATGGGATTGCTGCACGAAGCATTTCACCCTGATGATTAATTTATTCCGACCAGCGAAACTCAAAGTCTCCTCAGAAAACAACAAGGCTCCTTTTTGATCTGTTACCTTTGTTAAGCGTCCCGTATACATAAGGGATCAGTTTTGGCACAGAACTATAAAATTACAAAGTATATGTTTCTAAATTTACAGAACCGCTTGTCCAGTAGGTCATGGGGTTTAGTCTTCTGTTTGTTTGCTTTAAATTGGCTTGGAGGGAGCATCCTGAGCGCACAAACACACCAACCGCCTATCTCGACTGACATCAATTTTAATCTTCCTTCTTCTAGTCCTGAGTGGTTAGAGAGTGTAGGAGATTTTCTCTATATGTCTGCCCGAGCTGCTGATGAGAGAGAGTTATATACTACGACGCTCCCCTCGTTTCTTCCCAATTTTTTTTCAAAAGTAGATGTTTTCTCTGGGACATCCAGTTCTAATCCTACGCACTTGACTGGTTTCCAGAGCAAATGTTTTTTCTCGGCCACAGGGCGGCTTTCTTCCACCAGCCCTGTATCTGGAGGAGCCTTATGGGCCGTAAGGGCTTCCCCATTGAGCAGGGAACTCATTAAAGATTTTATACCCGGCGGGAATGGTAATGCGCAGAACCTAGCCGTGGCGGGTAATTTTCTCTTTTTAGCCGCTTCCAGTGGCACCGCGGGCAACATTGAGCTCTGGCGTAGCGACGGTACCACGGCTGGTACCGTCTTGGAAAGAGACATCAACACCAACGGTACACAAGGTTCCCTTCCCCAAAATCTGACCGAAGTAATCATCAGTGGCGAACCTTGGCTTTTCTTCAGCGCAGATGATGGTACCCTCGCTACACCCAACCGTGAACTCTGGGCGCGCAATCCCAATACAGGTAATACTTTCTTGGTGAGAAACCTAAGAACTGTGGGGTCTTCTAATCCCAGATTTTTGGTTAGCTTTGATGACGCCTGTTTCTTTATCGCTAACGGAGATACAGGGCCTGCTCTGTGGAGAAGTGATGGGACTTCGGCGGGTACACAACCCGTTAACTTAGGGGGAGCGGGAATTGTGGTAGATCCTACCGTAGCCCCCGTGGTGTCAGGGGACAATCTTTATTTCGCAGCTGGCTCTCCCGGCAATGTGGAACTGTGGCGTTATAGTGCCAGCACCGGAGCTGCTGCTTTGGTGAGAGATATTAATGCTATAGGTGGATCAAACCCAGGTGAGCTAACGGATGTTAATGGAGAACTCTTCTTCGTGGCTGATTCTGCCGGTCGCCGAGATTTGTATACGAGCACGGGAACCGCAATCAGTACACAGAAAATTCCGCTTCCTTTGGCGAATAACCCTGACCCAATTGAACTGACTAAGGTCGGTACTTTACTGTATTTTTTTGTCAGAAATGTCAATCCAGTTTTCCCAAATCGTGGTTATTTCTGGTACCACGACCCAGTAAACAATATCAGTGATGAATATTTCTCTTTTGGGCAAGGAGCCAGTGACTTTGGACAAATTACGCCCATGCCCAATGGAGGGTTTTACTTCGTGGCTAATGCCAACGGAGGCCTGGGAGGGCAAGCCATTGGTACGGAGATTTGGCACGCCAGAGTTTGTCCCACCATCACCCTTGACTACAATCCTAGTGCCGACAATACCATCTGCGATAGCGACTCTGACGTGAATCCGATCGTTAGAGCCAGCTCTGGCTTCCCGCCTTCGTGCCCTAGTGGTAATTGTTATTCTGCCACTCCTGCTGGACTGTCAATTAATAGCAGTACAGGGGTGATTGATGCTACGGCTAGTACAGTGGGGACTTATACCGTTACTTTTTCTACCGCAGATGCAAATTGTACCTACAATGCTTCCGTCGAGATAAGCATCCGCGAAAACGTAAGTGCCGAACGTCAAGTTACAACTGTGGCGAGTGGATTTAATTTTGGCACCCAAGCCTCTGATCAGGGAAATTTGCTCAATGACGCTAGTGTCAATATAGCCTTCTCTCCCGATGGTAGTAAACTCTACATATGTGATGAGCTAAACCATGCCATTAGAGAGCTAGATATCGCTACTGGTACAGTTAGCTTGGTCGCCGGAGGTACATTAGGTATTAATAATGGAGTAGGAGCTAGTGCTCAGTTTAATCGGCCTTCTGGTATTGATACTGATATATTTGGTAATCTCTATGTAGCTGACAAAAATAACCACGCAATCCGGCGGATTAACATCAACACGAGAGAAGTAACTACGGTCGCTGGAACCATCAATGTGGATGGGGATCAAGATAGTAACAATCCCTTGAACGCGCTATTTCGGAAGCCCACCGATGTGGCCTTAGACCCTCAGGGAAATATTTACGTGACAGATGGTGAAAATCATAAGATCAAAAAAATTAGCACGAATGGTATGGTGACTAGCCTCACGGGTACGTCTAATATTACCTCGAGTGCTGGGTATCAAGATAGTACCGACCCTATGCAGGTTCGCTTCGCCTTTCCGAGTGGCTTAGATATTGATAGTACTGGCAATTTGTACGTGGCGGATCTTTTCAATCACGTCATTCGTCAAGTGGCTCCCGATGGTACTACCACTACTTTGGCGGGAAGTGGGCCTTTCTTTCCAACCATAGCTTCTAAACAAAGCGTGAATGGCGCTGCCAACACGGCTAGGTTCTTTTATCCAGTAGATGTTTCTGTGGCTAATAATGGGCGAATCTATGTAGCAGATCGTTCTAATCATCAAATCAAGGTAATAGAAGGTGGACAAGTGACTACTTATGCTGGATCAGGAAATTTAGGAGGGCCAGGCATAGACAGCGTCTCGGCACTAAATGCCGATTTCCGCTACCCCAGCGGAGTAGCTGCTGATTTTACTGGAGAGGTTTATGTCACAGATAAAAATAGTGGCGTAGTCCGAAGAACTTTCACCAACGAACCCGCCGGAAGAATAGAAGGCTCAGCGATTGTTTGCCCTTTTGGCAATACAGGTACACTGACTTTGGTAGATTACATCGGAGCACCAAACCCCAATAGGGTAACCCGTTGGGAAACTTCCACCAACGGAGGAAATACGTGGGTATCAGCTGGTAATGCAGGCAATGACCAGTTTAATTACAGCAACGTAACCCAAACTACGCTCTACCGAGTCGTCATTACTGATATTACCTGTGGAGAACTGATTTCTGGAGTAGCTGCCGTAGAAATAAACAATTTGCAAGCACCTACTATCGTGAATAATGCCCCTGTCTGTTTAGTTACACCTTCGGTAGAGATAGACCTGGTGGTCGGAGGAGGCTTTGATGGAGAATACCGTTGGTTTGATAGTCCTACCAATCCTACTCCCTTAGCAGGTGAAACCAGTAATACGCTAACCAGAACTATTTCGGATACCACTACTTTCTATGTAGCGATTGAGAGAGATGGCTGTTTAACCAATCGGATTCCCGTGGAAGCAATCGCGGTCGGTTTGCCCAATGCTAATTTTATGGGACCTAACCAGGTCTGTGAAAACGAAACCGTAATTTACACCGCCGATTCTTTATCAGGTCATACTTACACTTGGACACTCACCGGAGGAGGGAGAATCCTGCCAGCAGATACCACCACCCTCAGTCAGGTAGATGCCAACCAAATAGAAGTAGCCTGGGGAAGCAACGGAGTGGGTACGATCGAGTTGACGGTCACAAATCCCGCAGGTTGTGACAATACCGTCGGCCCCAACAACATTACCATTAATACCCAGCCCACGCCCGTTATTAGTGGACAAGATACCTTGTGTCTGAATGATTTGGGACTTTATTCAGTACCAAACTCAGGAAATGACTATATATGGACAGTCAATGGTGGAATCATCGCCGCAGGACAGAACACGAACAGTATCGAGGTAAATTGGTCAACTGATGGTATAGGCGAGGTAATCGTCTTGGAAGTAGATTCTAGTAGTACCTCCAATTGCACTAACGCAGATACCATTCAAGTTTTGATCGAGCCTATCCCTGCTCCTGTGGTCAGTGGAATTGATACGGTTTGTGTGGATGAAATCCAAAATTATACAACCCCTGCCAGTGGCAATAACTTTACTTGGACAGTAAATGGCGGGACTTTGATCTCGGGTCAAAATACCAATAGTATCCAAGTAGAATGGAATATAGCGGGTACAGGTGAGGTAATTTTAGAAGAGATTAACCCTTTGGTTTCCTGCCCTGTGATAGATACGCTTCTTGTGGATGTAAATGCGATTCCTACCCCTGCTATCACGGGAATAGATACCGTTTGTACAGATCAAGCCATTGCTTACAGTGTGGTAGACAGTGGGAATCAATTCACTTGGACAGTGAACGGCGGAAGCGTAGCCTCAGGTCAAGGAACAAATAGTGTAGAGGTCATCTGGGACACACCCGGCGCAGGCTCAATTCTGATTGAGGAAGGCATCGCGGCTTCGGGTTGTTCTACTACGGATACATTAGATATAATTATCTTCCAAAGTCCTAATCCGGGGATTAATGGTAATGTAACCGTCTGTGAAGGCGATACTACGCTCTACCAAATATTTGACTCGGGTAATACGTTTACTTGGAGCATTAGCAACGGAACCATTGTCTCGGGCCAGAATACAGATAGTCTTTTTGTCGTTTGGACAGGGCCCAATCCCGGCCAACTAATTATCACCGAAGAGGTTACAGCTTCGGGCTGTGTTGACCGAGACACGCTCGATGTAACCATTAACCCTTTTCCTACACCTGCTATCACTGGTAATGCCAGTGTCTGTGAAGCCGATATTCAATCTTACAGCATTTTGGCTACCAGCAATCAAATTAATTGGATCGCGGTCAATGGAAGCATTATGAGTGGTCAAGGAACGCAAAATGTAGCCATAGAATGGTCAGGTACAAATCCGGGCATGGTGATTATAGAAGAAACCATTGTTGCTACAGGATGCTCGGGTCGGGATACCTTAATGGTCACGATTGATCCGATTCCTCAGCCAGAAATCACAGGAGATCTCAGTACCTGTCAGGGAGATACATTGAGCTACACCATCGTAGATAGTGGAAACACGATCAATTGGAGCATTAGCCAAGGAACCATTCTATCAGGTCAAGGAACCGATAGCATCCGTGTAGTCTGGAATGGCACTTCACCCGGTAGCTTAATCGTAGAAGAATCCATCGTGGCTACGGGCTGCGCAAATCAAGATTCAATTGATATAGAAATTATCCAAAGACCTAATACAGACATCACAGGTAATTTTGATGTCTGTGAAAGCAGTGTAGAAACCTATCTAGCCGCCGAGGCACCTGCCGGACAAACGTACATTTACACTTGGACAGTGAGTGGTGGAGTGATCGTCAGTGGTCAAAATACGCGTCAAATAGAGGTCGAGTGGTTGGTGGGCGAAACTTTTGGAACCCTTAGCGTAGATATCCAAGTAGCAGGCTCGGTCTGTATGGTCAGCACTCCCTTGCCCAGTCAATTTGGAGATATGGGTTTTGTAAGAATTAACCAAATACCTAATCCAACCATCACCTCTACGGATGGTTTAGGTGATGTCTGCGAAACAGGAGTAAATGTCTATACCGTAGTAACCGAACCGGGTAATTCCTACCAGTGGAATGTTTCTACGAATGGAATCATAGAATCAGGACAAGGTACGAATCAAGTCAGCGTGCGATGGCAAACCGCGGGGGTGGGTACATTGAGCCTGAGACAAGTAGTAGATTCCAGTGGCTGTTTCCAAAATGATAGCATCACCGTGAATGTCTTGACCAGTCCGACCCCTCCAGTGGCCCAAGATCGCACTATATGCGAAGAAAGAAGTGCCAATCTACGGATTACAGCTGATAGTAGTACGGCCGTGCAGTACATCTGGTATGATGTAGCCGACGGGGGGACTCCTCTGGATAGCACCGCCTTGAATGAGCCTTTTGCTACGCCCGTTTTGAGCTTGGCAGGAAGCCCCCATACTTTTTACGTAGCAGGGCAGAACGCCGCCGGATGTGAGGGAGCAAGAACGCCTCTACAAGTGACAGTTGACCCCAATAAGGTACTTAGTATTGTAGATGACATTTTAATTAATGTAGAAACCTGTGATAATGACACGAGTGGTTTGTTAGTAGTAGAAATCCTCGAGGGGGTTGGCCCTTATGACTATGAGGTGTTGCAAGATGGCGCACCTTTTGCCTCAGGTACGCTACCTTTTGGCAATAATATCCTTCGTTTGGAGAGTCTGGGGGTTGGCCGTTATACGGTGAGCGTGGTGGATGATGGAGGCTGTACGGGTACGGCAGACTTTGACATTATTTTCGCGCCCAAGCTCATTCCAGATGCACGGATTGAGTTTTTATCACCTGATTTTTATACTAATCTTTCTATTGAGCCTCGCAGAGATACGCTTATTAGCGTGGCCACGGGAGATCAACTGGAGTTGATAGCCAGAGGGACAGACGCACAGGAGTTCCAATGGATTGATCTTTCTCAACCTGGCACGATCGTCAGTATGGATTCTACGCTGGCATTGAGCTTCGAAGATACCAGTACGGTATTTAGCTATCAGGTCATTATTACCAATGATAAAGGCTGTACAGATACGGTGCTCGTGAGCTTCAAAGCAGTGCCCATCGAGTTTTTTGTGCCCAATACTTTTTCACCTAACTCGGACTTGCAAAACGATGTATTTCAAGTTTATGGCTTAGGGATTGGGCAGGTTAAATTCCGAGTATTTAATCGCTTAGGTCAACTCCTTTTTGAGGGTAACGATTGGATCGAAGGCGGTAACTTTAATGATGAAATCGGCTGGGACGGTAACTACAACGGCACCCCTCAACCCAGTGGCAACTATGTCTGGTCAGTCAAGGGTAGATTTGTAAACGGACAAGAAATCAATGAAACTGGTAGCGTGGTATTGATTCGCTAAATTTATAAAAATGACACAATTCAACTTTTTCACAAAATATGCTTTGTCTATGAAAAGATTCTTTACCGGATGGGTAATTATTCTTTCCCTGATCTCTTACGTACAGGCGCAGAATGTGAACTTCTCACAATTCCATCTCTCCCCTGTACAGACCAACCCCGCCATGATTGCTACTCAAAATCAGATGCAAGTGGTACTCAACTATCGAAATCAATTCATCGGACAGGGCTCTGCTTACGAAACACCGATGGTTTCTGTCATCTATCCCTGGATCAAAGGCATTACCAAAAGAAAAGCGGGCTTTGGACTTTCTTTCTTACAAGACAAGACCGGTGAAGATGGCTTACTGACTACCACGGGAGGCTTAGCCACGGCCGCGTTTAATTTTAATTTACGCCCAGCGAATGGGGGCGATTCTACAGTTCGTAAATACAGCATGTACCTGAGCGTGGGGGGGCAAATCGGTTTTTTTCAGCGTCGGGTCAATGAAGAAGCCGTGAGTACAGGCAATCAGTGGATTGGAGACGGTACGATCGGAGAAGCCCTCGGAGAACCCGCCATTCCCGAAGGAGAATTGTTTAATCTCAGTACAGCTTTTCCTCTGATGAACTTGGGAGGGTTACTTTATTGGGCAGATCACTGTGGCAATCAAAAAGCTTATTTCGGGATTAATATGCAAAATGTCAATCAACCCAATGTGGCTTTCTTGGGTGACCAAAATGCCTTGAATCCGCAGTGGGTCATCACGGGAGGCTATACCTTTAACGTGGGGGGAGATTTATTTCCTGTTTTTTCTATCCAGCCTAATTTGCGTTGGATACGAATTGCCAAGTCCGATGAGTACCGGATGGGTTCTTTGTTTTATTACAATTTTGCCTCAGGGCAAAGAGAAGGCTTTTTTGGAGAAGGCAAGCTGGGCTTAGGCGCTTGGTACGATAGCAATGCTGATATGGCCATCGGGGTGGAGGTACATCAGCCCAAGTACTTTCTTGGATTTAGCTATGATTTGGGGGCTTCGGAGCCACTCAATAGCTTAGGAAACGCTGCCGTAGAGCTGAGCCTAGGAATTAAATTTGGTAAAAAATGCTTGGAAGAGCGTGTGCCCAAAGAACGTGACCCGATTCGTGATACCATCTACATCACCGAAAGGGTAGAGGGAGAAGTGAAGGGAGACAGCCTCTTTACCATTGTCAACACCATCGAGGATGAAGTGATTGCTTTCAGTGATACGGTCTCACGCCGATTTATCGTAGACCCAGATAGCAAAATATTGGTTCCCAGTGAAGAGGAGCTAAAAATCTTCAAACGCAAAGTGTTTTTCTATTACATCAGTGCGGATATCAATGCCACGGCTGCGATTCTGCTGGATCAAATTGCAGACCTGATGAAAAAATATCGTGGGGTAGAGATCAAAATCTCAGGGCACACTTGTAATATCGGTAAGGACAACCAAACGCTTTCTCTGGAAAGAGCACAAGCCGTCAAAAACTATCTAGTAGACAAAGGCATTGATGCCAGCCGGATGACTACCGATGGTTTTGCCGACACTCAGCCCGTACTCTCCAATCGTTCTGAGTTCGGGCGTATTAAGAACCGCCGTACAGAGTTTACGGTTACGGCCACAGGTGCAGAGTAGCCATCGTTAGCGGCAGGTTGTGAGTTGCAAGTTTTAGCGAGATCAGGACGGCAAAATGCCAAGCAAACCTCTCGCTATTGCCACTCGCCACCTGTCGTTTTCTTTTTCTACTTATTTCCCCTAACTTTGCACACTTTAAACTTGCTGTAACACAAATAAAAATATTTCATGGCATATTTATTCACATCTGAATCCGTTTCCGAAGGACACCCGGACAAAATCTCTGATCAAATTTCTGACGCAATCCTCGATGCCATGCTGGCTCAAGACCCTGACTCTCGCGTAGCTTGTGAGACCTTGGTAACCACTGGGCAAGTGGTAGTAGCAGGAGAAATCACCACCAAGGCTTACGTGGAAATACCTGATATCGTAAGAGATACGATCAAAAAAATTGGCTACACGCATCCCGATTATCGTTTTGACGCCGAATCTTGCGGGGTCATGGTTTGTTTGCACAGCCAATCCCCAGATATCGCGCAAGGTGTAGACGAAGGAGATGACAAGGAGCAGGGAGCAGGTGATCAAGGAATGATGTTTGGCTATGCCACTAACGAAACGCCTGAGCTCATGCCGATGGCGCTTGCTTTCTCACACCGCTTAGTGAAAGAATTGGCCAAAATTCGGAAAGAAGAGTCTGACTTGATGCCTTATCTCAGACCAGATGCCAAAGCTCAGGTCACCATCGAGTATGATAATCAAAACCAAGCCAAACGTGTGCATACCATCGTCTTGTCTACTCAGCACGATGATTTTGGTACTGAGAAAGCAATGCTGGAAAAGATCAACGAAGATATTCGTAATATCGTCGTGCCCAGAGTAATTCCCGAAGCACTTTTGGACGAAAATACGGTTTATCATATTAATCCTACCGGAAAATTCGTGATCGGTGGTCCACACGGAGATGCCGGCCTCACGGGCAGAAAAATCATCGTGGATACCTACGGAGGCAAGGGTGCCCACGGCGGCGGTGCCTTCTCTGGCAAGGATTCTTCCAAAGTAGATCGGAGTGCTGCCTACGCCACTCGTCATATTGCTAAAAACGTAGTAGCTGCTGGTATTGCTGATGAAGTGCTGGTACAGGTGGCTTACGCCATCGGAGTTACCAATCCGGTTTCGCTTAACGTCAATACTTACGGCACCGCCAAAGTTTCCCTTTCTGATCTAGAAATTGCCGAGCGACTGAAAGAGGTTTTTGATATGCGTCCTAAGGCCATTGTGGAGCGTTTGGGGCTGAAGAATCCTATTTTCTCCGAAACGGCTGCCTACGGACATATGGGAAGAGAAAGTTATAGAAAGGAAATTGATATGTTTCCGGTAGAAATCCGCGAAAACGACGATGAAAAAGCAGAAGTTCGTAAAAAAGTGACCAAAGAAGTGGAGTTTTTTACATGGGAAAAACTAGATTATGTAAGCCAATTGAAGCAAGTATTTGGGCTATAATTTATGGTCTTTTCTTCCCTTGGTCAAACTTACCTAAGAAATGCTCTTGGGGCATTTCTTGGGTAAATCTTTTTTCTGAATCATCGCTGATTTTCTTTCGTTTCATAAACAAGAATCACTATTAGCAACGCTATGAGCGAGTATTCAGAAGAAAGGGCGGGAAGAGGATGTGCCATTTTTATTAATTTGATTTTTTCTGCGATTGTACTCTTAGTACTCACGACCATTTTATTGCCCGAGGTCATTGAGTTGCCCAAGTGGGTGCAGCAGGTACGTAATTTTACCGTTTTAGAAAAGCGCAAGGTGCTTCAAGCCCCTGTAACTTTTACGAACAGCCCTGACCAAGTGGCCGAATATCTCCTTGTATTTAATTTACAAAGAACCGCCACCGCCAACCGCACCGCTACCGATCAACCCGTCCGATCTTATGATGTATTGGTTACTCACAAAAAAGCTGGAGTTTACGAACTTGATTGGGAAACCAAATTAGGTGCTACTACTAACCAAACGATCTCAAGGCCACAGACCTACTTTGACCAAGCACATGTCTATATCTTATTTGAGAAAGAGCTTTTGGCACTTCAACGGTCTAATGGTAGGATACTATGGAGATATGCACTCAAGGCAGCACTAGGAGACACGAATGGTTCCTCCTTTGCGATTAATTTGCCAGCCCGCATGGCTTACCTCATAGATCAAGATAACACGCTTACCGCGATTCGTCTCAGCGATGGCCGCCCGGCTTGGCAAAAAAAATTAAGCCCTCGAGCTTCGCGTCTGGAAGTATATTCAATTGGACGCCAAATTGGGTTGCTTGCGCAAGACTTCGTAAAATCGCCTCAATTTTACCTGTACGATGCCTCCTCGGGCAAAGTAGCCGAAGAGATCATTTTGGATACATACGAGGCCTTTCTTCCGGTATTCTATTATAAGGGTAATTTGTTTGGAGTCGATCTATCGGCAGAAAATGCGGTGCTGGCGTGCCGAGTACTACCCAGTGGCACACTACTCTGGAGCAGCCCTCTTCCCCGAGATTTTGTGGATATTCTAGAAAGCACCCGAAGAAACGCTCGCTCACAGCCCTTTTATTTTCAGGGTTCTGACATCTACGCTTTTCGTCCGATTAATCAATCAGGGGGCGAAATTATTGATTTCAATTTCAGAGATGGCCGTTCACAGGTAATTCAAAAACAAGCTAACTACCGTTTTTCTCCACTTGTGCAGGAACGTGGCATCCTGTTGGTACAAGCAAATCCTCCTAGCCTCAATGCCAATCCTGAAATCTGGGCAATCGACCAGCGCCGGGGAACAAGATTGTGGACTTACCCTTTGTCTTTACGCAATATTTATGATGAAAATAGCCAAAACTTCAACTTTGCGATCCATAGCCGAGGCAATCGGGTTTGGTTGATGGAGAAAACCAAGGAAGAAGCTGAGTTGAGGATCACTAGCTTGGACTTAAACACCGGAAAACCTCTCCGAGAGCGCACTCACAAAACTACCGCTCAGGATTGGACAGGCTTGCAATGGACACGCCAGCAGGTTTATCTTTCGGCTGGAGATTTATATGCTATTGATCTGGAGACTCTAGGGGCCAAAGTAGAATGGCCGTAAAAGGAGTGCAGCTATCTCGCGGATCAATTGCCAGAAGGTTTTTATTAATTTTCTCTTCCTCCTTGTCATTCTGTAAAGGTCTTTTCGCGAAGAACCGTATTGTAGACAAGCCTGACCATTCGGGACGACCAACCAGTTCCTCGCGGGATGACAAGAAGAGGGAGAAGACCAAACTGGCGCGCGTTTGTAACGCGTGCCGCTTGGTTGGGCTCCATCTTACCCAAGCTTCCGGCTCTGCCACCTTTTTTTGTCGCTCCCACGCCAATTTTCATGGCAAATGAATCTAAGAAAAGGCATGCGTTGAAAACGCGCGCCAGCTTGGGGTATTATATAGGGCTATTACCAATTAGTATGGTGTGTTAATAATTGATAGTAATAATTCTTTGTTTTCATTTGGCAGCCCATAACTTGTTATACAATCCAAAGCTTCTTGTTTATATTTTTGGTCTTGAAATAGAAATTTTGTTTCATTAGCAAACTCGTCAAAGTGTTCATTTTGAACAAGTGCTATTAAAGTCTCAATAACGAATTTTGGACTACAACCATTAACAGGCGCTAAAAAATACTTAAAAAGTGCCACGGAATCAATATTTTGACCATTTGGACTATCCCAAGAAATTAAGGGTTCAAATTCATTGAGTCGTTTTCCGTAGTGCATAGTAAATTCTCTTGAAAGATCTACACAAAAATTATAGACTACTTTATTCAAAGGAGTATCAAATTCATATAGCACCTCTAGAAAGGAAATCCCAATTTCTGATAGCTTAATACCAGAAATTTCATTTGCCGATTTAATGGCTTGTGTTAACATATAACTTGACCATGTTGGATTACTTGTATTAAGTTCAAATAAAAGTGGAATTAAACGGCAAACTAAAATACGTTCTTTGGGTGAAAACGCTTCCTCATTTCCTTTAATTTGCACATCAATCGGGCTTTTTGCAATATATTTAAGGAGCGAGTGGCAAAGAATCCTATTCTTATTAGACAAAGTATTTATTAAAGTTATAGTATCTTTTGAAAGACTTCGATTAAGAATTAAATCTCGTTCACAGGTTTTAATGAAAGTATATAAATCAATCATGTTCAACGATATTTATAAGTGTATTTGAACTCATTCCCCCAAACTGGCGCGCATTTGTAAAGTGTGCCGCTTGGTTGGGCTCCATTTTACCCAAGCTTCTGGCTCTGCCACCGTTTTTTGTCGCTCTTGCGCCCATGTTCATGGCAAATGAACCTAAGATAGGGCACGCGTTGCAAACGCGTGCTAGCTTGGTTTTTAATAAATTAGAACTTCAAACTGGCGCGCGTTTGTAACGCGTGCCGCTTGGTTGGGCTCCAAACTGGCGAGCGTTTGTAACGCGTGCCGCTCGGATTAGAACTCTACAGACAACTGGAGGTTACCTTAGCTGTAGAGCAGACCTGAACCATCTATTTTCTTAACAATTTCTTGTAGTTTTGCTATTTCAGAAATTTTAGACTCAGTATATCCAGATTCGTTGAGGCTTTTTAAGATCATATTTAATAAACCTTTCCATTCACGCACGAACATATACTTATCTAGCTCCAAGGATGCTACTGAATTAAGTTTATCCTCAATATTTCCAACTACACTTTCCCATTCTGAATTAATTCTTAATTTATCCTGACTCCAGTTTAAATTCCAATTAGATCTAAAAGTATTAGATGGCCAATGAATAGTCAAGTATCCCTCATTTCTTAATATGAGAGAGTTTAACATGTTCATAACATCTATTATCATCAGACTCAGATCGTATTTATAACTAAGAGGGATAAATAAATTATTCCAAACCATTATAGCATTTTCACTGTATAGAGGAAAGATACTCTCGATCGCATCATCTAATGATAATTCATCTGCAGAAGTAGTATCTACTAACCTTGGATTACATACTTGAATACAAAACTTCATCTGATCAATTTACCCAAACTGGCACACGTTGCAAACGCGCGCTAGCTTGGGTTTCGCATTCAAAATCATTCAGTTTCATCACCTTTTCTGCTTTAAATCAATAAACCATCTTACACATCACGCCCATATCTTCTAGCTTGGTCATGAGGCCATCACTGGGGGCGATTTTGTGGGTCAGAGAGGTGAAGTCTACTTCTAGCTTTTCCTCGTGATCCAAGAGCTTGACCTTGAAAGGCAAGTCGCCCGGGTATCGTGTCAATAAATCACTGATTTGGGCGATGATTTGCTCGTCTTCCTGAATTTTTTGTAAATCCAGATGCGCTTCCAAACCACGACAATGTACTTCCTTGAGTTGCTCCAGATCCTGTATCCGACTCACACGCAATTCGTAGCGATCCTCGTCGCGGTAGCTCCTCTGAACCTTGGCGGTAATCAGAAGTAATTGATTTTCTTCTACTTGATCGCTAAACTCCTCGTGGTCATTGCCAAACAGGGCAATTTCCATGGAAGAGCGAAAATCTTCCAGCACGAGAATCGTGAACATATTGCCATTGCGGGATTGGCGCACGGTCTTGGAAGTAAGCACGCCCGCAACATTGATTTCCTGACGATCAAAGGCGGCCAAGTTGTCCAGTAATTTGACTCTCAGGGTTTTCAGAGCCGAGCGGTATTGCTCCAAGGGATGCCCCGACACATAAAAACCCACTACGTCTTTCTCGTGGTTGAGCTTTTGTAAGCGTGTCCAAGGTTCGCATTCGGGCAGGGGAGGCGTGGCGATTTCGGCGGCAGAGTCGTCCCCGAAGAGGGAAACCGTGGTTTTTTCCTTGTCCTTGGCGTAGGCATTGCCGTAGCGTACCAGCTTCTCGATAAAATTAGAGTTATCCCTTTCGGGAATTTCAAAGTAGCCCGCGCGGTCAATGCCAAAGTTGTCAAAAGCACCAGCGTAAGCCAGACTTTCAAAAGATTTTTTGTTAACCGTGCGTAAGTTGATCCTTCTGGTGAAGTCAAAAATATCCAAATAGGGGCCGTTGGCTTCTCTTTCCTCGATGATGGATTGAATGGCGGCGTCGCCCGTGCCTTTGATGGCCGCCATGCCAAAACGGATTTGAGACTTCTCATTCACACTGAAGTAAGCGTCTGACTCGTTAATGTCGGGGCCAAGTACGGCTACCTCTTGCTTCTGGCACTCATCGATAAAGAAAGTAATCTTCTCGATGCTGTTCATATTGTGCGTCAACACCGAGGCCATGTACTCCGAGGGGTAGTTGGCCTTCAGGTAAGCCGTTTGGTAAGCGACCACCGAGTAGGCTGCCGAGTGCGAGCGGTTGAAACCATACTCGGCAAAGCGAGCCATCACGTCAAAGATTTCATTGGCCTTGGCCTCGGGGATTTGGTGATTTTCTGCGCAGCCTTGCACGAAGATAACGCGCTGTTTTTTCATCTCCTCGATCTTCTTTTTACCCATGGCGCGGCGTAGCAAGTCAGCACCACCCAGGGTGTAGCCTCCCAGAATCTGTGCCGTCTGCATAATCTGCTCCTGGTAAACCATGATCCCGTAGGTGTTCTTGAGGATAGGTTCCAAGAGCGGATGCGGGTATTCTACTTCCTCTCTACCGTGCTTCCGGTTGATAAAGTTGGGAATAAATTGGAGCGGGCCAGGGCGATAAAGGGCGTTCATAGCGATCAAATCCTCAATGTCCGTGGGTTTGAGATCGCGTAAATACTTTTGCATGCCCTCAGACTCAAACTGGAACGTGCCAATCGTATCCCCTCGCTGGTAAAGCTCAAACGTCTTCTGGTCATCCAAGGGAATCTCGTCCATATCGAGCTTGACGCCGTGTCTTTGCTCGATGAGCTTGATGGCATCGCGAATGATCGTCAGCGTTTTCAGCCCCAAGAAGTCCATCTTTAGCATTCCCGCGTCTTCTACCACGCGTCCGTCAAATTGGGTCACGAGCAAGTCCGCATCCTTGGAAGTACAGACGGGAATGTACTGGGTAATGTCATCGGGAGCGATAATCACCCCGGCGGCGTGGATACCCGTACCGCGAACGGAGCCTTCCAAGATTTTGGCTTGCTTAAGGACTTTGGAGCGCAGGTCTTTTTCTTCGTCCAGAGCGAGAATGTCTTTGAGGTCGTGGACTTGGGCGTAGGCATCTTTGAGCTTGGTGCCGGGCTTTTCGGGAACGAGTTTGGCGAGTTTGTTAGATTCATCCAGAGGTAAGTCAAGCACACGGGCTACATCCTTGATGGACATTTTGGCGGCCATGGTACCATAAGTAATAATTTGGGCGACCTGATTTTTCCCGTACTTTTCTACCACGTAATTGATTACTTCTTGACGGCCTTCATCGTCAAAGTCAATATCAATATCGGGCATGCTGACCCTCTCTGGGTTCAAGAAACGCTCGAAGAGCAAGTCGTATTTGATCGGGTCAATATTGGTGATTCCGGTACTATAAGCCACCACCGAACCGGCCGCCGAACCGCGTCCCGGCCCCACGGATACGCCCCGACGTTTGGCTTCATTGATAAAATCCTGCACGATCAGGAAGTAACCCGGGAAGCCCATGTCCTTGATAATTTTTAACTCTCTTTCTAGCCTTTCCTCGATTTCGGGCGTGATTTCGCCATAGAGTTTCTTGGCTCCCTCGTAGGAAAGATGTTTCAGAAAGGCATCTTCATCCTCGAATTGCTCGGGGATGGTATAATTGGGCATCAGAATATCCCGCCTGAGCTGAATGGGCGAACACTTGTCAATGATCTCTTGGGTATTTTCTAAAGCCACGGGAATGTCCGAGAAAAGCTCGTTCATTTCTTCCTGGGTTTTGAAATAATATTCGTCATTTTCCATGCCGAAGCGACGGCCTCGCCCTCGCCCGATGGGAGTACTTTTTTTCTCGCCATCCTTCACGCAGAGCAAGGAATCGTGTGCATCCGCGTCCGTTCGTTCTATATAATAAGCCCCGTGGGCAGCAATGGGCTTCACGTTGTACTTGGCGGCAAAATTGAGCAGGACTTCGTTGACTCGATCCTCGGCCTCGAGGCCGTGCCTTTGTAATTCTACATAAAAATCTTCTCCAAAAATATCCAGCCACCATTTGAAAGCTTCCTCGGCCTCGTGTTCTCCCTGATTTAGGATCAGGTTAGGAATTTCACCCGAAAGCCCTCCCGTCAGGGCGATCATTCCTTCCGAGTATGCTTTGATTAAATCCTTATCGACCCGAGGATAGCCCGCATAATAGCCTTCTATGTAGCCCAGAGAACAGAGTTTAGCCAATCGCTGATAAGCTTCTTGGTCTTTGGCGAGTAGTACTTGCAGAAAGCGACGGTCGGGGTTGTTTTTGGTAAATTGCTTCTTTAGTCTTTCTTCGGCTACATAAAGCTCACAGCCAATGATTACCTTGACTCCTTCACCTGCTCCTGTTCCCACAGCGTTGAAAGCAGCGTGCATATTCCCCAAATCCGTGAACGCCACGGCTTCCATGTTATTTTCCTTGGCTTTGGCAATCAATCCCTTGACACTGGCGGTACTTTGCAGGATAGAAAACTGTGAATGCACGTGTAAATGACTAAAAGGAATCAATTCATCCACCGTGCCCCGGAATTGGGCTGGGATTTTAGAGCCTTTGCGCTCTTGGCGTTTGGCAAAATTGGCGGCGTCTAATACAGGAGCTTCATACTTGATTTCTGCCAGTGGAGTAGCATCAAAGGGCTTGGCGATTTTGTGCTCGAGCAATCCAAAGAAACAGCGGGCCGTGGCTGCCACGTCATAAGCGGCATCGTGGGCATCGTCAAAGGCTTCTCCAAAGAGCTTTTTGTGCAATTCGGTGAGGGTAGGCCATTTGAAGCCACCCACTTTTCCTCCGGGAATTTGCACGAAAGCGGCGGTTTCTTCGCTTTTGGTATCAAAAGGTTTTTTGTCCCAGAGTTGGCTTTCTTCTTCAGCTCGGACGAATTCGGCTCCTGTGATATTGAGATCAAATTCTACATTGTGTCCAATTAATAATTCTGCCCGGTCAATGTCTTGGGCAAAAGCTTGGAGTACTTCCGAGAGGGGTTTTCCTTCTTCTTGGGCAATCTCGGTAGAAATGCCGTGTACCTTCTCAGCATTATAGGGAATGGTAAAACCCTCGGGCTTGACGATCAGGTTTTGCGCCGATAGTAATTTCCCCTTAGCGTCGTGAAGTTGCCAAGCGATTTGTACGAGCCTCGGCCAATTGTCTAAATCGGTGTGGGGCGCATCAAAGTTTTTGGGTAGTCCGGTGGTTTCGGTATCAAAGATTAAATACATACTCTTTTTTAGGAGTTAGAAGTCAGGAGCTAGAAGCCAGAGTTTAGAATTGAGGAGTCAGAAGCTAGAATTTAGGAGTGCTGAAAAAACAGTAATACGGGTATTCTGACTTTCTAAATGCGATCTCCTTTCTTCTTAATTCTAGATTCTAAGTCCTTTCAAACAAGAATCAAATATACAAAAATTGCTCGTCAGATGGGCTTTTCTTTAGCTTATTTTTTGAGCAGTGGATAGTGGCATGAGGACGACTTTCCAGCCTGTCATTTTTAGTCAAATGAAGAAGCATAGAGAGGGAGCAGATGGATGCGAAGGACTTGAAAAGAGCAATTTACAACTGGCAATTCGTAGCTACTAGGCGTCTTGCTGGGCGTCAAGCTTCTGGTGGCGATAAGGAATTTTGACCAAAAAGCGTGTGTAGGCATTGACTGCACTTTCCAGCTCGATGGTTCCTTTCAGGGCATCTACGGCTTTGCGTGTAATATAAAGGCCGAGTCCATTTCCACGCGAGATTTCAATCCCTCGGAAGAACATCTGGTAGATTTTGGATTGGATGGTCGTGGGGATGCCTTGCCCATTGTCATAGACTTCGAGCAGTAAATGGTTTTGTGTACAAGAAAATTTGACTTTGATATAAGGCGGAGGTTGTGCGTCGGGACGGTGGTAGAGTAAGGCGTTTTCTACCAAATTCTGGGCGATAAGAATAAATAAATCTCGGTCGGTAGAGAATTCTCTTTCGTACAAAATTTCTAATTTGATGGGAACGCCCGTTTTTTTGATCAATTTCTCTAGGCGTTGTCTAGCTTCCTGCCAAATTTGCTTGAAATCTACTGACCGATAGCGTCTGATTTGCTGGTGAATGACATTGATCGTCATGAGTTTGTCGAGCAGATGCTCCATTTCTTCCACATTGATGGCTAATTTATCAAAGTAGAGTTGGGCAACGGGCTCTCCGCTTTCCATCTGGGCCAGTTGAATCAACCCTTCCAAGCGAGCAATGGGGCCCTTGAGATCGTGGGAAGCTCGATAAATAAATAAATCTAGTTCTTCGTTGGTCTGGGTTAGTTCTCGGGTTCTTTCTTTGACCTTTTGATCCAGACTATTATTGAGTATATCTAGCTCTGTGTTCTTTTTTTTCAGCTCTTGTTGGATAAAATAAAGCTCCTGATTGTTCTTACTGAGCGCATCTCTTTGGCTGGCAATTTCTTCATTTTGCTGGATAATTTCTTCATTCTGCTGGCGGATTTCTTCGTCGTGTTCTTTGAGCTTTTCGAACATATAGGTAAAATCCTTGATTAGGTACCCAATTTCGTCTTTGCTTCGGTAAGAAATCTTGGGCAATTCTGTCCGAAAATCATAAGCAATGACCTGATGAATGGCTTGGGAGAGTTCCTTAATAGGTTTGCTGAGCTTGCGAGCCATCTGAAAACCCAAAAGCGTGATAACCAAGAAAATAAACAATATCAGCGAGATCAAAACGGAGCGCAAGCGTTGACGAGTTTGGCGAACTTCTTCATAGATGGTATCGCAAATGTTATGAATTAAATCATCAATTTGGATAGATAATCTGGTGATTCTGCCTCGGAGTGCTGTGGTATTATCAAAGCCCATGGCCTCCTCTAGCAAGACAATCTGGTGGAATTTATCTTGGTAAAGCCAGAGCGTGTCCAGTAGATTTTGTCGGGTTTGTGGATCGGCAATTTTCTCGACAATTTCTTGATTGAGTGCGAGTACGGCTTCTTCTAACCTTTGTTCATATTTAGGATCTTTTCTTAGAAAAAAATCTTTCTCGTGGCGACGAATCGTTAAGATTTTGGCTAAATCCAGTTGATCTTGGTAGCTTTCTAGTTGATGAATAGCTTCTCGCATGTCTCCCTCCAAGCCAAAATCTTTGAAGCCACGTTTGAGCATTTTCTGGTGAAGGTCTTCAAATGCCTCTTCTAGGTCTGCTATCTTTTGCTGGGTGCTCGTTAAATTTTGTTGGAGCATAATCTTCTCCATTGTTGACTGCTCACTCAGCGCTTGGAGCATTTGCTCGATTTCTATAAATAGAAGTTCGTGTTGCCCCAAGAGATCACTCTTTCCTTTTTTATAAAATGCAGGATTAATCGTTTCGTAAAGAAAGAAGTCTTTACTCAATGCTTTGGCTTTGGTGAGCTTCATTTGCATCTGCGTGATGTCAATAAATAGCTTTTCGGCTCGCTTCTCAAAATAATAATAACCACCAAAGAGAGAACTCATAAGGAGCACGACTCCACTAAATAAAGAAAAAGCTAACAAAAGCTTAGCTCTCACGGTCGTGAAACGATACCAAGAAGACGAAGGTCTGGCATTAAGAGGCATGAATCCGAGTTAAGAAAAGGTTAAAAGGGAACGTAGCTTTAAAATAAGAAAAAAAAGCTACACGAGAAATCTTCTCTCGGTCGTTCAACGAAATTCATAATTTATTAATATAAAGGATGGGTAGAAGAAAAGGTTGAACCCAGTTCTGCCTTGGAGAAAAAATCAATTAGGAAAATTTCTCTTGTTTTGTGTTATTCAAAATAAAATTGGTAAAAAGGTTGTTAGTTCTATCATTAATTAAGATTATTATTGTACGACGCTGATCGTCTTATTGAAATCAAATTACTTTTCAGCTTATGACGCTAATACCTAGCCTACTCCTCAAGCAACTCTATACCAACGGAAGCCTCCAAAACACCGAAAAAGGTTTTAGTTTCTCGCTCAAAAATCGCCTCAGTGATGCCTCTCTTACCGAAGTACTTAAGCTGAAGATAGATGGAAAAAATGTGCCCTTGGAACACATAGAGTTAGATACTGGTAACGGGAATGCCCTCGCTCCCAGAGAGATTCATCAAGAAAAACCTCTTCGTTTTGCCCTCAAAGAGGTGATTCACGTCAAAGCTCAATTTTCGGAAAACCTCGCCGAAGGTAAGCATACCATAGAAATTCACTTCAAAGCAGATCCTTTTGGGACACTCGAGCTCGATGTGGATGATTCCATTCAATCAGAACACGATAACGTAGTCAAAATTCCCCGTGACCTCGAAGATGATTATTCAGAAAAAGCCATCCGAGCGCGTCAACAATTTTTGAAAGAATTCACGAAGACGAATCCGAGGCATATTTATCAATATTCCTTTGATCCGCATATTGCTCAGGGTAATTGTGAGCATTTTGTAGGAGTGGCTCAAGTGCCAATCGGTTTGGCCGGGCCGCTCTTGGTCAATGGCGAACACGCCCAAGGAGAATTTTTGATCCCCATGTCTACCTCAGAAGGAACACTGGTGGCTTCTTACAACCGAGGCATCAGCGTGGTTAACCTCAGTGGTGGGGTAAAATCTACCGTGGTGGCCGATGCTATGCAACGCGCTCCCGTGTTTGTGTTCGAGGATGCCCGAGGAGCCAGAGATTTTGCCAAATGGGTAGATGAACACTTGCCTACCATTGCCAATCAGGCCGAAACAACCTCGAGCATTGCCAAGCTGGCTTATATTGATACTTTCCTTTCTAATAAATTTGCTTTCCTAAGATTTAATTACACCACGGGAGATGCCGCCGGGCAAAATATGGTCGGGCGTGCTACCTTTGCCGCTTGTAGCTGGATTGTAGATCATTACAAGGAGCACGAAATCAAGCACTTTTATCTGGAATCTAATTTTGCCACGGATAAGAAAGCCTCTCAGGTCAATATTATGCGTACCCGAGGGAAAAGAGTCGTGGCCGAATGCGTAATCAAACGGGAGATATTGATCCAAAGAATGCGGGTAGAGCCTGAGCAATTGTACTACCACGGGAATGTAGCAAACGTCGGAGCTATCCTCTCGGGAGCTAATAACAACGGACTGCATTCGGCCAACGCCATCACCGCCATGTTTATCGCCACTGGACAGGATGTAGCCAATGTCTCTGAATCTTCTGCTGGGGTGCTGTATGCAGAGTTAACACCCGAAAAAGACTTATATATCTCCATCACCATTCCTTCGCTCATCGTAGCCACCCACGGGGGGGGAGTAGGTTTGGCTACCCAGAGGGAGTGCCTGGAAATATTGGGCTGTTATGGCAAAAACAAGGTTCACAAATTTGCTGAGATCGTAGCGGCGGTCGTTTTGGCGGGAGAACTTTCTTTGGCCGCGGCTATTTCTTCTTCCGATTGGGTGTCTAGTCATGAAAAATACGGAAGAAATCGCTAATCAAGTTGCAGGTTACAAGTGGAAGGTTTGAGTGTTGTGAAGAAAAACTTGTAACCTACAACCAAAATTAATAAACCACTTTCGTAAGGCCAGTCACAACTGCGGCTAGTCTCACTGCGTCAAAGATACGATCCTCAGAAGCACCTAGCTTGAGAACGGAAGCTTCGTGGGCTTTTACGCACATCTCGCAGCCATTCACCGCAGAGATGGCCAAGCTCATCAGCTCAAAAAATTCTTTTCCCAATACCGGCTTCATCATAATGCTCATTTTGATGCCCGCATTTTTTTGCTCGTATGCTTCCTTGTTCATGAAGTGGCGGAAGCGATAAAACACATTGTTGACGCTCAGCAGAGAAGCCACGGCATAAGTCTCAGCGATTTCTTCAGAGCTTGCGCCTTCTTCCTGGGCTAGCCTTTGGAAAGAATCGCTTAGAATCTTGTTTTGCATATTGCTACACACCGAGAGAGCGATGAGCAATGCCTCTTTGCGATTAATGTGTTCGGAGGCAAGTGTATTTTTGAGATTGACTCTTTGGTCTTTAGGATATTTGGAACCCCCTTCCACTAGAGCCTGTAAGGCTTGAAAATTATTAAGTTGGTTTTTATCTATTTTAAGATCATTGAGCAAGTCTTCACTAATTTCAGCGATTACGTTCATAGCAAATAATTAAAAAGTTATAAATCAAGGGATGGGATATTGCGTTTTCATTTTTTTGAAATGAAAAATCGCCTTTTCTGGTGAGAAAAGGCGACCATAGGAGTTGTTGACCTACACAGCTAAGGTTTCTTGTCCTTTTTCCCAGTTGCAAGGACAAAGCTCGTCGGTTTGCAAGGCGTCTAATACACGAACCACTTCTTTGATATTGCGTCCTACATTGAGATCATAAACACTTACCCAGCGTATAATTCCCTGAGGATCTACAATAAAAGTAGCACGGTATGCCACTCGCTCGTTGGCTTCCAGAATACCTAATTCTTCCGCCAATGATTTAGAGGTGTCGGCTATCATCGGAAAGCGTATATCTCTTAGATCTTCGTGATCTTTTCGCCAAGCCAAATGTACGAATTCGGAATCAGTAGAGGCTCCCACCAGCATGGCATCGCGGTCTCTGAACTCCTCATAATTTTGGTTAAATTCTGCAATCTCAGTAGGACATACAAAGGTAAAATCTTTGGGCCACCAGAACATCACCATCCATTGATCATTTTTCTTGTGGTCTTCTGAGGTAATTGTAGTGAACTCCTTGCCTTTTTCCAAAGATACTACGGCTTGCTTCTCAAAAGTAGGGAATAAATTTCCTACTGATATGATCTGATTTCTAACTAGAGTTTCCATTATTAAAAAATTAATTATTTAAATATTTATATTTGTCTAATGCTTAACAAGTGCAAAGTTAAATACTTGCAAGTGGCTAATCAAATCAATAATCCTGATATGAGTATAAATTGTCGTTATATAATTGCTTGATAACCAAAGTGTACAAAAAGAATATGTTTCATTTTTATTGATGTACTAAACTTCCTTGAATAATTTTTATTATCTTTATAGAGTTACAGTTCTAATTGATATAGTTAAATTTTCAATAATTATTGGAAGTGTTGAATATAACATGTACATCAAGATAACGAACCTAGGATGAAATTGTTACTTCAAAATAATGTTCTAAAGCGTTATGAAGGTCTTTTCTTTATTTAAGCTGCATCTCGAGAGCTATATCCCCAGGAAGAGAGAGAATGTAGTACATGATAAAAGGTAGCGAATATGTATTCGCGCACGATTGTTGTTGAGGGCAGAAGCAGTCTGGTTAAGAAAAGGAAGTGCTTTGAATTTTATCCAGAAAATGATTGTTAGAGAAAAGCAAAAGTTTCGGGCATTCCGTGCACCCAAGTGATGTAATTTCGTTATATATAAAAAAAGAAAGAAATTAAAGTCAAGACGAAGAAATTACGCTATTTGGTTATCAGAATTTGCCTAGAAAGATGAGGGGTGGAAATTTTATATGGAAATCGTCCCTTCAAAAGAGATAAGAAGCCAAAAAGAAACCTGAGGGGTCAGGCTGGAATCAAGCAACATGAGTTTGATTTTAGCTTTTTTATGAATATGATTGCAAAGCACGAAATATCCTTCAAGAAATCAAATTGTACTTTTTTTACCAACTCTCTAGAGAGCAAAATTTTATTAATTCATAAATCTATTGTTATTTTCTCACGTAATCATAAATTGATTCCATAGATATATAAACAATCTTAATCCCAAGATCAAATTGAGACTGAGTAATGATCTGAATCGGTCAGGAATAGGTTCCGAAGCTCAGGTGAATAAATGATACCTTCCATGGAAAAAATGCATAACATAGAATCTAATCTTATCCTCAAAAGCATCGAGAAAATCGCCCTCGCTTTCAAAGATTCTGAACTAAACGAAAAGACAAAACGGAAAATACTAAGCACGGTCAAAGAAGAAACTAAAATCGTCTGCAACTTTCTTCATTGTAACGAAGAAGAAGCTTGGCTTTTCTCAGTCATGTTCGCAATGAGTATCAGCGGCAAAGACACCGATTTAGACAGTCTCACGCATTATCTCTCCTGTAACCCCTTCTTTATCGTGGGGCTTTCTCCGGTCTTGGATAGCCTCGTGAGTAAGCGACTCCTTATCAAAAATACTGGCTACGATATGAAGGTCATCGCTACGCGCTTCCACGTATCGAGTTATATTTTCAATGCCATTTCTTTAAATAAAAATATCCCGCGCAATAATAGCTTTGACGACGTTTATGAGGTAATTGAGAAAGTAAACGAAATGATCTGTGAGCGAGAGCGCAACAATGTTTCTACCGAAGAGCTTTTCAATGAAGCCATCGATTTGATCCAAAAGGAATCACACTTCCCCTTACTCAAAAAAGTAATCGACCAAGAACTCTCCGAAGACGATACTTTACTGCTTATTTATCTTTGCTATTCTTTTGCCAATGATTCTAATGAAGCAGATATCGAGCGCTATGTTTATTATGTCTATGACTCCATGGGCAGTAAAATCCGAGCCAAGAAAAATTTGTTTTCTGGTCAATCTCGCCTGATTGAAGAAGAACTCGTTTGTTTCTTAGATGATAGCTTCTACGGCGGGCGTGATTTGGCGCTGACAGACAAAGCTATTGAGTTGCTTTTTGCCGAGGAAATGGGAGGGATTGCCAAGAGCAAAACCTTTAATCCTAAGAATTGTGTGATTATTAAGCCCGATAAAATTCGTCCTGCCGAGCTTTATTTCAATGCTCAAGAGCGCAAACAGGCTGATCTACTCTTTAAGCTCCTGACTGAGGAAAATTACCAGAAAGCCGTGGAGAAGTTTCAAACGATGAATTTCCCAGCAGGGATTACGGCATTGTTCTACGGGGCACCCGGCACGGGCAAAACCCAACTGGCTTACAATCTAGCCCGAGCTAGCGACCGAGTACTGATGATGGTCGATATTGCTGCCATTCGTGATAAATATGTAGGGGAGTCCGAGAAGCGAATCAAGCAAATCTTCAAAACGTATAAGCAAGCCCAAGATTATCACGAGCTTTGTCCAATTTTGCTTTTCAACGAATCAGATGCGCTGATTAGCAAGCGTTATGAGGTGGCTTCCAGCGTGGATCAGATGAACAACAGTATGCAAAATATTCTGCTCCAAGAACTGGAAGATTTTGAAGGGATTCTGATTGCGACTTCTAATATGAATATCAATCTAGATACGGCTTTTGAGCGTCGCTTCCTTTATAAAATAAATTTTGGCAAGCCCGAAGCGGCCACCCGCCAAAAAATCTGGGAAACCAAAATGCCCGAACTCTCGATTGAGGAAATTGAGCAGCTCGCCCGTGATTATGAATTCACCGGTGGACAAATCAACAATATCAGCCGTAAATATCACCTCAATAATATCCTGAGCGAAGAAAAACCCGACCTCGCCACCCTACAAGAACTCTGTGATATGGAATATATCGGTCAGGAGCGTAAGAAAGGCTTAGGTTTTGGAAGGAAATAGGGGATGGTGAATTAGGTGTCGTCAGACATTTCACTTGACGCTGGGTAAAATAGATGGCGGTTGAAACAACCGCCATCACGAGCAATTTGCTATTCTCTAATTTACCTTCAAGGCCAATTTCCCAAAGTTTCCACCAGAGAAAAGCATGAGGAGTGTTTCGGGGAAGTTCTCGATACCCTCTACGACGTGTTCCTTGCTGATGAGCTTACCCGCCTGCATCCAGCCTGCCATTTCTTGCATGGCTTGTCCGTATTGAGAGGCATAGTCAAAAACCACGAAACCTTCCATACGAGCACGGCTGACCAAGAGGGAAAGATAGTTGCTGGGGCCTTTAACGGGAGTCGTATTGTTGTATTGAGAAATGGCTCCGCAGATCACGATTCTGGCTCCTCGGTTGATTTGCGTAAGCAATATATCTAGAATTTCTCCTCCTACATTATCAAAATAAACATCTACCCGATTGGGCGCGTGCTGCTTGAGTTCAGCCTTAATATCTTGGTTTTTGTAGTCAATGCAGGCATCAAAGCCCAGTTCTTCTACCACGTAGTTGCATTTTTTTTCGCCTCCGGCAATGCCTACCACGCGGCAGCCTTTGATTTTGGCAATTTGGCCGACCACACTGCCCACGGCTCCAGCGGCTCCTGACACAACTACGGTTTCGCCTTCTTTGGCTTTTCCCACGTCCAAAAGGCCAAAGTAGGCCGTCATCCCGGCCATCCCTAAGGTTCCCAAGAAAGTAGGCAGAGGAGCTAGTTGTGGATTGATTTTATTCAAATCTTTACCATCGGAGAGGCCGTATTGCTGTACGCCTTGCCCACCGACGACGTAATCACCTTCTTTGAATTTCTCGTGGTTGGAGGCAATGACCTTGCCCACGGTTCCGGCGCGCATCACTTCCCCGATTTGTACGGGAGGAATATAGGATTTTTGATCGTTCATCCAGCCTCGCATGGCAGGATCGAGTGAGATATATTCTACTTGTACCAATACTTGTCCGTCTTGGGGTTCGGGAATGTCGGTAGTGGTAAATTCCCAATTACTTGCCTCGGGTAGGCCTACGGGACGAGAGGCTAATTTAAATTGCTTGTTTTGACTCATGATCGTGTATGTTTTTGATGTTCAGCAAAAACTGAAAGTAAATTGAAAAATATTGAACTTTTCAAAGATAAGATTTTATTTGGAAAGGTTTTCATCAGCCAGAAGCACTTCTACTACCTTAGGAACACCTGTACTGGCTTTTTCTTGAAAAAAATGCATAGGCTGTTTCTTATACGCACCCACGTACAAGCTAGCGGGAATATTAGGATCAACGACATAAATAGGAGTTTTTTCTTTTACAAATTCTACCAGACTAGCCGCCGGATACACGACCAAAGAAGTCCCTACGATCAGCAAGATATCCGCCTGACCCACGATCGCCTTGGCGGTAGCCATCATGGGTACGGCTTCGCCAAAGAGTACTACGTGCGGTCGGAGCTGAGAGCCTTGTTCGCATTGATCACCCAATTTTAATTCTTGATCGCCCCAATCATAGATCAGAAGAGGATTTTCACTGCTACGAACCTTGGAGTTATCGCCATGTAGATGCGTTACGTAACTAGAGCCTGCCCGTTCGTGGAAATTATCCACATTTTGCGTTACGATGGCTACTTCAAAGTATTTCTCCAGCTCCACCAGAGCCAGGTGCGCCGGGTTGGGTTGGGCTAGGGCCACTGCTTTTCTTCTTTCGTTAAAAAGCTGAAGGACGGTTTTCGGGTTATTTTCCCAGGCTTCTATGGAGGCGACTTCTCTGGGGTCTACCTTGTTCCAGAGGCCATTCTCATCGCGGTAAGTTTCAATGCCACTTTCGGCACTAATCCCTGCGCCTGTCAGGACTACGAGTGTTTTCTTTTTCGAGGACTCCATTAGGCGTAATTGGCGATAATTTCGTCAACAGCTTTGGGGACGCCAGTGGTGGCTCTTTCCTCGATCATAAATAGATTTTCTGAGTGGCGCACCTCCGGCAAATTCGGGTCAATGATGTACTTGGGCACCTCATAGTCCACATAATCTACCAAGCCCGCCGCTGGATAAACCAAGAGCGACGTTCCGATTACCATAAAAACTTCCGCACTGGAAGCCAGATGAGCAGCTTTTTCCATCATGGGCACGGCTTCGCCAAACCAGACAATATGAGGGCGAAGTTGGGAGCCTTTTTCACAAGTATCACCGATTTGAACCGGCTTATCATCCCATTCATAAATAATACTAGAGTCGGCAGAGCTTCGGACTTTATTTAGCTCTCCGTGTAAGTGTATTACGTTTGTAGAGCCTGCCTTTTCGTGGAGATCGTCTACATTTTGAGTGATGATAGATACGTCAAAATGCTCTTCAAGGCGCACCAAGGCTTTGTGTCCTTCGTTGGGCTGTGCTCCGCGAGCCTGTACCCGGCGGTCATTATAGAAGCGAAGTACTAGCTCCATATCACGATACCAACCATCAATAGAAGCTACATCCATAACATCATAATTTTCCCAAAGCCCCCCCGAATCGCGAAAAGTTTTGAGGCCACTTTCGGCACTAACTCCGGCACCGGTTAGTACGACTAATTTTTTCTTAGACATTTTTACTAAAATTACGGATTGCAAATTGAAAATTTCCGGTGAAGCTGCCTCAAGGCGTTGATTGCTTGGCGGAAAATTCGCAAACTCAGCTTCCGAAAAAGGAATTTTACAGATCCAAGGTAAACTCAAGACAACTTCAATTCCAATATACAATATTTACCTAAAAAGGTCGCTAATCTGGTCAGGCTTTGGGGGTAAATCTTAAATACCCTACCTCCACCGGTTTCCCCTATACTCCCAAAGCTGAATCTCGGGGAAAACGCTCCGGGCGAGACGGCCAACAAGTCCCTTTCGGGATGATAGGAGTTTAGTTGTTTTAGCTACTGATTATAAGTGTTTTATCAGGCGTTTTTGCTTCTCTAAATGTGTATATACTCAAGGTCGAGGGCAAGATCGTGGCGGTGGAGCTTAGGCCAAGCTTGATCGGTTCTGAAAAGACTAGAATCTCATAGACTTTACCTGATTCCTTGGATTGTAAGTGTAACTCACAGTTCTTTCGGCTCTCTCCGTTGGTTAGTCTCAGGATTGGGTGAGCATTCTGATCTATATGGAAGGGGATTCCTTTAGCAGATAAATTGACTTCCTTGGGTTCCACGGGCTGATTCACCACAAATCGGTAGATTGTCAGTGGCTCTAATTGGAGCTTGGCTCATTTCCCACTTTGAAGGTTGAGTGCCCACTCGGCATCGGCCTTTGGGTATTTTTTCTGAATGTCGGCGGAGGTTAGTTTGGGAATTTCTGTATGATTTACTTCTTGGGCTAGTCCTTCCAAGCAAGTTGATCCTGAAATACAAATTAATATCCAAAGAGAGAAAATGCTACCCCTTGGGCACACATAGCAATGGAAAAGCGTTTGGTTAATCATTTTGATGGTTGGCATAAGGATAAATGATGGAGCAGATCGTCAAACAATTCCTTTGATTTCAAAGGCACCTTAGTACGTTTTCGTGTCCCAATGGCTAGTAAAAGTAAGCAAGCCTTACGGTTATTCCCAATTTGAGCCTTGACAGTTTTGCCCGAGCATAGAAACACAACACAAAATTGTCCTAATCGTCCATGTCACTAAAATTTTCATTTGTATATTCCCAAAATCGCAGTTGTGCCAACCGATATTTCAACCATTGGAAGGATTTTCCCAAAAAGAAACAAAATGAAAATATGCCAGAACACAAGTGTCTGTAAATCAAGGTATTCTCCTCTTGGCACCGAATTAGTTAATAGAGTTAACAGATGAGATTAAGACTCAATGCATAGCTGGTTGAAGAATGTTCCCAAAAAGGCTCGTTTCCTAGAAGAAGCGAGCTTTTTTTATTTATAATTAACCAACTTTAATTTTTCTGCGCGTTAGGGTCTTGCAATAATTCATAGAATTGCTCCAAATCTGGCGTGAGGATAATCTCAGTACGACGGTTCATCGCTCGACCCTCAGCGGTGCTATTAGAAGCCTTGGGCACGTATTCGGAGCGTCCGGCGGCGGTCATCCGGGCGGGATCGATGCGGAACTGCTTTTGCAAGGTACGTACTACGGAAGTAGAACGCTGAACACTCAAATCCCAATTGTCTTTGATACAGCTGGTACTGATAGGATTATCATCAGTATGTCCTTCTACCAATACCTCGAGCGTGCGGTGGTCATTAATTACTTTGGCAACTTTACCCAGTACTTCGTCTGCTCGGCCACTCAGAGAGGAACTCCCCGAACGGAAAAGCACTTTATCAGCAATAGAGATATAAACTACCCCCTTTTTGACCTGAATATTGATATCATCGTCGTTCACATTATCCAGAGAGCGTTTCAGGTTTGTAACGAGAATTAGATTGATAGAATCTTTTTGTTGAATTTTGTTCGTGAGGTCTTTGATAAATTGGTTTTGATCTCGCAGGGTTTCAATGCCCGTTTGGCTAGTCTTGGCTAGCTCGGAAACGCGTTCCATGAGGCTATTATTGGTATTTTTGAGATCAGTTACTTGGCTCTCGAGTAGGTCTGCTCGATTCTGAGAAATTTTTAGGTCGCCTTGGGTATTGTTAAGATTTTGTTCGGTAGTACGTAACTCATCTCGGGTTTTGGCCAATACCGAATCAGTGGTATTACATTTACTTTGTAAATCTAGGTAGGCTTTTTTGCTCACACAGGAGGCCAAGGCACCTAGCATTAGAATCAATAAGGAAAAGTTTTTCATGGAATTGTGCTTTTTAAGATTTCAATAGGAAGTTGCCTAAAGATAAACTCTAGGCAACTGCGATACAAATATAGTAGAGGCAACAGAAGGATTGAAGTTTCTCCCCGTTTTTCAAGTCGTTAGATTAGGCTTTGAGCCGATTTTTTCTTAGAAATATCAAAATCTACCCTTTCAAATTAACAAAAACCTAACATAAAGGTCAGCTTGAAGTCACATTAATTTATTAACATGGGGTAGTTTTCTTAACCTAATCTTCTTAACCTATTTCGCATGAAGTTTATTACTAAAATTGCCCTGATTCTGATGGTTTTTGCTCAGATCAGCTACACATCAATTGCCCAAGCTCAGCCCAATCCAGTTATCAACGAGTTCGTTTTTAACCACACGGGGGCTGATAACTCAGAGTATGTAGAAGTTTTTGCCAGCCCGGACACTGATCTCTCCGACTACACGATTATCGTCATTGAAGGAGACGGAGGCGGTGCTGGAATCGTAGATGTAGTATTGCCTGTAGGTACAACTGATGCCCAAGGATTCTGGGTGAGTGCCTTCAACGCCAATCTTTTTGAGAATGGTACCCAATCCGTTTTATTAGTAAGAGGTTTTAGCGGTACCCAAGGAGACGACCTTGATACCACCAACAGCGGTAACCCAGAGACCATGCCTTGGGAAGAAATTGCCGACGCATTTGCTATTTTGGATGACGACGCAGGAGATATTGTCTATGCTAGTCCTGTGTTTGAAGAAAATTTTGACGGCCTTTCTCCTTTTGTACCGGGTGGAGCCAGTCGCTTCATAGACGGAAGAGACAGCGACGACGTAGGCGACTGGTTCAGAAATAGTTTCAATCTGGCTGGCATTAATGCCGAGGCCGAAGCCGTTGCGGGTGAGGCACTCAATACGCCCGGAGCTCCCAATGAAGTACTACCCTTGGCCTTGGAAAGCATCGTGATTAATGAAATCCGAGTAGACCAGCCCAGTGTAGATAATGATGAATATTTTGAATTAAAAGGTACCGGGCGCGCGGCTCTAGATGATTTAACCTACGTGGTCATTGGAGACGGAGGCGGAGCCCTGAGTAGTGGGGTGATCGAGGCCGTGGTTGATTTGGAAGGTCAGATTGTACCCGGAAATGGCATTTTCTTAGCCACAGAAAGTACTTTTACCCTTGACTTTCCTTCTTTTATCACCGATTTGAATTTTGAAAATAACGACAATGTAACCCACCTACTCGTGAGAGGTTTCTCTGGTGAAAACGGTCAAGACTTAGATACAGACAATGACGGAACCCTTGATATGATGCCTTGGACAGAAGTCGTGAGTGATATCGCCTTGGTAGACCCCACGGATTTGAGTGGAGAGCTGGTATACAGCGATAATCAAATTGGTTCCGATGGCAGCAGTGTTCCTCAGCACGTTTGGCTGAGCCTTTCTGGAACTTTCCGTATCGGTCCTGCTGAGTTTTTGAGTCAAGATACACCCGGTAGAGAAAATACACCGACTACGGATGAAGCAACCTTCATTTTAGTAAATGCTGACACAGAGGAAGATTTATTCCCCATCAATGATGGCGATGAGATTTCTATTAATGAGCTGCCTACTGCTTCTCTAAACATTCGTGTAGAGTTTGCTTCGGGTGAATTTCAGAGCGTAGAGATGGCCTTAGATGGGCCTTTGAGCCAATTACAGATCGAGAATGATGACCCTTATGCCATTTTTGGAAATCCAACTTTGGATAATTTTCGGGGTAAAATGTTCCCGAGAGGTGATTATATTTTACAAGCGACTACTTTCTCAGAGGGCGACGCTCAAGGTGAAGTAGGACTAACGGCAAGCGTTCGTTTTAGTGTAGATTTTACCCCGCTGGTGGAGGAGCTTTTGCTTATCGATGCGGCGGCGGATACGGTGCTTCAGACTCTGGCCGATGGCGATGTGATTAATTTGGCCGATTTAGCCAACAATGATCTCAGTATCTTAGCGATTACCAATCCTGATTTGATTGGAAGTGCGAGATTCGAATTATCAGGCCCGATTGAGTTCACGAACACTGAGAATATCGGTCCTTATTCACTCTTTGCGAATTTGGGTGAAGATTTCTTCGGCCAAGCTTTGGTAGAGGGAGACTACGAACTTCGGGTGCTGACCTTCTTTGGTATGAACGAAGAAGAGTTTGGAAGTATCACTGAGATTAATTTCTCGGTAGTCAATGAAAGTACAGAAAGCGAGACCCAAACCAACGCCGAGTCCGCGGAACTATCTATGTTCCCCAATCCGGCTAACCATCAGGTCAACATCCAAACCGAGCGAGTGGCCTCACAACTCCGTCTGAAAGACTTATCTGGCAAAACGGTACAGGTGCAAGAAGTATCAGATCAAAATGAGGTAAGTGCCTTTTCTTTGGATCAAGTCAAATCTGGTATTTATCTTTTAGAAATCTGGCAAGCTGGCGAATTGAAGGCGATCCGACGTTTGTCCGTCACCAAAGAATAAAATCTATAGCTTCCTAGCTTCTAAAAAAAAACTCAGCTTGAACCCTCAAGCTGAGTTTTTCTATTGGGGATGAACCGCAATTTTTATAGCTTTGGTCAAAAGCCAAGCCTGTCTAATGAAAATAACTGTATTTTTACCCTTCATTTATCTCTTCTTTTGTTTCGATTCATGGGTTTTAGCCCAAGAAAAACAAGTAGAGGATTACATGCAAGAGATACAAACCCAAAGAGAAGCCAAAGACCGAAAGTTCAAAACTAACGAAGACGCTTCCCCACTCACAGCCGAACATCGGGAAACTTTTCAGGCTTTGTCTTACTTCCCCATCCAAATGGATTATCGGGTGGAGGCACGACTCGAGAAAACACCCAACACCAAGCCTTTCTTCATGCCCACCACCACGGGGCGCAAGGCGCGCTATCGTTTGTATGGCAAGCTCAACTTTGAAATCAAAGGAGAATCTTTCCAACTAGAGGTTTACCAAAATCTGGATCTCTTGAAAAATCCTTTGTATAAAGACTATCTCTTCGTACCTTTTAAAGATCAAACGAATGGCGAAGTAACTTATGGCGGCGGACGCTATCTGGAGCTGAGTAAGTCTCAATCAAAAACCGTAATCTTGGATTTTAACCAAGCTTACAATCCATACTGTGCTTACAATCGTCAATACTCATGCCCCATTCCTCCTGCCCAAAATCACTTGGAAACACGTATAGAAGCCGGGGAAAAGAAATACTTAAAAAAATAAACACTTGATCTGGCGTATTTAGTTAAAATAACATGAAAAAGCTCAAATTAAACCCCAACTCTAAGAAGTTAAGGCGAACAGGACTTGTTTTATTTGGCTTACCCTTGCTTATTTTATTGGCGTTTTATCTGACTTTTCCACGCTTGATTCGCTGTTATATGATCCAGTTTGCTGGATACGAGCGTTACGAGGAGCGCATCTACATTAGCCAGCAAATGCCCCAGGTTTTGATTGATCCGTTGCTCCGCCTCAAAGAAGAGGCGAGCCAAAGGGTAAGAGATTTTTGGGGCGAGATGCAAAGTGAGCCTTATTTTATTTTTTGTAGCACAGAAGAAGAGTTTCAATTCTATGGCAATAATCTGGGCACACCCGCTATGGTCAATATTACCCCATTTCGGAGCTATGTTATCGTCAAACCAGATGGAGCCAATGTAGACGTGCTGAGTCACGAAATTTGCCACGCAGAGTTTACGCATCGCTTGGGCTGGTATCGCAAAAAAAAGCAAATCCCCGCTTGGTTTGATGAGGGTTTGGCACTCATGCTAGACTACCGCTACCCAGGCAATGGTGCTCACGATTACCAAGCTTACCAAAAAAAATGGGAAAGCTACACGCTCGGGGGCAAAAAAGCGATTCCCTTGGAAGAACTGAGACAAGTGCGTGATTTTTTTAGAGGTGATCGCTACTGGACTTATTTAGCCTACCTTAGCTCGGGCAGAGAAGTATCTCATTGGCTCGAGCTAGTGGGCAAACCTGGCCTCATGAAAATGATTCAAGCCGTGAAAGCGGGTGAGAATTTCGAGACAGTTTATCAAGAACTAAAAGAAAAAAACTCCCGCCAAACTTCAACCTATTAAATCTCTTCTGAAAACCTCATCACGATTCACTCAAAAGGTGATTTAAATGCTTTCTTTCATTTCGTTCATGGTAATCTTGAAGGTAGCCATCTAACTCATCACCTCTTTGAAAGCCACATTTCCCTTTCACGATTGCTTACTTGGATACAAATTCTTCTAGGCATTTTTACATAAAAAACTCCAGAATTGCTTAATTTTAAACCTAGAAACTAATCTAGAAATTATGGAAGTGAAGACTTTATCAGAAGTTTCAAGCAATCGTAAAACGAAGGAAAATTATTTTGATGTCATCGTTGTGGGGGCAGGGCTCTCTGGAATCGGGGCGGGGCATTATTTACAGGAACGCTGTCCGAAACGAACTTATGCTATCTTGGAAATGCGTGATACCATGGGCGGAACTTGGGATTTGTTCCGTTATCCGGGTATTCGCTCCGATTCAGATATGTATACCTTAGGTTACTCCTTCCGACCTTGGAAAGAAGCCAAAGCCATTGCCGACGGGCCTTCTATTTTAAAATACATCCAAGAGACCGCCGAAGAAGAAGGCATTGACCAAAAAATCCAGTATCAACGCAAGGTTGTTAGTGCCCATTGGTCATCTGAGGAAGCACAATGGACACTCGAGGTAGAAAATCCGGCAACTGGAGAAATTCTCCATTATAGCTGCAATTTCTTGTTTATGTGCAGTGGTTATTATAGCTATCAAGAGGGTTATACTCCTGATTTTAAAGGAACCGAGCAGTTTCGGGGGCAAATCATCCATCCTCAAAAGTGGCCGCAAGACCTAGATTATACCGATCAAAAAGTAGTCGTGATTGGGAGTGGAGCCACGGCGGTTACGCTCGTTCCGGCGATGGCTGAGAAAGCAAAATTGGTTACGATGCTACAGCGTTCACCCACTTATATCGTGGGCAGACCTGCTCAGGATAGTCTGGCAAATTTGATGAAGCGGATTCTTCCCGCCCGATGGGCTTATGGATTCAACCGCTGGCGCAATGTACTGATGAGTCTTCTTTTTTACAAGCTATCGCGCAGTCGCCCCAATTTTGTCAAAAAACTCATCAAGAAAGGGGTAAAACAGGCTCTGGGGAAGGATTATGATGTAGAGACGCATTTTACGCCAAAGTATAATCCTTGGGATCAAAGATTATGCTTAGTGCCTGATAATGATCTCTTTGATGCAATCAATCAGGGCAAAGCCGAAATCGTGACCGATCAAATTGACCAATTTACGGAAAAAGGTCTGCTGCTTCAATCTGGCCAAGAACTAGAAGCAGATTTGATTGTAACCGCCACGGGCTTGAAAATTCAGATGATGGGCGGGATGTCTATGCAAATAGATGGTCAACCGGTCCACCTGCCCGAGCATTATATGTACCGAGGTTTGATGCTCTCGGGCATTCCGAATCTCGCCTTCGCCATTGGCTACACCAATGCTTCCTGGACTCTCAAAACCGACTTATCTTGCGCCTATGTCTGTCGTTTGCTCAATCACATGGACAGGATAGGAGCCAAATCTTGCACACCACAGATCAACGGAGCCGCGATTTCAGAGGAGCCGATGATTGATTTTAATGCAGGTTATGTACTCCGTGCTTTGGATTCTACGCCCAAGCAAGGCTCCCAAAAACCTTGGAAATTACATCAGAATTACCCGCTGGACGTACTCAACTTCAAGTACAGTTCCTTAAAAAGCGAGGCTTTGGACTTCAAATAATTGATTAAAAATTATAAATCGGCAGCCTTTCCGTTTAGAGTTTGCTTTTTGCGAAGAGTTTCTCTAAATTTGCCAACCTTTCCGAGTTCACGTGGTGGAATTGGTAGACACGCTGTCTTGAGGGGGCAGTGCCTATTGCTGGCGTGGGGGTTCGACTCCCCCCGTGAACACAAAAAGAATTATATTTTATTATTTATCTTTAATAAAGATAAAAATAAATACAAAAGGCATATTTAAAATATATTATTCTGAATAATGCAGGTAAAATAGTGTTTTTTAATCTACTGTTCCCCCTGTGTTCCACTTCTTCAGGCTAACATACAAACTTCGCTAGCTCCCTACTTACCTAACATCTTCCTAGATTTAGACAAGCCCTTGTCGTTCGTATCAAAAAACGGTATTTCATCACATTTTTTTGGAAAGGATATTTCTAGGCCATAGTTTTATTGTATAATCCTACCCTAATTGGGTTTGCCTGTCTAGCTTAAAAACCATTTTTTGTTTAACTTTTTCTAGTAAGCTACAATTATGTCAAATACTAATCAATTGATGAACCCTCGTGGATATGGTATGGTAGGAACCGTCATCCGTACACTAAGGATTCTGCTCGTCTTTCTACTTGCGGGAGTAGTACACTGTTTTTTTACAAGCCAAAAACTCAGCGCCCAAAACGACTGGACTTGGATTGGTTCAGGTATCTCTGGCTCTTCTGCTCACTTTTCAGAAGATGGCAGACGCGTCTTTGTTCATAACCGAGCCTATGAGTTCGATGGAATCACCTGGGCACCCTTAGGCAAAGACGGTAAGTTGCCGGGTGCCGTGAGTGATATTACTCCTGATGGAGAACGTGTTCTCATCTTCCCTCAGGTTTATGAGTATGATGGTGAAGCTTGGGTCGCCTTAGCTGGAAAGATCCCTGATGGATCTGCTGTTTCGCTTTCAGCCGATGGGACTCGAGTGGCCGTTGGTGATTCAGAGGCTAGTCAGGTACGCATTTACGAGCATAATGGAAGCGATTGGGTTCAGTTGGGCAGTGATATCAATGGTAAGGAAGGGGATCGGACGGGCCACGCTGTTTCCCTTTCGGGAGACGGGACTCGCTTAGCCGTTGGTGCTCCTGACCACAATGACTTTAGCTATGAGTATGTAGGGCAAATCCGATTGTATGAGTATGATGGGAGCGATTGGGTTCAATTAGGTCAGAATATCACAGGTGGGTTCCGTTATGACAGGCTTGGTTCTAATGCGCTTCTTTCCGCCAATGGAAAGCGCCTTGTTATTGCAGAGCCTAGTGCTATTCTTGGGCCAGAAAAAATTCATATCGGCCAGGTTCGGATTTTAGAGTTTGATGGGAACGACTGGGGTAAAGTCGGTGAATTCACGGGAGAAACAGGTGGCGACCGGCTTGGCTCTTCAGTTTCCATCTCTTCGGATGGTAGTCGGATCGCGATCGGCTCTTCTGGTAATGACGCGAATGGCAGGAATGCAGGCCGTGTTCAGGTTTTTCAGCAAAAAAGCAATAGCTGGAAACAAGTCGGTAGTAATCTGGAAGGGGTAGCAAAAGATAACGAAATAGGTACAATGGTAGCCCTGTCGGGAAATGGGAAGTGGTTAGCAATCAGGGGGAGTGGAGCTTGGGGAGGCCTACGTATTTTTAGTGCCGAAAAGGTTCCCTTGGCGGTAAGCCGCTTAGTTTTGGTCAACACCAGCACCAATCAGGAAATCCGTGAACTATCCCCTCAGGATGAAATCACGTTGGAAGACTTTAATGGTTTTGGCATTGGTATCCGCGCTGATGTGCAGGGAGAGGCGGAAAGCGTGGTGCTTACTGGAGAAGGTTTTTCTCCTAATCCCCGCACCGAAAATCAGGTGCCCTATGCAGTGGGTGGCCAAAAGGATGGCCGTGTCCTCAATATCAAAGACCAACTCCGAGCCGTGGATGAGCTCACCATCACCGCAACCCCTTATCCCGAAGACAATGGGCAAGGGGAGGCCGGACACACTGCCACCTTCACCCTCAAAATCAATAAAACACCCCCTCACATTACAAACTTATTTCTGGTGAATACCAATAATGGTCGAGATATTCGCAAACTAAACCCTGAGGATCAAATTGATCTGGCAGATTTCCCGGGAATTGGTCTCAGTATCCGCGCCGAAGTAGAAGGACTTGCTGGAAGTGTGGTCTTTACTGGAAGTGGTTTTTCCCCAAATCCCCGCGTGGAAAATATAGCACCCTATGCCCTAGGAGGAAAAAGTAATGGGCAAATCGTAAATATTAAAGGTCAATTTCTAGCCGGGAATACATTAACGGTTAGGGCGACACCCTACCTTGAAAGTAAAGGCCGAGGCCAATCGGGCGAAACAATCACAGTCTCCATTAAAATTGTGGGGGATGCAGGCCAAGAAGGTTTTTGGGTGAAGATTGGACAAGATATAGATGGTAAAAAAAGAGAGGAGACCATTGGATGGGATGTATCTCTCTCCGCAGATGGAAGCCGTGTAGCTATGAGCTGTTATAATGTTTCTAGGGTATACGAGTACAATGGTAGCGAATGGGTTCAGATAGGTACTGATTTGGGAGGAGGAATTATTTCTTTATCAGCGAATGGTAAGCGTCTAGCGATTGGGAACTCCTCTAGTGGTGAAAATGGCTACCGAGCCGGGCGGGTAAGTATTTATGAGTATAATGGTAGCACTTGGACAAAATTAGGTGGAGATATTTATGGCAAAGCCTCCGAAGATCAACTTGGGAAATCAGTTTCTCTTTCCGCCAATGGGAGTCGCGTTGCTATTGGGGCACCCGGCAGTTATAGTAGTTCTCGGTCTGGCTACGTAAGAGTATATACATATGATGGTCAGTCTTGGAAACAGTTAGGTAGTAGTATGAACGGTAAGGCCACCCGTGATTATTATGGGGAAACAGTTTCCCTCTCGGCTGACGGAAATCGGGTGGCGATTGGTAGCCCTGGAAGTGAGAATGGCTTGGTAGAAGCTTACGAGTACAATAACCAAGATTGGGTGCAATTAGGGGAAGATTTTACCGGGATTGGCTCCTCAATTTCTTTATCAGCATCCGGCCATCGTTTAGCCATTGGTGCTCCTGGAGCAGCCTGGTATTCCGAGGAGCCGGAGCTAGGTCAAGCACGAATTTTTGAGTATACTGGCCAAGCCTGGATGCAGTTAGGCAAAAATATAATAGGAGAAACCGTCGGGGATGGTAGCGGTGAAGCTGTTTCCCTCTCGACTGATGGAAATCGAGTGGCGATTGGTGCGTCAGGTAATGATGGAGATGGGCATTTCGCTGGGCATGTACGAGTTTATGAGTACAAAGAGAACACTTGGATACAAAAGGGGGCTGATATTGATGGCGAGGGTGATTACGATAGAAGTGGCAAGGGTCTTTGCCTTTCTGCTGATGGAAATCAGATAGCTATCGGGGCTCCCTTGAATGATGGAAAACATGAGTCTGCTGGCCACGTGCGAGTCTATGAATTAGAGGAAACCCCGTCCGACTTTTCGGTTACACGTTTATTCTTAGTCAATACCAATACCAATGAAGACATCCGCGTGCTATCTGCCGAGGATGAAATCAACCTTTCCGACTTTGAAGGCACAGGCCTGAGCATCCGTGCCGAAGTGGAAGGCAAGGTGGGAAGCGTGATCTTTACAGGAAATAGCTTCAGCCCCAATCCCAAAACCGAAAACATCCCCCCCTACGCCCTCGGCGGAGATGAGCAAGGTAATTTCAATAATATCAAACCTCAGTTCCAAGCCGGCAATACCTTGACGATTACAGCTACTCCTTATGCCGAAGATGATGGTCAAGGTCAAGCAGGCCAAATGGTTAGCTCGGTGATCCAAATCACCGACAACCTCGGTGGCTTCCCACGCCTCGTGCTCGTCAATACCGCCAATCAAGAAACCCTCCGCCTGCTGGAAGGGGCTACCATTTCGGCCAATGATCTCGATGAAAGAGGAATTGTTCTGCAAACGCAACCTGTTGACGCGACATCCGAGCGATTTGACTTCCGTTTGAATCAGCAATTTGTTCGCTATGAACGCTTAGCACCTTATTCCCTTACAGGCGACGATACGAAAACGGGTAATATCTTCTCTTTATCGGATGACTCCAAAGTCTTCAATCTACTCAGGCTATCTGGCGAGAATACCCTCCGAGTGCTAGGAGAGGAGATAGATTTACGAGCAAATTTCACCATCACGGGCGGAAGCCAAGGCGCGCAGGCTTTGGTCTATCCCGTTCCCCTTTCGGGAAATGTGGTTTTTGTGAAGCTCTCCGACTCAGTATCTGGGGAGATTCAATACACCATCCGCGATGAGCAAGGAAATATTCTCAGCCAAGGCCGCCAAGTGGTGAGAGAAGGCCAAGAAACGCTGGAACTAGCCTTGCTCACCTCTTTGGAGAAAGGCACTTTCTACCTTGATTTATCAGGAAGCGACCTGCCTCACGAGATACATCGCTTGGTGAAGGAGTAGTATCTTTCCGAATAGGCTACCAAACTAAGAAAAGGAGGCTTCTCGAGAGCCTCCTTTTTTTTGCTTCATGGCTAACGACGAGCTGATCGCTGCGCTTGGGCAATCACCACGTTGACTTTTTTGACAGTATCCTCAATTCCCTCGGGTTGACCGCTGGCTTCCAACGATTGGCTCACCGATAAACGTGGGAGGAAAAGCTAAACCCGAAAAACGCTCGTTAAAAGCAAACTGGATCACGATAAAGTAAATACTGAAGTCCACCCAGGACTTAGCCATCACGATGACCATAGCAGGCGAGTTTAAAAACACAACGCTGAAAAAAGGCCGTTTCCTCTCCATTTTACCCACAACTCAGTAGATTTTATCCCGAAAAACTGCTTAAGTTTGGGAGATTCTTAGATTTGATACTACTATGGCAGATAAACGGGTACTTTTTCTGGCTTTCGCCAATAGTGACACCGCCCCTCTGGCTCGACTGCGAGAGGAGGATGAAGCCATTTACCAATTGCTCCACCAGAGAGGAGTCAAGGAGGGACATTTTCACCTGCACCGCGATTCCCAGACCAATCTGGACAACCTTCGCCACTACCTCAGCGATTTCCGAGATCAAGTTTTTATCTTCCACTACGCAGGCCATGCCAATAGTGCCGAAATCTTCCTGCAATCGGGCGAGGCGCAAGCTGGAGGAATCGCCGAGATGCTGGCCGAGCAGAACCAACTCAAGCTGGTCTTTCTCAATGGCTGCTCCACCCGGGGGCAGGTACAAGCGCTGCTTGATCTGGGCATTCCCGCCGTGATCGCTACCCGTGCGCCCATTGAAGATACCCTGGCCACGCGATTTGCCAAGCACTTTTACCACGCGCTGGCCTTGGGAGCTACGATTGGCGAAGCTTACCAAGAAGCAGCGGCTTACGCCAAGGCGGCGGGAAAAGCTCTGGCAAGCATTGAGGACTTAGATCGCTCTTTGGGATCAAGAATGGACGGAAAAAAAGCAGGGCATGACGACCTCTGGGGACTCTTCCACGCCGAAGATCGTGCCGAAATCCTGAACGAAAAGCTGCCCAGTCATCAGCAAAGTACAGTCTCTCCCGATTACAAGCCCAATGAATCCCTCATCAACGCGCTCTGGTACGGGCTTACCGAGGGCGAAAACGCTCCCCTGGACTATCGCCGCAAAGACCCCAAGCTCAAAGTCAAGCGCAAGCTCATTCTTAGTGAGTTTCCTGCTCCCGTGGCCGAGCACTTGCGCAAGCTCATGGTGCCGCTCGGGGAAGAAGGCCAAGGCTACGATAAGGTCAGCCCCGCGCGCCTGGGGCAACTTGCCATCACCTACAACGTGCTGATGGAACTGCTTACCTACACCCTGCTGGCGCAACTTTGGGAAATGGAAATCAAGTACCGCCTGGCCGAAATCAAAGCCCCCGGGTCAGGCACCGCGCCCCAACTCCCCCCGAACGTGCAGGAGATGATCCGTGCTTTTTTGTATCTGCCCGAGGCAGACCGACAAACCTATCGCTTTATCCCCCTCATCCGGGAAATCCAAAAGGTGCTAGATGCCCATCAGGAAGCCTACTTCGTGGAAGAACTCACCGATCTGGCCGAACTCATCGAGGACAATAGCGAGTTTCGGGGAGCTTGCCTGCTCCTGGACTTGCTGCGGGAGCGACTGGCCAAATCCCAAGTGGCCGAGGGCGAAGTAGCCGAGCTGTGCATTCAGGCCGAGCAAGCACTTTCTCAGATTTTTCAGGCACTGGGCTACTTGGCTCGCTACACCCTGGCCACGATCAAAAGCATTGATGTCGAGAAATACCGCCATACCCTGCAAGCCGAGTTTCGGCATATCGTGGTGCGGCTCAAAGACCTGCTGGGCGGAATGGAGGAAGAAGATGCCACGCTCCTCCGCTTCATGGACAATCGCTCCGTGCTCCTGCTCAAAGAAGATGAAGACGAAGACGAGATCGAGGGCTTCTTGAATCTTTCGCCCTTTATGATGGATGAAAATGCCTTCGTGCCTGACTCCGATCTGGCCAAAATCTATTTCTTGCACCACTACCGGGCAGAAGAACAGGTTTGGTATTATCGCTATGTCAATAAACCCCGCGATCCGCTCCTGCGCGTTCCGGGCGAATTATTTAAATTGATTGAAGAACAATTAAAGGCTTTCGCGGAAGCTTTTTTGGATCAATAAAAACCCTCCTTCCGAAGCAGGGAGGGTTTGGGGATGGCGAGGATGCTGACTAAATTAGCTTTCAACCACCCCTAGCCCCTCCTTGGAAAAGAGGGAAACTTGAAGACAGTTAAAATAAAAAACAAGAAATTGAGAAGTCCTTTCAAATTTTTGGATGCTTACACCAGGCAAGACGCGGAGATTTTCTTCGGAAGAGAAGAGGAAAGCGATACGCTCTACGATTTGGTGAACCGCAATCGCCTGGTCTTGATCTATGGCTCCTCGGGCACGGGCAAGACCAGCCTGATCCAGTGTGGACTCACCAATCGCTTTGATGATACGGACTGGCTGCCCCTCTTTATCCGGCGCGGGAGCAACCTCAACACCGCCCTGCAAAATGCCCTCCGTGCCCAGCAAGAAGAGGCCGACCCCGAAGAAAGCCTCCCCGAAATCCTCGAGGACCTCTTTGATACCTACCTGCGGCCTCTTTACCTGATCTTTGACCAGTTCGAGGAAATTTTCATCCTGGGTAGTGCCGAAGAGCAGCAGACCTTTATCCAGAATATCCAGCAAATCCATCAAGCGGGTTTGCCTTGTCATTTGCTTTTTATCCTGCGGGAAGAGTACCTGGCGCATCTCTACCCTTTCGAGAAGGTGATTCCCTCGCTCTTTGATCGCCGCCTGCGGGTAGAGGCCATGCGTATGGACAAAGCCAAGGAAGTAATCAAAAGCTCCTGCGCCCGCTTTCAGGTTACCTTGGAAAATCCCGAGGCCAATGCCCAGAGTATCCTGGACAAGGTAACCGCCGGACGCTCGGGGGTATCCCTGCCCTACCTGCAAGTCTACCTGGATCAGCTCTACCGAGAAGACTACCAGCGTACCTACGGCAGCCAGGGCCAAGCGAGTAGTGGCACTTACCCACCCCTGACTTTCAGCTCCGAGGAGATTGCCCAGTTCGCGCAATTGGAGGATGTACTCAAGGTTTTCCTCCGGGAGCAGAGCGAAAGCATCCAGAAAAAGCTCCAGCAGCAATACCCCCGCCTCCCCGGCAATGCCGTGCGCAAGGTACTGGGCGCCTTTGCCACCCTGGAAGGAACCAAAATCCCCCGGGCAAGAGACGGCCTCAGCATTGCCCCGCTCGACGAGCAGCAGCTGGGCTTCGTGCTGAAAGCAGCCGAGCAAGCCCGTGTTCTCCGCGAAGAAGAAGGAATCTACGAGGTGGCGCACGATATTCTGGCCTCCCAGATTCAGGAGCAGCGAGATCAGGCCGAAGTGGCGCTGCTGGAAGCTACCGACCTGGTGCGGAATCGCTACCGCACTTTCCAAAAAACCAGTACCTTTCTGGATCGCAAAGAACTCCAGCTCATTGCCAACTACGAAGCCCAGCTCCGCGCCGAGGAAAAACTAGCAGCGGAAGAGTGGGACTTTATCCGGCAGAGCAAAATCCAGCAAAGACGCCGCCGCCTGACCCGCGATCTGGCCATCACGGGGATCGTGGTGCTGATCCTCGCCGCCGTCGGCGCGGTGGCTTACCAACGCGCCCAGAACGCCGAACGCGAAAAAAACCTGATCGAGGATAACCTGAAGCAAGTCCAAGCCGAGAAAGACCGCGTGCAGCAAGCCCTGGATCGCTTCCAGCGAGCCGAGCAAGCCCGCAAGCAGGCCGAAGTAGCCAAGTGGGTGAACGCCGCCCAATCTTACCGCCTGAACGGCGAACCCGAACTGGTACGCTACGCCCTCGAGAAGGCACTCGCCATTGATTCCAGCCGCGCCGACCTCCAAGACCGACTTGATTCCCTAAGCACAAATCCAAGACCATGACCATGACCAACCAAAGCACGATACTCGCCCTGCTCCTGCTGTGCCTGAGTGCTAGCCCCGCCTGGCCCCAGAGCGAAAATACCGAAATCCCCGATGGCTTTATCTATGTGCCGGGGGGGAAATTCCTGCTGGGTAGCCCCGAGGGTGAAGGAGAGGAAAATGAACGCCCCCAGGTGGAGATCACCCTCTCGGGCTTCTACGTGTGCCCCACCGAGGTTACCTACGCGCAGATGGCACTCTTCGCGCTGGACAATGGCCTTGACCCCCAGTGCTACCACTACAAAGCCTGGGGCGAGCCGGAAGGCCAGCGAGTTGCCATCGGCGTGAGTTGGTTTGATGCCATTCGCTATGCCAACTGGCGCTCCCTACAGACAGGCCTGGAGCCAGCCTACCAGATCTACGGGGCAGACCAAAAGCTCCTCTCCCCCTCGGACTCGGCCTACTGGGACGACGAGGCCTGGGTAGACATAGCGTGGCCACGCGAGGCCAAGGGCTACCGCCTCCCCACCGAGGCCGAGTGGGAATACGCGGCCCGGGGAGGGCAGCTTAGCCGGGGCTATGAATATGCAGGGGCAAACGATCTTGACTCGGTCGGGTGGAACTATCAAAACTCAGAGGGCAAAGCACACGTTGTCAGTGGGAAGCAGCCCAATGAGCTAGGAATCTTTGATATGAGCGGCAATGCCTGGGAGTGGTGCTTTGATGTATACCGAAAAAATAACTATGCCGAGTTCGCGGGGCAAAGCGATCCTGTTTACACGAAGTACGAATATCTTCGTACTTCGTTTCGCTGTGTGCGTGGGGGCAGTTGGCTCAACAACTACTGCCGCTCCTCGAACCGCGGCTACAGCATCCCGAGGAACGACAACTATGTCTTCGGTTTTCGTTTATTCAGGACTCCTTAGTAACTCTGAAGCTCCAGCTTCGGAGAGGCTCAGGTAGATTTTAAGATCAAAAAATAAAACGCTTTGAAATTAAAGAAAATTATACAAATGCTCATCCTCGGCTCGTGGCTATTTGCTCAGGCAAGCTCGGCACAGGACTGCCAGTTCTACGAGCGCCTGATGCGAGAAGGCAACCAAGCCTTCCGCGAGACGGACTACATCCGGGCGGTGAAGAAATACCAATCGGCCATTACCAACTGCCCCAGCAAGGCCGCCGAGGTGCAGGTAAAAGTAGAGCAGGTCTTCCAAGTGCTGCAAAACCTACGGGAAAAAGCCGAAAAAAACGAGCAAAGAGCTTTAAGCTTACTGGCCGACATCGCGGGGCGAGAGATGAAAGCGGCTCAGCAAGCCCTAGATCAGATAAACTATGAGCAGGTATATGTTCATCTCGAAACGGCTCTCAATAGTGCCAGAGAGGAAGTAGCCACCCCAGCTTTTCAAATCCTGTGTGAGTTGCTCATCATCGAGCTTCATGCCTATCCTCGGGCGGAGTGGCCGGAGCTGCCCAGTCTGGGCTACTTCCAGCGGGTCGGGGGGCGCATCCGGGTCAGTCTGGCGCCAGGGTCGAGTGCCTTTGCCTACGTCTTCGCGCGGATCAAGGAAGAGCCGAGTAAGGTCAAGGCGCGGAATTATATCCTCCGTGAGGTAGCCCGCCAGACTGGCCCAAAGCTCTACGCCGAGCTATGGAAGAAATACTATGTGCCGGCGGGGGAGTGATGGGGTTAAGGGTTTTATAAATGCAGGATGCTTAGAAGGGAGTGGAGTAGCGAGCCGCGTAGCGCAGTGCTTCCTGCAAAGCCTCTTCACTCAAATGAGGATACTGCTGATGAATGGTTGGGATACTGGCTCCCGAGGCGATCCATTCTAATACCAAATCAACACTGATTCGAGAGCCTTTGATGACGGGTTTCCCTCCCAGAATATTGGGGTTAGAAACAATGTGTGGGAAGTTTTGCATAGTGAGCGTTTAAAATTTTCGGGTATTGACGCATCGTTGGGCATTCAAGATGAAATGCTTTCTGTAAAAATACGCATTTATTTCTCACATCAATACAGCCCGGGAGTTTTTGATTAAAATACGGAAGCTCCCAAAATCTCAGCCGGAAAGCTTACTTTTTTGCTTGAAAATGCTATCTTCACTCTAAAAGCATCCAACCGCCTAAAAAATCAATGATGGGAGAAGCATCTGCGAGCAAAGGAACTTACACGCTGGCCGATTACTTCGCGCTGGAAGCGCAGGCCGAGCAAAGACACGAATACCGCAACGGTCAGGTCTGGGCGATGGCCGGGGGCACTCCTCGCCACAGTCAACTCTGTGCCAATGCCACACGCCTGTTGAGTGAGGCGCTGGATCAGCGAGCGGATTGCATTGTCTACGATAGTAACCTGAAAATTGAAATAGAATCGCCCCACTCCTTCCTCTACCCGGACGGCTCCGTGGTCTGCGGGGAACTGCAATTCAGTGAAGGTCGTAAAGACAGCATCCAGAATCCCTTACTTATCTTGGAAGTACTCTCGGACTCCACGGAATCCTACGATCGCGGGGATAAATTTCGCCGTTATCGTAGTAATCCATCCCTGCAAGAGTACGTGCTAATCTCCCAAAACACGATGCAGATAGAAGTCTTTTTCCGCAAGGAAGCCAAGCACTGGCTCTACTCCGTTTACACCCAGCCGGAGGAGCAAGTGACCTTTCACGCGCTGAGTCTAGAAATAGCGGTGGGGGGTTTTTATCGGAAGGTGGAGGTTTAATACCCATCCATATTCTCCGTGCATACATCCGAATGGCCTATTCAAACACAGAGGCACAGAGGAATTTCGGAGTATTCCCGCGGAAAATCCCCTCCCATTTAAATGTACATATTACAGAGAGGGATTGGTATAATTTAAAGCCAAAAAACCAACCTTGGCTGGCCTTGCCTTAGTATACTGACAATCAGTACTTTGAGCTTTGTTTGAAAGTATTGCGAAGAAGATCTTAGCAAATAGACCAAATAGACAGAGGAAACTCAAAACTAACTTGAGCCACTTCTGAGAAAGCATACCCCTCTCCACTAACAAGCCTGACCTAGCACTGAACTCCATTGCCCCTCTCTTAAAATTAGCTGACCCACCCCAAAAGCTCGATTACCCTATCTCCAAGCTCGGCTGGCCTATCTGTGAATTCAGGCGATGCACCTTTTCTACCCCTTATGCCTATCCTCGAGGTGGGGAAGGGGAGGTCAAAAGCTACATCGATGTACCCCAAAGGTGGAAAAATCGAGCCTTGAGCCAAATCTTCAGGAGATCAGAAAAGGACGAGGGGAGGGCGAAATCTTGCCCAGGCTTTGCTCCTTGGCCATTGCTTCGCCTTTTTGGTAGGCACGTGCCATTTGGTCAGCTTGACGCAAAAGTTCAGGAATACGATAGGTACCTTTCAGTCCGAGTATCACTTGCTGGGCGGTTGCTAAGCTGACTAAATGCCCTGGACTTACAAAAATCGGTTTCACTCCGGTTCGGCTGCGCAATACGAATCCCACTTTTTCTTCATCCAGCCACACATCTGTGGTGCTACCTTTGGATAAGGCTGGCTCGGTTGCGTAGGGCAAAAGCGTTCTTTTGGCACAGCCTAGTGTAGGAGTCTGGGTAGCTAATCCCAGCCAAGAAGCCACCCCAAAGCGACGAGGATGCGCGATGCCGTGTCCGTCCACGATGATTAATTGAGGTTTAATTTGTTTCTGTGTGGCTAGGGCTTTCAAGAAATCGTACAGGGGAGGCCCTTCGCGGAAGCAAAAAAACCCAGATTGATAATCTGCACCCACTTGACAAGCTCCTGCCCAAGCCTGTATCTGATCTGAGCCCCACGACTGTATGGCTCCGGCTACGTAGGCTTGGTTCTGGTCATATTGGATATCCATAGCCAAGATTTGATCGCCCATTTGTGGCTGATAGCCTGAACCTTCGGGGGGAATGAAAACACGAGCAGCTAATTCTGCTTGAATTTTTTCTAAATCTTGGGACATTAGAGAATATTTAGGATTTTTGTGCTCTCGTGGATCATCAGAAATATGACCATCTTCAAATAAACGAAAATTTATGAAGTTTCTTAAATGGGCAGGAATTGTTCTATTAGCACTGACGATTTTCTATCTGCTAGGCCCTTCTCCTGCTGCTCCCTCTCTCGATACGCAATTACCTCCAGTAGCTCAGGATTTGAAGCAATTGGAAAAAGATATTGTGGTTTCTGAGCGTAATACGCCTCATCTAAAGCCTGACAATCAAGCTCGAATCGTATGGTTTGATGCCAAGCGCAAAGAAAAAACGCCTTACAGCGTGGTTTATTTACATGGCTTCACCGCGAGTCAAGCCGAAGGGGCACCCGTGCATCGAGACTTCGCACGTCGGTACGGCTGTAATCTATATTTGGCTCGTCTCGACCAACATGGCTTGGATGATCCTGATGCTTTTCTAGAAATCACACCGGAAAGTTTACTGGCTTCTGCCAAGGAAGCTCTGGCCATTGCCCAGCAGTTGGGCGACAGTACCATCGTGATCAGTACCTCCACGGGAAGTACGCTAGCTCTTTACTTAGCAGCCGAGCATCCTGAACTGGCGGGATTGATTCTTTATTCTCCCTTGATCGATTTTTATGATTCCTATATGATGCTTTTGAACAAGCCTTGGGGCTTGCAAATTGCTCGCCTTTCGGTGGGTAGTAAATATATTGAGCGAGACAAAGTAACCAAACTTGGAGAGCAATATTGGGCCAATAAATATCGCCTGGAAGGGGGTGTAGCACTCAAATCGCTGGTTGCTGCCACCATGAAACCTGAGGTGTTTCAGCAAGTAAAACAGCCCGTTTTTTTGGGATATTATTACAAAGATGAAACCCATCAAGATCATACGGTGTCGGTAGAAGCCATGCGGGAGATGTTCACGCAACTGGGAACACCAGATGCTTTAAAAAGACAAAAAGCCTTCCCCCAAGCCGGTGAGCATGTCATTGCTTCTTACATCACCTCGGGAGCAGTGGATGAAGTCAAAAAAGCAACTTTTCGCTTTGCCGAGGAAATTTTAAAACTTTCTCCAATAAAAGTAATCCCCAAACAACGTGTAGCCGTAGAAGAATAAAGTTGCTAGTATTAATTTTGCACTTGATCTGATTCTAAAAAGTTCACGCTCATGTTCACACCTATGCCACACCGCACAAAGAGGCCTCTCTTGATCTCGAGCCTCTTCTTAGTTTTATTTCTCGTGCTTCCGGAGTCAAATTTCGCCCAAGTGAGTTGGGAAAATCTCTTTGCCAAAGCACACAAGCAATACCTCAAAGGCAAATATGATAAAGCTCTGGCCAAGAAAAATAAAAATGTCCTCAAAGATATCAACAAAAAATACGGAGCGAGCCCCGTTTTACTAGCTTGGACAGAAATCTACGAGGCGCAGATTCGGGAAGTGCAGGGGCAGTTTGCAGCGATGGAAACTAAAATCGAGGCGGGTCTTGAGCAACTGGAAAATATTAAAAATCAAGACTTTGAAGCTTATTCCGTGGGAATTATCAAAGTTGGTCAGATTTATTTAGATCTGGGGCAATATGCCAAAGCAGATAGCTTGTTGCAAGATTTACAAAATATCTGGGATCAACGCTCGGCCTCAGACGAAATGATTTTGGCCGAAATCGCACTCGAGGCCGCAGAAGCTGCCATTTATATGGGTCGCTTGAAAGCCACAGAAGAGAAAATTACCGAACTCCAAGAGCGTTGGAAAGCACTGTCTGAGGCCACGAACGGTCGCTTTGGTAAGCTGAGCAAATACGATCAAGACTATCGCCAAACCCGCTATGCCCGTGCGCTTAGCCTCGATGCCATCCTCTATACTCAAAAAGGAGAGTATCAAAAAGCCGACTCTCTCTTTCAAATCAAGGAGAAAACAATAGCTGGAATTAAGAGTAAATACCCGCTTTATAATCAGTTTTTGATTGCTTGGGGAAATAATGCCTTTGACCGCGAAGACTATCAAGAGGCCGAAAGAAACTACGAGAAAGCCACCCGACAGGTCAAATCTGAACAAAAAGAATTTATGGACGCCCTCGCGCTCGCCATTGAATCTTATATTTTCAGAGAAAAAGAGGGCGCCATCAATCGTAATCTGGACCGCTGGAATAAGTATGCCTCTGCCTTCTCACGGAGTACGAACATATACGACCAAACGGGGCTTTACCTAAGTGCTTCCCAAAGCTTCGCCAATCGAGAAGATGGAAAAGCCATTGGAGAGTTAAATGAAATCTTAGCACAACCCAGTGAAATTATTCCCGAAGAACATCCGCTCCGCGTTCGTGCCCGTGAAATGCTCCATTTTCTCCTCATCAGTGGGCAAGAACCTGATTTAGAAGCCGCCGAAGCGAACCTAAAAACGATTCTTACTTCTTATCAAAAGCTCTACGGGACGAATTCTACGCCCTATCGTTTTGCTCAGGTCAGGTTAGCAGACTACTATCTGAATTATACGGATAATTTTGCAGAGGCCAGAAATATTTTTCAGGCTGAACCCCAAGCGATGCTGTATGAGCAACGAAGCGAAACCCATAAAGATCGCAATTATCTAAACAATGCCGTTGCTAATTATTATGATCTAGAAGATCGCTATGAAGAAAGCTTAGCACTTTTGCAGAATTCTGCTGCCAATCTGAAAAGTAAATACGGGGAAAGATACCTGGCCTACGGATTACAGTTGGTCAAAGTAGCCGACCTGCAGATCAAGGTAGGTCAGTATCGTGAGGCCGAACAAAGCATGGAAAAAGGGCTTTTTGTCATTCGTAAAGAAGCCCGACGCCGCTCCTTGGAGTATGCTGAATCTTTGACTACCATGGCCAAAATTTATGGTATCTTTGGCCTCTACGACGAAGCCCGCAAAATGCTCCGTACTTCCAATCGTCTCTATCGCCGTATGGGTGTAGATGATCTTTCGCTCAAAGCACAATCCATGGACGAGATGGCAACTCTTTATATTCGTTTGGGAGAATATGCCGAAACCGAGCTAATTCTACAGGATTTGTTAGCAGCTGCACGAGCAAACTCAGGTGAAGGAAGCCGCCAGTTATTAAGCCCTCTCAATCATCTGGGACTGCTGTATCTCATCAAAGGAGATTACGGGCAAAGCATCAAGCTGTTGACTGAGGCTGAGCGAATCGCCAAGAAAATTTATGGGGCTGAAAGTATCCGAGCCTCAGAAAACTATACCTTACTCTCCGAATATTATGTAACCATCGGAGATTACGAGCAAGCCGAAGAGTACATGAATCAAGTGATTGCTATTCAGAAAAAGAGCCTGAGAGAGAATCACATAGAGCTAGGACGCTCTTATATTTCTTTGGCTCTCATCAAATTTTATGAAAATACAAAAAATGCCGAATTATCAGAAAAATACCTCAATCAGGCCAAAGCCATCATGGTCAGTAATTTTGATAATCGTCATCCTCTCTACGCCCAAGTGCTGAAGACCATCGCCAGCATTTACATAGAAACCGACCGATTTGAAGAGGCATTCTCTCTTTTGGAAGAGGCCAATGCCATTTGGTTGGAGAAATTAGGTGAGCGCAATATCAACTCTGCTCAGGTTTACTCCCTGATGGGCGATGTGTACACGCATTTGAAAAAATTCGAGGAAGCTAAGGATAACTACGAACAAGCCGAGAAAATTTTCAAAAAATTATTAAGCAAAGAGCATCCCGACTATGTAGCCACCGAGAGTAAATTGGGTAGGCTTTTCTTTATCAGCGGCGATTACAAAGCTGCCAATAAAATCTTGGAGGGAACAACCGAATCTTATCTCAATTTTATCCGCACCTATTTTCCCGCGCTCAGCGAAAGAGAAAAAGCCAAGTTTTGGAGCAAGATTCAAGCTGACTTTGAGTTCTACAACTCCTTGGCCGTGAGTCAAAAAGAAGATAGACCAGAGCTAATTGAGAATATGTATAATTTCCGCTTGGCTACCAAAGCCATTCTATTAAGTTCTTCTATCAAAATGCGCGAACAGATTCTCAATGGAGATGATGAAGAATTGAAGTCCCTCTTCCAAAGTTGGATCGATAAAAAAAGTGAATTGACCTCAGCTCTTTCGCTGAGTGAAGAAGAACTAGCCGAAAGTGAGGTCAATGTTACCGATCTCAAAAATGAAATCAATCAATTAGAGAAAGAATTAAGCGAGCGTTCGGGCCTCTTTGCCGATAATGTAGAGCAAGAAGTTTACACCTGGAAAGATGTGCGTAAAGTCTTGCAAGCAGGTGAAGCCGCCGTAGAGATCATTCGTTATCGCGATTACCAAGAAGGGTTCAGCGATGAAATCAAATACGCGGCCTTGATTGTCAACGAAAAAACCCGCAAGCAACCCGAACTCGTGTTACTAGATGATGGTCAGGAATTAGAGGATAAATTTCTTCGCTATTACCGCAACATGGTGATATTCAAGCGAAGTGATCGCTACTCTTACGAAAAATTCTGGAAACCCATTGAACAAGCCTTGGACAACGCCCAAGTAGTGTATCTTTCCCCAGATGGAGTTTACAATCAGATCAATATTGAGTCTATCCGAATCGAGGAGGGGCGGTATGTCATTGACCAAAATAATATTCGCTTGGTTAGTAATACTAAAGACTTGATTTTGAGTCGCCAACAAGAGCCAGCAGAAACCAATACGGCCTCTTCGGAAGCGATCTTATTTGGGAATCCGATCTTTTACACTTCTCAGCAGACTGAGGAAAAAGCCTTGGAGAATCAAACCAGAGGAGGTGGAGAATACGTGAGTCGCTTGCCCGGCACTGAACGAGAGATCGCCCAGATTAGCGAGATGCTACAAAATCGTGATTGGCAGGTCAAGGCATACACCGATCAGGAAGCCATCGAGCAAGTGATTAAAACCCTAAACTCGCCTCGCGTACTTCACATTGCGACCCACGGCTTTTTTCAAGAAAACCCGCCCGAAGGAGGCATTAGTACAGAATCAGGCTTGGCATTGATCAAACAAGATCCCTTACGACGCTCAGGCTTGTTGGCCAAGGGAGCGGGAGATCTGCTCGCCCAAAATACCAAGAACTATGATGCCCAAGAGGGAATTATCACCGCCTACGAGGCCATGAATCTCAATCTGGATCATACTGACCTCGTGGTACTGAGTGCTTGCGAAACGGGGCTGGGCGAGGTAGCCATCGGAGAAGGCGTCTATGGGCTACAGCGTTCTTTTCTGGTCGCCGGAGCAGAGGTGTTGATTATGAGTCTTTTTAAGGTCAATGACGAAGCCACCCAAAAACTAATGAGTAAGTTTTACGAGAAATGGCTCAGCACGGGCAACAAGAGACAAGCTTTTAACGAAGCCCAAAAAGAAATTAAAGAAGAATATGCAGACCCGATTTATTGGGGGGCTTTCAATATGATCGGGGCAGATTAACCTATTTCCTCGTTTTCTCGTTTGCTAGATTATGCAGGGGAGAAGTGTTCCCCTGCTGTCTTCTTTCACAAACATTTGCTTTCTTTTTATTTCTCTGAAATTTGTGAATATCAAATCTGACTCAACATTTATGAGAAAAATAATTACGCTTCCCAGCCGCTGGCTGAAGGTCATCTTATGGATATCAATATTAAGCTCCATATTCAGCCCACGCCACCTGCTGGCGCAAGACGTGCAAACCTACACGGCCAACAGTGCGGATGAACTAATCAATGCCATCAATCAGGCTAATACAGATGGAACTGATAGTGAAATTACACTCACGGGCACCACTTATCAATTCTTTAATAATCTCGGCCAAGAGCCTGACGGCAATGCACTGCCACCCATTGTTGAGAGTAGCACCCTCACCATCAATGGAAATGGAGCTACCATCACCGCTGGTGTGGGCGCAGATAACTTCCGTTATTTTATCGTGGAACTTGACGCTACACTGGTATTAAACAACTTGACCATTTCCAACGGACAGCCCTTTGACGGCAGCGGAGGAGGAGCCATCCTCAATCGAGGGGTTTTGAATATTGGGGGCTGCTCTTTCATAGATAACTTGTCAGGTGATAATGACGGGGCAGACGGCGGAGCTATTTACAACGAAGGAGGAGAGGTTACCATTCGAGATGCTTATTTCTTCCAAAACTTTGCCACAGGCTTGGCTGGCCTGAGAGGGGGAGCCATCTATCAGGAGTCGGGAGCCTTAGATATTATCCGCTCTACTTTTGAAAATAATAATGCCGTAGGTCGAGGAGGTGCTTTATTTATACAAGGAGGTACGACCACGGTGACCAACTGTACTTTTTTTCAGAACACAGACGAGGCAATTGTGGTGAACGGTGGTTTTTTGCGTATGACCCATTGTACGCTGAGCGAAAATACAGCTAATAATACCATTCCCTCGGCGGGTGGCATCTTGAATCTGTCGGGTACGGTAGAACTCAATAACACCATCGTAGCGGGCAATTCAGCAAGTTTTTCTGGTACCCCAGATTTGTCAGGAGAATTTGTAGACTTGGGTGGAAATCTCATTGGGGTAGCAGATGGCTCCAATTTTAGTCCCGGATTATTGGTAGGAACCTCTGTCATCCCCGTTAATGCTAACTTTATGAACTATGGGCTTAATGGTGGGGTGAATCCTAATCTTTCGCTGGCTAGTAACAGCCTCGCGATTGGCCAAGCCGTGAATGGCAGGGTTTTAGACCAAAGAGGATTCCTAAGAGATGATCAACCCGACATTGGAGCCCATGAAGCCAATTCCGAACTTCCCAAAGCTTCTCCCTACAGTGTTACTAACCTGAATAACTCCGGGATAGGCTCTTTTCGTTATGCTCTGGTGCACGCAAATTTTGCCAATGTCGCTGCTAGTAATCCTTATATCATAGACTTCAGTACAACGGGGAATATTATTGTGGAGTCCCCGCTACCCGATATCAAAAACCATATGACGATTAGGGGAAATGTTTCTTCACTGGATGGACAGGATGATTCACCACTATTGCGAGTGAGTGGTGCGTTTAATGTTATAATCAACAATCTCATATTTCAGAGAGCAACTGCTTTTGATGTGACGCGAGGGCAAGCCTTCACGAATGATGGTGGCACAGTGCGGCTAAACCTTTGCCGTTTCAGAGAAAATACCTTTCAAGGCAGTGGAGGGGCCTGCATCTTCAACGCGAGTGGAAACCTTGATATGATTGATTGTACCGTGGATAATAACTTTTTTGGAGGATCAAACGGCTCAGGTCTGATTGATAATCAGGCCAACTTGCGCCTCAACCGATGTACGATTCACGATAATGTAGCCTTTGCCGAAGTAAGTAATGGAGGCGCTATTCGGCAACGAGCCAGTGCTGGCACGCTAGACCTTACCAACTGTACGATCTTTAATAATAACCTTGAAGCAGGAGATGTTGGTCAAGGTGGCGGACTTTTTATAGAGGGAGGCACAAGCAACATTTACAATTGTACCATTGTCAACAATGTAGTCTCGGGAATGGGAGGAGGCGTTTACCTCATGGGAGGCAGCTTGAATATGTTTAATACAGTCTTGGTAGGAAATCAGGCGAATACACAACCCGATATTTTCCTCAGCCCAAGTAGCGAGAGCAACGTGAGCCACTGTATCATCGAGAGCAGCGATGGATTTGAGCCCACGGGTGTAAATGACAATAATCTTGAAGGACTTAACTATGACGCGGTGTTTGGCGGCAATACCCTTACTAACAATGGCGGTAACACTTCAACCATTGCCTTGATAGAAGAAAGCCCGGCGATTGACATGGGTACCACTGGAGCTGATATTCCAAACGTAGACCAAACGAATGCCTCGAGGATTGGCCAGCCCGATATCGGAGCCTATGAATTCCCAACTGCCGTTGCAGCTCCTCAGGTAAGTACAACAAGTGTAACGAACCGCAGAGAGGACGGTGCGGTGGCGAACGGCAATCTCTTGGCAGAAGGCAGTGGCACGGTGAGTAGTCGTGGATTTATTTACTATCTCGCTACGGGTACAAATTTGACCATCAACGATAGCGAAGTGACATTGGTAGAAGTAAGTACAGGTAGCACGAGTACATTCAGTGCTACCATCACAGGCTTAAGTCCGGGAAGTCAATATAGCGTGAGAGCCTACGCAACCAGCGAGGTAGGGACTTCCTATGGAACCAGAATTGATTTCTGGACACTGGCTAAACAACCTAACCCAGTTACGGGACTCACAGCAGCCACTGGCACCAATGAAGCCACGCTTACTTGGAATAATCAAGGGGATGCCACGGGCTACTTAGTGATTACAAATGCAGGTAGCGTAGACTTGGCTCCAATTATAGATGGCCTGGCTCCCGAGGAGGTGGCAGCATCAATCAATGCAGATCAAGTCGTGAGCATTTCTGGTGACCAATCTTCTATCACAGTAACTGGGTTGGTATCTAGCACTGCTTACACATTTTACGTGATTCCTTTTGCTGACCTCGACGGTGTGACCGAAACCACGAATTATCAACTCAACAGCCCTTCCGTTAATGAATTTACCTCAGACATACCCCCCAATGCTCCATCTGGACTGACTGCTCAGGTTGCTTCCGGAACTGGCATCGTATTAAGATGGGTGGATAATTCAAGTAACGAGATTGGTTTTGAAATAGAGCGGGCAATTGGAGCAAGTAGTAGCTTTATACCTCTAGATATAGTCTTAGCAGATACAACCTCTTATACGGATACGCAAATTAAATCAGGAGTTACTTATCGTTATCGAGTGCTGGCCTTCAATACCGCCGGAGAGTCCCCCACCTTTTCTAATGTAGCCACGGCTACTACCTTTCAGCCTCCTGCGACGCCAGCCAACCTAAGAGCCACGGCAATTTCCCTGAATCAAATTGATCTGGAGTGGGAAGATAGATCAAGTAATGAGGATAACTTTGTCATTGAAAGGGCTACTAACTTCCAGAGTGGATTTGTGGGTATTGCTACCGTAGCAGCTAATATTGAGTCTTATACAGACAACACGGTAGCTGGAAATACACAGTACTTCTATCGTATCCGTGCGGTGAGTAACACCCAGGGTGTGTCTGGATTTAGCAATGTGGCTGGGGCACAAACCGCCAATATCCCAATTGCTCCCACCAGTCTTGATATTACCAATGTTACGAGCAATGAGATTTCTCTCATCTGGACCGATAACTCGAGCAATGAAGAAGGCTTCAGCATAGAGCGTTCCAATATATTGGAAGACTTAGGCGACCTTTTCATTGAGGTCGCTCAGGTTTCGGCAGATGTAACTACTTACACAGATACAGGGCTGGTAGCCAACCAGTTATATCGCTATCGGGTGCGGTCTTTTAACGAAGAAGCCTCTCCTTATTCTAATACGATCTCAGTGATTACTTTTCCAGTAGATACCATACCCCCTCCTAATCAACCTACCGAGCTAGTGGGCGAGCCGGTTTCGGATTCTGAAATCAGCCTACGATGGGAAGATAACTCCACGAGTGAGGATATTTTTATCATTGAACGTTCCATTAGTGCCAACGGAGAATTCTTTGAAATAGGGGAAGTGCTCGAGGATGTAACTTCCTTTCAGGATACGGACTTAGACCCAAATCAGCGATATTTTTATCGGGTAGCCGCCTCCAATGAAGGTGGCCTTTCTCAATACTCGAATGTGGTAAGCGTGCGTCCCGAGTGTGTACTCGTGGTAGATGTAGTCGTAGAAGGGATCAAATTTTCAGATATATGCGATGATAAGGCCGCGCTGCTCTCACTACAAACCAACGTAATTAATGCTTCTTACCAATGGTACAGAAACGGTAAAGAAATACTCAATGCAACCCTGAGTACTTATTTTGCCACAGAAAATGGAGAATACGACTGTGAGGTAAGTGCTTCTGCTTCTTGCATTAAGCGAGCCACCAACCCCTTGGTAGTAATTTTGGATGATTCTTTTAGCTTTGAAGTCTTCAACGAAGATGGCTTTCTTCAGGCGGATATCATCGGGGCAGACAGTTATCAGTGGTATTATGAATTTGAAATTATTCCAGGAGCTACCGGTGATAGCTATCGCCCTACACAGAGCGGACTCTATTACGTAGTGGCTACTAGTGAGAATTGCTCCGTTACTTCGGATTTGATTCAGGTGGAAATCACTTCCTTGGAGAATCACAATCTTTCGGGAGCCATCCAAATTTACCCCATTCCGAGTGGAGACGAAGTAGATTTTTCCTTGGAAAGCACCGTACAAGGAGATTATACCCTACATCTTGTCAATCCACAGGGTAAACGGGTATTGCTAGACAAAGGGCGGAAACTCCAGACTAGATTGCAAAAAAAGATCAATTTACATAATTATCCTTCGGGCGTATATTTTGTAGAGTTTCAATCTGGTGCTTACCGTGGGCTTAAAAAAATTGTCAAATTTTAAGCGAAGTAAATCTAATTTGGTTTTTCTTTTTCCAATCCTGGCTAGAAAAATGAACCTAGTGTTGGATACTGGGTTCATTTTTTTGGTAAAAGCGACCAACCTGAAGCTTGCAGTTTTGTTTAATAGCCTATACAGAGGAAAGAGAACTTTATGACACTTACACAGCTGGAATACATCGTGGCACTTGATAACTACCGCCATTTCGTGACGGCTTCTGAAAAATGCTTTGTTACCCAACCTACGCTGAGCATGCAGATTCAAAAATTGGAACAAGAATTAGATGTGGTGATTTTTGACCGTAAAAAACAACCGATTGAGCCGACAGTAGTAGGACAAGAAATCATTAGAAGAGCCAGAGCTGTACTCAGGGAAGCACGAGGGATCAAAGACTTTATCAAGTCTGAAAGAGGCATCGTAGAAGGGGAACTCAAAATTGGAATCATTCCGACCTTGGCACCCTACCTAATCCCTCGATTTTTGATCGGGTTTATTCAAAAATATCCCAAGCTCAGACCAGTCATTGAAGAATCACAAACACAGGAGCTATTGCAAAAGCTATACACGGATAAAATTGATATGGCTATTCTGGTGACGCCAATTCAGGAAAAAGGCTTGGAAGAAATCCCTCTTTTTGAAGAAACTTTCGTGGCTTATTTGTCAGAAAATCACGCATTATTAGAAAAACAAACCCTTAGCCTGAAAGATTTGGAGAGTAAAGACCTTTGGATTCTCAACGAAGGGCATTGCTTTCGCAATCAAGTGATGAATCTATGCCAATTTCAACCCAATCAAGAACGACAATTTGTTTATGAGAGTGGCTCCCTCGAAACCCTCAGTCGTATGGTAGAACTCGAGTTTGGCTACACGCTTTTACCACAGCTCGCCACACTGACCTTAGAAGGACGTGAACACTTACTGCGCTATTTTGAAAATCCGCAGCCTGTAAGGCAGGTGAGCTTAATGGTCAAACGTGGGTTCCTGAAAAGACATCTGATTGATATGGTCAAGCAAGCCATCTGGGAAGGCTTACCCCAGGCCATAAAAAACCCCAAAGCACCCGAACAAAAGAAAGTAGTGCGTTGGAGTTGATCTTCCCTCAAAAACAATCTAAGTCTTACAACTTTGCTTTCATTTGATGAATGGCTTGCGTACAAACCTGATGCAATTCCTCGATCAGCTTGGGTAGCTCCGAGATTTTCGTGTTCTCTTTGGCAAATTTCTCGATCATTCTGATATTTTCATACAAGGTATCGATGCCCATCAGACTGATGGAAGCTTTGAGCATATGCGCTTTTTTGGAAACGCCAATATAATCGCCACTCTCGAAGTTCTGCTGTAGCTCTTGGAGAATGCTTGGCGTGCGCTCTACAAACATAGTGATCATTTTTTTGACCATGGCCTCGTCTCCATTGACCATTTTCTGGATTTTGCTATAATCGTAAAGTGTCATATTGCTGTTAGGCATATCATTTGGGTTAAAAGATAACTCTTCGGGATAGGAGTGTGGTTGATTTAGACTTTGATCGGATAAAGTACTCATCTCTTCATCCATTTCTTGGGCATTGACCACGTGAGCAATGGTATTAAAGAGCTCTACCGGTTCGAAGGGCTTGGAAACATAAGCATCCATCCCGGCATTCAGATAGCGCTCGCTATCACCTTTCAGGGCATTAGCCGTCAAGGCAATGATGGGTACATTCAGTTTGAGTTGGCGGCGAATGATGTGGGTGGCTTCAATGCCTCCCATGACGGGCATCTGAATATCCATCAATACCACATCAAATTTTTTCTTTCTAAGTTTCTGAATTACATCTCTTCCATCTTCTACGACCTCTACGGTGGTTCCCCATTCATCCAGAAGGGTAGTGGCTAGAAACTGATTGATATCGTGGTCTTCGGCAAGCAACACACGTACTCCGTCCAAGCTCACGTTTTTTCTTTTCTTTTCCTTTTTACGAGCCAGATCACTTTCTTTACCTACTTTCAGGCTCAGTGTGAAGTAAAAAGTTGTACCCGTGGCCCGACGGCTTTGCACTTTCAGTTCTCCGCCAAATAGCTCTACCAATCGCTTGCTGATAGAGAGGCCCAAGCCTGTGCCACCATATTTACGAGTTACGCTATCATCACCCTGACTGAAGCTCTCGAAGATGGTACTGAGTTTATCTTCATCAATACCAATGCCCGTATCAATCACTCTGAATTCAATTTCATTGGTGGTTTCGGTCTTTTCTGTGAGAATGCACTCGATTTCCACCCGACCTTCTTCGGTGAATTTGATGGCATTATTGACTAAATTGAGCAAAATCTGATTCAGACGAACGGGGTCGCCAATCAGCACATCATTGATCCGGCGGTCTACATCATAAAAGAGACCCACGTCTTTATGTTCAGCACGATGACGAATAGAATTACAGAGGTGGTGAATCAAGCGATTCAAATCAAAGCCCACGGATTCTATATTGAGTTTACCTGCTTCTATTTTGGAAATATCTAGAATATCATTGATAATCACCAGCAGGTTGTCGGCTGAGGCTTTGATGGCTTCTTGGTAAGTAGCTTGGCGAGGTGTAAGGTTGGTTTTTTGTAAAAGGCGCGTCATCCCCAGAATAGCATTCATGGGCGTGCGAATTTCGTGGCTCATGTTGGCCAGAAATTGTTGTTTAGCTCGGCTGCCTTCTTCGGCTTTGTCCCGAGCGATTTTAAGCTCTTCTTCCTGATTTTTGCGTAGTGTAATATCTTCGGTAAACATCACAATGCCTTCCACTTGACTCTCTAAGTTGTACCAAGGTCTGACCTCCCACTTGATCCAGGTCTCGGTGCCATCCTCGAGGATCATCTGCTCTTCTTCACAACTCTCAATGGCTCCTTGCAAACAACGTTGATGAATCTCTCGCCAGTGTTGAGAAGATTTGGGAAACAACTCGTAATAATTTTTCCCGATGATGTTCTTTTCCTTGATGTTGTGCTCTTCGTACCATTTTTGGCTCACTGCGAGTACATCCATGTTTTTATCAAACATGGCGATGGCGGCAGGAGCGGCCGCTACGAAAGATTTGAGTTGATTTTGCTTATTAAGTAGCAGTTCTTCGGTATGCTTGCGTTCACTAATATCTCGGGAGAAAGCAATTACGTAATCACGTGGCCCCAAAGTCATGTACTGAGCCGTGATCTCGATAGGAAAAGGGCTTCCGTCTGGGCGCAAGGCAATCCCCTCTACATAGAGACGCTCTTTTTCTTTAATTTCCTCAAAGTAGTCTTCCCATTGATTGTAGGGATCCACTTCCTGTATTTTCTTACCGATCAATTCAGCATTGGCGTGGCCGAGTCTTTCGGCAGCTCTGCGATTGGTAAAAACAAAGTTTCCATCCAAATCAGTTACCTGAATCGCATCATTAAATTGATCTATCCACTTTTTGAGCAGTTTGATTTGCTCCTCGGCTTCTCGGCGTTCAGTAATATCGCGTGAGATGGCTGCCAATTCCCTATTCTGGCCTTCTTTATCGATCAGATGCACTTTTTGCTCAATCCAAACTTCTTGGCCACTTTTGCTCAGGAGAGGTAACTCAAGTAGAGATGCTTCGGTCAAATGACCTTCTAATTGTTGTTGGTAAAAAGCCGCAGCGGTCGTTTGATAGTCTTCACGGATGAGTTTTGTGAATGGCTGCTCTAGTAATTCCTCCACTTGATATCCCGTCAAGTGTAGGGCACCGTCGTTCACGTGTGAGATTTTTCCCTCGGCATCTACGTGGTAGATCAATTCGTGGGCGGATTCAAGAATTTTTCGGTAATAATGTTCTTGGTCTTTAATTTCTTGTAGGGAATTCACCTGTACCCACTGTACTGTTTCCTCGTGAAAAACCGTATTGCGGGTGGTCACGTTGGCGGCTGCTAAGCGATTTCCTTTCATTTTTTGCTCAGTATCTAAGGCTTTGGCCTCAGATTGTGCTGGCAAAGGGATTAACTGCAAATCATCAATATTCATTTGCAGCAACTCTTCCTGTTCGTAGCCATATTCACGGATCATGGCCTGATTAACGAAGAGAATACGGCGCCCCTTCAGGCTGTACACAAAAGAAGGGTGTGGGTTATCTTCAAAAAAAGCCTCCAACCATTGTGCACGGTCACCACGAAGTTGGGCGGTCAAAAAGCCCAGATACTGAAAAAGCAAAGGCTGGAGTTTTTGACAAATATCTTGGTGGAAAGAAGCACTCTTATTCTTATTATAGAGTAATAAACTCACTTGATCCGAAGCAAATAGCGCAGCGACTCCTCGGGCTTTTCCTGTCCAGTGCATAAAAGAATCAAATTCGGATCGCTTGTTCCGCGTATTGACAAATGTCATTTCGGGCACAGACGAACGAAAGAGAAAATCTGCCTCTTCCAAATGACTAGGGAGTGAGTCGGATTCAGGAGCGTAGAAAAGCTTTGCTGCTGAGGATAAATTGAGCTGATTCGTGAGAAGATCAGTCTTGACCGCAATACAGACTAAGTCTAAGGCGAGCTCGTGCTGAAGCAGCTCGAGCAGATGATAAAGGTAGTCTCGAGATGGCTTGGGCTGATTCATCCCATTGGACAGCCTACCCCACAAGGAGGAAATATCGAGGGTGTCACTGTTAAGGTGCTCCGTGTTCATAAAGTTATCATATTACACATTCAAAACCCCGAACTCACAGAGAGAAGAGCTTTGGCAAGGTGCTCGATCAATTCAAAATTAGCGAAATAATCGTATAAATTTAAAAAATCTCCAAGATTATAAATAGCTACTGGATAGACGGTAGCGAGTACTACGCTTCGCCTATCCAATCTTCAATGCAGAGGGTTTGGATGCTTAATATACGAAAACTTGTGCCATTGGATGATAAGCACTTATGCAAAAGTTCTCAGCTAAAAGCTAACTTCTTAAGATTGATCGCAAATGACGGAAAACTCATCATCACTTATTTACACCTCTTCGTTTTTGAGCATGCGATAAATGGTAGATTTACCAATATCTAGCTTTTTAGCCACAAGCATTACGTTATTATCATATTTGTCTAAGAAATGCTTGATAATTCGGTTGGTATATTCCCGCAAGGTAGTTTCTTCTAGCATCATATCCGACATAGAAGTGGCCGAATTAAAGCTGATGCTATCTTCTTCGATGTTATCGTCATTGGCCATCACGGCTGATAATTCCATGACGGCTTTTAGTTCTCTAACGTTTCCGGGAAAAGGATATTTCATCAATTTTTTCTGTGCTTCTGGCGAAATGCTCAACTTGGGCAGTTTGTTTTCTTTGCAAAACTCATCGATAAAGAATTTAGCCAGCAACAAAATATCATTGCCTCGGTTTCTCAAAGGTGGTACTTTGATAGGAAGCCCCAAGAGGCGATAGTACAAATCTTCTCGGAAGTTCTTCTTTCGAACCTCCTCTGCCAAATCTTTGTGGGTAGCAACGATCACTCTTACGTCAATTTTGATCACCTCGTTCCCACCCACTCGGGTTAATTCTTTCTCCTGTAAGACTCGGAGCAATTTTGTCTGCATATTCATATCCATCTCTCCGATTTCATCCAGAAAAATGGTTCCTTTATGCGATTCCTCGAACTTGCCAATACGGCGGGTGGCCGCTCCGGTAAAGGCTCCTTTTTCGTGTCCGAAAAGTTCACTCTCGATGAGTTCGCGGGGAATGGCGGCCACGTTGACCGCTACGAAGTTTTTCTTGCTCCTTCCCGAATTATAGTGGATTGCTTTGGCTACCAGTTCTTTTCCAGTTCCCGTTTCTCCCGTGATAGAGACCGTGATATTGGTAGAAGCGGCTTTTTCCATCAGGCCAAATACCTTACGAATGGCATTGCTGTTGCCTTTGATAATTTTGCCAAATTCGTATTTGCGGCCAATTTCCTCACGCAAGTACTCTACTTCATCCTTGAGACTGATATTCTCGCGAATATTTTTGACCGTATTCCAAATGCGGTCTTTGGCATCATCGTCTTTGACAATATAATCATAGGCACCTTCCTTCAAGAGCTTCACCGCAGTAGAAATATCCTCTTGACCAGAAATAATCACCACGGGAATATCTGGATACTGGGATTTGATTTTTTTGAGAAGCTCCGCCCCGGTCATATCTGGCAAGGAATAATCCAAGGTTACCAGAGAAGGCTTGCGGTGTAAGTTGTTGAGAAACTCTTTGGCGGTGGGGAAAGTATCAACCTCATAATCAGGATTGAGGGTAAGATGGTAGGAGAGCAGTTGGGCATACATCTCGTCGTCCTCTACCATAAATATCTTGAATGAATCCATTAGCAACTGAATTAAAGAAATTATTGAGTGTAATAGGGCGATTAGATCAGATCAGTAGTAGAACTATTTGGGTAAAAAATTAGTGTAATGTGCCTTTTGATGCCTTGCAGTTTTTTGTTTCAATGAACAATAAATGTTCCAAGTTTAGAATCCAAAGCCATCTTTGGAATAATTTTAATTTATTGTAAATATATAACAGAATGATAAAATGAGCTAATCTTTCACATAAAAAAAAGATAGCACTTTTTGTAATGGTTTTATAATCAGGTGTTTAGTTTTTTCATTTTTCAAAAGCTTCTTAATTTGAGTTAATATTCTTAATAAGAGAAAAAATATCTTTTTAGCGCAGATTTTGGCAGCCACCGTTACGGCTCAAATTTGTAAGAGAATAGCATTCTCCTGAGAATTTACTCGGCTATTTTGATTTTATTTTTAAATTTGTGGCAAGAACTAGCACAAACATCAATCCATAAGCCTATCATCAGATGGCTTTATACTGAACCCAGATGGATCAAACATAAATAAGGACTAAATTTTTATTGGGACAGGCACTGATTATAGATAGCGGTGCGTGTGTTTTCGAAGAGCGATTTCATCTAATTTTTCATACAAAATCTATCACCAAATGAATAACAGACAAAGACTCGGCCTTTTAGTAGGTGTAGGAGCGGCTGCCACCGGAGTATATTTCTGGTACAATAACCGCATGCCTAAATTTCAGATTCTCGAATTTAATAACAGAGATAAGACTGTCAAATGGCAATACGGCCAAATCACCAATGTAGCGAAGGCAGGACAAAATGATACTTACAGCAGTAGTCCTAATTCGGATTTTTTCGTGAATGTAGGCTCTATCGAGAATAATGGCGAGGTGATTGGCATCCGCTTTAATTTTTTGGGTAAAGACACGCGCGAGCCAAAGTTTATTTATTTTAATTAGAGCTTGTTTAAATTTTAGGTTTGAGAGCGAAAAAGTTCAATTTCTGGTTCTGATAATATAAAATTTTGAAGGCATAATGGTATTATAGCTGAAAAATTTTATGAAATCAGGTTCCGAAAGTGGACTTTTGCAGCCCGAAGATAATTTTTAAACAAGCTCTTAGTTCCTTTCCTCGAGCAGAGAAAAGAGCCTGCAGATATTTTGCAGGCTTTTTTATGGAGTCTCGGCGATTACTTGATTGATCTCGAAAAGATCGGCGTCCAAGTGAGCCGGAAATTTTTGGCGATACCTTTCCAAGCGTGCCCATTCTAGACGCTGGGTATGAATCACCTCTTGCTCGGTCTGATGGAATAAGACTGTCCCCTTGAAATCTACCACCGCCGAATCTCCGGAGTAAGCAATCTCTTTGCCATCTTCTCCCACGCGATTGACGCCAACGCTGTAGCAAAGATTCTCCACAGCTCTGGCTTGCAGTAAAATATTCCAGGCCGACCGCCGAACTTTAGGCCAGTTAGCAATAAAAATACAGACATCATAAGCCAAATTCAGATTACGACTCCACACCGGAAAGCGTAAGTCATAGCAGGTGAGCGGTAGGATTTTCCAGCCTTTGATCTCTTTGATAATTTTGCGATTCCCAGCACTGAAGGTGAGGTGCTCGTCAGCCATCCGGAAGAGATGCCTTTTGTCGTAATGATCGTAGCTACCGTCTGGTTCCATCCATAGCAAGCGATTGTAAAAATGCCCTTCTTCCTTCACGATGAAGCTTCCCATCACCACTGCTTTGGTTTGGGCAGCCTGCTGTTTCATCCATTTGAAGGTCGTCAGATTCATCGGCTCCGCCAGTGCTTCTGCTTCCATGCTAAATCCGGTTGTGAACATCTCTGGCAAGATAATCAAATCAGTTGCTTGATTGATCTGCCAAATTTTTTCCTCGAACATGGCCAAATTAGCTGCCGCGTCCTGCCAGTGTAGCTTGGATTGGATCAGTGTTAGGTTTAGATTCTCCATCTTTTTGATTTTTTGGGATTGGGTCAAATTCTTGTTCAGTGAAACTAAGGAATTTTTCCAGATAAGCAAGAACAAGCCATTCTTCTGTAGATTTGCCTCGGAAAGGCTCATAAAACTTACATCAAAATCACGCGAGATCTGGATTTATGGCAAAAAAGTTACTTTATTAATTTAATGTTAAAAATATTTTATCATATAACTTGCATTTTTAACACGTTTTTTGTATAATAAGATTACCTACTAAACATATCTGGTAGTAATAATTTTATCATTTTCTTAAACCAAAGTATATGAGCAAAGAGACAAAGGAAAGTAAATTTGAGAAGTATTTGAAATCAGCTGTGCAATTATTAGAATCCAAGGGCTACGATGAGATCAAAGCTGCAGAGCTACCTGATTATGAAGATCCTACGGGTTTCACCCAGACGAGTAAGGACAAAAGTATTCAGCCTGACCTGACCGCCAGAACCACGTTGGGTAAGCATTATTTTGAGATTGTTGATAAGAAATCTGATAATAAAACACAAAAGGCTAGTGAGTGGAAGCTCTTTTCCAAATTAGCTAAGATTAAAAATGGTAAATTTTTCTTACTAGTACCTCATGGCAAAATGAGCTATACCCGAAGAGTTTTAGCTAAAAATAATATTGAAGCTGAATTGATGAAACTACAGCTTGCTAAGTAAAAACAGATGACAAACCGCTCTCCAGAAGCGGTTTTTGCTTCGAGCAGTTCTTTCGTGTTCTTGCCTTTCGTATTCACAAGAAAATCCGAGTAGAGATACTCGGATTTCGTATTTTAGGACCGCATTGCTTTGCTATTTTGGCTTAGGCAATGAGTAATTATTTCAATTTTTTGAAAACTTTACTAAAATTCATCATTTCGCCCACGTTGCTTACCGTGATTTGCCCACTCATAAAAGCAGTCTGCGGATCAGCTTTGCCTAGCTCTAGATTTTCATAAACCTCATCGGCAACGTGGATCACGCATTTTGCCTCCCCACTGAGTCCTTCTTCTACTTGGCATTGGCCATCGGCAATTTTCACGGTGTATTTGCCGCCATTTTCACCAGAAATATCGTAGTGGATCACTGTATCGTAGTCGGCTGCTTTTTCAGGACGAAAGCGTTCGGCTAAGGTTTTTACAATTTCTTTAGCCACGATGCGCTTTTCTTGACCATTGCTTTTTTCGTTTCCACTATTTCCATTCGCTTGATAGGCAGGCTTATGGTCCACGCCATCTACCACGATTTTGGAGATAATCTCACGCATGATTTGGGAAGTGCCTCCAGCGATCGTTCCCACCCGTACATCGCGGTAGGCTTGGCAGATCGGGAAATCTTCTACGTAACCGTAGCCTCCGAACATCTGCAAACATTCATCCACCACGCGCTTGTTTAATTCAGAGCTGAGGAGTTTGATCATAGAGCATTCTTTGACCACGTATTCTCCTTCGGCAAATTTCCAGGTGGTGTTATAAACGAATTGCTTATTTTGCTCCACTTCGGCGGCCAATTGCGCGATAGTATGGCGAAGTACTTGATATTTGTTAATCGGACGTCCAAAAGTTTCTCGCTCGGCCATGTACTGTAGCGTCTGTTCTAGGGTTTGTTCATTAGAACCAATACCACTCATGCCAATAACGAGGCGCTCCAATTGGAAAGAATCCATGATGTAATAAAAGCCTTTGCCTTCTTCGCCCACTAGATTGGACACGGGCACACGGACATGATCAAAATAGACCTCTGCCGTGTCTGAACTGTGCAAGCCCATTTTGTTGAGTTTATTACGACTCACTCCGGGAGCATCTCCATCAATGACAATGAGGCTGATGCCTCGATCGGTTTTCACGGCTGTGGTATAAAAATCACAATAAGTACCATTGGTGATCCATAATTTCTGACCACTGATGACAAATTCATCCCCTTCTCGGCGGGCGTGCGTGCGAATGGCAGACACATCTGAACCGGCTCCCGGCTCAGATACTGCCAAAGCTGCTACCTTCTCACCCGCGATGGCGGGAACGAGATATTGCTCTTTAAGTGCTTCACTTCCTGCTTTGGCAATGTGATTAGTGGCCATGTATTCGTGTACGCTCACGGCAGAACTAAAACCACCGTTGGTTTTAGCCAATTCCTCGAGAAATATTACAGAGTACCAGATATCGGCCGCCATGCCACCGTATTTCTCTTGGTGATAAAGCCCTAGGTAGCCCATATCGCCCATTTTCTTCCAAATATCTTTGGGGATACGACGGTTTTCTTCCCATTCGGCCACGTGGGGCATAACTTCTTTTTGAAAAAAATCCCGCACACTTTCACGGAACATATGATGCTCTTCCTTGAAATAAGGTGACTTCATAAGGTAACAGCTTTTTTGAGACTTGATAAAGTATAATAGATTAGTTATTTAATGCAAATTAAGGAAAATATTTTGTTTTTCAAATTTTCCGAGGAGGAATTTTGTGAGTTATAAACTGCTTGCGTCAGTCTAAGATGGCTTGAAGCTGTATTTTGAGTTTTGTTTCCATCATATCGATGTTATCCACTAGATTTGGACGCGTAATGGGCAAATCCATGGCTTTTACTTGGATTTGCCGATCACCCAATAGACCGCCTTCTACGACAAATTCCGTGGTTTTTTTCTCCCAATTTTTTTCTTGAAAATGAGCAGGATAAAGCAAAACCACTTTTTCACTATTTCTTGCCAGACCATAGCTCAGCATCTGGTACATATCTTCGGAGCTGATACCTGTTTTTTCGTTCTCGAAAGGGTAGGGGCGTAGTTGGTATTTGGTATCCAAGATTTGCTTGTGCTGGGGAAGGTAGATATCATTGCGAATTTGAAAAACGGGTCTCCCTTCTATTTTAGTCTGCGCCAGAAAATCGCTACTTTGCTCCTGCGCCTGCCACGCTGGGAAATGCCTACGAATAAAACCACTTACAAACCGTTCGTAGATTCGCTCCATTGGCAAAAGTAAGCTAAAACCTTGATAGCCTTCCCCTGACAAATGCGTGGCTTCGTTTACTAAAAAAAGCTTAGCAAAACCCAAAATAAAAGCTTCTTCTGGACTGGGGCGGCTGAGCTGAATTTTACGAGCAGTGTTGATGTCAAATTTTTGTTCATTTACTTCTTTTAATAAAAAATCAACCGATCGAAGGCGAGAAGCTAGCAATTCGGAAGTATTGCTTGCCCGAAGCCGATGGTGAACGTACTTGAGTAAACGATGAAAAGCGTGATCATACACTAGCTTATCCTGTTGGATAGGAAATCGTTGCCATTGCCCATTCCCTAAATTTTTTTGAAAATAAGCCTTAGTCTTCAATTGTCCTTTGAAGTAGGTGCTTTGCTCTTGGCGTATCTCGAACTGCCAACGTGCAGCCTCGATCAAATAATTTTCGGTGAAGATGAGCCATAGCCAGATCCATAGATCAGACCAAGCCTCTACTGGGATACTATCCATGGTTTGTATTTCGTGGGGCATACGCCAGCCAAACCCATAGGAAAGATAGTAGCAAAGATGCTGGAAGATGAGCCGAAGATCGGGAGGCTCGGGCGAGTCGAAAATTTTGGGTAAGATATGAAGCTCTAAATCATCGTAGCGGAGATAGCCTACGTAATTTCTGGCTTGCAGATAAGGAGGGCGTAGTTTTAGTAGTGCTTGGTGGGAGTGGTGGTTTTGAGTGTCTTCTACTAGCCACAAGCGATTTTGCCAAGTCTTTTCCAAGAAATTTTGCCAAGCCTGCCACCGATTCATGGGTAAGTCCAAGGCAGGGGAGCTTTGATGTTCGTAGAGAATAAATGAATGCATACCCTGAATTTAGCTACAAAAAACAAAATCCACTTTCTCATCTGGGAGAAAATGGATGCTGTTTTAGATATGATACGTTGGTTAAAGAAAAGAGAGATTTAGCTGCGGCTCAATACAAATATATCTTTGTGTAAATTTCTCAGGAATTTACTTCTTCGGTCTGAGGCATTGACCAATCAGCAGAGGATTCGTAGCCCATATTGACGATCAGTTTATTCCAGCGACCGTCGTGTACGGTTTTCATCAATTCTACGATTTCTTCATCAAAATAATTGACCCAATCACCAGCGATTCCTTTGCGGAAGAAAGAGCCTTTATCTTCTTTACCCGCTTCTCTGCCGCCACTGTGCTTGGCGAATTGATTGTTATCTACGGCCTTTTGAATGCGAGATTCGCTTAGATTCAAGCCTAAGAATTTTACCATTTTCCTCATTTCCTCGAGAGGCTTTTCTAGCAAATCTTCGTAAGTAAGTAGATGGATATTATTACTTTTGGCCGTAGTCCAAGCCTCCAACTGATTAATGACTCCTACATCTTTTTTAAGATAATGAATGATACGGCTGCGATCATCTTCCATCTCCGCGAGTTCAGGCCATCCTCCCAATCTTTCTTCTAAATGAGTCAAGAAGAAAGTAATGGAGATCACCACATCACGAGGATCACGGACGATGGTAATGAGCTTGACATTTTCAGGTAAGTCCTGCTTTGGTGGATCTGAGTGGCTTTTGATCAGGTAATTTTCGCCTAGCCCTCTCAAAAAATCAGGCGTGGCTGGTGCGTCCAAGTCAATCAATTTCGCCTGAATCGGATCAGGTCGCACTTCTTCGGGCAGTACTGCGTGATTAAACACATAAAGATCGCGTAATAATTTCACGAGCCAAGTACTTCCTACTTTGGGGGCAGTCGCTACGATCGCGATTGTGGGTTTTTCCTTACTGAATGCACCCGCTATTTTACGGAGCAAATAGTTCAATTTGTAGCGAATTAAGCTAAGTGCCTTGTACCTCTTTTCTTGTAACTTTTTCATCTTCAACAACGAGTTATTTAGTCATTTTTTTTTGAAATAGACGTATCTATATAGCTTTTGTTCAAATATCTATAAAAAAGAACATCTTCACCGAGATTGTATCCCTCTCTGGTGATGGCTTCTGTAGAGAATGCAACTTTATCTTCTTTAATTAGGGTTGATAGGTTTTAAATCTCCATTGATAATTTTTTTGCTCAATCGTAATTCCCGCGGCTTTCAACAAGTGAGGAATTTTATGGGGTTGGTGTGTGAAGTATTCTTCCAATAAAGGTATAATTTGCTCATTAATCAGTGTCGGCAAATCTGCTACCGATTTTTGTAAAAAATATGCGTGCCCAATCAAAAAATCACTGGAGTTTTTCTCCTCGTAGAGTGCCTGATTCAAACTTTGGAGTATATTTCGGAGTGCCTGATCAGTAACTAACTCAATTTGTGGGAAAATACTTCTGAACTGGAATCGCCTTCTCAAAGCAATGTCCAGCAGCGCAATCGATTTGTCGGCTGTGTTCATCGTTCCCAACAGATAGAGGTTGCTAGGTACGGCTAGTTCTTCACCCGACGGGAGCGTGGCGGTTAAGCCATTGGGCATGCCATAGCGTTTATCTTCTTCTATGAGCGTGATTAATTCACCAAAAACCTGCGAGATATTAGCTCGGTTGATTTCATCAATCACGAGTACAAAATTTTTAAGTTCTTTTCTTTCCTCTTCGGCATGTAGGCTGGCTTCGTGTTCTCGTACGGCTTCTACGATGGCTTGGTAATATTTCTCATTAATCGCCTCTTTAATTTCTTGACCCTCATAGAGCCGAGCTAGTTTACTGAGTAATAACTTTCGTCCTTCATCTTTGACAATATCATTTTTAGTGCGGCGGCGATAAATCAAGGCTTCTTCGCTCAGGTCGTAGATAATGACAGATTTGTAAATCCGGTGATTAATATCCAGAGGAATTTCTATTTCTTCCGTTTCAGGATTGATGCGATGGGAGAGTAAAGAGTCTAATAAATCAGAAAAAGGAATCTTAGGTTGGTTCTGTTGCTTGCTAAAACTGTCGTAATTTTTGCGAGCGCGATCAGCGATTTGTTTGAATACACCGTCTTTTCTTTCAAAAAGAAGCGTGCCTGCCTGCGTATTGGGCTTGAGTCCTTGTACAAAATCTTCGTAAGTATAACTAGGATGAAAAGTCAACCAGGCAATTTGTCCTTGAGTTTGGTAATGGCGAAAACGCTTCATCACCAAAGTCCTGGATTCTTGCTCAATGGCTTCCAAGGGTTGATTTTCTAGAATGGCTAGGGCATAATGAATACTTTGATAAGTTTTGCCCGTTCCCGGAGGGCCATAGAGAATGAGATTCTTGGGCATCGTCTCGAGGGCTGGATTTTGGGCTTTGTATTGCTCAGGCCACGCAGGGCGGTCTTCTAAAAGGTTCTTTGTCATTTTCACATATCTTACTAATATTTCTTAGTATAAAAAATCCCATCAACTAAAACAAGCACGCGCTTAGTTTTTCTTGCAGGGGTGCTTTGGTTTAAAAAAATCGTAAAAAACTGACAATTCAACCCATAATTTTGTATCTTCTATAAGTTGGCTTGGAATTCGTTTATTCCACTACCAAAGAGATACAGTTGTTTGCAAAAAAGAATTAAATTTGCAATCAAAATAAGAAGATAAACCCCCCATTCATATATGTTAGATATTGTAGGCAAAGCAGTTACGAAATTATTTGGTTCTAAGTCTGAGCGAGATTTGAAGCAACTCCTGCCTTACGTGGAGCAAATCAATACCGAGTGGAGACAACTCAATACTGACAACGTGTCAGATGAAGAACTCAGAGCCAAAACCAACGAGATTAAGCAAACCATAGATGATTATCTGCAAGAGATAGATACACAAATTGCCGACCTGCACCAGCAAATAGAAGATAATCCTGACCTGGACATAGACGCGAAAGAGGCCATTTTTGATCAGATCGACAAACTCGAAGAAGATCGCAACGAAGAGCTAGAGAAGGTGCTCCTGGAGGTGCTTCCCTTGGCTTTTGCCGTGATCAAAGAAACGGCCTACCGCTTCAAAGAAAAAGGGCAAATGCAGGTCAAAGCCACCTTCTGGGATAAGCAACTCGCTGCCCAAAAGCCCAACGTAGAAATCGAGGGAGAAACAGCCATCTGGCACGGTAAGTGGATAGCAGCCGATAACGAAGTTACTTGGAACATGGTACATTACGATGTACAACTCATCGGTGGAATCGTACTCCACCAAGGGAAAATTGCCGAGATGGCCACGGGTGAAGGTAAAACGCTCGTTGCCACCCTACCTGCTTATTTGAATGCCCTCGCCAAAAGAGGCGTACACATCGTAACCGTGAACGACTACCTCGCCCGAAGGGATGCCGAGTGGATGGCGCCTATTTTCGAGTTTCACGGCCTGAGTGTAGATTGTATTGACGGCCATCAGCCCAACTCCGAAGCTCGCCGCCAAGCCTATAAAGCTGATATTACTTACGGAACCAATAATGAATTTGGCTTTGATTACCTGCGGGATAATATGGCCGATGATGTGGATCGCCTCGTACAACGCAAACACCACTTTGCTATGATAGATGAGGTCGATTCCGTACTGATTGATGAAGCCCGAACACCGCTCATCATCTCCGGCCCCGTGCCTCGTGGCGATGAACACGAATACCAGGAGCTTAAACCCCGTATTTCTAAGCTCGTGGAGACACAACGCAAACTAGCCATTGGCTACCTCAATGAAGCCAAACGCAAGATCAAAGAGGGTAATCTCAAAGAAGCAGGGCTACCACTTTTCCGAGCGCATCGAGGCTTTCCTAAACTAAGACCGCTCATCAAATTTTTGGGAGAACCCGGGATGAAAACCCTCATGCAGAAAACAGAAAACTATTATCTGCAAGATAACGCCAAACTCATGCCCGAAGCAGACGAACCGCTCTACTTCACCATCGAGGAGAAAAATAACCAGATTGACCTGACGGAAAAAGGAATTGATACCATCACAAGCTCGGGCGAAGACCCCAACTTCTTCGTAATGCCTGATATCGGAGGTGAGATCGCCGCCCTAGAGAACAACGATCAACTCAGCGATCAAGAAAAAGCCGAGAAAAAAGAAGCCCTCATCAATGATTATTCGCTCAAATCGGCGCGTATTCACACCATCAACCAATTGCTCAAGGCTTACACGATGTTTGAGAAAGAGGTGGATTATATCATCGTAGATAATGAGGTTAAGATCGTAGATGAGCAAACGGGACGAGCCATGCACGGACGCCGTTATTCGGATGGATTGCACCAAGCCCTAGAGGCCAAAGAAAATGTAAGAATTCAAGAAGCCACTCAAACCTACGCCACCATTACCCTCCAAAATTATTTCCGTATGTACCACAAGCTATCGGGGATGACAGGTACAGCCGAGACCGAAGCCGGAGAGTTTTGGGATATTTATAAATTAGATGTAGTGGTTATTCCTACCAATGTACCCATTGCCCGAGACGATCGGGAAGATTTAGTCTACAAGACCATGCGCGAGAAGTACAATGCCGTGGCCGAAGAGATTCAAGAACTCGTCGAGAAAGGTCGCCCTGTACTCGTGGGTACCACTTCCGTGGAAAACTCCGAGCTACTCAGCCGAATGCTGGATCGCCAGAAAATCAAGCACCAAGTCTTGAACGCCAAGCTTCACCAAAAAGAAGCCGAAGTCGTGGCCGAAGCCGGAAAGCCCGGAACCGTAACCATCGCCACCAACATGGCCGGTCGAGGTACGGATATCAAACTGACCCCTGAATCCAAAGCCGCCGGAGGGCTAGCCATCATCGGTACCGAGCGGCACGAATCTCGCCGCGTAGACCGCCAGCTCAGAGGGCGTTCTGGTCGGCAGGGAGATCCGGGTTCTTCGCAGTTTTTTGTGAGTTTGGAAGATAATTTGATGCGCCTCTTTGGTTCAGACCGAATTGCTCGGGTCATGGATCGCCTGGGCTTGCAAGAGGGAGAAGTAATTCAGCACTCCATGATTACCCGCTCCATTGCCCGTGCACAGAAGAAAGTAGAAGAAAATAACTTCGGTATTCGGAAACGCCTCTTGGAGTACGACGACGTGATGAACTCCCAACGTGAGATTATCTACAAACGTCGTAAAAATGCTTTGTTCGGAGAACGCTTGCAATTAGATATTCTCAATACCTTTTACGATACTGCCGAGGACTTGGTGAGGAATTATCAAGGGCCTGATAATTATGAGAACTTCAAGCTGGAAGTGCTCACCGTGTTTAGCATTGAAACCGATATCAAAGAAGAGGAGTTTGAAGGAGAGAATGTAGAGGTGCTTACTAATCAACTCTATAACTCGGTCATCAACCACTACCGACACAAGAACGAAAGAATCCGTGAGAAAACCTTTCCTATCTTTAAGCAATTGTATGAAGACAAGGGAGAAGCCATTGGAGACGGGAGTGTGAGAGTTGATTTTACAGATGGTAAAAGAATGATTCCTGTGATTGTTCCCCTGAAAAAAGTCATTGAAACCGAGGGACGAGAGCTAGTCAAGACCATGGAGAAAATGATCTCGCTAGCCATCATTGATCAAGAATGGAAAGAACACCTTCGAGAAATGGATGACCTCAAACAGTCCGTCCAAAACGCTGTCTACGAGCAAAAAGACCCCTTGGTAATTTATAAATTTGAAGCCTACGAACTCTTTGAGCGATTCGTAGCCAAGGTCAATCTGAGTGCGGTTTCTTTCTTGATCCAAGGAGATCTGCCCGTGCAAGATACAGGGCAAGTGCAGGAAGCGCGCCGCCCGAAAAGACCCGCCAGAGCCAACTTCAAAACCAACAAAGCCGAAGCTCAATCCTTACTCTCAGGAGGCGGAGGCAATTCCCAAGCCGTGGCACAAGCGCAAGCCGAGGCTGCCGTTCAAGAGAAAAAACAGCCCGTTAAGTCCGAAAAAACTTACAGCCGAAATGCCCGCGTAACGGTACAATACTCAGATGGCAAGGTCAAAAAAGACGTCAAATTCAAGACGGTCGAAGAAGATATCAAAAATAATAAATGCGTGCTGGTTGAAGATTAAGTGTTTGGCATCCATGATGCTTCATTTTTAATCAGGCGTCATGGATGTTGCACTTTATACCTAGGAATTATGAAAACAAAATTATTAATACTCTCTGTAATCCTGACCACCGTTCTGGTAAGTTGTGGCAAAAAAGTAGTACCCACTGCTGAGGAAGATTTTTCGCTTTATAGAAATCATTATCAATTTGAGCGAGAAAGATACGAAGGAGCCCAAGCAGGACAAGTCATTGAGATTGTACTCCAGTTTGATAGTACCCAACAAAATTTAGACATTACCCAAGCCCTCAACAAAATCTTGGATTATCGCGCCCCAGTTTACACCACCACCTATACCAGACGAACGCTACCCGGCTATCGCATTCAGATTTATCGAGGCCGCGATCGGAATGAGGCGAGTCGTGCCCGCCAACGTTCTTATGAGCTGATTCCCAATGCCAATCCCTACATGATTTACAAATCCCCTACTTACCGAGTAAGAGTGGGTGATTTTTTAGAACCCTATGAGTACAAAGAAGTACTTAAAATTTTGAAGCGTGAGTTTCCCAATGCCCTCCCTGTGCCCGATCTGGTCAACATTGTCGTATACAATGAAGAAGACGGCGCTACGCCTCCACCCAGTTATCCGATTTCAAATGAGGAAAATCAAGACAATAAAAACAAAGAATAATCGCTCAAGGCTGGGCTTGATTCTTGCAGAATATCTAGGCATTATCACCGGAGGAGGCTTCTCTCCTCCGGTATGTTTATGGCTTAAAACTTCTCCAAAATGCAAAATCTAATCCTAGACGAACTTCAAGAAGCACAATCTGTACTGGCTAAATTTATCAACGACCAAAACAATATAGATCATATCGAGGCCGCTTCTAAAATCATGCTAGAAGCCATCCAAAGCAATCATAAAATCATTTCCTGCGGTAATGGGGGCTCTCACTGCGATGCCATGCACTTTGCCGAAGAACTCACCGGACGTTACCGAGAAGACCGCCCAGCCTTACCCGCCATAGCCATTTCCGACCCCAGCCACCTAAGCTGTGTGAGTAATGACTATGGTTATGAATTTGTCTTTTCGCGCTTTGTAGAGGGGTTGGGGCAGCCCGGAGACGTACTTTTGGGGATTAGTACCAGTGGTAATTCGCTCAATGTATTGCGTGCCGTAGAAGCCGCCCAAGCCAAAGAAATGAAGATAATCCTCCTTACCGGAAAAGACGGTGGTAAGCTCGCAGGCAAGGCCGACGTAGAAATCCGTGTGCCTCACTTTGGCTTTGCTGACCGTATTCAAGAAGTGCATATCAAAGTGATTCATATCCTCATGATGCTGATTGAGAAGGGATTGGAGGTAGACTCTGAGATAAACAAATCGGAAGAGTAAACCGCTTTCCACTTAGGCCTGAGTTCTCTGGTTGATGTAAATTTTTACTTTTTGCAAAGCTCGAAAAATATCAAAAATGTCATCCTTAGTGGCGTCGTAGGCAAGACTCACGGCGTAGGCTTGCTCAATGAGTACTACGAAAAACCAGTTCCTTCCCAAAATATAGGCTCCGTAAACAGGTGAAGTATCCTGATTAAGTGCCTGTGCCGTATACATCGTAATCAGCAACTGGCCAAGTGGATCGGAACTGCCTCCAATTTCTCGCTTATATTCGTGAACACAAAAATAGGGTTGTTGCGGTTTTTGTTTTCCACTGGCGATTAAAAAATCGACTTTACCACCGACTCGGATACCCGCTATTTCAGCTTGGATTTTACGCTCCATATAGCCTCGGTACTGGGGTACATTTTGATAATCAATCAAATCTAAAAGCGGAAAGATAAAGAGTGCCTTCAGTTCTTCTTCATTCCAAAAGTTTACACCTTCGGCCAATCTAGATTGTAAGCGTTTAATTTCTTGACTTTTTTCTAGAAAAATTTCTTCTTGATGACCAAGCCAACTGTCCAAGATGGTTAGCTCCTTTTTTTGAGTAATACCAAACTGATTCTCAATATCTTGTACCTCCCAACGCTCGAAGGGAATGAGTTCTTGATTAGTCATAGCTTTTTGGATAAAGGATGAAAAGTCCTGTGTTTCGTATTTTTGGATAAGATACCGAGCAAGTAAATCTAGCTTTTTTAAAACCTGCGGAGAAATATGGACTTGACGAGCCAACAAGGCTTCAATATCCCGCTGTTCTTGAATATAGGGCGAAAAATCATTTGCATTCATGAAAGGTAAAACATCCAGCACGAAACTCATCTGCTCATCTGCTGATAATCTTTTCACTAGATTGAGTAATTGCGCCCGATTATCTAAATTTAGCTCTACATTTGCCATATTTTTTTATTTCCTTTTGATAAAGATAATAAAAAAGCTCGAAACACAGCTTTAAAAGCTCGGTCAGAGGTCGCAGCTTTTTTAATTGTGAAAAGCACCTCTGCGCTACGCTGTGGCTCTCTGCGTGGCTAGATTTTGAAGATAAACCTTTCAGCAAAAACGCGCTAAAAGCAATGCGGAGTGCCTCTAGTCCCAAAATTTGCAATCCAAACCTCGTAACCTGTAATCTATATGAACAAATGCATTTTCCTAGACCGTGACGGCGTACTCAACGAAGATAACGTCAATTATACCTATCGGGTAGAAGATTTTAAGCTATTAGATCGTGTCCCGGAGGCACTGAAGATGCTTAAAGAGGCAGGTTATTTATTGGTGATTATCACCAACCAATCGGGAATTGCCAAGGGCATCTACACCAGAGAGGATGTGCTGAAGTGCTATGCTTATTTACAAGCGCAATGTAGAAATTTGATTGATGATCATTACTTCGCACCTCACCATCCTGACTTTGATACGGCGTCCCTTACGCGCAAGCCTGATTCTCTGATGATTGAAAAGGCTATTGCAAAATATCAAATTGATCCGCAAAAATCTTGGATGATCGGTGACAGTGAAAGAGATATGGTCGCTGCTAAGAAACAGAACCTTCAAACGATTATGCTACCCAAGCAATCGGCACACTTTGGGCAACAGGAAATAAGTACGAAACATGCAGATTTCGTGGCCGAGAGTCTGTACGAAGCTACGCTGAAAATTTTAGGAAAATAGAAAAAAGCGGCCCAGAAGAGAGACGACCGCTATCGGGTCAGGGTTAGAAATCTTAACAGTCCGTATCCGTGGCTTTGGTTTCTTCCTTGAGTTCTTGGTTATTTTTTCCCCAGACATCTTCTTGCTTGTCTTCATTTTTGAGGTAAGTAGGACAAGTATAGCGCTTGGCACAAGAAGATAGACCCAGAATAGCAATCACGGATACAATAGCTAACTTCTTCATAAGAAACAGAATTAAGAGTATATTTATTATTTTTTATTTTACACAAAGTTTATCTCAAAGCTCAATGGAGATACACCTGTTCTTTTAAACTTCTTTATATAATACGCTAAAGTAGCAAAAAGCGTATAAAATGCCTGACAAAAAAGCCGAAGCTTCTCCATTCATTCGTAGCCCAAAATACGAAGCATCGATTCGCTCCCCTGTTCTTCGGCAAACAAATGGCTGACAATTTCGCCATTTTCTTTCCGATCAATGATCACATGCTTGGGTGCTGGAATAAGACAATGCTGCAAACCGCCGTAGCCTGCCAAGGATTCTTGATAAGCCCCCGTGTGGAAAAAGCCAATATAAAGTTGCTCGCTTTCGCGGAAAGTGGGCAAAAACACCTCCGAGCTATGCATCTCCGAGTTGTAATAGTCCATTGAGTCACAAGTAAGCCCACCTAGATTGACCTTATGATGAGGGTTTTGCCAGTGATTGATTGCCAGCATGATGTATTTTTGGTTCATCCCCCATACATCTGGTAGATGCGTGATAAAAGAACCATCGATCATGTACCATAGCTCTTTATCATTTTGGAGCTTTTGGTCAATCACAGAGTAAATCGTGGCTCCACTTTCGCCCACGGTGTAGCTCCCGAATTCAGTAACAATATTGGGCTCCGGCACGTGGTTTTTGCGACAAATCCACTGGATATACTCTACGATTTGCTCGGCCATGTATTCATAATCAAACTCGAATTGAAGAGAGGTTTTGATCGGAAAACCACCGCCAATATCAATCGTATCTAAATCTGGGCAGACTTTGCGCAATTCGCAGTATTTGTACATAAAGCGGCTCAGTTCACTCCAGTAGTAGGCACTGTCCTTGATGCCCGTGTTGATGAAAAAGTGCAGCATCGTGAGCCGAAACTTGGGATTAGGAGCAATCTGCTCGCGATACAAGCGGTCTACATCTGAGTAGCGCACGCCGAGGCGGGAAGTATAAAACTCAAAGTTAGGCTCTTCGTCAGAGGCCATACGGATGCCCACATCAATTCTCTCCCGATTTACATGCCGATAATTGTCAATCTCCTTGAGATTATCTAGGATCGGAACACAGTTGAACCCATCTTCCAATAGCTCGCAGATATACTCGGTATATTTAGGTCGCTTAAAACCATTGCAGATAATATAACGGTCTTTGCTAAATTTACCGGATTCGTATAATTTGCGAATAATGGGAATGTCGTAAGAAGACGAAGTTTCAATATGTACATCGTTCTTGAGGGCTTCTTCCAAGACAAACCGAAAGTGCGAGGATTTGGTACAATAGCAAAAAATATATTCACCGGGATAATTAGCCTTCTCGATGGCTCGATTGAATATTTTTTTAGAATATTGAATATGCTGGCTGATCTTGGGTAGGTAGGTGATTTTGAGCGGAGTTCCGTAGCTACGGATGATTTCCATCAGAGGCACCTCATTAAAAAACAGCACATGATTCTCAACTTTAAATTCTGGGGTAGGAAAATCAAAGGTCTGCTCAATCAAATCTATATAATTTTTCATTTATTTTGTCTACTATCTCCTTTCCTTCTATTTTGGGTGCAAAGTAAGTTCTTATCGCTTTAAATATCAAACTGATTTATTTATATGCAAGCACATAATGCCAATGACTATACGATTCACGTGAGCTCTGAGTTGGGCCGCCTAAGAAGACTCATGATTCACACGCCTGACCAAGGGTTGGGCAAAGTGATTCCCTCCAAAGCACAAGATTGGCTCTTTGAAGATATTATTCATTTAGACACCATGCGTCGCGATGAGTATGATTATTATGTGAAAATTCTCTTGTTTTTTCTAGACCCGGATAAAGTACGTGGCAAATTGAGCCAAATTGACCATCCTGACCATGCCAGAGCATTCTACGAACCAGACGAAGCGGCTTATTTCCAGTCTGACCGAGTCATTGATCCACAGTTTTTGTTGAGCCAAATCTTAGAAGATAAAGAATTACGGATCAAATTAGTTTCATCTGTGTGCGCTATTGAGCGAAGTCCTTATCACGTGCAAGACGAGTTGATCGCCCTCGCCCCCAAGGTACTAGCCAGAACCTTGATTTCTGGGGCTACCCCAGACGGAGAAATTATTTTCCCGCCGGTGCCGAATTTTATTTTTACCCGAGATATCGGGATCGTAATCAATGATCATATCTTACTGAATCGTCCGGCGAAGTTAGTGCGCTTTCGAGAATCCTTGATTATGAAATATATTTTTTATAATCATCCCTATTTTGCAAATTATCAAGACAAAATTATTGAAATTCAAGACGACGAGCACCAATTCTTTCTCAGTGATGTAGAAAAAGAAGATCATAATGTCACCCTAGAAGGAGGAGATATTATGGTTGTAAGTCCTAACCATGTCGTGATTGGGCGAAGCGAGCGTACGAGCTACACGGCTGTCAATAAAATTATACGAGAATTATTTGATAGAAATGTCGTGCGTAAGGTCACGGTCATAAAGATTCCGAAACGGCGTGATATCATGCACATCGATACCATTTTTACCCAAGTAAAACGAAATATGTGGGTGCTTTTTGGGGCACTCTCTAAACTCTATAGACCCTCTGCTCACCGAGATTTTATCAAGGATAGTCCTCTTCGTGAAGGAGATAGAGATCATCGCCCTCAGATCATCCAATTTCATAAAGGCCACGAAGAACAGCCAACCTACTTCGATTATCTAGAAGACCTCTTGGATGATATTAGTCAAAGTGACTTGCAAAGTATGGAAGAAACGAAATTTATTTACTCCGGCAACGGTGAATTTCCTTTTGAGCTAAGAGAACAATGGACGGATTCTTGCAATGTCTTAGCTATCCAAGAAGGAGTCGTGATTGGCTATGACCGTAACAACAAAACGGCGGACGCCTTTCGTCAAAACGGCTTTCAGGTAATATCAGCCAAAGATTTAATTGAACAATTCGAGCAGGGAACATTAGAACCACAACAGGTCAAAGATACACTCATTTTGCTCCCCTCCGCTGAGCTTTCCAGAGCAAGAGGAGGCTCTCACTGCATGAGCATGCCCCTTTGGAGAGAACAGCTGGAGTCGCATGGATAGTTTTATGTCTGTTGTATCCGAGAACGTAATTGCCAGCTTGCCAGCGAGTCAGATCAGCCATGTTTCTTCACAAAGGCTTAGACTACGTATTGTGTTTGGTTAGTATTAAATGTTCTTAGATATGCAAATCACCTTCAAAAAAACGGGAAGAGCCATCAAAGAGGCCATTCAGCGCAAGATTCATCTGCTCCAGACTCGTCTGGAAGCAGATAATCAATGTTTTCAGGAATTTCTACGAGATACACGGAAAGTACGAGCCTATATAGTTCACGAAAGTGTGCAAGGGCTTTCTTCAAGCGAAGCTACATCTGTCCCAGAAGTGCTTTCCAAACAAGAAGCCGAGGAAATCAGGCAGAGAGCCAGAAGAATTTATAAGCTAGAACAAGAGCTTTATAAACTTCGACTGGTCAAAGATCATCTAGATGACGACGAACTGTTTGACCTCGAGTATACAGACCTGCTCAGTTATGGTTTTGAGTGTGATGAAATGAAATATCAATAGCATCCCTAGAAAACCTGTATTTAAAGCAGAGGAGGCTTTTAGGGTAGCCTGACCATTACACCTTGGGCAGTTTGGCAGAGGTCGAGATCTGTTAAGATTCAAGAGAAACACACTTCACCTGAGCTAAGGCTTTATTCCTTGGATTGGTAGTGCCAGTCCTCGTACTCAGCCTTCTCTATCTGGCCATCTCCGTCGGAATCCCAAATCACGAAATAAGCATCTGAAAACTCGGTTTCATCTATATAATCATTCTGATCAGCATCCCAAGCCATATAATAATTGGTGTTGAGTAAGCCCTCTTGATATTCTTCTAGGACAAGCTCTGCATCGCGGTTGCGATCCATATCTTCAAAACGGCCAAAACCTAGGTCTTTGTCCTCCTTTTTGAGTGTTTTGATACCTACTTCCCATTCGGCCTTATCCAGTTTGCCGTTGTTATTAACATCCCAGACTTTAAAAAAACCCTGATAAAACTCACGCGTTTTGATTTTACCGTCCCCGTTAAGATCCCACTCTTGGTAGTAACCAAGATCCTTGAGGGCTTGCTCAAACTCTACGGCTTCCACTCGTTCGTCTTGGTTTTGATCCCAATCTTCATAAGTGTAGCTCTCAGGTTTGCTTTGGCAGGCGGCTAAAAATAAACACGCGAAAATGTAAGTATATTTTCTTTTCAGGAAATCAAATGTCTTCATGGTGTAGTAATTTTAGATTGAAGCTGTCTAGAGGCGTTGATTTGATAGCGAAAAATTCATATTTTGAGTTCTTAAGAAAATTTGCAAAATCAGATTCCGAAAGAAGCATTTTGCAACTCAAAGGCAAACTTTAGACAACTTCTTCAAAAAATAATTGAATTGTGCTTTCTAAAAAGAAAAGAAAAGCGCATAAAAGGTTGGGTATGAAGAAGTGGACGCTCCTGAAAAAAAAACAGCGAGAGGCAATGCCCCTCGCTAATCTCGCAAAACTGTGTAAAGACCAAAAACTAAAACTAATCGACATCCTTGATCTTTTTTCCTACAAAAGCTTTGTAGGTAAGTTCTTCACCGGTCATAGAGTAGCGGTGAAGGTAAGTCTTGGTTTTTTTGATTTCCAGATGCTCATCTGACATCCAAGAGACTACTTCTTGAAAGCCTGAATCATCATCACTGGATAAGAATTTGTCGCGAATGTTGAAAGCTACCCATCCGCCATTTTCCACTAAATTAAAAGCGTTTATCAAAGCCTGAGGAGGAATATCACCAAAGCCAAGAGCCGCTACCGTGATGAGTGCATTAAAATTATATTTCTCCAAATGACGTTGCTCCTCTACCTCTAGCTCGCTAAAGTCCATTACGTAATAGTCTTTATATACCTTGGGACGATCCCGCAAGGCTGCAATTTTAGCCTCTGGTAGAATGTCTGCACCCACGATAGTTTTTACCCCATTTTGGTGTAGTTCCTCGGCAACCATTCCGTTACCTGCACCAAAGTCAAGTACTTTGAGGTAATCCGAGGTCTTGTCTTCCGCTTTGACTGCTTCAATCAGCATTTGGCTAATTACTTGGGGTGAGTTGCAATTTAATTGATCTCGGAAAAGCTTTTCATACAAACCCTCGATTTCATAGATTTTGCTGTAGTTGTGAAATCGGATTTTTTCTTTTCTTTCTCCAAAATCCAGCGTTACCCACTCCTCGTGCTGATCGGGAGTATTGCTTAAATCGGGAATAATAATTTCATAGTTTTGCGTTGAGATTGTTTTTTTGTTGAAATAATCCATTACAGTAGGGATTAGTTAAAAAAAATGTTTCGGCAAGATATATATAAATAATATCATTTATCCAAACGTTTTTCGACGAAACACAGGTATTTCAGACGAAAAGTTGTAAAGTTAACTTTAAAATAATATTTGGAGAAATTAGTTGACTGCTCTAATGATTAAGTAATCTAGCCCAATAATGTTTTGTTTACTTAGATAATATCATGACTAACCCGTTTTTATGATGATCTCTCAAATTGAAAAAGTGTATTTAATCGGTATTGGTGGTATCGGGATGAGTGCCCTTGCGCGTTGGTTTCTTCGTCAAGGCTGTCAAGTAGCGGGCTATGACCGGCAAGCCAGTCATTTGACCCAACAACTCGAGGCAGAGGGGGTAGAAGTGAATTATGTGGACGACGTGGAGGCCATTCCGCTGAAATTTCGGGATGATTCAGCAGGAGCACTTACAAAGATTTTGATCATTTATACCCCGGCTGTCCCGATTAGTCATCCGCAGTTAAAATATTTTTCGGAGCGGCACTTTCAAGTGCTAAAAAGAGCCGCCGTGCTAGGCGCAATCAGCCAAGATTTTTTCACAGTCGCCGTGGCCGGAACCCACGGCAAAACCACCACTTCTTCCATGATTGCTCACCTGTTATACCAATCAGGACGAGCTTGTGTAGCTTTTTTGGGAGGGATTCTACAGGGCTATGAATCTAATCTAATTATCCAAGAAGTAGAAGGGCAAAAACCTGTCTTGGTAGTAGAAGCCGACGAGTACGATAAATCTTTTTTGCACCTTAGTCCGAACACGGTCGTGATTACTTCCACTGATCCTGACCACTTAGATATTTACGGTCATGCAGAACATGTAAAAGCTGCTTATCACGAATTTGCAAAAAAAATTCCGCCTAATGGTAGACTTTTTATAAAAAAAGGTTTAGATTTATGGCATGATCTCCAGAAGGAATCTTTTGAGATTGAGACATATGCAGGGCAGGTCGAGGGAGATATTCAGCATAAAGCAAGCAATATCAGGATAGAAAAAAACACTTTTCGTTTTGATTATGCTGGTTCAGACTCTTTCCTCATGCGTGATGTCAAGCTACTAACCCCAGGGTTTCACAACGTGGAAAACGCAGTGGCGGCCATGGCCGTGGCAAGAAGTTTGAACATCCAACCTGCAAAGATTAAAGAAGCTTTGGCTTCTTTTGGAGGGGCAAGGCGCCGGTTTGAATATATAATCAGAGCTGAATATGAGCAAATTGTTTTTATCGACGATTATGCCCATCACCCGGCGGAGCTGAAGGCTTTGCTAAACTCGGTTCGGGCTCTCTATCCCAACCATAGGATTAGCATTATTTTTCAGCCACATTTGTACACAAGAACCCGAGATTTTGCCTCAGGTTTTGCAGAAAGCCTAAGTTTGGCAGATCAGGTATTTTTATTAGATATTTATCCGGCTCGCGAAAAGCCGATTTCTGGTGTTTCATCGAAACTTATTTGGGATCAAATCAGTATTCAAGATAAGATGCAGTGCTCCAAAGAAGAGTTGTTAGCACATCTGAAAAAACAAAAACCAGAAATACTGCTAACCGCGGGAGCAGGCGACATTGATCGGATGGTTCAGCCCATACGAGTACTTCTAGAGCAGACTTATTTATCTCCATAGCATCTATGGCACCCGGTAGTAGAATTAAATTGAAAAGAAGTGTAAGGATTATTTTGGGCGCCGTAGTATTGTTCTCAATCTTAGCTTTGATTGAAAACAGTATCAACGGGAAAAAAATTGGCTACATACACGTGAACATAGAGAATCAAGAGGGTAATTACTTTCTGGATTCTTTGGAAATACAAAGATTACTAAATAGCGACCAAGATAAAAATTTGGGCAATCTCTCTTTTAGGGATGTGTCCATAAAGTCACTGGAGTCCAAAGTAAAGGCGAATCTCTTTGTAGATCATTGCGAAATTGCACGTGATTTGAACGGCGACCTTTATGTAGATATCAGGCTAACTCGTCCTATTGCAAGATTTGTTCGTGAGAAAAGGCCAGATTTTTACATAGATAGCTCGGGCAAGATTATGCCAGTGTTAGATAGGTTCACCGCGAGGGTTTTATTGGTTACTCGTGAAAAAGATAGCGAGTTGCCCCAGTTTGAGCGTAAAGATCATAACTTGTTGGTACTCATCAATGCAATTCAACGAGATGATTTTCTCAAAGCCCAGATCGCGCAACTGCATATGAACCGAAAACGAGAAGTAACCATGTACACACAAGTAGGCGATCAGGTGATCACGTTTGGAAGATGCCAAAATATTGCAAGTAAGTTAAAAAAGCTGAAAATCTTTTACCAAGAAATTCTCAGGCTAAAAGGATGGGATGCATATCAAAAAGTCAACTTGAAGTACGACAACCAAATAATTTGCGAATAGATTTATGCAAAAAGATAAAATTGTAGTAGGACTGGATATAGGCAGTACCAAGATTTGTGCCCTGGTAGGAAGGAAAGACAAATTTGGCAAAATAGAGATATTGGGAATGGGTAAGGCAGAATCGCACGGTGTGATTCGTGGCGTCGTAACCAATATTGACAAAACCGTAAACGCAATTGGCGAGGCCATCGAAGAGGCCGAAAAAACGTCTGGCACCCTGATTCGCGTGGTGAACGTGGGAATCGCTGGGCAACACATCAAGAGTATTACCCAAAGAGGAAGCATTAGCCGTAATACAGATGATGAAATTACCATTGAGGATGTGAAACGGCTCACCAATGATATGTATCGCACGGTTACCCCACCCGGTAACGATATCATTCACGTGATGCCCCAAGATTATACCGTAGACTTCGAGACTGGCATTCAAGAGCCCGTGGGTATGTCCGGAGTGAGATTGGAAGCCGATTTTAACATCATCACGGCTCAAACCACGGCCATCAAAAATATTAATCGCTGCGTAAAACGCTCTGGTCTGGAGATTGACCTCCTGATTTTAGAGCCAATCGCTTCTAGCATGTCCGTGCTAACGGATGAAGAGAAGGAAGCTGGAATCGCACTCATCGATATCGGAGGGGGAACCACGGATGTGGCTGTATTCTACGAAAATGTGATCCGACACACGGCAGTCATTCCCTTTGGAGGTCACATCATTACCTCAGATATCAAAGAGGGATGTAAAATTATGGAAAATCAAGCCGAAAGGCTGAAAATAAAATTTGGTAAAGCCATTGCCGAAGAGGCCAGCGAGAACGAATTCGTGTCTATTCCTGGTTTGAGAAATCGCTCTCCCAAAGAAATTTCCATCAAAAATCTGGCACATATTATCGAGGCCAGAATGCAGGAAATTATCGAACTCGTGCATAATGAACTTATCAAATCTGGTTACGTCAATAAATTAGTAGGTGGCTTGGTCATTACGGGGGGAGGCTCACAACTAAAAAACTGTGAGAACCTTTTTCAATACATGACCCAAATGGACACTCGTATCGGACACCCCAACGAATATTTAGGAAAAACCAAAGTAGAAGTAGCCAAAAGCCCCATGTACGCGACCACCGTGGGACTGGTGCAGGCTGGGTTTCAAGAGCTAGATTATCGTGAAAATCGCTATCAACAAACCAAAAGCACGGTCAAAACGGCTCGTGGTGAAAAACAATCTAACAGCGCAGATTTTTTCCGAAAAATCATAGAAAGAACCAAGGGACTACTCATCGACGATTTCGACAACAAAGACGACTATTGATTCAAATAAAGCAAAAGATATTTTAAACCCCCTGACTAGGCATTACTTATGGAAGAAAAAAAGTATGAATTCAATTTACCTACCAATGCCAATTCCATTATCAAGGTCATTGGTGTCGGTGGTGGCGGTAGCAATGCCGTGAGTTACATGTACAACAAAGGTATTAAGGATGTAGAGTTTATTGTCTGCAACACGGATATTCAAGCCCTCAATCTCAGCCCTGTTCCTGCCAAACTACAAATTGGAGCCAACCTGACCGAAGGTTTAGGGGCTGGTGCGAACCCTGAAATTGGCCGAGAAGCTGCGCTAGAAAGCAAAGAAGAAATCCGTGAACTACTCAGCCACAGTACGAAGATGCTCTTTATCACGGCGGGTATGGGTGGTGGTACGGGAACCGGGGGGGCTCCGATCATTGCCGAAATTGCCAGAGAGTTAGGAATTCTGACTGTAGCCATCGTAACGGCTCCTTTTACCTTCGAAGGGAAGAAAAAAAGAAAATATGCCGAAATGGGAACCGCTGCTCTGCGAGAAACCTGTGATACGCTCTTGGTCATCTCCAATGATAAATTGCTGGAAATCTACGGTAATCTCAAAATGAGTGAAGCTTTTGCCCAAGCGGACAATATTTTGTCTACCGCGGCCAAAGGAATCGCTGAACTAATCACCGTACCTCAATATGTAAACGTGGATTTTGAGGACGTTAAGACGGTGATGCGCAACTCTGGAGCGGCAGTGATGGGCTCCGCCAAAACCGAAGGAGAAAACCGAGCCATCCGCGCGGGTCAGGAAGCACTTACCTCGCCTTTACTGAATAACAAATCTATCCACGGTGCGAAAAAGATTCTGCTTTCTATCATGTCTGGGGAGAAATCTGAGCTACAAATGGAAGAACTTACTTCCATCACCAGCTACATCGAGGAGAAAGTAGGAGACGATGCCGATATGATCTTCGGTACGGGCATAGATCCTACCCTCGGCGACAGCATTCAGGTAACCATCATCGCTACTGGTTTTGACGAAGATGCTGCTAAGAACCAAGCGCAAGACTTTGTAAAGAAACCCCAAGCAACTTCTCAGGAAAGCGAACCCAAACCAGAAAAACAACCCTCTCCTGAGGAAAATCGCAACTTTGTTTTTGACATTAAGCCCAAAAATGTTTCTCAACAACCAGAGCAGGAAAATAATCAGGACCAGGAAAAGGTGGTCTTTAATCTAGATGATGATGTGGACGACGACGAGGATTCCTTGGAAGATGACCAAATCGTTAATCAAAAATCAGAAATTGACCTTAAAAAGGAACGCTTGACCAAGCAGGCAGACGAACGCATCAATAAACTCAAAAAACTTAGCAAAAGCTTAGACACCACCGAGGGTTTGAAAGAAAAGATTGAGATTCCTGCTTACCTGCGTCGGAATGTAAAGCTAATTGATCCGCCTCATTCTTCGGAGAACAATATTTCTCGCTTTAAGCTCAACGACGACAATCAGATTTTGGGCAATAATAAATTTTTTACAGATAAGCCTGATTGATGCGGAGCAGAAGTTGAAAGACGGCTCGAGTTTTATTTTGTTGAATGCTCAGCTATTTTCCCACGAAAGGAATTCCTTTGGCAGGAAAAGTAGCTAAAATTCGCGAATAAGATTTGAGCCGTTTCTTGTAGTTCATCCAACAAAAAGCCTTTCTATGTGGATTATTTACCCTTTACGGGAATAAAATCTACGTCCAGCACAAAGTCATCGATCAATTCATCAAAATTCAGATCATCATCTTCCAACAAATCCTCAGGTTCTCCTTCATAATACCACTGAAATTTGACCGGGTGGCCTTTGCGCGCTAATTCATTGATCTGTTTGACAATGGTAAGCATAAAAGGACGAGAACCTGTATTAAAATAACCAACCTGACAGGTAAAGTGCGTTTGGTTTTCGGAGCTTTGCACATATTCACTTTCGGCATAACGGTCTATCCAATTAATTAAAGGGGTAAAAAACTGAATGGCATCCTCAGGAAAAGAGTTGCCAGAGAGTGCTAAATGTCCTTGCTGAAAGTTCACGTGGGGTAGTCCCTCGTTTCCTTCAATCACGAGTGCTTCGATTTGCATACAGATGAAGTTTTGGATGCTAAAAAATTTACTTGAAAAATAAGTGAATGCTGAGGATTAATCAAATAATTAGTTCAAATTGTCATTCACTGATCCATTTGAGTGCCTCATCCATGGTCCGATGCGATTGTAAAACAAACTTACTTTTACTAGCTAGGGTATTGATGATGTATTCACTGCCCATACGGGCATAGAGGCTCTTGGAAGAGATGAGACTTAATTTGAACTGATCTTTGACTATTTTGCTAATTCTAGGAAACCAATTAGAGATAAACCAAGCCGTTTCTTCCATACCCAAGTCCTCAACATAACGCTGATCCATAATCAATGATAGACAATTTTTTTCCACTAGCTTTTCTAGCACGATATTCATCACCGATTTGTAGTCATTAAAATTAACTTCTCTGACCAAATGCAGACTGATGAGGTTTAAGTTCGGGTGATGGTTAATAACCGCGTAACTTTTCTGTAAAAGTGCTTCCATGAATTGATTTTAGATTGAGTACTTGAATATTTGCTGTCTCCATGTATAAACGCCCAAGAGAGGCTCGCGTTTAGCAATCCTCACAATTATTATTTGAAGAAAGAGATATTTTCTGCTAGGAAAATGACTTGGTAAAGATATCGTTGAACTTCTTGGTTAGTCAGGTTGCATCTCAAAACTATCCAAGCAAATCAGTTTGCTCACTCAAATGTACATAACACTGACCAAATTTAGAAGTACTCACTAAGACTTATTTTAGATAAAAAGTAAGATAGGAACGATTAATCGACTAATTAAATAGACTAATAGAAATAAAAGTGGAAAGCAGAAACTATCTCAGCAGATCATACCCAATGCCCAGGATCAAAGCCAAAAAAATGAGAAGCGGTAAAGGAACCTTGGTAAGCCGTAGCAGCAAAACAGTCAGCAGAACAATGCCCACATTGAGTGGATCGTCGGCCAGGGGGAAAAAAAGCAACAAGGCCGCCGCTACGACTAGCCCCGAACTCCCTGCGTGAATTCCCTCTAAGGACGCTTTAACCACTCGGAATTTTTTTAGCTGTTCCCAGAAGCGAATCACGAAAAAAATAATAAAAGTCCCCGGTAAGAAAATACCCGCACTAGCGATAAAACCACCCAAAATCTGCCCACCAATCCCGTAATCTCGCATAGATAATACACCAATAAAGGCACAGAAGGCAAATACAGGCCCTGGTACCAATTGCGCTAGTCCATAACCAGATAAGAACTCATCGGCCGTCAAATACTGCTTGAATTTGACGAACTCCGTCAACAAAACCGGAATGAGAACCTGCCCACCCCCAAAAATAAAACTGCCATTCCTGTAAAAATTTTCAAACAGACGAATGGGCAAAGATCGGGTTAAGCCACCCAAGACGGCCGCCCCGATCAACACGCCCCAAAATAGGAAAAAATTGCCCCACTGTACTTTTAACTGTTTGTCATGCTCCTTGGGCTGTTTCTTAAATTTGAAAGAAGTTACAACCGCACTGGCTACGACCACCAAGGGGAATACCCAGGGCGATCGTAAAAAATAAGCCGCCACCGCCGCCAGTACCATAAGTACAAAACCGGTTTTTGTATTAATAACCATCGTGGTGATCCGATAAGCAGCATAACAGACGAAACCCACTGCCATCGGCTGTACAAATCGCATAAATTCTAAAGAAATTTGTTGGTCATCAAAATAGGAAATCAAAATACCGAAAGTAGTCATGATCGATACTGCCGGAAATGACCAAACCAAAAGGGTCAGATAAGCGAGGGAAGGGCCACCTATCTTAAAACCCAAGGCCGTGACCGTTTGCGTAGAAGTAGGCCCGGGCAGAATTTGGCAGAGCGCATTCAGTTCTAAGAAGTCTTTCTCGGTTAGGTAGCCTCGTTTTTTGACAAAGAGGTCAATGAATAGAGCCAAGTGCACCTGTGGCCCCCCGAAAGCAGCCACAGAGAGCCAAGCAATATCTTTTAGGAAAATGTAATGGCGAATCTTTTTTACTTTTACTTGCATTCCTCTCAGATAAATGTGCACCAGAAGATTTTTAAGCCAAGCTTTCCCTCTGGTGCCTCAGATCAGATGACTTTTATTTTTTTAATCCGATCTCGGCTAATCTTTGCTCCAAGAAAGTACCCGCGTTGATATCTGGATATTGCTTAGGATTCGTAGCATCTACGCAATTTTCCAGACAAGACAAGTCCATCTCTGGGCGAGGATGCATGAAAAAGGGAATAGAATAACGAGAGGTTTGCATTTGTGCCTTGGGAGGATTGACCACCCGATGGATCGTTGATTTGAGGCGATTATTGGTGAGTCGCTCGAGCATATCCCCCACATTGACCACAATTTGTTCGGGGAGAGCCGTTACCGGAATCCATTTTCCATCTTTTCGGAGAATCTGCAGACCCTCGGCACTGGCTCCCATCAGCAATGTGATCAAATTAATATCCCCGTGCTCTGCCGCACGAACCGCATCTTCGGGAATCGCATCTGGATTTTCAATCGGGAAATAATGAATGGCTCTCAGAATACTATTACCATAAGTAACTTTATCTTCAAAATAATTCTCATCCAGATTCAAGTAGAGAGCAATGGCACTCAGGAGGGCTTTTCCGGTATTTTCTAATGTACGGAAAGCTTCTAGGCTCACTGCTTGCATCTCAGGAATTTCTTCTGGGAAGATATTGGCTGGGTAAGCCTCGTGGAGTGGGTCGCTCGCTGGCACTTCCTGACCCACGTGGTAAAATTCTTTTAGATCTCCGGTGCTACGTCCTTTGGCGTGCTCTTTTCCCTTGCCCGTATAGCCCCGCTGTCCCGCCAATTCGGGAATATCATACTTGAGTTTGACTTGCTCAGGAAGTTGGAAAAAACGAGTATACACCTCGTAGAGTTGTGCCACCAAAGCATCGCTGAGACCGTGGTTTTTGATCGCTACGAAGCCAATTCTCTGGTAAGCTTCTCCTAAATCTTGGACAAATTTATTTTTTTGGGCTTCATCTCCTTGCTTAAAATCCGCCAAATCTAAGGAGGGAATTTCGTCATACAGTTCTTTGCTCATGGAATAGGTTTTTTTATATCTATCAAGATGATCACTCATCAAACAAATTTAGTAATTTCTATCCGAATTCGAAGCTCTGAGCTTAGGTCGTTGCAAAGCTTCGTACGAATGCTTATAATTGAGCTTAATTCCATAAAATAAAAATCATTTGATTGCATTATTTATTTTAATTCCTTTCGTGGCAGCCTTTGCCTTGGTAGGTGTGTACGCTGAGCGTAAAATTTCCGCTTTTATTCAGGATCGAATGGGGCCGATGGAAGTAGGGCGTTTTGGTGTCCTGCAGACGGCTGCCGACATTTTGAAGCTACTCATGAAAGAAGATATCGTACCAGCCGTGGCGGATAAGCGTCTTTTCAAAATAGCCCCCTTGATTATTTTCGTGGCGGTATTTGCGGGTTTTGCGGCCATTCCACTCAGCCCAACGGTGGTAGGTTCGGGCGTAGCGGTGGGTTTGTTTTATGTGCTGGCGATTATCTCCTTGGATGTGATCGGTATTTTGATGGCTGGCTGGGCTTCTAATAGCAAATACCCGCTCTTCGGGGCGATGCGGGCGGTGGCTCAGATTATTTCTTATGAAATTCCGGCAGGATTGGCGATACTTTCTGTGGTGATGATCGCGCAGAGTTTGGATTTACAGACGATTGCCTTTCAGCAAGGAATCTGGATCAACTACGAATATTACCAAGAGGGTGCCAAAAACTACCTCTTTGGACTTAAAATGACGGGCATCGATATTACGCACGTGGGAGGTTTTCTGACTTGGAATATTTTTAGAATGCCTTTTTTGAGCATTACCTTCATCATTTATTTTATTGCTTCTTTGGCCGAGTGCAATCGCGCTCCTTTTGATATTCCCGAGGCAGAATCAGAATTGATTGGAGGCTATCACACGGAATATTCGGGTCTGCGCTGGGCTTTTATTATGCTTTCCGAGTACGGGATGATGCTTCTGGTGAGCCTCTTGGGAGTTACGTTATTTTTGGGAGGATGGAACACACCTCTGCCTAATATCGGTGGTCTTGCGCTGGCCAATTGGACGAGTGGTGCACCCGGGACGATCTATGGCTACATCACAGCTTTCTTTTGGTTGTTTAGCAAAACCTTTGTGTTGGTGTTTATCCAAATGTGGGCACGCTGGACTTACCCTCGCTTGCGGGTAGATCAATTGATGTATCTTTGCTGGAAGGTCTTGACTCCTTTTGCTTTATTTATTTTATTACTCTGTGGTATTTGGCGTTTGGGGATGATATAAGCAGTCATTATTGAGCAGTTTGATGCTAGACACTGAATTTCACTCATCCAGTAAGTTATTTTGCCCCAAATTCTTGGTGACTTCACTTTTGTAATTGCGACCAATCGGGATTTCTTTCGCCAGTACTTCTACGTGGGTGCTGGAAAAGGCTTCTACTTTGTCCCGAGCAATGATAAAGGAGCGGTGAATCCGCAGAAATTGATCTTCGGGAAGTTTTTCTTCCAAATAACTGATACGTTGGTAGGCAACTACTTCTTTTTCCTGCGTTTTGATACGCACGTAGTCCTTGAGGCTCTCGATGTAAAGAATATCTTTCAAGAGAATACGCACCATTTTTTTATCGGCTTTCACGTAGATAAAAGGGTCATTTCCAGCTTGAGAAAGTGCTTCGGAAGAAACAACTGGTACCGGCTGTGGCGTAAGCACCTGATACACTTTGTTGATAGATTTCAGGAAGCGATCAAAAGAAATAGGTTTGAGTAGATAATCGGTGGCATTCAATTCATAGCTCTCGATGGCGTAATCTCGATAGGCCGTGGTAAAAATCACTTGGGGAGCTTTGCTTAGGTTTTTCAAGAAATCAATGCCCGTCAATTGAGGCATTTGGATATCCAAAAACATCAAATCAATGGTTTGCTGTTGCAAGAGATTAAAAGCCTCAATGGCATTCTGACAGCGCGCAATCATTTCCAGATGATCCAAGCGATTGATATAATTCTCGAGTACATCCAAGGCTAAGGCTTCGTCATCTACAATTAAGCATTTGATTTTCATAGGTCTATGGATGGTTAAATGGTGATAAAATTTTTTCAGGTCAAGCCTCCAGAGGCGTGGGCTTCTCTTGGGTTAGCTTGGAGGCATCCGCAGAGAATTCTAGCTGAATTTTGAGAATGGCTAAATAAGTGGATTCCTCATCCCAAATGCGTAAGTCGTGGCGGTCTTTATAAATCAGCGCCAAGCGTCTTTTCAAATTTTTGAGTCCAATCCCCTGTGCATAAGTTCTCCCCGTGTGCTGGACTTCCTCACAGCATTTGCTATTCTCGACCTTGTAAACTAATTGTCCTTGTTTGATATTGAGGTCAATGGTGACCCAAGCCCTCTCGATTTCGCCACTTACGCCGTGCTTGAAGCTATTCTCCAGAAAAGGAAGTAAGAGCAAAGGGGCGATGTGATTACCCGAGATTTCTCCGCTGATGTTCAAGGAAATGTCGACTCGGTCGCCGTAGCGAATTTTCTCTAGGGCAATGTAGTTTTTGATGTATTTGATTTCCTTCTCTAGGGGCACCAAGGGAGCAGTGGTGCCAAAAAGCATGTAGTCCATCAATTCGGAAAGTTTGAGCACTACCTCAGGAGCACAATCTGACTTCTTGAGGGTCAGAGAGTAGAGATTATTGAGGGTATTGAACAAAAAATGCGGATGAATCTGCCCTTTCAAAAATTTCAGCTCGGCTTCTAGCTTTTCTTGGGCTAATCTTTGGGCTGCTCGCTGATCTTGGTACCAGTATTTGATGATTTTGACCGTGGTGGTGAAGAGAATAATCGTATTGAGACTCACCGCGTATTTAATGATTTTATAGAAATTAATCACGCCCGTCATCGCCTCCGGGAAATATTGAGGATAGATGAAATAATAGGCCACCACCCGCTGAAAGGCTCCGGCTAGAATCATGGAGGGAATCAACCAGAGTAAATATTCTTCGTATCGCTTATTTTGTAAGTAACGAGGGATCAGAATATAGAGATTGATGTAGACAATCGCTATCTTCACTGGCAGCTCAATCAACAAAATCGTGAATTCTTTGACGTATTCATCTACGTAACTTCCCCACAGCACACCAAAAAACACGACCGTGCCTACCCAAAACAGAATATGTAAAGGAATCCGATAACTCGGTTTGTAATAATTATTTATGAGCTTCAACTCCATGAATTTTTCTACCAGTAATGCTTTTAAAGTTAAGTAAAAAATAAATACAGCTAGCTGGATTGATTTATTTTTAGACCAACCGCAGGCTTATCTTCCTCGAGTGCTCGATTTGGACACTTTTCGATGAATGTCGGTAAAACCCGCAAGCTGATCTATAAAATAGGAACATAAGTCTAAAACTCATTCAAAGTCCAAAGAGAAGCCTTAAATTCCTAAGATAAATTACCATATTGCGAGCAAATCATCAGTATAAAAATCTCAAGAAAAATTGAGAAACTGTATTTTCAAACCAAATCATATAACCATGAACCATTGGAAATTAGCAGAGTGGATGTACAAAATGATCTGGCTAATCTTAATGATTACGTATGCGGTTGCCTCCCCATGGCTCAGAGAAAATCTAATATCGGGCGTAGATGCACACTGGAACCAAGTCTACAACCTCGCCTTGGGGCAAGCTAGTTCGCAGAAGCCTCAGGTAGATATAGATCATCATCTTTGGCAGGAGTTTGTGCATTTTATCCACCAAGCGGATCAAGAGACGCTCAAAGAACTTCGCATTAGGGTCTTTAACGATTCTGCAGGAGACTGGTATTATGAAGCCATTCTGGAAGTGGAAAGTCAAAAAAAGGAGAAGGCTTCTCAAACGCCTTGCCCACGAAAAGTCAAGAAAATATCTTGTACAAATCCTTCTACCTAAGCAGTTGAACGTGGTTGGCTATTAGTTGCTAGTCTTTGGAAAAAAAAATCAAGTAGACTCTAACAACTAATAGCCAGCAACCAACCACTGGGCTAGTAGAATACCACACTCAAGATCAAAGCCAATACCAAACCCAGACTTAGCAGCATAATATAGAGGAAGGAGAGCAACCACAGCTTGAATAATGTCAATAAACGAGATTGCTCGTACACATTCCGAAAGGACTTATAAGTATAAAAAATCAATACTAAGCTGAGAATACCGCTAAACCAACCTTCTCCAAAGTTCAGCAGATTCACCCACAAGATAATCAGGCCAAAAGCTAAGAAATAAAAGCTGTGCAGATGTAGCGCGAAAATCAAATGCATCACATAGCGACGCCGAAAGTATAAAATCCTGAGAAAGAGGGCAAACATGGGGATTAAAAAGAACATCACAATCGGAATCTCATCAAAAAAACGCTTGATGATTTCTTTGGGAGTGGCGCCTGAGAGTTTGAGCGTTTGCTGAATCATGACTCGATTCACGAGATTGGGTGCCAGCGCCAAGGAATCTAAAATTTCTTCTTCGTCCATTCCTTTTAATACCGAAAGCCGGACAATTTCATCCACATCGTAGCCAAATGCGGTCACATTCACTCGATACTTCTTCACTTCCTTTTTTGACGACTTAGTCTGAGTTGAATCCTGTGCTAAGGTATCAGGTACTACTTTTGGGCTTTGCTTATCTTTAGTAGAGTCGGGCACCGATTTTTCGGCGAGTGCTTTGTTTTTTTTATCTTCTTCCAAAATTTGCTCTCTTAGAGACTTGATTCCCGAATCTTTGTCCATGAACTCAGCTTGATTGGTAACAAAAAGGGAGAAGAGAAAAAAGTAAAAAAAACTAACAATCAGATACAGACGGATCGGAGGGATATAATCCTTACGCTTGCCTTGGAGATAGAGACGAGTAAGCCGCCCGGGCCGGAACAGAAAGGGCTTTACACTGCGAAACAGGCGGGTGTCCAAAGCTACAATCTCTAAGATAAAATCCTTAATAAAAACGCCCAAGGGCTTTACTTTTTGATCATTTTCTTGCCCACAATTTGGACAATAATTTTCTTCTCTCTCCAAAGAATATCCACAATTGAGGCAGTGATCGCTCTTTTGGCGGTACTTGTACATAGTAATAAGAGTTGGATCAAGGATACAAGGTACGCAATTTCTAATAAAGCTGCGAGCGTATTTGGTGAATCTCTTCGGATACCTCTATTTCTTTTCCAATTTTTTCTAAATCTTTCAGAAGCTTTCGCAAAAACTGCTGATGAGCCTCAGATTCGGGATAGAAGGGACGATGCGCCAAAGCTTGACGAATTTTGCCCCATCGCTTGACTAGTGTTAGTGTATGTGAATCAAAAAAAGCTTCTCCAAACTTTTCCCAAATATAATCTTCCGCTACGGCACTCGGATGCAACATATCATCTGCATAAAAGCGATAATCTCGCAGATCATCCAATAAGATTTCGTAGCTCGGGAAATAAAAAACATCTTGATACTGTGTATAAATCTCATACATCACCCAGCGCAGCAGCGATTTACTCACACTGTTCATTTCCAAGGTATCCCGAAGGTGGCGGACGGGGCTGAGCGTGAGCAGAAATTTCACGTGTGAATTGACAGATCGAAGCTGTTGATAAATTTCTTGAAAACTAGCATGAATCTGCTCGGCAGTCAGTAATCTTTTCTCAAAAAGAGCAGCAGGTTGTTTATGGCAATTAGCTACGATGGCTTGATTATCTTTTCGTTCGTAGACAAAAGCCGTTCCCCAAGTCAAAATGAGTAGATCGCAGTTTTGAAGCTGTTTTTTTACCTGCTGCATCTGGCTTTCCAGGCGGGCGAGCAATGCTTGAGAATCAACATCAGAAAAATCAGAGTGCCAATCGTAGTGTAACCATTGCCCCTGATGCCTTACTAAACCAGTCTCATCTCGGGTGTCGGCTAGGCTTGCCTTTACCAGTTTCGAGATAGAATGAGGGTTGAATAGCGTGCCAAAAGGATTTACGTCTATGAAGAATTTGTGCGCCCGCAATTTACCCCCAATTGTACTGGCGAAGCAAGACCCCAGTGCCAAGAGTTTTTGCTGATGATTAATCTGGAAAGGATAAGGAGAAATGGGTAATTCGGTACGGAACATATTTCAGTAAGCAGTCATCAGTGGGTATATATCCTCATGACAAATATTCACTGGTAACTGTTCACTAACCTACTAATCTAAGATAAGGATTCACTGAAAAAAGCACCCTCATTGTGAGGATGCTTCTTGATTGTGTAAATTAGTAACCAATATAATCTTTAAACTTCGTCACCTGTCACTCTAAATTTGAGTGTAGGTTTCACTTCTTTATGCAAATCTACGGTAGCCGAATAATCTCCCACGGTTTTGATTTCCTTTTGGTCGATAGAGATTTTACGACGATCAATCTCAATTCCTTTGTCTCTCAATCCGTCTGCCAACTGTGTGTTAGTAACCGAACCGAATATTTTTCCGCTTTCACTCACCTTAGTGATGATCTTGAGGAGAACCTCTTCAATCTTTCCTGCGATTTCTTCGGCGTCTTGGCGAACCTTATCGGCCTTGTGGGCAGCTTGCCTCATATTTTCTTCCAGTACTTTTTTGTTGGAAGGAGTGGCGATCACAGCAATTCCTTGCGGAATGAGGTAATTTCTTCCATAACCCGGCTTCACAGTTACGAGATCATCTTTGTAACCGAGCCCTTGTACATCCTCTTTCAGTATAACTTCCATCGTTAATAGCGTGAATATAAGCAATAAGCAACCTCAAAGGCGAATCAGTTCAACCTTTCAGATTACTCATTGAATGGGTAAATATTATTTTAATGAATCAGTTACGTAGGGTAATAAAGCCAAGTGGCGGGCACGCTTAACAGCGGTCGAGACCTTACGTTGGAACTTAAGGCTTGTTCCCGTCAAACGACGAGGTAAGATTTTCCCTTGCTCATTGACAAATTTGAGCAGAAAGTTAGGGTCTTTGTAATCAATATACTTGATTCCGTGCTTTTTAAAGCGGCAATACTTTTTTCGGTTATCATTACGATGAACCGGTTCGTTCATTAAGGTCATATTAAGCTTCCTCTTTAGTTTCTTCTTGTGGTTGTTGTTTTAACTTTTCTCGGCGCTTTTTGTTGTAAGCCACGGCGTGTTTGTCCAGTGAAACCACTAAAAAGCGTAATACTTTCTCATCGCGTCTGTACTCTGTCTCCAAAGTTTGGATGAGGGTCGGTTCGGCTCTGAACTCGATGACTGTATAAAATCCCGTAGTCTTCTTTTGGATAGGATAAGCGAGCTTTTTGAGTCCCCAATCGTCTTGAAAAACAATTTCCGCCCCATTGTCCAAAAGGATGTTTCTAAACTTTTCAACTGTTTCCTTCATCTGTTCATCAGACAAAACGGGAGTTATAATGAAAACAGTTTCGTAATCTTTGACTAGATCCATAATATGTAAAAACGTCCTCTTAAATGATTTGAGGATGCAAAGTTAGGATTTTTTTGCAAAGGACACAAGTAAATGAAGAAATTGTTAAGGAGAAGGTGATGAGGAGTTAGCTAGAGACTCCTCAAAAAATTAGTGTCGGCTGTGATAGGCAGCACTGCTGCACGGGCTAATTCCCAAGGTTTATTTTGAGCCGAGGCGATAGGCGATAATCCATCCAGAAAGCGTGGGGGATAGGGTTATGGTTGATGTCTATGTATTCTAAGTTGTCCATCTTTTGTAATGACGTGGGTAATACTTTTATCTCATTGTCATTGAGATACAAATATTTCAGTTTTTGAAGCGATTGGATACGCTCGGGAATGGTGCTGAATCCATCGTTCTCGAGATGGAGTTCGTAGAGTGTGGGGATTCTCGATAGCACATCAATACTCTGGTCTAAGTCGAGGTAGGTGTCATTATTCAAATACAACGTTTGTAGATGTGTCAGAGAGGCAAATTCATTCGGAAGCGTTTTGAGCGGATTTCCTGATAAGTCAATGATCTCAACTTGTTGCAATAAACTAATATCCGAGGGCAACTCGCTCAGATTGTCATATTTTAAATCGATGCTCCTGAGTGAAGAGATCTTGGATAAAACGGGTAAAGAACTGGTCAAGTCAAAGTTTTCCAGATTGGACAATTCGATGGAAGTAAGCAAAGTAAGTTGATCCAAAGTTTCGGGCAATTTCGCAATTCGTGTCCCTGACAAATTTAGAAATCTCAGCTTACTCAATTTAGAGATGCTATCCGGCAGAGCAACGATCCCGCTATTGGAGAGATCGAGGTATTCAAGATTTGGAAAGAGGAAAAGCTCCTTGGGAAACTCTTTGAGGGAATCAGCGTGCAACTCTATCCATTGCACTTCTTCGGGGTGGCTCAGAGCTTCCTCGAGCCTATCGTATTGTTTGATCCGTTGAGCCTTGAGGCACGCAAAACTCAGGAATAAAATACAAATAGTAAGTAGCAGGGTTAAGTGACCCTTGAAAACTCCATTTTCTGTGATATACATATATCGTTTAGTATTTTAACAATAGTGAGGCGATTAAGTTCTTTATTAATGATTTGATTTTTCAGTTTTTTTTAAGTTTTATGCCCTCACGTATTTTTGGGCTATTTTTATGTATGAAATCGTTCTAAAATTTGTAAAAATGTCAACTATTGAAGACTTCTGGAAAATTGATGATCTAATTAAATCTAAATGGGGCAAAAAGTTCTATAACTTTATTGATTTCTGTGGTATTACACCGATTCGCCCACCGAAGCATTACGGCTATTTCTGTACGCCCAAAAACGCGCTCACTTTTGCTAGAACCGGAGGAAATGGAGTTCACTTTGGACTTGTAAAAGGGATAGAGACTCCCAATCACCTTGAACCCGTCGTAATGACTGTACCTATGGCAGAAAATCATAACGTGATCATTGCTGAAAATTTGGCAGAATTTTTCTCGCTAGGTTATTACAACGGTTGGGATGCCCTCGAGGAGATCGTGTATAATCAGGAAAGAGCCATCCATTATTATGCAACTCCCGAGCAAAACCTATCCGAGAAGCAAACTAGATTTTTGAAAATCATAAGAAGCGAACTCCCCATTCAGCCTCAAATGCTTAATAAAGAAAGATTAGAGGATCTGCAAAAGAAATACTTTCACCAGCTGGAGGTAGCTACATTAGATGAGTGGATGGAAGAAAATTGGGATTGATAGGTCACGGCAGGGATTTGATATAAATCTCCTTCCGCCTCAACTGAGGCCATCAGCTTATCAATCATCTCTATATTTTCGTGTCATTTTCTGTTTTATAGCCTGAGCAGTTTTGGCCTGATCCCGATTTTTTTCGTGAAGTTGCATACGCTTGCCTAAGAAAGCCTTTTCCTACTGAGAAATCGTGATGGGCTTCAATACAAAAAACACATGCCCCGAGCGATTAAAAATTCCCTCGACGTAGCCTTGAATCGCCACAGTTTCTAGCTCGAAGCTATTTTTGGCAAATAATTTTCGCCAACCTTCCAAGGTGCGAAAGCCACAGGGAAAGGCCATTTCTGGAACGCTATTCGCCAAGCAATTGGCCAAAAAGTCAATCAGAATCGTGATATCACGCTGATTTGCTTCTGAAAACTGTAAAAATTCGGCAAACAAAGGCTGCTTTTGGCTCAAAGCCTGTGTCTGTTTTTGGTAATCATGATTGGCTTGCACTTCTGGTGGGGGCATTAATACGTCTTCTTCTATAATCAGTCGCCCGTTTTTGCTTAAAGCAGTGTGCAGGTTTTGTAAGAAAATGCTCTGCGCCTCGTCCGTATGGCCAACGTGGTGCAAAACGGCAATACAGGTCAGCAGGTCATACTGCACCTCACTGCGGGCGTGAGGTTGTGAAAAGTCCAGCATCTGGAAGTTGATCTCGCCTTTGACTGCTTCGGTACGCCAGTCCAGCACGTCAATGCCGGCATATTCTTCAAACTGGGGATATTCTTTTTTCAAGAAAGCGACCAGATCACCGCCTCCACAGCCCACATCGGCGTAGGATTTTCCTTTTAGAAAAGGCTTTAACTGCTCCAGGCGCAGGTAGAGCTTGCGGTGGTGCTTGTAATGTTGATAAGCCTCATTAAACTCGGCAAACCACATTGGGTCGGGCTGTGGATTTTTGCGAGAAAGCTGATGAAATAAGGGAAACAGCTTTTTGGGTTGCGCTTGAATTTGCTTGATCCTTTGGAAAGCCGTTTCTACTAAATGCTGGCATTTTTGGTGAATTTCGTCTCGATTTAGAGAGGAGGCTCGAGGGTGATGCCCGAGAATGGCATCCGTGTAATTTTGGATCATCATTTTCTGGACAAAATCCCGAGCCGAGGTATTCTCGAAGGATTTTAGAAAAGTCGTGGCTTCAGGAATTCTCATAAGGTGATACAGGTGAATGAGTGTTTCGTGATTTTAATCAAAAATTTCCAGAGGAGAAAATCCATTTCCAACTAAGAAAATTCTTATGCAGCTATGATTAATCGAGTAAAAGAAACCAATAGGCCATTTTCCTCAAGAAAAATCTACTTTATTTAAAGCTTGGTTAGATCAGTAGTGTATCTTTGGGCTTTAAAGAATCAGGTCAGAAAAGCAAATTAGGCAACATGGATCATCTTGTCATAGAAGGCTCCGAAAACAACTATGGTATTACTACAAAGGTCAAGGCGCACGCTCTCAGGGGAGTGGTAGAGGTTATAGGAGATGTGCATAAATTCACCAAAGAGGAATTGGCTCCACTGGAGGAGTGGATACAAGGCTATCAGCAGGTTCAAAATAAATTATTGACTTGGGTGTTCAACTCTAACGAATCCAAAGCACTGCCTCATAGCTATTTCCCTCCCTCCGCTCGTTTAAAAGCCTTCTATGCACATCATTTGATTCCTAAACCTTCTCCCATCACGGAGCTATTAGCTACCTTAAAACAATTTGATTTTTATATAGACGGAGGGGATTATCATCCTCAGATTGCCGCGGATACAGCAAGAGGCTGGCTTAAGTTGTCGGGTGAGTTTTATAGCAGTTATTCTATCGAGACCGTGGAGCCTATTCATTATTGGCTGGATCAGTATTTGGCACGACCGGGGCGCAAGCTTCTGATGGAGTTTTGGATGGGCTACATCAACACTTCGGCCACGCGGCGGTTTTTGGAAATTCTCGAGATTTTGGCGAGTTATCAAGAGGAGAAATCTGGACAAGTAAAGGCAGATTGGTATTTTCTAGAAAATGATCTGGACTTGCAGGAACTAGGAGAAGAGTTTCAAGAGCAAATCGAGCTTGAGGAGATGCAACTACCCTTTGAATTGAAAGAAATCAGTGCAGAGCTATGGGAGAAAATGAATAAGAATCCCTATTGATAGAGCCAAGTGTCCATAACTAGCCAGAGGTTGGCACTTAGCATATTTATAAAAAAAGCCAGATCAAAGATCTGACTTGCTCAAAAAATATTTTTTGAATAAAACGGATAGCTATTGGCTTACCTCACGTCAAAACTTCCCGTACCAATCCGGTGCCCATCGGCATATAGCTCCACGGTGTAACGTCCTGGGTCATATTCACCACTGCGGTTAAACTGAAAGCGAACCAATTGGCGAGAATTATCAAAGAGAATCTGTTGACGGGCGCTGTACTTGGCATTGTCGCCACTGGCTAGATTAAAATCGCCTGAGCTACCATCCTGATTATAGAGGATGGTGCCCGCGGGCTCGAGAATACGGAGATACACGTCTTTGTTGCCGATTTTGGCTACTTCATTTTTGGATAGATTAAAAGAAATATCCAATTTATCAATTTTATCGCCTCGGTACTGACCACCACTTTTCGTACGCCCTCTTGGGTCAACGGCGTTGATATTGACATTTTCGGCTTGGAGCACGGCGGCGGCATCTACTTTTTGCTGTAGTTTGCTTTTCTCTTTTTCTACGGAAGTTACCTGAGAGATCAGTTCATTTTTTTCATTTTTAAGCCCTTTGGCCTCTTCGTAGAGAATATCAGCTTGTTTCCTCAGTTCAGTAATTTGCTCGTCTTTTTTACGCAGCAGGATTTCGTAGCCTTCAATTTTGAGCTTGTACTGTTGGAGTTGATTTTGGGTGATGTTGTTGGTATTTTTGAGAGCATCTCGGTCGGCTTCTACTTCCTCGAGCTGAGCCTGTAGAGAGTCTAGAAGTTCTTGGTTATTAGTTTCGATCAACTTGGTTTCCTCGATTTGCGCTTCCAGTCTTTGTCGGACTTCATCGAGTTCTTTTTCGTAGGAGTCTTTTTGTTCGGCCATGACGCGCTCGAGGTCGCTGATGGCGGCATTCTTATTTTGTAAAATTAGATAAATAAGAATAATATTGGCGAGTACCAATCCCACGATGAGAAACACGAGTACGAATCTTCTACGCTCTTGTTTCGCGGTTGCTGTTTTTTGTTCCATCTTCCTGAATAGTTAAGACTGTATAGTTCTGTGCAAAATTAGTTCTTTATTCATATTTTTCAAGCAAATTTTGGAGAAGCTTCTTACACTGCCTCTTCTGAGCGAGAAAGTATCTTTCAGTAAATCAGCTATTTGCTTGAACTTGTTTAAGCTTTACCCAGCTTTTGGGCAGGGTTGCCAAAGACGGTGGCTCCTTTGGGAACAGATTCTACCACTACGGAGCCTGCACCTACACGGGCATTCTCACCAATTTTGATACCAGAAACGATCGTAACGCCACTCCCGATAAAAGCGCCTGCTTCAATTTCTACTTTTGCATTGATGATACTACCCGCTCCAATCTGCACAAAGTCTCCAATTTTAGCCTCGTGATCTACGACCACCCGACTATGGAGGATACAAAAACTCCCTAAGTGCGCCTCACTACCCAGTAATACTCCGGCGTTTAAGAGATTGCCGTGCCCAAGGCTGGCCGTGGTCGCCAAGTAAGATGCTGGATGTAAGGCGTTGACGGGCATTACTTTGCGTTTATCCTTGAGCATTTCTACCAGACCTTGGCGGAGAGCATTCTCATCGGTAGCTACAAATGCGTCGCACTTTTGCCCAATTAGTTTCAGGAAACCACCATCATCGGTACGGCCTAACACAGATACCTCGTCTAAGGTTTGGCCGTGCAGTTTTTCATCATCATCTAAGAAACCGTACACCACCACTCGGTTGGACTTAAAAATTTCTAGGGCTACTTTTCCCATACTCGAGGCCCCAAAGATCATCACGGGTTTCAATACATTATCACTCATGGTTGGTTTTTTTCGCTAAAAAAATGCTTATTTCTGAATTTTCTATCCAAACTTGATGGTCTTTCAAGATTTTTTTTGCCTGACCGGTGGAGGCTCGCTTTACAATGACCAATGGATAAGAAGAGGCTAAGGTAATAGATTCATGCTGTATCTCTAAATTTCTTTGCCGCCTTTGGTAATAGTACAACAAATAATTAGCATAAGTATCCTCCCCAATCCAAGCTTGGTCAATCTCCAACTCGTAAACTTTTTTCGCGATCTGGTAGTGAATGGTTTGCTCTCCGTCCAAACGCTGATAAGTAGGCCAGGATAAAACTCCCATGCCCAAAATCAACACGGCGGATAGGCTTATTTGGTATTTTTTCTTTAGGTGAATGCTCCATAACAGAATTAAAATTTCCCAAACCCATAAGAAGCTCAGATAAGTCCAGACTCTGGGCATCGGGAGTACCCCTTGCCACAGAAAAAAAGGCCAAGGCGCCAGCAAATGCCAGAGCAATAAGTATGACCAGTTTCGGATCGCTCCCGTGCGCTGCCTCCAAATAAAATAATAAAGCAGCCAAACCGTAAGGAGCATATGAACACCAATACTCCAACCCCACGGGTCGTCCCAAAACCGGTCAGCCCGTTCCTGCAAATAGGAAGGTAATCGGTGAAATAATTCCGCATAAGGTAGAGGTTTTACCCAGTCATTTCGCAATACTGCCTGCCAACCGTTGATGGCAAAAACAGGTAAGTAAACCAGAAATGTGCCTAGAACAGTAATACCTGAGAGCTTCGCCATGGTTCGCACGAGGTTTAGATTTTTTTGATAGCAAGCCAAGCTCACGCCACCCCCCCCGAGCGCCAACCAAGGGTACAAAAAGGTAGGAACGGTGTAGAAGCCTGCGACCGAACTGAGTACCCACGTAATGCTCCATACCCGATTAGGGTTATTTTCTAAGAGTTTGCACATGGAGTAAGCGTTTAACAAAACCCAGAGCGTCAAAAGACTGTAGCCCCTTGCTAGTACACTGTAAACTGTGTAAATCGGGATCAAATTCAAGAGCAGAATCCCCGTGAAAGCATAGTAGATTCCCAGCTCTTTTTTAAGCCATAGCCACATGAAGATACAAGTAATCATGCTTGCTCCCACGGAAATGCCCCGCATCCACCAAATTGGCTCCGCACCCAGGATTGGCCGGAACGTCTCTCCCCAAGAAGCGATGAGGCTGAAAAAAATATGGTTATTAGGACCAGGATAATACACGGCAGACACCAAAGAACCCTTACTCACGAAATAGAGATAGGTGAAAATTTCATCTACCAAAATAGGATAGTAAACAAGGATATAAACTTTTAGCAATAAGATAAAACCCAAGGTTGCACCTAAAAATATGCGTTGCGCGTGAGTAGTCGTATTTATTTCCGATAAAATATGCTGGTAGATGCTTTTGCCGTCTTTTAAGATAATAGAGCAACTTGTTTCTATCCTTTTAAGAATTTTATTCCAAAAAAATAGCAAAGCCAAACCAGTCAAGTCACTGAGCAGCAACAGGATTTTCAGGAAATAAAAGCGGGGAGGAGTCAGAAGTGTAGCGCGGAATTGGGCTAATTTTTCGCCCTGTCCATACCAATGCATCAGGTCTGCCGTGAGGGCTAGATAGTCATAGCTGAGGATCCAAATAGAAAAACTGAGCCAAGTGATTAGCCCAGTTATTCCAAGTGCATAAAAAAATGTATGTACGTTGAGAAAAGATTTCAACGAGTGTAGCGCATTTTATTTCGCATAACTTACAGCGCGCATTTCTCGGATCACGGTGATTTTCACCTGCCCAGGATATTGCATATCTCGCTCAATTTTTTGGGAAATATCAAAGGAGAGCATACTCGCCTGTTCATCAGATACCGTGTCAGCATCTACGATCACCCTGAGCTCTCGTCCCGCTTGGATGGCATAGCATTTATTCACGCCATCAAAAGAAACAGCCAAGGCTTCTAGTTCTTTGAGTCGCTTGATATAAGACTCCATGACTTCACGACGAGCACCCGGGCGAGAGCCAGAAATGGCATCACAAGCTTGTACCAAGGGAGAGATGAGGCAGGTCATTTCTATCTCATCGTGGTGTGCCCCGATGGCGTTGCATACTTCTGGGTGCTCTTTGTACTTCTTCGCGATCTCCATACCGAGAACAGCGTGGGGCAGGTCGGTTTCGTCAGGATATACTTTCCCAATATCGTGTAAAAGTCCTGCTCTTTTGGCAAGTTTGGGGTTTAATCCCAATTCGGAGGCCATCGTGGCACAGAGCTTGGCTACTTCGCGTGAGTGCTGGAGGAGGTTTTGTCCGTATGAAGAACGGAAGCGCATTCTACCAACTAGTTTGATCAGTTCAGGGTGCAGCCCGTGGATGCCTAGGTCAATCACCGTGCGCTCTCCTAGCTCTGAGATTTCCTCTTCGATGCTTTTTGCGGTTTTAGAAACTACTTCCTCGATACGGGCAGGGTGTATGCGGCCATCCACGACGAGTCTTTGGAGAGAGAGGCGGGCTACTTCTCGGCGTACAGGATCAAAACCAGAAATGATGATCGCCTCGGGAGTATCGTCTACGATAATTTCTACGCCGGTGGCCGCTTCAAGGGCACGGATGTTTCTTCCTTCTCTTCCGATGATTTTACCCTTGATATCGTCGCTTTCTATATTGAAGATAGACACGCAGTTTTCAATGGCGTGTTCGGTGGCGGTACGCTGGATGGTTTCGATCACGACTTTCTTGGCTGCCTTGGTGGCCGAAAGTTTGGCTTCCTCTACAATATCCTTGACGTAGCTGGAGGCACGCGTTTGTGCTTCTTCTTTGAGGGCTTCTACGAGTTGCTGACGGGCTTCTTCGGCGGTGAGGTTAGCGATTTTTTCGAGCTGAGATACCTGAGATTGACGCAATTTTTCTGCTTCATCTTTCTTTTTGGCGATAATTTCTGTTTGGTCCATCAGGCTATCCTTGATCGCGGTGAGTTCTGATTCACGGCGTTTGTTTTGTTCGAGTAGCTTACTAAGATTTTGCTCTCGTTGTTTGAGTTTATTTTCATTTTGGACAATCTGATTTTTCTTACGATTGGCCTCTTCCTCAAAGTCGCTTTTCATCTTGAGGTATTTCTCTTTGGCCTCCAGTAGTCTGTCCTTTTTGGTATTTTCTGCTTTTTGGACAATCCGCTCGGCCTTAATTTCAGCATCTTGTATGATGCTTTCGGCTTTTTCTTTCTTTTCAGCTTCTATCTTTTGTAGGGCTTGTTTCAAAAGGTAGCGATCCACTAGGATTCCTAACCCCAGAAATACTACGGCTACCGCCACATATATGATTATTTCCATGATCTATTTGACATAAAAATTATGAATAATTGGTAAAATGACAAAACAAGTGTCTAAACAGCTTTTGGGCTGTATGCACTTAGGAATGCACTATTTTTGATAGAATAGGCATTCTCAATAGCGTCTTAAATAGACCCGAATGAGAAAAGGAAAAGTAAGGAGAATATCGGAGTGATAGGATGACAAAAAAGATCACCGTGTCAAGTATCGTAGCTTGTGCTTAGAGAGCTGAACTCACCAAATCATCTATACTGGTTATTTTATTTACGATTAGGCTATTAGATTTTTTAACGTTCTCCTGAAGAGACAAGAGATCAACCACACAATCGAAGGCCGCCATCGCCAATAGATCTTGTCGATCTTGTACGCCCAATTGTTGGTTAAATTTTTTGATGCGCTCGTTCAGGAGTTTACCCGCCGAACGAAGCTTGCTTTCCATATTTTGCTCAGTTTGCATAGGATAATCTCTATCCGCGATTTTGATTTTTATGGAAAGTTTTTGTTTCATAAATACGAAGTGATTAATGCTTTTGAATCGTAAAAAATAAAGTATATGTATGGTAAGATAGATTTCTATTTGCTCAAATGATTAATACAATAATCAATGCTTGCGATATACTCATCCAACTTTTTCTTCAAATCGGCTGTACTTTCAGTACCCGCTATTGTTGAAGTAACAATTTTATTAAAATTTTCTTGATTTTGAAAGTTATTTAGCTTTTCATTTTGATTTTTAATAGTTTCTTTCAAGCTAATATTTTCTTCGATGGTGGTATCTAGTTGTTTTTGTAGTGTATTCGCCTTCACCACAAGCTTATAGACCTTTTTTTCTAAGGTACTCAAGCGTTCTATGAGTTCTTGGTTTTGCATGAGGTTTGGCTCTTGGTTCGCGTTTTATTTGGCTCGTGGATGCTTTATTTGGGTTATTTACGAATGATAGCTCCTAGTTCTTCCTCGAATGCTCGCATGAGTTTATTCATAGTTTTCTCGATTGTTTTATCCTTGAGGGTATCGGTTTTGTCTTCCAGCGTAAAACTGAGTGAGTACGATTTCTTACCAGCCTCTATGTTTTCCCCTTCATAAACATCAAACACGTTGATGGCTTTCACTAATTTTTTTTCCGTTTGATAGGCCAATTGGTAGATGGCATCAAAACTAACGTGGCTATCCAGCAATAAAGACAAATCGCGGCGCACTTCTGGAAAACGCGAAATTTCTTCCACCTGAACACTTGCTTGATACTGCGCTAAAATCGCCTCCCAGTCCAAATCTGCATAGAAGACGGGCTGGTCAATTTGGAAAAGTTTGGTGATGATCGGTTTTACCTGACCCAGATGAGCAATCGTCTTACCCTCTGAGGCATAATCTAATCCGTAAGTAAAGATGGATTTTTCCGTGGCTTTTGAAGTCAAAGCACGGACATCCGTCTTTTGGAGCACCTTCTGAACAACTTGTGCCAAATCGTGAAAAGCCGTATTCTCACTGGGCTTAAGCCAGCTTTCGGCCTGTTTTCCTCCGGTCAAGAAGATAGCCAAGTGGTGTTGCTCGTCATATTTGGCTAATGGATTTTCTTCAGAGTTTCTCGGGGCAAGCATTTGGTAGGTTTTACCAAATTCAAAGAGTTTTAAATCTTTTTGACGACGGTTGATATTATAAGCAATCGTTTCCAGACCAGAAAATAGCAGGGTTTGTCGCATCACGCTCAGTTCTTCACTGAGGGGGTTGAGCATTTTCACGTTTTTATCAGGGTCAAAACCTTCCACCGTTTCTGTGTAGTAGGGTTTGGTAAGTGAGTTGTTGAGCATTTCGCTCAGGCCATTGGCTGCTAATAACTGTTTGATTTGGAATTGAATTTTACGGGGATCATTTTTGGGAAAGTTCGCAAGATACGCTGCCCCCATGGTTTCACCCACCTCGATTTGGTCATAGCCATAGACACGTGCGATTTCTTCGATGACATCGGCCTCCCGCTTTACATCTACCCGATAAGGAGGCACGGAAACTTCAAATCCCTGTTCGGTTTCTTCAAAAAGCTCTATTTCTAGGTTTTTCAGTGTTCTTTTGATAAAATCTCTTTCTAGTACTTTGCCCATAAGGCGGTCTATATTTTTGTACTTAACAGGAAAGCGAAAATGCGCAACCGGTTGGGGGTAAACATCTACCACTTCGGAGGCGATTTTTCCACCAGCAATTTCCTTAATCAATAGAGCTGCCCGTTTCAAGGCAAAAATGGCCATGTTGGGGTCGGTTCCTCGCTCAAAGCGAAAAGAAGCATCCGTTTTGAGGCCATGACGCTGAGAGGTGCTTCTGATGTAACCAGGGTCGAAGTAGGCACTCTCGAGAAAAACATTTCGAGTATTTTCGGTAACACCAGAATGCAATCCCCCAAATACACCCGCGATACAAAGTCCTCGGTCTTCGCCGTCGCAAATCATGAGGTCTTGAGGGTGAAGCTTCCTTTCTACCTCATCCAAGGTAACGAAAGGAGTATCTCGCGGGAGCATTTTTACTCTGATTTCTTGCCCTTTGATCTGGTCGGCATCAAATGCGTGCAGCGGCTGACCTAATTCGTGTAAAACAAAGTTAGTAATATCTACTACGTTGTTGAGTGGTTTGAGGCCAATCGCACGCAAGCGATTTTGCAACCATTTTGGAGAAGGAGCAACTTGGACTCCCTGTATAGAAATGCCTGTATAGCGAGGACAAGCTTCGGAATTCTCTACACTGACCCTGATGGATAGGTCGTGGCTTTCCACGTGAAACTTTTCTAGATTAGGCCGCTTTAATTCCCGATTGAACAGTACTTTTAAATCACGTGCCACGCCCCAGTGTGAGGCGGCATCTGCCCGATTGGGAGTGAGTCCGATCTCGAATACCTGCTCTTGGAAAGGCTCAAAATATTCAGCCGCGGGGGTGCCATTGGGCAAATCCGTATCTAAGACCAGAATACCATCGTGAGAACTGCCCAAGCCTATTTCATCTTCGGCACAAATCATTCCCATAGAAACTTCACCCCGAATTTTAGCTTTTTTAATGGCGAATGGCTCCCCTCCGTTTGGATACAAGGTAGCTCCTACCGTGGCCACTACCACCTTTTGCCCAGCTGCTACATTGGCCGCTCCACACACGATAGGAAGCGGTTCAGATGTGCCTACATCTACGGTCGTGAGGCTTAGCTTATCCGCTCCCGGATGTTTAGTTTTGGTAAGTACTTCACCGATCAAAACACCTTCCAAACTACTTGGAATTTCCTCAAAAAGGTAGATCCCCTCCACCTCTAGACCCAAGGCCGTTAGTTTTTTTCCCAAAGACTCGGGGTCTTCTTGTATGCTGATGTATTCACGGAGCCAGCTATGCGCAATTTTCATTCTCTCAGTTGATTTGGAACGGAATTCTTGGAAATTCTTTTTCTTTGTATAATTGCTAGCAAAATTACGCAATCCCTTGTGAAAAAAGAATACCGCATTACGAACATTAGCGTAGCCAAGGCACACGTTGCGTACCAAATACCATCTTAAAACTTCTATCGAACCCGAGCCTATGAACCTAAATCATATCTTTTTTACCGAATTTATCAGCCGTGAATTGCTTCAATTTTTAGGAGAAAATACCTACAGTCAAGTGGCTGTTTTAGTGGATGAACATACGCAGGAACACTGCTATCCTGAGCTCAAGCCTTACCTGCCCCTTCATCACTTGATTCAAATTCCCAGTGGGGAGGTTCATAAAAATCTGGATACTTGTCAGGTGATTTGGGAAGCTATGACTGAGCAAGCCATGGATCGTCGCTCCCTTTTGATTAACTTAGGAGGAGGCGTGATTGGCGATATGGGAGGGTTTTGTGCCGCTAGTTACAAACGAGGAATTGATTTCGTGCAGATTCCCACAACTCTCTTAGCGCAAGTAGATGCCAGTGTAGGAGGAAAACTAGGGGTCGATTTTAAAGGACTTAAAAATCATATCGGGCTTTTCAAAGAACCGCGTGGGGTGTTCATTGATACGCGATTCTTAGAAACTTTACCTCACGAGGAGTTTCGTTCTGGATGGGCAGAGGTCATTAAACATTGCCTGATTGCAGATGAGGCGGAATGGCAATGGATTTTAGATCACTTAGACCCTAGCAAATTCCCTCTCAACACCTCGGATGATCTCAAACAGTACCGAGCAGCCATTGGTCGTTTAGTTCCTCATTCTGTGGGGATCAAATCGCGTATCGTAGAGGCAGACCCCCTAGAAAAAGGACTCCGAAAAGTACTAAACTTTGGACATACCTTAGGACACGCCTTAGAAACGCACTTTTTGAATAGTGCCAAGCCACTGCTGCACGGGGAGGCCATTGCCATAGGCATGATTTGCGAAAGCTTTATTTCTTATCGAAAAGGATGGCTATCCGAGCAAGCACTGCAGGCGATTCAGCACTATTTATCAACTCTGTATCCAAAGGTCAGCATCGGCACGGAGGAACTTCCACAGATTATTCGGCTCACTTTACAAGATAAGAAAAACGAGCATCAGCAGGTTTTGGGAACTTTGCTAGAAGGGATAGGGCACGCTATTTTTAATCAACCACTGGAAGAGGAAGAAATGGTAGAAAGCCTAGGCTATTATGTAAATTTGCCTTGAGAGGTTTAGAGCAGGTATAAACAAAAAAAGAGTAGTCAGTCAAGACTACTCTCGCTTTTGAACGAATGGGGTTTGTTTATTTTGTGGAATTCTCTTTGGCAATGATTTTGTTAGCGTACTCGCTCGCTGAGTCTAGCACTTGCTTGAGCTTGTCTACACTGGGGTTTAACTGCTCCCATTGCTCACTGAAGTCTGTACTGAAAGTTTTGGCTTTCTCTGCAAGTATTTTGCGCGTTTCATCTCCTTTTTCAGGAGCCAGCAATACACCTACTAATACGCCTGCACCTAGTCCGGCTAAAAATCCTAAAAATACTTTGGTGTTATCACTCATAATAATCGTGCTTTTTGAGGTTTGTTGGATCAGATTAAGAATTATCTGCGAAAAGATACAAAAAAAATTGACGATGAAAAAACAAGCTGTGTTTTCAAATTTATAAACAACAAAGATTACTTTTTGCTTGCTTGAAAAAGCTTTTGTTTTTCTTCTTTGGTCAAACTTTCGTAGCCAGACTCCGAAATTTTATCCAAAATGGCATCGATTTCGTCTTGATCAGGTGTGGAGTTACCACTATTCTTGCTGTTACTTTTTTGGTAAGCCGTATTGGCGGTTACTTTACTTCTGGTTTTAGAGTAGGAGACTTTCATCTTGGGCTTGCGACGGAAAATACCACTGATTCCATCCAGAAGGTCATTGATCCACTTGCCCATATCGTTACCATTTTTGAGTTGTACGATAAAAGTGTAGCCCATCAAAGCTCCTGCTAGGTGAGCCAGATTACCGCCTACATTGGAGCCACTCAGCGAAATATAGGAAAGTACCACGTATACTGCGGCAATGTACTTGATTTTGACCGGCCCAATCAAAAGGAGGTGAAAAGTATAATTGGGGGTAAGCGTAGCCGCACCTACTACTACGGCAAAAACGGCGCCCGAGGCTCCAACCAATGGTTGTCCAGCGTAAGGAATAATATTATACAAAATCACAAATGAGATTCCTCCGGCCAGTGCTCCGAGCACGTATAAGCTAACGATTCGCTTGCTCCCGAGATATTCTACGATAATCAATCCAAACCAATACAGGAAAAGCATATTGCCCAGTATGTGCCAAAAACCAGCGTGGTTGAAAGCGTAGGTAAGAATTGCCCAAGGGCGGAATATCAATCTTCCCAAATCAGCTGGTAGCAGGAATTGATTGTAAATGATTTTGGCCGCTCCAATGGCGTTGAAGAAGCTCAGCGTGGTATAGAGCACGCCTAATCCTAAAAAGACCACTACATTGATGATAATCAACTGTAGCAGCGCATTGTCAGGCTTGCGGAAAGCGTTTTTCAGGTCGTCAAAAATTCCAGTCATATCTTTTTTTGTCTTTTGGTTCTATCAAATTTGTCTTCCTATCCCCCAGTATTTGATGAGTAAGAAGCCAATCAAAGCCCCTCCCAAGTGAGCAAAGTGAGCTACATTGCTAGCTCCTCCATAATTCAATCCTGAATATAATTCAAATAGAACGTATATCCCCACAAAATATTTGGCTTTGATCGGAATAGGCAGAAATAATAACATGATTTCTATGTTAGGAAATAACATTGCAAAAGCAATCAAAATTCCAAAGATAGCTCCTGAAGCTCCTACAGTAGGGATATTTAACTTAAAATCGTAAATTTCTCTAACTAAACTCTTGCTTTCACTGATATATTGAGTGTCGTTAGGATTCGCCTCGTAGCCACTGACGAGGTCAGAAACTTGAGGGCGGAGACGCCAACTGGGCAGATGCTCATCACAAAATCCAATGAGCCGGCTTGGGTCGGGCTCCTCGATATAGACCTTTGTGTCGGCTTCCAAATCTTGGAGCATCATATAGTTCACTCCCGAGTTCAATATGCCAGCACCCAAGCCTGTAATGACATAAAAAGCCAGAAAGCGTTGTGAGCCGAATATATTTTCTAGAGGAGGGCCAAACATGAACAAGCCAAACATATTCCCTAGAATGTGCATAATGCCACTATCGCTATGAATGAACATGTAAGTCAGGAGTTGATAAGCTTGAAACTCATCCGAAATAAAAGTGCGCAGACCGAACAAATCTGCGAATCGCTCCTGAATCAACATATCCAATACAAAGATTAATATATTGAGAACGAGGAGATTTCTTACGATTGGTGTTAATCTATATCCCATAATTTAATTTGGCTTGGCAAAAAAATCGGCTATTTTTTCTAGGCTGAGGGTCACAAAAATAGGTGTGCCGTCAGGGCTGTAATTTGGGTTCGCGGAAGCAAAAAGCTGATCTATGAGTGCATTCATTTCCACTTTGCTTAGTTCTCGGTTGGTTTTTCGAGAAGCCCTCTTCGCCAGTGAACGGGCTAAAACCTCACGACGCTCTAAGTGTAGGTCTGAACGATAAAATTTGATCTGCTCGACAAAGTCCTCGAAAAGCAATTGTTCGTTCTCCTTACTTACTTCGGTTGGAACCCCTTTCAGCAATATTCGATTTTCTTCTAAAACATCAAAAATGAATCCTAAATTAAGAATTTCTTTGTCTATTTCCAAGATCAATTGGAAGTCAGCCGGATTTAAAGTGATCTCTCTTGGGAACAATAACCTTTGCGAAATAGCTGACTTTTTGTCAAGATAGGTCAGGTATCTGTCATATAAAATCCGCTCCCAAGCGGCTTTCTGATTGATCAATAAAATGCCCGACTTGACCTGAGTAATAATGTATTGACCGTGAATCTGGAAACTGTTTCTTTCTTTCGGCTCTAAATCTTCTTCTGGAAAAAGCTTCTCACTTTTTAAACGATTGGCTCCGCTCTCGAAGGTTAGAGCTTCTGAATCTTCTTCCTTGTTATAATTAAAATTTTCCTCTGGGGTGTTTTGTTTTAGATCAGCGTAAATTTTTTCCCAGTTCTCTAGATTATTTTTACTGCGTTGGTCAGGGGGAGATTTAATAAAACTCTGAGAACCTGTGCCTTGATAGAGCTGATTCTCATCAATCGCGGTTTGGAAATGGTTTGACTTATCCAGATTTACATCTACATCAAAATCCAGAGAGGGCGTAAAGTTGTGCACACTCAATGCTTTTTTGACCGCAGATTGTACGATGGCATACATCGTGCGCTCATCGTCAAATTTTACTTCCGTTTTAGTAGGATGAATGTTGATGTCAATATGAATGGGGTCTACCTCGAGGAAAAGCACGTAGAAAGGATAAACATCGGTCGGAATCAAGTCCTCATAAGCATTCAGCACGGCGTGATGCAGGTAAGCGTGGCGAATGTAACGTTTATTTACAAAGAAAAACTGCTCGCCCTTGGTCTTTTTAGTATTTTCGGGATTGCCAATGTAACCCTGAATGTGCAGCAGTGGAGTTTCTTCCTCACACGAGGCGAGTTGTTTGCGGTAATTTTTCCCAAAAATTGCTACGATTCGATTGCTCAATTTGCCCGGTAGGAGATGGTAAATCTCGAGGTCATTATGAAAGAGCGAAAATTCTATCTCAGGATGCGCTAAGGCAACTCGGTGAAACTCATCCAAAATATGACGCATTTCCACTGGATTGGACTTCAGGAAATTGCGACGAGCGGGCACATTATAAAACAAATTCTTAACCGAAATGGCCGTCCCGTCCTGACAAATACGAGACTCCTGCGTTTTTAATTGTGAACCCTCAATACAGATATAAGTCCCAATTTCATCCTCCCGTCGTTTGGTTTTGAGCTCAACCTGAGCCACCGCCGCGATAGAAGCAAGTGCCTCTCCACGGAAACCCATGGTGCGGATATTGAATAAATCTTCAGTCTTACGAATTTTAGAAGTAGCGTGGCGCTCCAGTGAGAGGCGGGCGTCCGTTTCGGACATACCAATACCATCATCAATGACTTGTACCAGTGACTTGCCAGAGTCTTTGACTAGGAGTTGAATATGCGTGCTCTGGGCGTCAATAGCGTTTTCTAGAAGCTCTTTGACGATAGAAGCTGGCCTTTGTACTACCTCACCAGCGGCAATTTGATTAGCAATCGAGTCAGGCAGTAACTGGATAATATCTCCCATGAGATTATTGAGTATTTTCGGCTTTTCGTGTGTGTGTTAATTTCGTTTAACGACTCGATACGCTTTATAAATCACATAAACCCCCAAGAGGATCGCAATCGTCATGTAAGGAGAACGAGGCATTAGATTTGCCAGTAACTCATCAAAGCGATCTCCGTATTCTAACCATAAGTAACCTGTCAATACCAGTATCGTGATGATGGACAATCGCAAGAAGGCGGTTTTGGAAGTAAAACTCATAAAAGGAGCAGGTTTACTTCGGCCTTCTCGAAAAGCACGAGAAATACGGGAAGCGTGATGTCCTTCTGCCAGCACGGGCTTGCCTTCTTTCTCAGCTTTTACCTCGGCTTCTATGCGTTGAACACGTTCTTGCAATTCTTCCTGAGCAGGATCAAAATGGCGAGGTTGGTAGCTAAATCGCTTGTATTTTGGTATTTTTGTCAAGGAGGGTAAACGCATTTTCCTATCTTTTTATTTACGTAAATTTACAACCTATATTACACAAAAAAACCCAATATGCCAAGAAAAGTATTCAAATTCTCGTTGGCCAAGGCCACCTTTTTACTCTTTATGCTGATGATGATTGCTTCTTTATTTTTGAATGCATATTTTCAGGATAAAAATGGAGAGATGGCCTACCGTAGAATGCAAGCGGCTTGGGTAGACAGTGTGTTTAATACCTTGACCGAACGTGAAAAAATTGGTCAGCTTTTTTCCATTCGTGCCCACTCTAACCTCAACGAAGCGCATCACCAGGAGGTAGAAAAGTTGATCCGAGAATACAAAGTAGGGGGTTTGACTTTTTTCCAAGGCGGGCCTTATCGTCAGGCGAAGCTCACGAATCGATACCAAAAACGAGCCCGTATTCCCCTGCTCGTTGCCATTGATGGAGAGTGGGGCCTGGGCATGCGCCTCGATAGCACCATTCATTTCCCGAGACAAATGACCTTGGGCGCAATCCAAGATGATTCGTTGATTTACGAAATGGGCAAAGAAGTGGCCTATCAATTTCGGAGAGTCGGTATTCACGTGAATTTTGCCCCAGTGGTAGACGTAAACAATAATCCCCGAAATCCAGTAATCGGGGATCGCTCTTTTGGGGAAGACAAGGAAAATGTGGCTCGCAAAGGCATTGCTTATATGCTTGGCATGCAAGATCACGGCCTGATTGCCAACGCCAAGCACTTCCCCGGTCATGGGGATACAGATCAAGATTCGCATTATACTTTGCCCACGATCAACCACCCTAAAAGCCGCCTGGAAGAACTGGAATTATATCCTTTTCAGAGATTGATCGAGGAGGGCCTGATGAGTACAATGGTCGCTCACTTGCGGATTCCGGCTTACGATAGTACGCCCAATCGCCCGACCACGCTTTCGCCTCAAGTCGTTTCAGAGGTTTTGCAAGAGCAATTGGGCTTCGAGGGTTTGGTTTTTACAGATGCTCTGGAGATGAAAGGCGTGACCAAATACTTCCAACCTGGAGAAATCAGCGTGCTATCTTTATTGGCAGGAAATGACATTCTATTGCTCCCCGAGAGCATTCCTACGGCCTACCAAGCCATTGTCCGTGCCCTCGCCCAAAAACGGCTGACCTGGGAGATGATTGACGCCAAGGTCAAGAAAGTACTCAGAGCCAAATACTTCGCGGGCTTGCACGATTACCAGCCCATTTCCCTAAAAAAATTATCCCAAGACTTGAACTCCCCGCGTGTGCGAGTTTTGCGGGATCAATTGTATGAAAAAGCATTTACTTTGGTCAAAAATGAAGATGATCTACTGCCTTTTGAAGACATCAGAGCGCAGGATTTTGCTTCGGTGGCCTTGGGCGTGAAGGCCAAAAACGCTTTTCAATCTAATTTAGATCACTACGCCAAGTTTGAGCATTTTCAAATTCCGCAGGGGGCAAATGCTTACATTTATCAGCAAAATTTAGCCAAACTCAAAGACAAGAAAATGGTAGTGGTGGCCTTGCAAGGTATGAACCGCAAGAGCAAGGAAAATTTCGGCCTAACCCCAGCAAAACGAAAATTTATCCAAGATTTAGCCCAAGAAACTCGGGTAGTACTGGTCGTTTTTGGTTCGCCCTATGTCTTGAAGTTTTTTGCTAAAATTCCTAATATCTTGGTGGCTTACGAAGACAAGCCCAGCACTTTGAGGCTGGCTCCGCAAGTGCTTTTTGGAGCTTTGTCAGCCAAAGGGAAATTGCCCGTTTCGTCGGGAGTATTTGCGGCAGGCACGGGGCTGGAAACGCCTTTTCTTTCGCGCCTCAGCTATGGCTCGCCCGAAGAAGTAGGGATGCGCAGTGATACTCTAGCTCGCATAGATGCGCTTGTCCAGGGCGCGATTCGCCAGCGAGCCATGCCCGGCTGTCAGGTTTTGATTGCTCGCAAAGGCAAAGTAGTTTGGCATCAAGCCTATGGTTATCAGACTTATAGCAAGAAAAAAAACATTCACCCACAAACCCTTTACGACGTAGCTTCTATTACCAAAGTAACTGCTACTTTGCAAGCAATTACTTATCTGTATAATCAAGGTAAAATTGATCTGGATACCAAGGTTTCTGAATATTTGGAGGAAATGCAGGGGACGAACAAAGCCGACATCACCATACGCGAGGTGCTGACTCACCAAGCTGGGCTGGTTCCCTATCTTCCTTACTGGGACAGAACCGTGCTGAAAAATAAAGTGCTTGATCCACGTTATTATAGCCGGACTGAAAATGAAAAATTCACCGAACAGGTTGCTCAAGGCATTTACACGATGCCCAATCTGGAAGATACGCTTTGGCGATGGACGCTGGATTCTAAAATGTCTGAAAAGGAAGAGAAACAAGAGTTTTATGAATACGAATACAGCGATTTGAGCTTTTACGTGATGAAAAGATTAGCAGAGCATTTGCTAGAAGAGCCGATTGAAGATTTCTTGCAAAGGCGATACTACACGCCACTAGGGATGTATCTGACGACTTTTAACCCGCTAGAAAAATTTGATCTCAGCCAGATTCCTCCCACCGAAAAAGATACGTATTTTCGCCAGCAACTCGTACAAGGCACAGTACACGACCAAGGAGCCGCCATGCTCGGAGGCGTGGGTGGACACGCGGGCTTATTCAGCACCGCCAATGACCTAGCCAAATTCCTCCAAATGTACTTGAACGGCGGACATTATGGCAATCGTCGCTATTTGCTAGAAGCAACCATTGATACTTTCACACGGAGTCATTACCCGATGAACCGTCGGGGTTTGGGCTGGGATCGTCCTGACCAAGATGCTTTCTCCTATATCTCTGACTTTGCCTCGGATCGCTCCTTTGGGCATTCGGGCTTTACGGGCTGTGTGCTTTGGGCTGACCCCAACGAAGATCTGCTGATGGTTTTTCTCTCCAACCGCATTTATCCTTCGGTAGATAATCGCAAACTCATCACGGAGCATATTCGCCGGCGGGTGCAGAACTTGGCCTATCGGGCGATTGTAAGAGAGAATTTGGCGGGTAATTAGTAGCAATGAAACTTCAGTACAATCCCTGAGCTATCCCCTGACCTTGATTATATACTCAAAGTCGGGGGACAGACTTGGGAGTTCAATCTTACTTCATTTCTGCCAAAACCGAGGATTAATGAATTTTTTGGGTCTCACATCGGTCGGCGGGCTTTGGAATGAATTTTTTGGGTCTCACCCAAAGCGTCTTAGGTTCTATCTCCCTGCCCTCAACTTTTAGGCAAGAGTTAAACAGATAAAGCACTCATTTCCGCTAAACCGGACAGCTTAGCGAGACGCTCAGACTAGAGTGAGACCTCGCTTCGGAAAACAAGGTGGAGATACGACAGCATAATACCTTGTTTTTCCTACGCTTCTGGTACTGTTTTACTGGCTCACGGTAGCTCCCTGCGGTTAAATTTGTATCTTTGCGGGTAGTGATTGAATTACTCAAACAAATAACTAACGAAATAGGCAAGCTACAAATTCCTTACATGCTTTCGGGGAGTTTAGCTATGGGTTTCTATACCATTCAAAGAACAACCAAGGATATTGATTTAGTGATTGAATTGAATCGGGGAGATGTGGAAAAACTCGTTGAAGCCTTTCAAGATTCATTCTACTGCTATGCGCCAAGCATTGAGGAAGCTATTCGTTACAATTCAATGTTTAATTTCATCGATAATGACACTGGCATTAAAGTGGATTTTATCCTGAGAAAAAATAGTGAATACGATTTTTTAGCTTTTGAGAGAAAACAGTCTTTAAGTTTGGAGGAAGGTGATGAGGCTCAGTTCTGGGTAATTTCCTTGGAAGACCTCATCATTGCCAAACTGCGCTGGATTCAAGAGCTGCAAAGCGAAAGACAAATAGAAGATATTCATCAACTTCTTTTGAATCCTGACTTAGATAGAAGCTATTTATTAACTTGGATTCAGCAACTCCAACTCAAGACCTTTTCCATCGATTTTAATATTTAAGCGAGATGAAAGATACCCCTGATTTTATTTTAAAAAAACAATTTGAAATCAATGCTCAAAAAACCAATGCTGAGAAGCTCCACATGACTCTGGCCATGATGAAGACCAGCTATGATATGGCTTACCAACTTGTCAGGAAGCAAAATCCTACGTTTTCTCACCGCCAAATTATAGCCAAACGCTTTGAAATGATGCACGGAAGCGAGTTTTCTGAGGTAGAAAGAGCGAGAATTATTCAACATTTACTAACAGTAAATAGCTAAGAAATTTCTTCTTACAATTCCACAACCACAACTACTGTCTATGTTTTTAAGTAGGTCAAGTCGAGTTTATGTTGGTTGGTAGCGACTGTTATAAGCACTGTCCTCTTCCTCAAAAATTGGACACTTATTTGGAGTTCAATCTTACTTCATTTCTGCCAAAACCTCATCGTATCGCTCAAAATTATCAGGAATCATCTTTGATTCGCCATTTTTCATGATCATCTTAAATCGGGTTCCGTCCATGACTTTGATGATTTTCCCTGCTCGATTGACAAAGAAATTTTTAGGATAACCATCAATGCCTAACTCTTCGTAATACGCCTGAGCGTCGCTAATGATGCGATAATGCAAGGGATGTTTGTCCAATATTTTCTTAACCTTGGCCTTGGATTCGGGAGCAAAGGCGAGGAAGACAAAATCTTCGGATGAGTATTTTTCTTTCAAATCGTTTAGTTCGGGAAATTCTTGAATGCAGGGCTTGCAGGTTACGCTCCAGAAGTTGATATGAACCAATTTACCCTTCAACTCCTGAGAGGAAATTTTGTTGCCCTCGATATCCGTGAGTTCAAAAGGAGGAAGCGTCTGGTCGGTGTGCTTCTCGATGAAGTTTTCGTCGCCCAGGACATCATCGGTATCTTCTTCAGTTTTTTCGGGCAAAATTTCCACGGTAAAGCCCTCGTCTTCCAGCATTTTCTTTTTATTAATGAGTTTGGGATCATTCTTATCACCACGGAGGGTTATTTTTCCCTGAGCTTGTAGAGCCAAAGTCAGAAAACAGAAGTATATAAAGATTAATAAAGCTTTCATAGAATGAGATTTAAATTGAGAAATGTGTCTATTTAATAGTGTAATTAAGCTAATAAAAAGTTTGGTGAATGCCACTAATACGCATCTAATATCTTGATTTTCTGGATTTAGACCTAAAAAATCCATCAAATGCAGAAGCTTTCACAAAACGCCTCTTTGTAGCCAGTAATTGGATAAAATTATTCATTCATCAAAAAATAAATGGCAATCAGGATAAAGCCCAGTCCAGTCAATCCTGGGGGTAAAATTTTTGCCACGAAAGCAATAATAATCATAGCGATCGCGATCAAAATCAGTAGATAAGGAACGAGTTTTTTCATCAATTTACTTTTTTGTAAGCGACTTGTTCGGAAATATAATCTAGTAACTTGCTGTAATACAAGCCCTCTCGCAAAATATCAGGATTACCCAAGAGGATTAATTGTTCTTTGGCACGGCTAAGAGCCACGTTGAGTTTTTTATCCACGCTGTGGTCGGCGTTAAACGATTGCAGATTTTTCATCAGGGCGGGGTGATTGGCCGCCAAGGAGAGAATGATAATTTCTCGCTCACTTCCTTGGTATCGCTCCACCGTGTCCACGGTAACTAGCTCTCGAAGTTCCTCATCGAGTAGCTTGTAAATCTCGGCAATCTGGGCACGATAGGGCGTGATTACGCCCACGGTTTCGGCTCCGAAGGCATTTTTTTGTTGGTAAATGCGTCGGATACAGCTCAATAGCTGTGCTACTCGCTTCGCTTCTCCCCGATGGAACTTGATGTTTTCTTCCAGATTACTGGGAATAAAAAGTAGCCGTGAATTAGCCAAGAGACTTTCATCTACATCCTTGGAGTGAGGATCAAAAATTCTCCAATCAGCTCGCTGGAAATCGGCTCCTACTTTTAGCTTTTTATAAAATTCCTGACTGATAAACTGGGCAATGGCCTCGTGCGTGCGAAATTGAGTGCTCAACATGTTGTAAACTCGATGCCAACCTTTTTGCTGGGCATTATTTAACAAACGCTCGAAGACCGAAACGCTCAAATCCCGAATGCCTACCTCGTGCAAAGGCTCCTGTTCGGTCTGGCAAAAACGCGCAGGCTGGGTAACCACGGCGGGCAATTGCTTTTCGTCGCCAATCAGAATAAAACGCCGAAAGCGCGGTAAAATCCCACACAAAGCCGGCTCTAGTAATTGCGAAGCCTCATCCACGATCACCGTGTCGTGGTCTTTAATCAGGTGCATATTGTTGTAAAAAGAAGAAACCGTGGAGACAAAAATCCGGGCATGCTCCAGCTTTTCCCGAATTTTGGCGAGGTCTTTTTCCTCCTTCAAGCTCTGGGCACGGAAAGCGTGATCTTCCTGAATATTACCCAGACGGATAAATTGATGATGGCAAATTTCCCCGATTTTTTGGCAAATCTCATCCGTGGCTCGATTGGTAAAGGCCAGCAGCACGACCGTTTCTCGGGTATGATTGTACAAGTAATCTACCATGGAGCGGAGCATTTTGGAAGTCTTTCCCGTGCCGGGAGGGCCTTGTAGTAGAAAGTAATCCTGAGCCGCCAAGGCCTGATTGAGAATTTGATTTTGCTCTTCACTCAAAACCGAACGATAGTCCACTTGAAAATCTTCGGCAAAGCGAGGCGTTCTTTGCCCCAAGAAAAGCTCCCTCTTCTCCTCGGGAAAGCTAAGAAACGCGGCCAAAGAAGCAAATTGATGGTCGTAGCTACTTTCCATTAAATTTGGTTCAACCGCCCAGCGTGGATATTTATAAAAATAGCGTTCGTCCAGCGACTTGTTCCAAATTTTGACCTTCAGGGAATGGGGATGAATTTCCAAAATATGTCCCTTGAGCAGTGGATAGCGGTCGGGCTCGAGCAGGTCTTCCTTTTCCATGGGGTAGAGCACCATGATGTCGCCTTGGCGAAAAGCAGTTACCTCGGTAGCACTTTCGGGACGAGAAAAGCTAATTTCGGATTTTCGAATATCTAGTTTTTCTAATTTTAAATGGCTCAGTAAGCTGAAACTTTCCAGCTTTTCGCTCACAGAATTGCGCCATAAGCTGGCATAGCCCTGACTTGGTTCCTGCCCCGATACCCCGCCCACCTTCGCCACTTGCCGCTCACGGGCGATCAGACCCATGAACTCGGCAAAGTAAATTTTATCCAAGGGGCGTGCTTCTTGCCAATTTTTGATAAAATTTCTTACGGCATCTTGCTTGTAAAAAGGTAGGTTCAATTGACTCAATTTACGAATAAAAATATCGTAGAAATCTGGCAGGCCTTTAGCAATCTGCCGATCTATATAGACGATGCAATTGCGAATCCAAGTGGCATCTTGCTCTTGGAAATTGAGCTTGCCACAGTCTCGAAGGGGCGTTTGTTCATCTTTGGAATAGAGAATCGCGCTCACGCCCTGACGACCGGGAAAGGTGCTGTCTGTGAGTAGATTATAGCAAGCCACTTGCACCAGATGATCTCTGCGGGCGATGTTGAGTTGGGGAGACGGAAAGGCCGTTCCCTTGAGCTCTAGAATGTCCTTACGAGAAAGTTGATCTTCATATTCTACCAGTACATCGAGGCGACCCTGTAGGCCATATTTCCCGGAAATGAAAGTGGGTTCCGTGGTGTTGATTTTCTTGGTTTCGGTTTCTTCTAATTCTAAGAAATCTTTGAGCACTTTTTGGATATTAAGAAACTGAGGCTTGATTTTATAATAAATCTCTGAGAGTTTGCCTCGATCCAATTCCAAAAGAGCGGCTTCCAATTGGGTCTGTCCAAAAATTTGCCGAAAGGCTCCCTCAAAATCCGCCTCGGGATGTTCTATATAATAATCGAGCAAGTCGTTGATTAATTTTCCAGCAAAAGTGTGCTCATTTCCTTGGAAAAAGCTTAGTTTCTCCAGTAAATACAAATAAGGGGAAGCCGTGCCACCCAAGAAACATTGCGAAATCGTGGTAGCATCTACCAAATAATCAGGGCTGGCAATCAGAAGCGTTTGCCCCGTTGAGGCAAAGTAATCTTCCTCGATTTGCTCCAGATGCGTGAGGCAGATGGTTTGGTAAGGATGGATCAATTGGGCGCAATGCAAGCTGAGCATGTACTTACGAAAGACTTTGCCCGAAGCGGCATTGAAATAATGTTGATCCTGTACTTTGACCCGAATGAGGCCAAATTCCTCGGTTTCGCATTGAAGCTCGATTTGCCCTCGTTCGCGGTTGTCGTACTCGATCTGTCCCTTCTCCAAGATGGTAGCATAGAGATACTCGATGGTTTCTCGGGGTTCTTCCTTGAAAACCAAGGTTGGTAACTCGATTCCCTCGTAGTAAGCTTTAAGCGCGGCTGGAATATCGTTTTCAGAAAATTGTTCCACCAACTCGGCCAAGATTTTGAGCGCGGCCAAATAAGTTCGTTCCTCGGGGCGAAAGCCTGACCAAGAGACGGATTTTTTGAGCAAGCGGCGGAGAGATTGTAATTCAGCCTCTTTTCGTGCATCTAGCCCGTAAGCCTGGGCGATAAAGTTAATTTTGGCGAACCAACCCGTGAAAATTTGTTTTTCTTTTTGCTCGGTGAGCGTATTGACCACGGAAAGAAAGGTGAAATTGCTTTGTTTGAGCTTCTCCCGAAAATCTAAACTTGGATTATGGGCGATAAAGTAGAGATTATCATAATAATACTGGCTTTCTAGGGCGTTCAGGAGCGGGTAGCGAGTCATGGTTTTGGCGATCAGTTGAACTTCTAATTTAGGATAAAATGGGGAAATTTGGAAAGTTTTGGAGAGAAAGCCCCAGCCGTGGGTAGGCGCGGAGGGTTTTAGATCTCTTCCATCTTAGCCGGAATTTTAGTATCATGCAGCTTCATTGATTCCACCCGATTTCACGACTATGAAAACATTAAGTAGTTTTATTTTAGTATCTATGATTTGCTGCTCGAGTCTTCGCTTAAGTGCCATTGATTTTTTTGAAGGCACTTACGAGGAGGCTTTGGCCCTTGCCCAAAAAGAGGAAAAAAATATTTTCATCAACTTCACGGCCACTTGGTGCGCGCCTTGCCAGCAAATGCGTAAAACAGTTTTGGCCGAAGCCGACATCACGGCTTATGCCCGCCAGCAATTTGTATCCTTGAAAATAGACATTGACACACCTTTCGGGGGCGAACTCTTTGCCGAGTATGGCTTTCAAGGCGTACCCAGTTACGTGGTGATAACGCCCGACCAAAAGCCATTAGCCGTTTACTCGGGAAGTATGGACCACGATACATTTATGAAGTTTTTGAAATTAGAATTGGCCGAGGCCAAGCCCAAAACACCCGAGGAAGCCGCGCGATTACAAGAAAAAGCATTTAAAGAATCTTATCAATCTTTTGCCGATTTCTCGAATCTAGTGCAAGTGCTTAATCGTGCCAAGCAATTTGACCAAAGCATTTCCTATCTCAATCAGTATGAAAAGCAATACGCGGCATCGGAAATCAACACCGAGTGGTACCAAACCCTCAAGGAATATGCAATTCAATTGGGTGAGCAAGGACAGGCGGAAAAATGGCAAGCCACGGAAAAGCTAGCCCAAGAAAAACTCTACACCGAAGATGCCTTGCTGGTAAAACATAATTATTACAAGGCCAAAAAAGATTACCAAGCAGCCGCCGAGGCATTGGTTGCTTATATCACTTTGGATAAAACCGAAGCTTCTCCTAAGGATCACTTGATTTGGAGCCTGGATTATTTAATTAGTTATGGGGTGAAAGACCAGCAAGCGGCATTTGCCCTCGAGCATTACGATTTATTACAAGAAAAAGTAAATAAATACGAAAAGTGGTTTGCCTCCAAAGCGGGTTGGACTCAGGAATCGTATCTCTATCATAGGGCTCGTCTGCTAGCAGTCGCTGGTCAATGCGCCGAAGCTAAGGCCATTGCTCAAAAGCTCTTGCCCAGCTACGACAAAGCCTACAGCTCCGATGTAGCTGGAACGGAATCTCCACGGGAGTTACAGAGAATCATCACGGATTGTCAATAAAACTGCTATTTGGATAAAACGATGACCCGGATGTATTATCTCTGCAATCCGAGTTATTGGTTTTCGTTCAATGCTAAATTTTCGAATCTTCCATCTTCCAATCCTCCCATCTCCATACTACCTTTGCCCTATGCTACAAGAATTATTTAAAACTACTCTCGGTCGCCTCAGAGTGATCGGCTTTCTGGAAGGGCTTTCTTTTTTAATTTTGCTGGGAATCGCCATGCCCTTGAAATACTTGGCGGGAATGCCCGGCGCAGTACAAGTCGTGGGAATGATTCATGGTCTTTTGTTCATATTTTATATCATTTACGTGATTCAAGCCAAGATTGAATACAATTGGAAATGGGGCAAAACGGGACTAGCCATGTTGGCTTCCATTCTGCCTTTTGGCCCCTTCGTGGCCGATGCCAAGCTATTTCGTGAAGAAGAAGCCCGATGAGAAATTTACTCCTGAGCCTTCTGACGCTCTTTTTGTTTGGAGCTTGTACCAGAGAAAGTTTTAGACAAAACCTGAGCTACGAACAACCCGTCTCTGATTTTCGGGGAATCGTGGATTCTATCGTAGTAAGTACGATGAATCAATACCACATTCCCGGACTGGCGGTGGGGATTGTAAAAAATGATTCCCTGATTTATACACGAGGCTACGGGGTTCGAGATATCAATCAGGCAAAGGCAGTCAGGGCGCAAACGGTTTTTCACACTGCTTCGGTGAGCAAACTCTTCACCGCCTCGGCCATTCTGGAATTGATGAAAAGCGGAAATCTATCACTGGATACAAGACTATTAGCGATTTTACCCGACCTGCATTTGGATGATCCTAGAGGCCAAAAAATTACCCTCCAACATTTACTCAATCATACTTCCGGACTACCTGACGTGCAAAATTATCGCTGGAAAGATCAAAACCAATCCGAGAAGAGCCTCGAGCAATACGTGATGAGCCTGAACCTCAGACTGAAGAGCGAGCCCGGTACACAGTATGCTTACAGTAATTTAGCTTACGAACTACTGGGCTTGGTGGTAGCGCGAACCACGAAGATAACTTTTGAAGATTACGTGAAAAGTCAAATCCTCGAGCCAGTCGGGATGAAAAATAGTGATTTTCGTTATTTCAAAATTCCCGATTCCCTGAGAACTTCTCCACACACCAAAGTGGGCAAGCAAATCAAAGTCCGCGAAACGTATCCTTACACGCGCGAGCACGCTCCCAGTAGTACTTTGAATGCCTCGGCGATGGATTTGAGCCGATGGATGATCGCGTTTTTTCAAGCATTAGAGGAAAATCCTGATACTTATTATCATCAAATGATTCGTCCTTCTTTCGCCCCTTACATCGGGCTGGGCTTTCAGTTGTATAAATTTGATCAATATAAAGCGGTTGGGCATTTTGGCGGGGATCGGGGGTTCAGAAGCTTCTTGATGATGATTCCAGCGCGTAAAATCGGCCTAGTGGTGCTGGCGAATGCTGATTTTGCTGAAGACTTTCGTCAAGAAATTGTTTACGCGATTGCCGAGATAATGCTGAACAAAATATAAATTGCCGTCTACTTGATAAATATCTTAAAATGACTGATCGTATGAAATATCTTTTTGCCTTCTGCCTTATTGTTTTGAGTCTTAAAATACTTGCCCAAGAAAGCCCCGAAGCTCGCCTCGAGGCAGCTAACTTAGAACTACCCGAACCCAGTAAACCCGTGGCCAATTATCGCAAGTATGTCCGCACGGGGAATCTTATTTACCTCGCCGGGCACGGGAGCTGTGGCGAACGCACCGAAGTAGACACGGGCAAGCTAGGACAAGACCTGACCGTGGAGCAAGGCTATCAAGCGGCGCGTCGAGTGGGGCTTTGTCTTTTGGCCACTTTGAAGGATGCCGTGGGAGATTTGAGCAAAGTCACGCAAATCGTGGAAGTAACGGGCATGGTCAACTCGGCTCCCGACTTTTATGATCAGCCCAAAGTCGTGAATGGCTGCTCGGATTTACTGGTGGAAGTTTTTGGAGAAAAAGGCAAGCACGCACGCGCGGCCGTGGGCATGGCTTCCCTACCAGGAAATATCACGGTGGAAATCAAAATGGTAGTAGAAGTACAAGATTAGTTTTACAGAACACAGAGACACGGAGGTACAGAGAAAACAGCCGAGATGCTTGCATGTATCTCTTAGTCAAGCCACGAAAGTTTGAGTGTTAGTCATAAGCATCTCGAAAAAACTGATGACTAGCCACTGACAACTGATAAGCACTCATATGAGCAATTATTCCTTTTTTAAGAGAGCCAGCCAAGGAACCGTTTTATTGGCTATACTGGTCTATGCCACAGGTATGTTTTTGACCCTGATGGAACCAGATGCCACGAGCTATGCTTTGGTTTCCAAGGAGATGTACGATAGCGGTGATTTTGCAAGCATTACCCTGCGTGGTCAGGATTGGTTGGATAAGCCTCATTTTCAGTTTTGGGTCACGGCGATTTCTTATCGTATTTTTGGGGTGAATAATTTTGCCTATCGCTTACCGTCGCTTCTGATTTTCCTGTTGGGGGTTTGGTATACCTATCGCTATGCCTTGAAATTTTATAACCGAGAAACGGCCTGGGTGGCAGTCATTCTCTTGATGACGGCTTTGCACATTATTATTTCTAATTCGGACGTACGGGCGGAGGCGATTTTATTAGGCTTTACCATCTTTTCGCTTTACCACGCGGCTTGCTACATGGAGCACAAGCGATGGGGAGATTTGGTGCTGGGTTGTCTGGGGCTGGCAATTTTGCTGATGACCAAGGGGCTTTTTACCATCATTCCGGTGGGAGCGGGGATTGGACTCACGCTCATTTATCAGCAGAAATGGCGGGAGATATTTCACTGGCAGTGGATAGTCGTTTTGGTGCTTACCTTATTTTTCACGCTGCCGACCTTGATTGCTTATTACATTCAGTTTGATTTGCATCCCGAGAAAGAAGTGTTCGGGAGGACGGGAGTTTCGGGTGTGCAGTTTTTTTTGTGGGAATCACAGTGGGGGCGTTTTACCAATTCAGGTCCTATCAAAGGGCAAAGCGAATTACTCTTCTTCGTGCATACCATGCTTTGGGCTTTTGCACCCTGGGCTTTATTGGCTTATTATGCGCTTTTTCAAAAAGTAAAAAAGCTTTTCCAAAGGAATAGTCAGACGGAGCATTATACTTTTTTTGGTTTTATCACGCTCTTTTTGATTTTTTCTGTTTCTAAATTCCAGTTGCCTCATTATCTCAACAATATTTATCCTTTGCTAGCGATTTTTACCGCAGATGCGATTTTGAAGATAAAAGCGCGTCCAGCAAGCCTTACTTTTAATTTTTTGCAAGCGCTACAGATCGTATTGTTTTTAGTAGCGCTAGGAGTGCTTCATTATTTTTTTACGGCTTCTTTTATGTCACCAGAAACTATCCTGCTTTATGTACTCAGTTGGGGGCTGTTGATCTATTTTTATTTTGGCGCAAATAGATACGATTTTCCAAAATGGCTTTTTCCGTCCGCGTTGGCTATTTTGACCGTGGGTTATTATTTGAATCGAGAGTTTTATCCCAGACTGATGCCCTATCAATCTGAAACGAAGCTGGCTTATTATCTCAAGGAAACTCAACCCGATGGTGCCTTGGGAACCTACCAAGTGATCGAGCGCTCAGTGGATTTCTACTATGGGGAAACCTTGGGTAATTGGAGTTTAGAGTTTTTGCAAAAGCCTTATCCTGAGGATCGTTTTGTTTTTACGACTTCATCTGGTTTGGCGGACATCAAAGAAGGAAATATTGACTACGAAATTGTGCATACTTTCACAGATTTTCATATTACTACCCTCAAGCCTCGATTTATCAACCGATTTACACGAAGAGAGGCTTTAAAGAAAACTTATTTACTTAAGATCGAGGGAAGCAAAGAAAACCTTCCAGGTTCTTAAGGTCTGGAAGGTTGGGGTTAGCTTCAGGCATTATAACCTAGCAACTCGTCTAAGGTACTGACAGATACATAATGATAATTTGGTCTGGCCTCTTTGTAAATCTCGAGGGCTAATTTTTTCCCTTCTTCATTCTGAATCAAAGCTTTATAAAGAGGTACTAAAAATTTACGTCGTCCTACCTCCACCAAGAAATTTCTCAAAGCGGGGTAGGCTTCCTTATAATCATTGCGAACTGCAATGCCTAGCCAAGCGGCCAGTATTTCGGCATTGCCTGAATCAGTGAAGTGAAAAGCCTCATCTAGTTCTTTCATTTGAGCAAGCGTCATTTCTTCGGGAAGCGAACGTAAGAAGTACAACCATTCGTGGCTAGACCAATTCAAAGTACTGAGTTGTTGGGGTTGCTGCCCTTCCTGCCAGTTGCGCACGGCGGTCGCCACCTGCTCAAAGCGTGCTGATTTTACCGCTACACAGTTGTCGGGTAAGTTGGGGCTATAAATCCAGTTGGACAGTCCTACGTTTTTGGCTTCGGGCAATTGTTCTTGAATATAATCTATAAACTGCTCCGTGGTCATAGTCTCGAAGGCAAATTTCTCGAAATAAGCTCTCAGGAAAGTATCCATTTTGGCTCGGCCTATTTCTTCCTCAATGGTTCGGAGTAGAAAATAGCCCTTTTCGTAAGCAATATCGGTAACGCCATCGTCAGGATTACGGCCTTGTAAGTCTAGCTTTAGTTGGGTATCTGCGTGGTCTTTTCCTAGACGATCCAAGGTATTTTGCAAATCTTGATAACCCAAATATTCCAGCATATCGGCATAGTCCTCACCGTAGAGTGATTCCATGATTCTTCTCTCGAAATAAACAGTAAAACCTTCGTTCAGCCAAAAGTCATTCCATGTAGCATTAGTAACCAAGTTTCCTGACCAAGAGTGAGCTAATTCGTGTGCTACCAAGGAAGTTAAAGAGCGATCTCCCGCTAAAATGGTCGGCGTAGCAAAGGTCAATCTAGGATTTTCCATACCCCCAAACGGGAAGCTAGGAGGCAACACGATCAAATCATATCTTTCCCAGCGATAAGGCCCGTATAAATCTTCGGCGGCTTGCAACATCTCGGGTAGCTCGGCAAACTCGTAGGTAGCTCGTTTCAGCACAGAAGGTTCTGCGTAAACGCCCGTGCGCTCGTTGATGGCCTCAAAGCGTAAATCGCCCACCGTGAGTGCCAATAAATAGGCGGGGATGGGCTGAGGCATTTTAAATTCATAGATTCCTTCCTCATTTTTTTCGGTAGGGTTCTGGGCACTCATCACCGCCATCAGGTCGGCAGGTACTTTGACCTTGGCCTCGTAGCTGAAGCGAATGCCCGGGCTGTCTTGGCAGGGTATCCAACTACGCGCCAAGATGGCCTGAGATTGGGTAAATAAAAAGGGATGAGTTGTATCGGCCGTTTGCTGAGGGGCAAGCCATTGTAGAGCTTCTGCCTCTGGACTGGTTTCGTAGTAGATATTGACCTGTTTGGTTTCGGGCTTGATCTTGATTTTGAGCGCAGAACCTAGATGCTCAAAGGGTTTAGCCAGATCAAACTCAGCTTCTTGTTCGTTGCCCTCTAAGGTTACCTTTTCTATTTTAAGATTTTTGGTATCTAGGAACAATGCTTCGGCCTGCGTTTTATTGTCTATATCCAAGTCGGCTCGTCCCTTGATGATTTTCTGGTCAAAGTCCACTTCAATATCCAGTTTGAGATGCTTCATCACCACCTGGTCAGGTTGGGCGAAAGTATGAATGTCGTTTACGATTTGCATAGTTGTATCTTGGGATAAATGGGATGTATTTTCGTCTTGAACGGTATTGCTTTGGCCACAAGCGTAGAGCAAGCCGATGAGCAAGATAGACAGATAGGAAAGTTTGCGTGTTTGCATAGCAAATAAATTTTTATCAAAGATATTCATCCTTTTGCTAATCGCTTGTATTTATTTGGAATACATGCAGAGATTGATCGCTCAATGCGACCAATTTAGTGGGGCTCAGTAAGGTAGCAAATTGCCAAGTCGTACCCGTGGGAAGTTGAATGCTCCGAATGGCGGAACTATATAAGTCAAAAAGTTCTAGCTTTTGCTCTTTTAGAACACAGATTTCGTTAGCCAGCACCCCGATATACTTCAGATGCAGGTAAGGCAGTGTTTTTTTGTAATTCCCCAGATTATCAAAAATCAAGATGCCAGAATTGGGGTCATTGACCATTAATAAATTTTGATATTCTCTGATAAAATTAATCTCGTAACGCCTTGGATTTAATAGCAAATCCAAAGCCGTGTTCACACTGATATTTTCGGTTTGGGGGTTGTATTTTTTGAGACTAAAGTCTGTATTATCAAACAACCAAATGTCATTGTCTGCCGCCAGACTCGCTGCCTGCACAAAACCAATTTGTGGAGAATTAAAACGATAAGCCTCATCGGCCTTGGGATTCAGAAAACGGTCGAGCAGAGTGTATTCTTGAAAATCCTGATAGAAAACAAATATCCGCAAAGTCAGCCAAGCTTCTAAGCCATCGGCCTCTCTGATCCGTTGGGGTGAAAAATTGAGCTCTAAATTCCCTAAACTATCGTATTTGTTGATATTGCCCTGTTGGTCGGCGATAAACAGAGCCGCCTTTTTATCCACAGAAATTGCCAGCGGCTTCTCGATACGAGTTTTGTTGATCTCCACGAGCTGCTGCGCTAACAAACTGCTTTCGCAAAAAAAGATCAGCAAGAAGCAAGGTAAAAAGATTTTTTTCATCTCCATAAGAAGTTAAACTTGAGCCTCAGGAAGTAATTTTTAGCAAACTTTCTCATCTTCAAATTGGCAAAGATGCAGATTTTCTCCCTCGAGGTAAGCATACGTATATTGATTGATCCACTCACCAATATTGACATAACGACTGTGTTCATTGATGGGAATATCCAAGGGTAAATGCCGATGCCCAAATATGTAAAAATCATGATGGGTCTCTTGCTCTTTACGACGACAATATTGCAGGAGCCATTCTTCTTCTCCTAAGAATTTCTCATCGGTTTTGAGCTTAATTTTCTTGGCGCGGCTACGACGCGAGAGATATTGCGCCACCCCCATGCCCAGATTCGGGTGCAAACGCGCAAATAGCCATTGACAAACTTTATTGCGAAAGATTTTTTTTAGAATCTTGTAAGTATGATCTCCAGGGCCGAGGCCGTCTCCGTGGCCGATCATAAATTTTTTATCATTAATCAGCCATTCTTGTGGATGCTGGTAAATGGGAATGCCTAATTCTTGGGTAAAATAATCAAACATCCACATGTCGTGGTTACCTACAAAAAAGATTACTTGAATGCCTTGGTCGGTCAGTTCTGCTAATTTTCCTTGAAAACGAATAAATCCTTTGGGAATCGCGTGTCGGTACTCGAACCAGAAATCAAAAATATCTCCTACCAAGAAGATACATGCTGCCTGAGGCTTGATTTCATCTAACCATCTGACAATCTTCTTTTCCCTGAGTAGGCTTTGGGCGTGATTGGGAGCACCTAGATGAAAATCTGAGGCAAAATAAACTTTCTTATTCGTCTGTATCCGGTGTATTTTCGCTGAGGTCATCTACTAAAAATAAAACAATTTCACGTGGCCCCCCCACTTGGTAGGTAGGATTGGGGGAGGGGCTTATTCCGCTGACCAAAGATAGCACAGAAGGAAGATGATTCCCATATTTTTGTAGAATAAGCGGCCAAGCTTGATCCAAATGCAACACGAGTTGGGAAGAAAAAGCAAGAATGATATGAATAGGGGAGTAAAAAGCCGAGGTGGCCTGCTCAGTCTGTCTGGTAGAAAATAAAATACTTCCCGTGCGAGCCACCAAGCCTTCGCAGAGTGTAAGCCCTGCTTCTAGCTTGACTTGGGGGGTGGGTTGGGTATGAAAATCAATCCTAGCGTACTTTAAAAGCTCTTGCAGAAAGTCATTTTCCACAAAAATTTCTTGAATGGCTTTCTCTTTCAAAAAAAGCTTGAGATCAGCCAAGAAATCCTCCACAGATTCGCAGTAAAAGAAATCTCCTTGATTAGCTTTAAAATTTTCCGCAAAAATAACCTCTGGATGTTCTTCTTTGATAAGAAAGTTATTCATAGAAAAATCAGGCTTAGACAGGGTGTCTTGGCCTGATTTTTCTAGAGCTTCTCTGATTCGGCTGAGAATATTTTCACGAGCGGTCATCCGAGGTAATACTAATCGTTACTCTTGGCTGCTTTTTCTTCGTTCATTTGGTCCATACCGCCCATGGGCGGTTCAGGAGTAGCCTCTCCATTCTCGGTGGGAATATCTTCTTTTTCTACCACTTTGCCATTACCGTTCGGGTTGGTATAAGCTTGATAAGTGGTTTGTGTATCAAAAGGTCGTTTGCCAATCAAGCGCTCCAAATCATTTTGGAAGAGAATCTCCTTAGAAAGCAGTTCTTGTGCGATGATCTCTAATTCTTCTCGCTTATCGATTAGAAGATTTTTGGTGCGGGTGTAGCAATCATCTATGATTCTTTTCACTTCTTCATCAATGATCTTGGCGGTGGCTTCGGAATAGGGTTTGGTAAATGAATACTCAGATTGCTTAGAATCATAAAAAGAGATGTTCCCTATTTTATCGTTCATCCCGTAGATCGTCACCATTCCGTAAGCCATCTTGGTAATGCGCTCCAAATCGCTCAGGGCTCCCGTAGAGATTTTCCCAAAAACGATTTCTTCGGCTGCTCTACCTCCTAAGGTCATGCACATCTCGTCCATCATTTGTTCTTTGGTGTGGAGGAAACGCTCTTTGGGGAGATATTGCGCGTAGCCCAAGGCAGCTACTCCACGGGGCACGATACTTACTTTGACCAAGGGATCGGCGTGCTCCAAGAACCATCCGGCTACGGCGTGTCCAGATTCGTGGTAAGCCACGGTTTTTTTCTCATCGGGTTGGATCAACTTGTTTTTCTTCTCCAAACCACCAATCACACGGTCGATAGCGTCTTGGAAATCTTGCATATCCACGGCTTTCTTATTTTTTCGGGCTGCGATCAGGGCTGCTTCATTACACACGTTGGCGATTTCGGCTCCGGCAAAGCCAGGCGTTTGTGCGGCTAAATCTTTAGCATCCACATCATTGGATAGTTTCAAGGGCTTCATATGTACCTTGAAAATCGCTTCACGACCCACGATGTCTGGCTTGTCAATACTGATTTGTCGGTCAAATCGTCCGGGGCGCATCAGAGCCGAGTCCAAAACGTCGGGTCGGTTGGTGGCGGCCAAGATAATCACACCAGAATCAGTAGAAAATCCGTCCATCTCCACGAGGAGCGAGTTGAGGGTATTTTCGCGTTCATCATTCGAGCCAGGCATTTGACCACGGCCTCGGGAACGCCCGATGGCATCAATTTCATCAATAAAGACGATACAAGGTGCTTTTTCTTTGGCTTGCTTGAATAAATCTCTTACGCGTGCGGCTCCTACTCCTACGAACATCTCTACAAAGTCTGAACCAGAGAGCGTAAAGAAAGGAACGCCAGCTTCACCCGCTACGGCTTTGGCTAAGAGCGTCTTACCTGTACCGGGAGGGCCAACCAAGAGTGCTCCTTTGGGAATTTTACCCCCGAGATTGGTAAACTTGGAAGGATTCTTCAAGAATTCTACAATTTCTTTAATTTCTTCCTTGGCTTCGTCTAGGCCAGCCACATCGTTGAAAGTGATTTTTACTTTATTTTCTGCATCGAAGAGGGCGGCACGTGATTTACCAATGTTAAAAATCTGCCCTCCTGGGCCAGCGGCTCCCGTCATTCTGCGCATCAAAAACCAAAGCCCGAAGAGCATCAGAATTAAAATTCCCCAGTTGAGGATGAATCCCGTAAAGTCTGAACGTTGGTCTACTTTGTAGCCGAGGCGTTCATCTTCGGGGATATTGGCTTGGGCTTCCTCAAAGTTTTTGACAAAAGTTTCGGGTGAAGCCACACGGAACTTAAAATGCGGTCCTTGCTGAATAGAAAGGGGAGATCTTTGATGTAGGAGTTGATCTCGATAAGTCTTTTTATTGAGAGCCTCTTCTTTGAGAGTAATTTCTACCAATTCTTTATTGACGAGAACCACTTCTTTGACATCACGCTCACGAACCATTTCGTTGAAATTACGCTGAGTGGTCTCCACTGCTGAATTCATCTTGCTAAAATAAGTAACCCCAATGATGAGAATCACTAGCGTAACAATTAGCCAAAATTGATAGCCAGTTCTCTGCGGGGGTTTATTAGGCAGCAGATTTTTCTTGTTTTTGTTACTATTAGGCTTTTCGCTCATTTTATTTATAAAGGCTTAAATACTTATTCAATAATTAAGGGTGGTATTTAGTGAGAAACACAATTCTCAAAGGCTTTGTTTCAGGCTTGAAAATCAGTATCGACGTGTGTAATTTCTGCATCGCCCCATAAGTCTTCAAGGGCATAAAATTCTCGCCGATCTTTGCGGAAGATGTGGACAACGACGTTGACGTAGTCTAACAAAATCCATTCCCTGTTTTCTTTTCCTTCTTTACGCCAAGGTTGCTCTAATGTTTTCTTATAAACCATTTCTTCTACGGAATCAGTGATCGCATCTACTTGATTTACAGAATTACCCGAGCAGATAACAAAAAAATCGGCCACAGATTGAGGAATGGTTCTTAAATCGAGTATGACGATATCTTCTCCCTTTTTTTCCAACATACCCAAGGCGACCACCTTACTCAGCTCCTTTGATTCTAGCTTTGATTTCGCTATATTCATTCTTTGATTCGCCATTAATATGTAAAAATACAAAAAAAAATTGCATAAACTTATAATCAATACATCATTTATCGGGCAGAATCTTATAAATCTGCCAAGTTGTCAGTCTACCAACCAATACGCGATGGATTTGAAAGAATCTGATCATCATCCCGAGGGTACGACTGTACTCACCTTTCACCAAACCGCGGGAAGAGGGCAGCGAGGAAACCGCTGGGAAGCAAACCCTTACGAGAACATTACGCTTTCGGTGATCCTGCAGCCGCACTTCCTTCCCATAGAAGAACAATTTGCGCTCAATAAAGTCGTCTCGGTTGCAGTTTATGATTTTTTACGTCCTTACTTAGGTAAATCTTTACGAATCAAATGGCCAAATGATATACTCAATCAAGAGAAGAAACTAGGCGGTATCCTCATTGAAAACGTAATCCGAGGCCAAAGTCTGGAAAAATCGGTCGTCGGTATCGGTATTAACATCAATCAGGAGCACTTTGCCTATCCTCAGGCTTCATCACTCAAAAGTTTCACAAATCGAGATTATAATTTGTATTCTCTAATACCTGAATTACTAAGTCGTGTGGAGGAAAATTATATTTTACTAAAGCAAGGAAAAAAGGAACAGCTAGACCAAGCTTACCTCGAGCGATTATTTCGCTATCAGCAGAAGGGACTATACAGAAATCGGGACGGACAATTTTTCGAGGCAACACTAAAAGGCGTGGCTCCAGATGGGCGTCTGATGCTGGAAGAAGCAGAAGGAGTAAAGTATTATGGGTTCAAGGAAGTTGTCTTTATTTATTAATTGTCTTACTGAATTTTTAGCACTTGGTTTTCAAGTGCCTCGTCATAGTAAGATAATATCATTTTGGTTCTGAATTCATAGGCATTCACTATTTTGCAGAATGAAAATAGAGGGGGCATCTTTCGGGTAGAACCTTAGACCACTTCCAAGCATTTTTCTTCCATAAAAATTATTCAGAATCAAAAAATTATTTTATGCCAGCCAAAAATTTACTTTCGGGGATTATCCTATTATTTTGTTCTTTTTTCTATTCTGCGGTTTCGGGGCAAAGTGCTTATAACCCAAATATTCTCCCCTTGGGCGATAAAGAAGCGTTGATGGCAAATACTGGGGCGGGGGGCTTGAAATCTACGGGAGCCGTGTTTTACAATCCAGCAGCACTGACTATGTTAAAGGGGCGATCTTTCTCACTTTCAGGATCGGCCTACATGCGTTTTCAATTCAAAGCAAACCCAGTGGCGATCATCGAGGGAGTACCGCTTGATTACGAAGGGAGTGGTTATCGTTCTATACCGACCAGTGCTGTGAGCGTGCGCCAGTTCAGGGATTGGCATTTGGCCTTTTCGGCTTTGATTCCGGTTGAATTTACTTTCGAGGGAACCCGAGATTGGAATATTCCCCTAGAAGACGTCGAGACTAAGCTTAAAATGATTCAGAATTATCAAGAGCGCATGCTTTTAATAGGCTTTTCGGCCGCTCGCTCACTCGGTGAAGATTGGTCTTTGGGCATCTCTGTTTACGGGCAAGCTTACAAGTATCTCTCTACCATAGACCTGAGGGGAACCATTATTGGGAGTCCTGATTTTCTTTTACAATCTACGAGACGGCAAAAAGTAACTCCGGTTAACTTATTGACTATCTTGGGTTTGCAACGCAGGTGGGAAAAATGGAATTTTGGGCTAAGAGTAGCCGTGCCGAGTATTTATCTATTTGGAAAGGGAGATTTTTACGATTATAATTTTTCTAATTTCGCGGGTCTAGAAGAGGTAGAAAGCAGTGAAACCGATATCTCAGATGTGAAAGCCAGATTTAGAACGCCTTGGGATGTACGCTTGGGGATTAGCTATTTGGCTGAGCAAAAGCTACTCTTTGCTTTTGATGTTAGTTATGGATTTGGACAAAGTTATCAAGTCTATGACGACCCGAGGCTTCCTTTCGAGGAGCAGGTCAAGGGTAATTTTCGGGTAAGTGGTGGGATAGAGTATTTTTTGGGAAAAAGAAAAAATTTCTCCCTACACGCGGGAGGTTCTTACACCCCTTCCGTGAAGGAGGAGGAAGTCGGAAACGTGGGTCAGGATTTTTGGGCGGGTTTTACTGGGGTGAAGGTGCTCACGAAGCACGTTGATACCACGCTGGGCTTCTTTTATTCCTATGGAGAAGGAACTGGGGAGCTAAGTACACGAAATGGCCAAACGACACAATCGTACGAGTATCTAGGGCTATTCTTGGGAACGAATTATAAGTTCTAAGTGTATAATAGTCAGTACTTTAAGCTAGTAATTACCTATCGAGAGCCAGCGGTTATCATCCTTAGAAGGAGAATTTTAGTAATTCCGACTGACTCAGTTGTTCATCCTTGAGATAGGGTTTTTTGTATTTATTGGGGACTTTATCCCAACCCTCGTAAAATTTACCATTGATATAGTAGCGATCATAAGGCCCTTGGGGAGTAGCATTCGCGCCGGGCGAAGCGAGCAGGTAGCTATTGCTGGGGGCGGCCATTCCGGCGTTTTTCCCCTCCAATACCAGTTCCATCAAGCCATCACCGTCTATATCTGCTCTGATCCAATTGAGTTTTAAGACTCGATTGTAACTACCATCGGCGATCATTTTAAGAATCTGTTTATTAAACTCTTCAATGAGTTGGCTGGCACCTGGAATGTCTTTGCGAATCCCAAGATGGAGAGAGCGATACACGATTGGGTTCGTGCCTAGAGCTAAATATTTAGCTACTTCTTTTTCTTGATATCTTAGCAAATATTGAATCAATAGGGCGTCTACCAATACATAATCAGCCTCCCCTTGCAGGAGACGGTCTAGGTTTTCCTGATCGTTTTTGCCTTCCACGAAGACAACTTCTTCGGCTTGATTGACCGAATCGCCATAAGCGTAGGTAGCTACAATGGCGATACGTTTGCCTTTGAGTTCTGCCAGGGACTCTGCACTTACATCGCTTCCTCTTTTCCCGACTAAGATGAGCTGATTTTGTAGATAAGGCTCAGAGAAGAGCAAGAATTCTTCCCTTTCGTCATTTTTCCAAAGGGCAGCACTTCCGTCATATTTTCCCTCTTGGATACCAGCCACGACATCATCAAACTCGGTAATTTGATTTTCTATCCAAACTCCACCTCGATTCAGAGCGGTTTTTACGAGATCAATCGCGAAAGATTTTTTGTCTTCTACATCCGTGAAGGGCGGCCAGATACTGGAGGCAAAGGTGAGTTTTTTGACCTGATCTTGGGCTGAGGAGGCTACACTAAGTAGCATGAAGACACAGCAAAGGACGATTTTTGTGTTGAGATTAAGCATTTTATTGAGTAGGCAAGCGTGTATTTATGGGTTACAAATGTGGATTAGGAGTTAAAAATATAATTGATTAATCATCAAAAAATAGTGTTTGAAGCACTCCCAACGCCGGATTTATATGATTAACAATCAACGATCAATCTTTGACTAATTGGCGAATAAAATTAATTATTTATCTTGAAACTCGAGCCTTGTTACCTGCTTAGGAGTTGCTTTTTGGGCGAAGGGTTTTTTGTACTTATCTGGAATTTGATCCCAACTCTCGTAAAATTCGCCATTGATATAATAACGGTCATCGCCAGTAGCTTTGGTATCAAAGGCGTGTTGAATGGTATAGCTTTGGGCAGGAGGGGCTTCGCCGCCTCGCTTACCTCGAAGTACAAGCTCGTAACGCCCGTCTTTGTCCACGTCAGTTCGTATCCAATTAATATTTAGAATTTTGTGATAAGTTCCATCTGCTACCATTTCCAAGATTCTTTGATTAAAGCGATTGATTGTGGCTTCGGCTTCGGGAAGGTCACGACGCAGTGCAACGTGGAGTGAGAGACGAATCAGGGCTTCTTTACCAATTTCTAAATATTCTCTGGCTTCGGCTTTTTGATAAGTGAGCAGATATTGAATCAACAGATGGTCAATGAGTATGTAATCCACTTCCCTCTTCAAGAGTCGGTTGAGGTTATCTTGGTCGTCATCACCTCTTACGAAAATGACCTCTTTGGCTTTCTCTATTTTGGCACCATAGGCGTAGTTTTTCACGATTGCCACCCTTTTGCCTGCCAAATCAGCCATAGATTGGGCACTGACATCACTACCCTTGGGACCAACTAGCACCAATTTATTCTGTAAATAAGGTTTAGAAAACAGTAGATAGGTTTCTCGATCTGGGCTATCCCAAAGGGCAGTGCTTCCGGCAAAAGTTTTATCTCTGATACCTGCTATCACTTGCTCAAAATCAGTGATGGTATTCTTGATCCTGATTTCTCTGGGTTTGAGGGCGGTTTGTACGAGATCAAAGGCTACGGCTCTTCCTCCCTCTACATCAGTAAAAGGGGGCCAAGCATTGGAAGCCAATTTGAGGGTTTTGATTTGGGCAACGGAAAGTGAACTCCAACTAAGACTTAATAGCAGTAGTATGATTCTCATAGGAAACAGATGATTGACTGCTTAAATCTAAGGAGAATATTTGAAATCATTCAAAAAAACTGGAAAATCTCGTGCTGCCTGACACGGCCTAGGCCTTTTCTTCCACGAACAATGGGCCAAAATGCTTAATGTTGAGGCTATCTGGTTCTTTGGTCAATTTGAGGCGTAAGAACTCTCGAATGCGTTGGCGGTCTTCTATTTCCAGCTCTCGCTCACCTAGATTACGTTTCCAATACAAAATGACCTCCACGTCTAAGGTGCGTTCAGGAAGCGAGCTACCCGGATTTTGTTCCGTGTTGGAAGGCTGGCTGGGCATTTGCGAAGTGAGCGTAGTCGAACTAAGTGTAGCCTTTGGTAGATTTTCCTCCTTACTAAGTCGTGCCAATCTAAAATAAGGAAAATCCTGCCGAGCCACCCAACGCCAGTCTTTGACAAATTCTCGTCGCAAGCTGTCTAATAGCATAGAATCTAGGGAAACCAAGCGGATTTCACAGGCCAATTCCACATACGGGAACTGCTCCTGCTCCTTAAACATCAATCGCGTGATGTTGTAAGTGCGATTGCTGGAGTCTCCCCGGGCGGTAGCGTTTGGTTGATTGAATTCTTCACGAAATTTGCGGTAGTCGATTACTTTGACCGTGTCTAAATCCGGGAAAAATATTTTTAGCTCAGCCAAAATATCTTGGTGAAGTAGCTCTTGTATTCGGGCTTTTTGCTCTCGATCTTGATTCACTTGGATGGTATCAAACTCAGATTCTAGCCTCTCGAATTTGGTTTTTAGCTCGAGTACGTTTTCTCGGGTTACGTTATAAGTGAGCCTTTGAATTTCTTCTGGGGAAACATTATTCAGAATAGAAATCGTGAACTCATAATCTCCTATTTCCCGAAATCTCTCTGCGTAGTAATTCCGTATGGTACTGTCTACTGATTCGCCAGAAACATACATTTTGATTTTTTTGACTTTGTTCACCTCATTGGCCGTTACTGGTTTTTCTACATTGAGGATTTCGTGCTTACTGTCTTGTACCAAAGTGTCAGATACTTCGGCAATCAGTGAGTCAATTTCTCGAATCGTTTGCACTCGGTTGATGAGAGAAAAGAGAAAGTATACGCTGGGAGCCGTTACGAGCAGAAGCGAAATGAGCATGGCTTGCCTGACCGTGTTGCGTGTCTTCTCGTCTGGCTCCTCGTGTAAGGGGAACTTCAAATACTTGACAATCAGGTAAGTAGAAATACTGATGAAGACCGCGTTGATGATAAAGAGATAAAAAGCCCCGAAGAAGATATTCATCCGAAGATTAGCCAGTCCGTAGCCAGCCGCGCAGAGCGGAGGCATCAGCGCCGTGGCAATGGCTACCCCGGGTATCGCATTGGTTTTTTCTTGGCGAGAACCAGAAACAATCCCTGCGATTCCTCCAAATAAAGCGATCCCCACGTCAAACAAAGTCGGGTAGGTACGGCTCATGATCTCTTGGGTAGGTTCGCCCAGTGGACTGCTAATAAAATAAACCAAACTGGCGAGCAAACTGGCAAAAGTAGCAATGCCCAAGTTGCGAAGTGACTTGGTAAACATTGCCCAATCGTTTACCCCCAATCCTAGGCCAACCCCCAAAATGGGAGACATGAGAGGTGAAATCAACATCGCCCCGATGATGACCGCCGTAGAGTTAGTATCTAGCCCAATGGAAGCAAGTAGCGCAGAGCAAACTAAAATCCAAATATTATAGCCCTTGAGGGCAATGTTGTCGCTAATGCTTTTAACGGTGCCTTGTGGGTCAGAGCTACTTCGGATGTTAAGCAATCGTCGGGTAGCCCTGAAGAAGATTTCTATACGACGGAAGACAGACTTTTTCTTTTTCATCTAAACGTCCATGGTTAAAGATAAGCAATCGCCAGTACGGCTATTTTGTATCAAATACTTTACCTATTTGATGTTTCCCCATTGTTTACGAAAATTAGAGCTTGATGCCTATCCTTTTGAGCTGTGCTTTGGTAAAATTTTTCAAGTTTTCTTTGACCGTGGTTCCTAGCTTCTTGGCGGTACTGTCTTCGGGCTTGGAGCGAAATACAGTATCGTGATAGGAAACAGCATCTTCTCGTAAATCTGTATAAAAATAGGTATAGATAGATTTGCGGGTCAGATGCTCGGGCATAGTGATTTTAGAATAGCCGTGGTAAGAAATCTCATTCGTCTCGAAAATAACACAGCGATTAAAGAGAGGAGCTACCTTTTTGATACATTCACTCATATCGGCATTCCACATTTCCAAATCTCCCCCGTATTCGGGCTTCCAGTCTTTGTTCATGTAGATAAGCATATTCAGGCGGCGATGTACATTCTTCTGTGCGTGAATATTGAAGTCAATATGAATATCGAGAAAGCTACCGTTTGAGCCTTGGTGAAGCCCCGTGCCGAGTTTGTCATCGGTCACGAAGACATCCTCGATGCCAGTTACCTTAGACATCCATTCGCCAAACTCGGAAGACATGATTTCTCCTTTGAGAGCACTGAAGGCAGGGTGGAAGGTAGAGAAATTGGCTCCTTCTGATTTATTTTCGTTCAGGCCTTTGTAATGCTTATCGAGCTTCTCAATCGTGGGAAAGTGATCGTGTAGCAACTCAGCCATTTCGGTTTTTAGAAAATTATCTAAGACCAAATGCTTGTAAGGAACTCCTTGCTGGAATTCTTGCTTTAGTTTTGAAATAGCCTCAGAATTTGTATATTCAGGATTGATGCTGTTCATCTTTTTTGATATTTTTAGTATTTGATAGACAAAGTTACTCCTTTTGAAAGATATTATAAAACACAAAAATATTCCATGAAAAGCTTTCATTTTCTTTATTTCATCTCGTTATGCTCCCTTGCCTCTTGTTTGGGTTCTAAACAAACACAGGTTCAAAACCAGAATGGTAATAATCAACAGGTGCAAGCCAGAAAAAGCCCCCAACCCAGTGCTAGTCAGGAGTTTGTCCCTAAACGGAAAATGGCTGCCAGCCACACCGTCTTAGACAATGGAGAGGCACTCAGGGTGTTCTTAGAACTGGATATTCCGCGTCTGAGTCAGGTGGATGGGCGGAAAAAAATTGCCGAACAGTTTATTATCAACTATGGTATTTTACCAGATTACACCAGCAAAGAATTTATCGAGACCAAGCGGATAGTATTGAGTGATAGTATCTTTACCAAAAAAGACGACCGCTATTATCTATACTTCGATATTCCCAAAAAGCCGATTATCCGAGCGGTACTCGTGATTGACATTGTAGATACGAAAACTGGACAGAAGATCCTTCAAGATGACTTGATTAGCTACACTACGACTAAAATTAGGGAGAGATATGGTGTTTTCGAGCCTAATAGTAATGTACCTTATTTTAGTCGGTACTTATTACAGAAGAATAGGATTCAAATCAGAGATGTCAAGGGGAGCCAAAAAACGCTGATCGCTCGTCATTTTAATCACGAATTTGGCCCTGCAACTCCTCCCATGGCCACCGTGAACAAGCTCCCTCCTAAACAAATCAGCAGTGATACGGCCTTTACGATTCAGACGAATCAGTATGTTCAATTTCCCGAAAAAGGGCTTTATCTGATCCAAGAGGATACCTCTGAGTTTTATGGAATCTGTGTTTATGTCTCTGATCGTAAATATCCCAAATTGAGCAAGATCGACGACTTGATAGACCCTTTGATCTATATTACAACGCAGGAAGAAATTCAGCAATTGAAGGAAACTGAAGAGCTAGAAGACACGAAGAGAGCGATGGATTTGTTTTGGCTAAAGCTGATGTCTGGCAATATTAATGTGGCTAAGCAAACCATCCGTGAGTACTACCGCCGGGTGAAAATGGCAAACAAATACTTCACCTCTTACAAACCAGGCTGGCAAACAGATATGGGGATGATTTATATCGTCTACGGAAGTCCTAATCGGATTGTACGCAATAATGAAAGTGAGCACTGGGTTTATACACAGAATGCCTCTTTTTCGGAGATCAAATTCTCATTTCTGCGCAAGCCTAATCAATTTGTAGACGACCACTATGTGCTGATTCGTTATCCTGATTATGAGCAAGTATGGTTTCCAGCAATTGAGATGTGGAGAGAAGGGAAGATATAGTTACTAGTGGTTTAGAACCCTTCATGAATCTTTCTCGTTCGCCCTTAACAGATAACAGATAACAGATAACAGATAACAGATAACAGATGACAGATAACAGATAACAGACAACAGACAACAGACAACAGACAACAGATAACCATTTAAGGCATTCTAAAACCAATAATCAGTACATCGTCGGTTTGGGGAACGTTTCCTTTCCAAGCCTGAAACTCGGAGGCCACTTTCTGTTCTTGTAATTGCATAGGAAGCCGATTGATGGAGAGCAGGAAATTGCGGAACCTTCTGGTCATGTATTTCCGTTCTTCTTTTTCTCCGAATTGATCTTGAAAACCATCCGTGAAAATATAGAAAACATCATTCGGCTCTGCTTGGACGGTGTGCAGCTCGAATTTCTTCTCACGGTGTTGAGAACCACCCACAGGGTTTCTTGAGCCTTTGATTCTTTCCAGCTTTTGCTTGCGAACATAGTAAAGCGGATTGTGCGCGGCGGCATAGTGTACGAGGCGTTTTTCTTCATCAATACAAAGAGCTACCATATCCATCCCGTCGTGTATTTCTGCCTTGCCTTTTCGGTTGCTGAGCATAAAAGTAATCTTGTGATCTAGTTCGCGGAGTAGCTCATCGGGTCGGGTAATTTTCATCTCATTGACGATCTGATTAATGAGGGAGTTCCCGATGATGGTCATAAAAGCCCCCGGTACGCCGTGCCCAGTACAGTCAGCCGCGATCAAAATTTTGATTTTCTCGCCCATGATTTCTTTTTCCTCGAACCAATAGAAATCTCCACTTACGATATCTTTGGGGCGGTAGTAAACAAAAGCTTCTGTAAAATGCTCTGCAATTTCTTCTTTATCAGGGATGATCGCTTCTTGTATTTTCTTGGCATAGCGGATGCTATTGGTGAGGTCTTCGTTGATTTCTTCTAATTTTTTACTTTGCTCAATGTATTGATCGCGGGCAAGCTTGATTTCTTTGTTTTTATAATCTAAGATGCGTGCCGCTTCGGTAAGTACTTCGGTTTTCTGGCGATTGGTTTCTTCGAATTTTTTGAGATTATCGTAGAGGCGGATGAGTTGATGATTGCGATTAGAAAGATCTCTTATCTCGTTTTTTAATTGTTCATTTTCATATTGGAAATCGCGTGAGGTGACCAAGTCTAGCTTTTCTTCCAGATGGTAGAACCGCTCTCTCACAAGCATGATGATGCCCCAATAAATTCCTTGTGCTGCCGCGAGATAGAGCGTCAGACTTCGTGGTAATTCTTGTAAGCCAATCAGATTGTGTACACTCGCCCAAAAAAAAGAGACGATTAACAAACTTGACAAGGCTAATAAAGTAGTCAAGAGCCAAAGGAAAGCCGGTGATCTTTTGAACAATAAAAAAGCAGTGAACGGAATATTAACCATCCAAAAAATTAAGGGAGAAGTCATTGCCCCGCTAACCAAAGCCAGGCTCCACCAGATGAATAACTGTAGAGACATTTCCAGAACCAGACTGCTAGTGGTAATCTTGTGAGGATTGCGGAAGACAAGGAAGTAGAGCAAAACCTGTGAAAAGACACCAACCAAACTAATGCCTGCACCTAACCAAGCACCTTGATAAATAAACAATGGGCTGATAATTAGTAATACACAGGCAGTAAGTATCGCCGTACATCTCAGATAAAGATGCCTAATACGTTGGGTAAGGCTAAGCCTTACGGGCTGACCGGTCTTTTTTTCCACCGTGAACTGATTACTTGTCATTAAAGTATATTTTGGTGCCTTTTACCTGAAGATACACCGCTATTATACTATCTGGCTTAAAGATAATAAACCACGGCTATCTTTTTATCAGTAGATGTTGGTATTTTACTTCGTAATTTACTGATTTTTTGGTAAAAAAGTACAGCACATTCATGAAGAAGCCTAAGATCGTACCCAGTTTTACATCCTGAAACCTACGATGAGTATATCATCGGTTTGGTTGAGATTTCCTTTCCAATGTTCAAATTCTGCTTTGACCTTGCGACCTTGGATTTCCAGAGGAAGCCGATTGAGTGAAAGAAGGAAGTTGCGAAAACGGCGTGTCATATATTTCCGTTTTGCCTTTTCTCCAAACTGATCCTGAAAACCATCTGTGAAAATATAGAATACATCTCCTGGTTCAGCTTGAATCGTGTGTAATTTGAATTTTTTTTCAGTCTTATATTGAGAGCTACCTACCGCGAAGCGTGAACCCTTCACCTGATGAAGGGTCTGTTTTCTCACGTAATAAAGAGGATTATGCGCGGCGGCATAATGTATAAGCTTTTTCTCGTCATCAATCATCAGTACGGCCATATCCATACCGTCGTGGATACTCGCCCGCCCGTCTTTACTACTGAGCGTACTAATGATTTTACGATCCAGTTCCTGAAGCAGCAAGTCTGGCTGAATCACTTGCATTTCTTGGACAATTTCATTGATGAGTGAATTGCCCATGACGGTCATAAAAGCTCCAGGTACCCCGTGTCCCGTACAGTCAGCCGCGATCAGAATCTTGATATGGCCTTCGCTCATTTTTTTCTCGGCAAACCATAGAAAATCCCCGCTTACAATGTCTTTGGGCTGGTAGAAAATAAAAGCATCCCGAAAATGGCTCAATACCCAATCACGGTCAGGGGTAATCGCTTCTTGAATTCTTTGCGCATAGCGGATACTATTGGTCAGATCTTCGTTGATTTCGCCTAATCTCTGGCTTTGTTTCATGAAGTTATCCATCACCTCTTGGATTTCTCGGTTGCGCATATTGAGAGCGAGGGCAGCTTCGGTCATCAATTCGGTTTTGGTTTCTTCTGTAATCTCTAGCTGCTTCAAATTTTGATAAAGCTGAACCAAGCGAAAATTACGACTATCTGTAATTTGAATCTGTTTCTTCAAGTAGCGATTCTCTCTCTGAAAGCGCGCGATCATAGAGCCTATGTCTTGTTTGAGCTGATAAATATAACCTTCTCGGGCCAGCATCATGCTCACGAGATAGAGAATGATCCCCATCACAGAAAAATCCTCAAGACGTGTTCCCAGAGCTATACTCCAAACCGTGTTGAGGGAAGTACCTGAGAATTCAAATGCATAAAGGATTCCTCCTCCTAAGATGACCAGACCTGACCACACCCAAAAGGCAAGTTTTCCCTCTAAGGCCAAGGCGGCCACCGGAACAGAAATCAGCCAAAGGCTCAACTTAGAAGAAAAACCACCCGTGGCCAGAGCTAGGTACAGAAAGCCCACGTAGTTGATAAGCACGAAAAGGTGAAAGAAAATCGGCTTGTATTTCACCTTAGATTGGTACCTGATAAGTAATACCAATAAGGAGAAAAGAATCACCGCTACCAGTGCCAAACTAGGGTAGGGCTTAGCTTGGCTATAAAAGAAAGCAGCGTAAATACCAAATATGAATAGATTAGCAGTTACAAAAAATAACTGGTAAACTTGTTGGGAAGTGATCGGGCTGTCCTTTTGTGGTCTTCCGGGCATCTGTATTTCCGTGAGTTCTTGTGTACTTGACATCTCGCTTCAATTTTTTGGGCAAGTTATTATGGTTGAATAATTACTTGGGTTTGGGAGTATAATTAATCACTATACACTTACACCGTACCAAATAGGAGGCCAGATGAGAAATGTCTTTACCTAAATTCGATGTTTATACGAGAGATTAGGTTAAAAGGTAAAATTTTTAAGTTGTTTGTGCACTACAAGCAAGATTTATGCTAAATCTGCTAGACGCCAGAGGCTAAGATTTTCCAATAAACAGACGAATGTCCCTCAATATCTCTCGTATCATTTTGTTGTTAGGTGTTCAGCGCGTGGTAAATTTCGCTTGCTAGGAGAAGCGAACAAAAATTTGGCACTCAGTAATTTATAAAATTCTTTTATAAAAAATACGTAATTTCCTCTACTCAGGCACGTTTTTTTAGTATATTGTTTCAAGAAGTGTTAAAACAGTAATCTTGTTTGTATATGAAAGAAAGTCCACCTTTGTCTAATCAAGAATATGTTGAGCTCTTAGAAGCACAAAGGTACGATGAGATTCTTCTCCATTGCCAGGGCTATATTAAGCAAAAGGTAGCGTCTTATTTGAGAAATTTCCAGTATTATTATCAATTTGACGATGACTTTTATCACGAAGTTTGTATCCATATTCTAACCAAATCCTTGCCCAGCTCGGCCTTTTTGGAAGCGTGCCAGAATGGAAACTCCTTCAAATTCTACCTTGCCAAATCTGTTCGTAATATTTTGAATACCCTCTTGACGCGAGAGAAAAACAAGCGGAAATCATGGGTAGCCATTGAGCAGCTCCAACCCCATCAGGAAGAAGATTTTCAACACGACCGCAGCCTGTCTTTTTCGGACGAAGCCAGCCGAGAACAGACGGATTTTCAGGATATCTTGTCCCATATCCGAGAGCGATTTGATCAATTTTTGGAAAATTTCAAAGAAGCTTTTCCCAAAATTGCCTACAAGCTCATTCTGCTTCTCAAACTGCAAGCCAGAGCCACCATCCAGATAGAAGATGTAGTCTATTGCTTCGAGGGCATGAAGAAGCGAGATATTCAAAATTTCCTCCAACTCTTGGGTGAAGATCAGGTTTACCGACAGCGAGAAGATAAGGAAATTTATGAATTGATTCATCCCTTTTTTCAATCGTACCGCCAAGAAAAAGGAAGCCCCGCGGCCTTGCAAAGATGGTTGAATCAACACATAACAGGTGATCGACACCGGCGAGGTATTCTAGATTATCTGGAAATTCGGGATCGGGATATGAACTTTAAAATCCAAAACAAAAAACGCTTTGCAGACTTTCTGCACGTTTATTTTAAATACAAAGAAGAACAAGCACAAGCAGAAACAATTGAGGCTGAGCATATCTGGGGTAAAAGACCCCAACCCAATTGGGCCACTGCCATCAGTAGTCGCTAATTTGTGCTTAGGCAAAAACCAAATCAGACTTAAGCAATTTAATTCATAAAAATATATGGTCTTATGTTGAGATATTTATCTATCCATAAGCGCACCAAGACACCACCGCCTACTCAGAAAGAAGAACCTAAGCAGTTTTTCGATGAGAATGGACATTTGAATGATTCAGGAATCACGTTGTACGTAGAAGCTTTAGCTTTAAAGAAAACCCACGCACTTCCCAAAGATGTTCTGAAACACGCTTCTGCCTGCCCTTCGTGCCAGAGCGAAATCTTGGATTTCTATCAATTCATGAAAGAAGATGATTGGTCAGAAGATTTGGCGCAGAGTCATCCATTTTTCAAACCTTCTCCTGCTCATCTGATCCTGAGAAAAGCCTGGGATTATACCTCTTCTCTGGGTAGAGTAGCGGCAGTAATTTTATTAACGGTCGTCTCTTGCTTGGCTTACTTAATCGTCAGTGATCCTGACCCGATCAACTTCCAGTCGGTTCGTTCTCCTTTTGAGAATCAAGCTATTAACGTGCCTTTTCATACTTGGAAGGTTCAAGCCAACCACGCACTCACCCTACGCCTAGATAATGATAGCTATCTTGAAATCCCAGCCTCTTGTTTTGTAACCGAAGAAGGAGCAGAGGTAAAAGGAGAAATTGAACTTCGCTATCGTGAGTTTCATCAAGCTAGTGATATTATCTCGGGGGGGATTCCTACCAGTTATCAGCACGGAAACCAGAGCCAGACTCTGGAAACTGCGGGAATGTTTGAGCTGAGAGCTTATCAAGGAGAAGAAGTCCTTCAGATTGCTCCCAACAAGTACATCGAAGTACATTTGGTAACCGAAAATCAGGATAAGGATTTTAATAATTATTATCTGGATGAAAGTGACTACGGCTTTGCCTTGTCCGCTTCGCTGCTTGCTTCTCCTGCACAAGCTCAAACCTATGAACCTCATTGGCAATACTTGGGAAAGTCCATTTTGATTCAAACTCAGTCTTCTAAACGCAGTGGGAAAATACGCTGGAAAAAAACTGTCAAAAGAGCTGACTCGCTCCGTCAAGTGATTATGAAAGCGCATCAGCGAGAAACGCTATTGAACACCACCGAACAAGGGATTAAAAAAGGGATTCCTGCTCGCCAAACCCGATACTTTACATTGAGTCTCAACGCGGAAGAAAATCCAGCACTCCTCAAATACCAAGACAAGGTCTGGAAGTATATGGGCGAAAATGAAGAAGAAAGCCCTACTTACAATAATCATTGGGTACTGAACGAAGAGTGGGACAGCCTATCGCTCTATCCACTCCGCTACAAACCACTCAGCCTGAGAGGGCATATCGGACCTGTAAATACGGCTTCCTTTTCTCAGGATGGACAATATATCGTAACCGCTTCGGATGATCATACGACCAAAGTATGGACCCAAGAAGCACAGTATTTACATACCTTGGTCGGGCATCGTGGAGCCGTTAACTCGGCGGTGTTCTCACCTGACCGTGAGAATACCTATATATTGACTGCTTCGGATGATCATACAGCCAGAATCTGGTCTAAGGAAGGAGATCACATCACGACCCTCAACGGGCATCACGGACCTGTTAAATCTGCCGTTTTCTCCACTGAGGGGGATTTTATTCTGACGGCTTCTTTGGATAACACGGCTCGGCTTTGGAATGCCCGAGGGCAGATTTTGCATACCTTTCCACATCGGACTCATATTTGTTCTCCTCAGATTTCTCCTGATGGCAAATATCTATTGACGCTCAATGATGATGGGAGTGCGCAACTTTGGACAACCGAAGGAGAAAGCATTACCCGCTTAAAGGGTAAATTTAATTCCTTGGCTTTTTCACCGAATAGTCGGCAAATCATGACTACTTCTTACCATGCATCAGTAGGCGCAGTGGCACTTTGGTCAATCAAAGGAGATCAACTTAAAAGATTTGATCTAAATGATGCTTCTGCGGCCTTTACCCCAGATGGAAGTCATATGCTTTCTACTACTGGCAATAGCTCCAGGCTTTGGTATGTGAACCCCGCCGAGTCTTACAATGCCGTCTTGATTCGCAATATGCAGCCTGACCCTAAGAAGGAAAGAAAAGGCCACGAAGCCCCCATCACCTCGGTTAACTTTTCTGCGGATGGAGAATACATTATTACCGCTTCCGAAGATCAGACGGCTCGCATCTGGAGTCAGAACGGATGGCTCCTCCATACCCTGAGAGAACACACCCAACCGATCAACAGCGCGGTTTTCTCCCCAGATGGTGAGCAGATCTTGACCTCTTCCGAAGACCACACGGCAAAAATTTGGATAAAACGAGAGCTAAATGATGTTTATGAAATGGAGCTTATCAAGGCGCCTCGTGTTTATAAAGACAAGCAGGCAGGAAGGGTGCGAGTAGAAGGCAAAAAATTCTACACCGTCGTGAGGACAGTCCAACCCAAAGAGAGTCCAGCTGAGATCAGAACCCCTCAATTGGAAAATAACCCGCTACACGAATTGGTAGAAAAATACGAGGAATTATTGGTAGAAAAAGAAATCTTAGAAAAAGCCAAGACATCTTCTAAACCTCTGACGGTACGCAAATTTAGGGTCAAGAAACTCGGTATCTACGGGAGCCACCGAGTTTACCAAAATCCTTATGCTTTGGATTGTCAGGTTGATGTGCGACTGGCTCCTCGCTTAGATTTCGAGGCCATAGATTTATTTCATATCTCGGGTAATGATCGTCTGGCAATTACCAAATATCATTACGAGTCAGGAGATATTCTATCTATTCCTATGAACCCAGAAGCGGACAATGAACTGATAGCGATTTTGCCTGGGGATAAAATTGCGCGCCTCTCCGTGAAGGAATTTAGTGAAATCAAATCTCAGATTACACCACAATCTCTTCGCAATACTTTTACCCTTAAAGTTTGGGATCGAGTCGACTCTAAAAAAGAATTTGATAAACTACTGCATTTATAAATAAAAGCTAACAAAATAAGAAAGCCTACGTTTCGCGATCAAACGTAGGCTTTGTTCATGTTATCGCATGGCTTGAATTGCTTGGTCGTACCTCTCAAAATTATCAGGTATCATCACGAACTTGCCATCTTTTTTAACTCCCTTGAATTTGGTGCCATCCATAACTTCTACAATGGTTCCCTGTTCATTAATAAAGAAATTCTTTGGATAACCATCAATCCCTAACTGGTCGTAATAAGCCTGAGCATTCGCGATGATACGGTAGTCTAAAGGATATTTTTCCAAGATTTTTTGCACCTTTTCTTCAGATTCAGGAGCAAAGGCCAGGAAAACAAAGTCATCAGATTGATATTTCTCTTTCAGCTCATTAAGCTCAGGAAATTCTTGAATACAAGGTTTGCAAGTGACACTCCAAAAATTGATGTGGACAAATTTTCCGACTAATTCTTCGGAATTCATTAGATTGCCCTCCATATCTTTCAACTCAAAAGAAGGAAGCTTCTGTCCTGTGTACTTCTGAACAAAGATCTTATCGCCGAGTACGTCATCCGTTTCTTCGGAAGCATTTTTGGGTAAGACCTTTATCTTGTAACCTTTGGCTTCTAGGGCTTTTTTCTTTGCTATCACCGCAGGATCGTCAGATTTTCCCCGAATAATCAATTCAGTTTTTTCGTCTTGAGCAAAGCTTGCGCTGGTTAGCAAGCACAGGATAATAGAGATATTGAGTAATGCTTTCATAAGATTGGTATTAGATAAAACTAAAAATAACTTCTAATTGGGTATGTTGATAATCAAGAAGAATATCGTTCCCCTATTTTTATTAAAGTAAAAAGACCCGAATAGTTTGATTTTTTAGCAGCAGCGTAGTCTGCTGGTAGCTAGACTTAGTTTCTGTGGATACAAAGATATCTTTCAAAATGCAAACATATGTTTGAAAAATAGGCGTGGAGTGTTTATTGATTGGATTTTGGTTGTTTTAATCTTTAATTCTTATTAAATTGGACTTAAATTCCAAATAAAAACTCTATGCGTGAGGATTTCTTACATTTCATCTGGCAGTTTCAATACTTTGACCAGCAGCAACTCCAGACCACAGATCGGCAAAGCATCAGCGTCCTGTATCCAGGAGCAAAAAATACAGATGCCGGTCCTGATTTCAAACAGGCAAGGGTGCTCATCAACGATGTAGAGTGGACAGGAAGTGTGGAGATTCATTTGAAATCTTCTTTCTGGGACATCCATCAGCATCAACACGATCGAGCCTATAACAATGTTGTCCTGCACGTGGTCTGGCAAGATGATCGCCCCGTGCGTAGAGCGGATCAAAGCTCTATTCCTACTTTGGAGCTAAAAGGACGTGTCAACCTAGATTGGCTCTACCGTTATCAATCCTTGATACAAAACCAAGCTCCGATTCCTTGTGCTAATTTATTAGCTCAGGTCAATCCACTCAAAAAAATGATGATGTTAGATCGGGTGTTGGTAGAGCGTTTGGAGAAAAAGGCATTTCTCATTCGCGCTTTATTAGTAAGCAACCAACAAGATTGGGAGGAAACCACCTATCAGCTATTAGCTAAAAACTTTGGTTTCAAGGTGAATAGCGAGGTTTTTCTACGCCTGAGTCAGGGGCTTCCGCTCAAGATCATTCGCAAACACCAAGATCATCCAGAGCAAATTGAAGCCTTACTATTTGGGCAAGCAGGTTTCTTGGAAGCAATCACTCAATCAGAAGCCGATGATTATACTCGTCGCTTGTGCCGAGAGTATACATTCTTATCCAAGAAATATCAACTGGCTGATCAACGCCTCGAGGTAACACAATGGAAATTCTTAAGGCTAAGACCTGCTAATTTCCCCACGGTTCGCATTTCACAGTTGGCTACTTTGCTGAGCCAAGAACAAAATTTATTCTCTTTGCTCTGTCATAGTAAGGCAGACTTACCGCTCAAAAGGCTAGCCGTAAAGCCCTCGGCTTACTGGCAGCAGCATTACCATTTTCATAAACCAGCTCGTAAAACGGTACCTGGGCTGGGAAAAAGCAGCATAGAAAATATTCTGATTAACACCGTGGCTCCCTTGATGGCCTCTTATGCGCTAGAAAAAGACCAATCAGCGTACATGGACAAGGCAATTGCATTGCTAGAAAATCTTAAAGCAGAAAATAACCGGATTATCAAAATGTGGAAAGAATTAGATATGACCGTACAACACGCTCAGGATACACAAGCTCTGATTGAGCTTTATCAGAGCTATTGTCAGGCGAAGAAATGCTTGCAATGCTCCATTGGATTAAATTTAGTGCAGTGTTGAAATAATTTTTTATGAAAGCTGGCGTTCCGTTTGATTTTTTCATACCTTGCATGCAATTGTTCTGTATCAAATCCAAACGATAGAAAGCATATTCCATACAAGTAAGATTTAATCTCAGTGATGGATTTGAATATTTACTGAGCGGATTTCAAACTAAGATGATTCTTTCTATTAGATAAAAAAAACTCGCTTCGTCTAGGAAGCGAGCCTTTTTCATTATTCTTCAACCAGCTATGCATCGAGTACTTAACTCAGTTAGCCTAGGTTGCGAATAAAGTACCAGTAATGTAAAGTGTTGATTTTTAGAGAGTTAATTGTAAGTTGATTCTCTTTTTTTTTCATATTGGGAAATTATTCTCAAAAGCACATCTTAGCCACAAAATTTTATTGCGCTTAGCAAGGCTTGGACGAAAACAAGAAAAACTAGGCTTTTTTTGCCCTGTCTCTCAGGCTCCTACGCAAAATCTTACCCACGGCACTTTTGGGCAATTCTTCTACAAACTCTATCAATTTGGGAACTTTATAGGCGGCTAGCTTTTCTTTGCAAAAGCTAATCACTTCTTCGGAGTTAAGAGATTCTTCTGCTTTTTTGACGATAAAGGCTTTTACCGTTTCTCCTCGGTACTCATCAGGTACGCCCACGGTACAAGCCTCAATGATTTTAGGGTGGGCAAAAAGCACTTCGTCAACCTCCTTGGGGTAGATATTATAACCACTGGCGATGATCATGTCTTTTTTGCGATCTACAATAAATACCCAACCCTCTTCATCCATATAACCAATATCTCCAGAGTATAACCAGCCATCTTTCAAAGTTTCGGCAGTTTGCTCAGGCTTATTGTAATAGCCCATCATTACTTGTGGCCCTCGGATAATGATCTCACCTTCCTGTCCTAGGGGCAATTCCTTCGTCCCCGTTTCAATATCTACGATTTTGATTTCAGTGTTAAGAATCGGCATACCCACAGAACCTTGCTTAAAACGCGAAATGGCAGGAGTAGTGGATGCCAAACCGCCCGTCTCGGTCATGCCGTAGCCTTCGGTTACGTGTGTATTAGGGCTGAGTTCTTTGAGGCCACGATAAGTAGTACCGGACATAGGAGCGGCTCCTGTGCCAAACATTTTGATTTTCGATACATCTATTTGATGGAATTTTTCTAGCTGAAGCATGCCCACGTATAGGGTAGGGACAGCTTGTACGACTGTGGGCTTGTATTTTTCTATCATATCTACCAATAATTCAGGCTCAGGGCGAGGCACCATTACCATAGTAGTCCCTTGGCGAACAAAAGAATTCTGTACCACCGAATAACCCGCCACGTGGAAAAAGGGATAGATCGCCAAGGTCAATTCTTTGCCTTCTGCTAATAAATGCGTGGTGTAGGCTAAGACCTGCTGCGCATTGGACGAGATATTGGCATGGCTGAGCATCACCCCTTTACTACGTCCGGTGGTTCCACCCGTGTAAATCAATACGGCCAGTGCTTCCCACTCACTTTCCTCAGGAACGGTTTTATCTTCGTATTTTTCTATCAAGGTTCTGAACTCGAGTACATCAGCAGAAGTAGGAACTTGTTGAAAAGTACCCGGAGGCATCTGATGGTCGGGAATAGAAAGCAGGTCGTTGAGATGGCAAATTACGGTACACTTGAGCTTCGTCTGTCCCTGAATTGCTTGCGCTCTGGGATAAAGACTATCCAGAATAATGAGCGTCTCAGCCCCAGAGTCATCGAGAAGATACCCTAGTTCGTGCTCTGTATAGAGGGGGTTAACCATGGCGCAAACCGCACCTATTCGCAGGGTAGCGTAATGAGCCACCACGAATTGAGGAAGGTTGGGGAGCATAATTGCTACGCGATCGCCTTTTTGAATACCCAAATCTTTGAGTGCTTGCGCGAAGCGGTTTACCTGTGCCTCTAAGGTTTGAAAAGAAATCTCGTGATCCATAAAAATCAAGGCGGCACGATCCTTAAATTTTTCGGCAGAGTGACGCAAGGTCTGTGAAACGCTCACGCGCTCAATTTCAATTTTGGTAGGAACGCCTTCTGGATAATTCTTAAGCCAAAACTTTTGCTCGTGTAGTACTTCCATATTTTTAAAAGATGAGTGAATTATTACGAATTAAAGAACTTTTTGTATAAAAACCTAAACCCACGGGAAATTGTCGGGTCTAAATCGTACCTTGCTTTCACATTCGCTTTTGGTGTAAAAAATCAAATTTTTATGAAGGCAGTTATTTTTGATATGGACGGGGTAATCATAGACAGCAATCCTTACCATAAAGAATCCTTGCAGCAATTTTGTAAGAAATATGGCTATGACTTGAATGAGGAGCAGCTCAGAGCACGTATTTATGGTCGTACGAACAAAGAATGGATTCCAAACCTGTTCGGTGAAATCAGCCAAACAGATTTAGAAAAATATGCTGCCGAGAAAGAAGCCCTCTTTCGGGAAATTTTTGCCCCTCACATTGAAGCTTTGAGCGGATTGGAGGATTTTTTGAAGAAATTAGAAACCGCTCAAATCCCGAAGGCCATTGGTACTTCTGCCCCCCGAGCCAACGTCGATTTTACCCTAGAAAAAACGGGCTTGGGTTCTTACTTCGCCGATTCGGTCATTCTAGATGAAAGCCACGTCCATCATGGGAAGCCTGACCCCGAAATTTATCTCAAAGTAGCCCAAGAGATGGGTTTCCCTCCCCAGCAATGTATTGTATTTGAAGACTCGCTCTCGGGCGTAAAAGCCGGAAAAGCTGCCAATTGTCAGGTAGTGGGCGTAACTACCACTCATACCCCCGATGAACTCGCAGAAGCGGACTTGTTTATTGAAGATTTTACACAATTAGAGATTGCTGATCTAGAGAAGTTATTTTCCTAGCCCCTCGCAGAGAAGTTTTGGTATTTTGATCCGAGCCGTTTATGAATTTGGCCGGTCTTGAGGATTTGTCCTCGAGGTCGGCCAATTTTTTTTTTCAATTGGGCAAACTTTTTTTGGATTGGAGAGGTTTTGTAATAAATTTACGACCGATGGTCGCATTATAGAACACCGTACAGAATGGGGATTCAAGAGAGAAGACAAAGAGAGAAAATGCGCAGGAGCAATGAAATCATCGATGCCGCCGAGGAGGTAATCTTTGAAAAAGGCATCAACTCTGCTACCATGGATGACATTGCTCAGAGAGCCGAGCTTAGTAAGGCCACGCTCTATGTCTATTATGCAAACAAAGATGAGATTCTGTTGGCAATCCAAAAAAGAGCCTTAGACAAGCTCGCACAACTCTTCCGAGAGGCCGTAAAAAGCCACCAGCGAGGGTTGGATCAGGTGAGAGCCATCGGGAAAACGTATTTTAATTTTGCGAAGGAATACCCTGATTATTACCATTTTATCTCCCTTTTCGAGGCCGTAGATACCAAGATTGATGCAGAAAAATCCATGGAACACACGTTGAAAGTTAATGATGTACTCGTGCAGGCCATCCAAACGGGTATTGCCGATGGAAGTATGCGTGCCGAGCTTCAGCCTCGCGTGCTGGCCAAGTCGCTCTGGGCCATGTCCACGGGTTTGTTGCAAATGCTACACCTCAAGGGAGAAGTCTTAGAAGCATACCACGACCTAAAAGCTGAAGACTTCTTCGAAGGCTTTTTTGACCTGGTAGAATATGGAATGCGCACTTAAAATTTTTAAGAAAACTGAACTAGTAGTCGGTTTTTATATGCAAATACAATTTGGAAAAACATTACTTGGGTAACACTGCCTTTTACTGCTCACTACAATTTAGAAAAAGCATTACTTGGGTAACACTACCTATAATTTTATCACTTAATTAGACAAAATCACAGATGCGTACTCAATTAATCATTTATCTGCTGAGCCTTGGGGCAAGCATCGGAGTCACTCGGAATCTGTCAGCACAGACCAACATCCTAGAAAGTTACGTAAAAGAGGGCTTGCAAAATAACTTAGCACTTAAACAGGAAGATTTTTCGGTGCAGAAGAGTTGGAGTGCGCTGGGAGAGGCCAAGGGGCTATTCTTGCCTAGTGTTAGTTTTCAAGCGAATTACACTCTGGCCAGAGGTGGCCGAACCATTGATCTTCCCCTGGGAGATTTGCTCAATCCGGTTTATCAAACGCTGAATGGATTGACCGATTCTAATAATTTTCCAACCCTCGAAAATCAATCCGAGCAATTTTTGCCCAACAATTTCCACGAAACCAAGCTGCGGGTTATTCAGCCCATTTTCAACTCGGACATTTATTTTAATTATAAAGCACAGGAAGAACTCATTTCGGTACAACAGGCACAAAAACGAGGCTATGAGAGCGAACTACGCAAAGAAATCAAAGTGGCTTATTTTCAATATATGAAAACACTCAGGCTCTTAGAAGTATATCAGGAAACAGATTCCTTGCTGAGAGAGATTCTACGAGTCAACCAGCGCTTGGTCAAAAATGATCGCGCTACGCCCGAAATTATCTACAGTGCCGAATCCGAAATCAGCGATCTAGAGCAACAAGTAGCTCGAGCCGAACAGGATCGTCAAAGGGCAAAGGCTTACTTCAATTTCCTCTTAAATCGCCGCCTTCGGGAAGAAATTGTCAAAGACTCTCTGCTATTACTCAAAGAAACAGATACTTATGACTTGACAAGCCTAGACAATCAAGCCATTCAAAAACGGGAAGAACTGAATCAATTGCAAAATGCCGTAGCTGCCAACGAGCAGTTACTCAAACTCAATGAGTTTCGCAAGCTGCCTACCCTCAATGCGGTCGGCGATGTAGGTTTTCAGGGCTTTGGTTACAACTTTGACAGTTCTCAGGATTTTTGGTTGGTGCAGTTTTCATTGAATTGGAATATTTTCAGCGGACGCCAACAGCACTACCAAACCCAAAGGGTAAAAATCGAGCAAGACCGCTTGAAAACACAATACCAAGAACTCGAGCAGCAGATTCAACTACAAGTAGAAAACGCCTATTATGCTTTAGAAGCCAGCAAAAAAGCCATAGAAGCTTCACAAGCTGCTCTTAGGAGTGCAGAAAGGAACTTTTTCCTAACCCGACGCAAGTACGAGGAAGGGCAGACCCAATACATCACCCTGATTGACAGCCGTACCCGCTATTCTAATCAACAAATTACATTAACCATTAATCAATACGACTATTTGATCCGAAAGGCAGAGCTAGAAAGAGCCGTCGGTCAATAAGCCATTTTTATAAAAAATTTTGAAACTATACCAAAAAATTTAAACACGAAAAGCCATGAAGTCTCTAACTCAATCCTTGCTCATTTTCTCGGCTATGATCGTACTCTTAGAGAGTTGCGGAAAGGCCGACGCGCAAAAAGGCGAAGCCCAAGCACCCGACCCAGCCGTACGCGTGAAAGTAGTTTCTCTAGAAAATGCCGAACAAGCTTTGCCAATCACTACGAGTGGAACCCTGAAAGATAAGACAGAAATCAACCTTTCCTTCAAAGTGGGCGGAATTATTCAGGGAATATACGTCAACGAAAGCCAAAGCGTGCGCAAAGGGCAAATCTTAGCCAAGCTCGAGCAGACCGAAATCAATGCCAAGGTAAATCAAGCCCAACAAGCCCTAGAAAAAGCTAAGCGGGATTTACAGAGAGCTAAAAATCTTTATCAAGATACCGTTGCTACCTTGGAGCAACTACAGAACGCCCGTACCGCCCAAGAAGTAGCCGAGGCAGATTTGAGAATCGCCCAGTACAATCAAAAATATTCGGTTATTTATGCTCCGACCCCTGGGAAAATTCTACGCAAGATGGCAGAAAATCAGGAACTCATTGAGCCAGGAAAATCCGTCTTGCGCTTAGGTTCTACGGCGCAAGCCAAGATCATCAAGGTCGGATTAGCCGATCGTGAGGTGATCAAATTACGCTTAGGCGATCAAGCCAACATCCGCTTCGATGCTTACGAAGGAGAAGTCTTTAAAGCCAAAGTTACCGAAATCGCCGAGAGTGCTAATTCGGCTACGGGCACTTACGAAGTAGAATTAGCCCTCGAACCTACCTCTAAAATCCTCAAAAATGGTTTTGTGGGCAAGGTAGAAATTTTTCCCTCGCAGGCCGGAGCTTACTATCGGGTTCCCTTGGGAGCTTTGGTAGAGGCCGACGGCAATCAAGCCTATCTCTACACGCCACACGATCAGGAAAAAACCGCTCGCAAACTCAATGTTAGGGTACAGTATATGGGTGCAGATTTCTTTACGGTGGCTCAACAAGATTTAGAAGGAGTAACCCATGTCATTACCGAAGGAGCTCCTTATCTGAGTGAGGGCACCAAAATCCGCTTCTAATTTCACACAAAAGGACAACTCACAACTGATAACCAACCATCAATATGAGACTTCCCAAGCTTGCCATAGACAATTATCAATTCGTGGTCATCATCGTATTTATGGCCATTCTGACGGGTACGGTTTCTTACCTGACCATGCCTCGCTCCGAAGACCCCGTTACAGATTTTCCTATTTATGTAATCCGTGTGATTTACCCCGGTACGAGTCCCGAAGATTTGGAAGACCTCGTGGTAGACCCCATCGAGGATGTCATGAATGAGATTGAAGATATAGAAGAAATCCGCTCTACCATCCAAGAAGGGGTCGTGGTGATGCGGGTAGAAGCCTCCTTCGATATTGATGACTTCGATGACAAATACGACGAGGTAGTGGCCGCGCTCAATACCGTGCAAAGCCAATTGCCCGATGAGATTCTTTTAATTGAATCTGAGCACGTTAGTCCTCTGGGGACTTCTATCTTACAATTCGCAGTTACCTCCGAAGATGCTCCTTACAGCCAATTAATCGATGTGTCCGAAGATTTGGAAGACGAAATCAACAAAGTCGCGGGTGTTCGTACCGTGGATATTGAAGCTTATCCCGAAGAAGAAATCCGAGTTTCTCTAGATTTTCAAAAGATGGCCAATCAGCAAATATCTTTGATGGAAGTCATCGGTATTTTGCAGGGGAATAACTCCAATGTGCCCGGGGGAGATATTGATGCCGATACCAAATCTTTTACGATACAAACCAGTGGTGGCTATGAATCCTTGGAAGAAATCCGTAATACGGTGATTCGTTCGGGAGATGGACAAATTCTTTTTCTGAAAAATATTGCCGAAATAGATTTTAATTATGCCGATGATCGCTTCGTAGCGCGTTACCGCAAAAACAAAGCGGTGTATGTCTCCGTAACCCAGAAAGAAGGACTCAATATCCTCAGCCTTACCGATGAAATCAAAGCTAGGGTCGAGGCTTTTCAAGATCAGATTCCTCCCAATGTAGAGGTTTATAATGTTTTCGAGCAAGCACCCGCCGTTTCTAAGAGGATCAACGATTTTTTCGTCAATCTGATCCAAGGGGTGGCCTTGGTAGGGATCATCATCCTGTTGTTCTTGGGCTTGCGTTCCGCACTGATCATTATGTTCGTCATTCCTACCTCCATTTTGATGGCCATTGGTATTCTGGATTTGAGTAGCTACGGTTTACAACAAATCTCTATCGCGGGCTTGGTCATCGCGCTAGGACTCTTGGTAGATAATGGTATCGTGGTGATTGAAAATATCAATCGCTACATGAAAGATGGCTATCTACTCAAAGAAGCTGCCTACAAAGGAACCGCCGAGGTAGGCTGGGCCATCGTTAGCTCTACGGTTACTACCTTGCTGTCTTTCTTCCCCTTGACCATGCTCAACACGGGTGCGGGAAGCTTCTTGCGCTCTCTGCCGCTGATTGTGGTCTATGCTTTGATTGCTTCCTTGATTTTGGCTTTGACTTTTACCCCTTTATTGGCAAGTATTTTCCTGAAAGATAGAAACAAGATCAAGCCTGACCACGAAGCGGACGAGTCGGAAAATAAAGCCATTTCCAAGAGTAGCAAGAGTAATTGGGTAGATCGCTCCCTAGACCATTTTATCGACAAAATTTACCGAAAAGTGCTTTTATTTTCTTTGAAAAGATCAATTTTAGTAGTCATTATCGCGGTATTATGCTTTGTGGGGAGTCTTTCACTCTTTCCCTACGTGGGGGTAAGTTTGTTTCCTGCGGCAGATAAACCGCTCTTACTCATTGATATTGATGCACCGGAAGGAACCAGCCTCGCCCGCACCGAGGAGGCTGCACTTTTTGTAGAGTCCGTACTAGATACCGTGAGTTTGGTCAAAGATTATACTACTAATATTGGCCATGGCAACCCTCGTGTTTATTATAATCGGAACCCGGTAACTTTTCAAAAGAGTCATGCCCAACTGATGGTCAACTTAAAAGAATGGAAGTTTGAATCTTTTTATGTATTGATTGACCAATTGAGGGCTAAGTTTGATGACTACGCTGGCGCTAAAATTACGCTTTCTGAACTAAAGAATGGGCCGCCCATCGAGGCACCCGTGGCGATCAGAGTACTGGGAGATGATTTTGATACGCTCAAAGTATTGGCTCGGAAAGTAGAAGAGATCATCGCTCGTACCGAAGGCATCATAAATGTGGATAATCCCTCTGCCCTCGACAAAACAGACCTAAAGATCGCTATCAATAAAGATAAAGCAGGGATGCTGGGGGTGCCTATTGCCGATATTGATCTCTCGGTGCGCGCCGCCATGACGGGATTAAACCTGGGACAGATAAATTTTGACAATGGAGATGACTATAATCTTGTAGTCAGAATGCCTTTTGATGAAAAGCCAGGCATTGAAGATTTCAATAAAATTTATGTCCCTAGCCGTAGTGGAGCACAAGTGCCTTTAAATCAGTTGGCAAAATTGACCTTTCAGGCGGGAGCTTCCGAAATTTTGCATTACAATCTGGAGCGCAACTTCACAGTTACGGCTGACGTCAAAGATGGCTATAATATCAACAATGTCTCTCAGAAAATTCTACAAGAAATAGAGCAAATTGATTTCCCGCGTGGCTACGAGTATCGAGTAGCGGGTGAGCTAGAGGCACAATCGGATTCCTTTGGAGGTTTGGGGCAAATTCTGATCGTGGCTTTGGTCGGCATTTTCGCGGTTCTGGTACTTCAGTTTAAGTCTTTTGCCCAGCCCTTTATCGTCTTCTCGGCCATTCCCTTGGCTTTTGTGGGTTCCATTATCACCTTGTTCTTGACAGGCTGGACTTTCTCCTTTTTCGCCTTCGTGGGTTTTACCAGTCTGGTGGGGATTGTGATTAATAACTCCATCATTCTGGTAGATTATACCAATCAATTATTAGAGCGTGGCATCAATGTACAAGATGCCATCGTGAGAGCCTGTGAAACACGATTTACACCAATTATCTTAACCTCACTGACGACTATTTTTGGTCTTTTGCCCCTTACTTTGACGCAAAGTGGATTATGGACTCCTTTGGGGTGGACAATCATTGGCGGGATGATTTCCTCTACTTTGCTTACCCTTTTGATCGTTCCTATTTTATACAAATGGTTTACAAAACCACCAAGCGAGATCAAGCCCGTGATTCGTCCTTAAATAATCACTATAGATCATCTTTTACCCAAGCCTAAGCCCAGTCGAACGGGGCTTGGGTTTTTTTTACAAAACTGTTCTTTCCTACACGTAAAATCTAATTTATGAAGAAGAAGTAGAACCGATGATTCTGAGGATTTGTTGAAATAATAAATTACACTTTAGCAAATAATTTGTGAAAAAATACATCGAAGTTGGGAGATTTTTCTATAAATAAAGCTTAAATGGAAAAATTATTGCTTTGATTTAAAAAGCATTTTCAACTGCTGATTACACCATGAGGATATTTATTTATTTATACATTGTTGCTACTCTATTCAACGCCTCCTTGGCTCAAGAAGCAAAGCCAATCAATCTTGGTCAAGGGATCAATTCTGAGCATAGCGAACTCGTACCTGTCATTTCCCCCGATGGCCAGACGCTCTATTTTACCCGTCGCGACCATCCCGGCAATGTCGGCGAACGAAAAGACCACCACGATATTTGGTTTGCGCAACTGCAAGCAGATAGTACTTGGGGAGAAGCCCAAAACATAGGCGATGCTCTCAACAATGAAGAACACAACTTTGTTTCTAGTGTTACGCCCGATGGAAACACGCTATTATTGGCAGGTTATTACGACCAAGGAGATTATGTGAAAAAAGGATATTCACTCACCCATCGCACCAAAGATGGGTGGTCGCCTCCACAGGGTTTAGATATTGAAAAGTATGAAACCATGGACAAAGGCAAGTATTCTAATGCTTGGCTGGGCAATGACGGTCGTACGCTGATTCTAAGCTTTAGTGCCACCGAAGGTGAGGAAGATGGTGATATCTACGTGAGTTTCTTACAAGAAGACGGGAGTTGGAGTTGTCCTAAAAGCTTAGGAGAAGGGATCAATACTACCGACGATGAAGGCACGCCTTTTTTGGCCTCAGATGGCGTTACACTTTATTTTTCCAGTAATCGTCCCGGTAACTTGGGGCAAAATGATATTTACGTGAGTAAGCGAGAGGATGATTCTTGGCAGAAATGGTCTTTGCCCAAGCGTTTGGCTCCTCCGGTGAATACTACTTCTTGGGATGCTTATTACGCGGTTCCTGCGGCGGGTGATCACGCCTACATTGTTTCTTACAATGACTCACACGGGCAAGCTGATATTTTCAAGGTCAAATTAGCCGAAGAATTTCGGCCCGACCCCGTAGTTCTGGTCTATGGAAAGGTCTTTAATGCCGAAACCAAAGAACCCATCAGTGCCTCTATTGTCTACGAAGAGTTTCCCGAAGGTAAAGAGATCGGTACAGCCCGCTCTAACCCCAGTGATGGTAGCTACAAGATTGTCTTGAAACAAGGAAAGAAATACGGTTTCTCCGCTGAATCTAGTGATTACTTTGCGATATCAGAAAATTTAAATCTGGAGAAAGTAGGAGATTACCAAAAAATTGAGAAAGACCTTTATCTCGTGCCCATTGCGCAGGGAGAAGTGATCCGCTTGAATAACCTTTTCTTTGATATGGCGCAGTCCAAATTACGCCCAGCTTCCTTCTCTGACCTCAATCGTTTGGCCGGTTTGATGGAAACCTATCCAGAGATGCGCATCGAGCTACAAGGGCATACTGACTCAGTCGGAGCGGCCGAATCAAATCAAGAACTCTCCGAACTCAGAGCAAAGGCTTGCGCAGAGTATCTGATTGAACAAGGAATCAATGCCGAACGCATCCGTTTTAAAGGCTGGGGCGAAAATCAGCCCATTGCTAACAATGATTTACCCGAGGGCAGACAATTGAATCGGAGAGTAGAATTTAAAATTTTAGAGAAATAGAATGCCCTTTCTGAAAATACCCTTGGGATCGAGGAGAAGAACATAAATGCAAGTACAATACACAAACTGATACATAAAAAAACGTTATTCTTTCATCTACCAGTTGACTTTCAGTGATTTAAGATAGCCCTGCTTTGAGTTCAAACTAATCTTATCTGAATTTAGCATTCAAATAAAAACTAAATCCAAGCTAAAATTATGTTATCAGCTCAAAGTACTATTCCAGTGGGTGTATTCCGTGTAAATCAAAAATCGCAGGAATACAAAAGACAATTTGTGCAAGTGTTGAAAGTTATTTCTGGCCTCTTATGCGTCTTATGTGTTCTCATCTTCTTAGGCAGAGGGTATAGCCTCTTGTTGTTTTTTACGGTGATGCTCACTTTGATCGTGGGTATGATCACGGTTTTTGCTGCCCTCATTGAAGATCCAGTACAACAGACCATCATTGAGGTAGACGAAAATCGTATTCTGAGGAGGGGAAAAGGACTCGAGACATCTGAAATCCCACTAGAAAATATCGGACAAGTAATTGAAGATGAAAATGGTATTTATATTCGCAAAAAAGGACTCAAAACAACGCTCCGATTTTATACCTCAGATATGAACCGGATCGCCGAAAAAGATATTATCTTTATTCCTAACAACATGGAAGAGTTCAAACGTCTAAAAATTTATCTTCTCAATTTAGAATCATAAATCAAGCGTCGAGGATGTCTTTTCAAAATTTTTATCACATCTTACACGTATCTACCCAAGCAACCGCCAAAGAAATCAAGGCGGCTTACCGACGCTTGGCTAAAATGTGGCATCCTGACCGTAACCAAGGCAGCAAAGCCTCAGAAGAAAAATTTAAAGAAATTCTTCATGCTTACGAGACGCTCTCTGATCCTACCAAGAAAAAACTCTACGATTTTAAATTTAAGCAAGAACTCAGCAAAAAAGAGCCTCCACCTCCCCCGCCCAAACCTCCCGAAAAACCCAAATGGGAATCCGCGGAAGCCTATAAATCGCGCATAGATGATCTATGGAAGCAATACGAGTTTATCCACCAAGAACACCAGAGAAACCGCCAAGGGCAAGGCTTCTCCAAGAAACAAAAATATTATTATTACAATTACCAAAAAGTAACCGAAGAGGAGTTCAAATCTCAAACTCATTCGGGAAGCAAGCAATCCTATACTTACACAGAACCTGCGAGTGAGAACCGCCAAGCCAATTATGATACTTACCACATGAACACGAGTGAATGGAAAGATTATGAAAGACAGGCTAAGATAGAAAACTTGGTGTATTGGTTGGCGGGTCTGTTTGTCTACTCTCTGCTTTTTATTAGCTTTCCTTCTTATGTTAATTTTTTTACCTTTCTAACCCTGCTACTTACCTTGCTGGGTTTTGCTTGGAAGAGTTTTGTGCGTAAATCCTGGGAGCATTTAGTCATAGAGATCCACCCCGACCGGATTATTCGCAGGGGTTTAGGCTTCAATACCGCCACGATCTTTTATGAAGACATTACCGCCATTCAAGAAAAACCAAAGGGATTATATATACAACGTCGGGAGAGTTATCGCTACGTGGTGATGGATGAAAGAACAAAAACCCCCAACAGTGGTGATCCGCAGATTTTTATTCCAGTATCGATGCAAGGTTTTGATAAGATTAAAAACTTTCTTCTTTCCTTAGAAACAAATTCAATTTGATCGGCGCTTGCTCAGAGGCTGGCTGTATCTAGCATCCAGACCAGAACATACGAGCTATGAAGCCAAGCGCTCAGCTACCCAAGCAAATACTTCCGAGCTACTCCGATCTACCTCAGTTTGTATTTTAGTAATTTCTGGAAAAGGATTGAAATGGGAATAAGGATAATCAAAATCCATCTCCTTACACTCAAAAGCCAATTGACCTTTACTATTCATCAAAGAAGCCTGTACTTCCGTGGGAGGCATGACTTCATCTTGTGTTAATAATAAAGCAAATATGCGGGTTTGCAGCTCCTCGAACCGCTTTCTGCGTAAAGCATTTGCATCAGAGTATCCTTCACTGAGCATACTTCGGAAAAAAGCCCCACCCCGATGGGTAGAATCAAAGCGTTTTTTTAATTGCGGATCACGGTTGAGGTTGTGATCAAAATTTTCGGTGTAATAATCTAGAATGGCCTGATGAGCTGCATTGTCCATGATATAACGAGAGCAAAGGTGCATCCGATTGAGCAAAGCGCCCCCGCAAAACAAGACCGCCTTAGACTCCGTGAAAAGCTCTTCCCGATTGGCCATCAGTATAATTTGTGCCAAGAAAGCTCCCGCTGAATAACCAAAAAAATCTATACGAGATGCCGCTTTCAAAAAAGGGTGCTGTCCTTGCCGAATTTGCTGTACCAGCTGAATCACATCTAAGTAAGTCTCTAACCCTGATAAGAAAAAACGGCTAGGCGCAAAGTGCAAGCGCGTGCTCATCGCCGCGTTCGTAAAAGAAGAGGCTTCGATGTGCTCTAAAAGGTGTTTTCTTCTCTGACTGACTTCATTCATCATACGGCTTCGATGCCAATCGGGGTGTGCACGATTGATATGAAAAGCAATGGGGAAAAGGATCACCGACTTTCTAGTCAATTCAGAAATACGCTTAGCCCAGGGCAAATATTTAGACCAGTCTTTTTCGTTTAGGCCGTGAAACATAAAAATTACTCCTTGGTCATCTTGGACTCCATCGGCTTGGAGCAGGATATAGCTAAACTGCTTATTTTGTTCAATATCTTGATCGCTGATGCGAATGACTGGCCCCCAAGGGCCTTCAAAAAAGATATGATCTAGGTTGATACTGCTTCCGCTTAGCTTAGGAGCATAATATTGAAGATCAGCGGGAAAAATTAACTCACTCTTTGAACGGAAGGGGATATTCCTCAAAACACATCCTAACTCCGAAATCCGAATTTCAGGGCGGTGAGGGTGATATTGAGATTTGAGATTTTGATATTCTTGCGCGTAAGAAATCTGCGAAGTAATGGCTTTTAGCTCAGACATAAATGAGAGGAGGTTCACTTTGTGACCATTGGTCAGTTTTTGCAAAAGTAGAACTAAATTTTAGAAAGCCCTCGAATCTTGAAATAATTTAAGAAAAGTTTGAAAAGGCTAAGCTTTCAGGGAGCGCTCCAAAAGCTCGAAATAAGTTTGGAGTAAATCATTTTGTTTGATTTTGTAATGATAAGTGATGATGCTCATCTTACGCTGAATTACTTGGAGTAAGCCCGTGATTTGGCTCCAAAGTACAAAGGCGGTTTCTACCTCGTTCAGGCTAGAACTGATGCTGCCGTCCCCTTTGCCTCTCTCGATAGCGTTGATGAGTACTCCAATTACGGCATTGCCCCCTTCGAGAGATTGGACTTGACTAGGTTCACGATCTCGGGAGCTAAAAATATCGTTTTGATAGTGAAGAATGGCATTGAAATAGCCCAAATGTTCATAAGAGAAGCGGATGTAAGCTTCAGAAATGGCTTTTACATTTTGGAAGCCAGACTCCTGAGGGAGGGCGGCCTCCTTGAGTTTTCTTTTGAGGATGATAAAACCTCTCAGAATGATAGCACGATACAGCTCATCTTTACTTTTGAAATATAGATAAAGCGTGCCTTTGCTTAGCTCGGCTTCTTGGGCTACTTGATCCATAGAAGCCTGGTCTATTCCTTCTTTAAAAAAAATTTTTTCAGCGGCGTCTATGATCGAGTTGCGTCTCTGGATTTTTTCTCTCTCTTTTCTTTCGGCAACCCCCATCGGTGGTTTTACTTAAATTTGGAGCAAATAATATTGCAAATAGCTAATTTTTTTTGAAAAACAGAAGTATTTTAAAACCTAAAGTACAAACTTCTGATAATCTATGAACTGTGCAGCCTAGGAATCTGTTCCGAAAAATCTCTAAAGTTTTTCGCGGTGTGTGCCTGCAAAATCCAAAATATAATTCATCCCAAAAGCAGTAGCAGGCGTGTGAAAGCCAGCTTCTACTTGACCGTTTAGTACGCGTAGGGCAGATTCAAGAGCTGTTTCGGCGGTTAGTTTGTACCCTTCGGGTGTTTCCAAACGCGCCTGTTGAATCTTACCCTCTGCATCCCGAGCTTCTCCCCAGAGATAACTTCGGGATTTTTCTCGGTGTTTTTCACTGGGTCCATCCATGGTGCGCTTGACCTGCGCCTTGAGCAATTCCTGAATGGGCGATAAACCCATCATCCAACCAAAATACTTGCCCACGGTCATCGCTCCGCGCATTTTCGCGTCAGCAGCCATATAAACCGTGATATTCGGAATGCCTGTACTGTAATAAGCCGTAGACACATCCCCCCACGGGATACTGACTGAATGATAAACCCCGTGGCCAAAATCAATCCGACGACTGCGATAAGAAGCAGGTACATTCTTGAGCTTACCGTCTTTGCGGATATAGCCCCCCTTGTGGATATTCTCTAACATGGTGAGCGTCGTACCTCTCGATAACTCTCCAATCGCTTGAATCGCTAATTCCAAAGACACAGCCTGAGGCATCAAATCTTTGAGATAAGCAGCCAAACAATCCGAAGGAACCACATCAAAACCAGTTCCGGGTAATAAGACAATGCCTGCCCGCTGAGCTGCTTCGTCTTGAGTGGCAATCCACTCGAAAACTTCTAACTCGCCCGTGATATCCAAATAGTGTGTTTTGGTTTCCAGACAGGCTTTGACCATGCGCTCGGCGGTAGCAGAATAGGGACCAGCAATATTGAGAACCAAATCTACAGAATCTAGCAGTGCCAAGAGCTTAGAGGATTCGCTCAAATCCACTGCTTGGTAATCCATACCAAACTTATTTGCTAATGCCTGAAGAGGAGCTTCACTCCGGCCACTGAGCAGAGGGGTGAGCTTTTTCTGGGCGGCTAGCTCGGTGATGAGTCTACCCGTGTAGCCATAGGCTCCATAGATCAGAAAGGATTTGTCCATTTTAGAGAATTTGAATTTTAGTAAGCTAAAATTAGTAAAAAGCTAGTATAAACAAAGTCATGATTCGTTTTTCTGATAAAACTAGGAGCTTAGCTATCTACGTGAAGCGAAGAACATCCATTTGAACGATCGGTATAATCTCAGCCAAGATGATTTGTTTTGGATGCGAATAACAGGCTTTAGACGACTGAAAACCAATGGCTTAAACTCAGTTCTGAGATTTAACTTGAAAAGAGCCGGGCCAGCGCAGACGAATAGGGCCTTTGAAGTTGGCCTCAGGATCAAGTATCGTTTGTCCCTGAGTGATGATAATTTCTTTTTCCGAGGCCATTTGTCTGGCTTGGGCTCTGACCTGCTCCATATGAATCCTCCAATCCTCGGGCCATAGCCTCCGCGCTACTTCGGAGGGGCAAATACTTTTGCCGGTTCCTCTTTGCTGCAATAAATCGTGGATGGCTTCTCGGATATTTTGTTCTTGGGACATATTGATTGGCTTTTGAGTATGAAAGTAGGCTCGGGGACTTTGGTCAGCGATAAGGTTGGGGTTTAATACGCGCGTAAGAAAACCCCAAATATTGTCTGGTAAAATGTGTAACTATAAGAATTTAAAATCGTTTTGGGAAATTCACCGAACTTATCAGGGGCTTTTCCCGTAGAAAATTCATAATCCAATCTTGACAGAATCATGTACACCAGAATCTTTTTTGCCTACGAGGAGCGTATTCCCTCGGGCGTTCTCTACGATTTAATGGAAAAGGGAGCTGATTGTAACCGGATAGAATATGACTCTTCCCTAAGAGAAGAAATTTGTTTGATAGAGGTGCATAACAAATCCAGTCTCATTCGTGTGATGCACTACTTTCAAAATCTGAATGACTACGACTTCAAATATTATTTCCCCATTCAAGAAACGGCACAAATATTTGCCTGATTTTCTGAATAAGCTAACAAAATGTGCTCGCCATTATTTACTCATAAAATAAGGGCGAGCCGATTCTCGATGCCCAACTCGGGTGGAGAATCAATATAAGTAAGTGTCTTTTAAGAATTGTCGTGTATTTGAATCAACTTCTAACCCTTCCTCCAGATAGCGTTCCATTGATCCATATTCAGTATGAATGGCTTCATAAGCACTCTCGATGTAATGCGCTCTTACCTCCAAAATAGGAGCTAGCACACTTGTATTCACCCCATAAAAAGTACCCATTCGTAGATGCTGTTGATTTTCTCTAAAACGATAATGGTTAGAGGCCAAATAGTCTTTCATAATGGTTTCCTGAGGCACACCGAGCACCGTAAGAATCATCGCCGCGGCAAATCCAGTTCGATCTTTTCCCCCAGTACAATGAAAAAGTAATGGGGTATTTTCAGGATTAGTAATATCATGGATAAGTTCTTGGAAGAAATGCCTAAACTTGATCGCGAAATTACGATTAGCTTCCATCATATATGCCTCAGAATCAAACTTGCGAGAGCGTGCTTTGCGCAAGCTAGTAAGAATATCTCGAGCCGATTGTGAAGGATCATAAATGGGCATAGCCAGAGTACGGAGGCTGTGTCCTTTGGGAAGGCGGTCGGGTTGTGCTTTTACCTCCTCAGGCCCTCGGAAGTCGCAAACGGTACGAATACCCAAATTTTCTAGATAAATCAAATCCTTACTACTTAGGCGAGAAATTTTATCCGCCCGGTAAAACTGCCCCCACTTAACCACCCGTCCTTCTGTGGTGCGATAACCGCCTAAATCTCTGAAATTTCTAGTGCCTTCTAGATTGATTAATCTTTCCGAGACGATCGTGGACGCTCCCGTTTCAGAGATGATCTCGAAATAGTATCGCCGTTTAGGATCTACTTTTTCTAGGCGAATGGGATTTTGGCTGAGGTCTGGAGATATGACTTGTTTGTCAATCATTTCAGGAGAAGTGCTTTGATACATTTGAAGGTCTTGTTTGAGCCAAGACACAGGGAGATCCATTAAGTAAACACCTGAAAGTAATCGTGTAACCCAAGATTCGGAAGCGATTGGGTTTTGCTCTTCTTTCATCGGTACAGATTTGAAGTAAAGGCCATAAATAGCCAGTGAACCAGCCAGACCTAGTATGATAGTGAAGGTAAGAATGTTTTTGGCAGTTTGTTTGAATCAAAAATAAGATAAATTCGAGTGTTCCAAAAAAAAAGCCACATATTTGTTCACAGTTATTAACTAAGCGAATACAAGATCAAAAACATTTGGGGTTTCATCTTGTTAGCTTAATATCGTAAACAAAAACATTTAAAAAACATGAAGTTCACAAAATTAACTTGGATTTTTAGTCTCGTATTTTTCACGACGATCATGGTAAGCTGTGGTGGTGGAGACACTGCAACCGAGGAAGAAACTGAGGACACAACGACCACGGAAGAAGAAGAAATGCCTGCCGAAGAAGAAACAATGGACGAAGAACCTGCTGGCGATAACATCGTAGTGTTGGCACAAGGCAACGAAAACCTATCTACACTAGTACAAGCGCTACAAGCAGCTGAGCTCGTAGAAGCATTGGGTGGAGAAGGGCCTTTCACTGTTTTTGCCCCTACCAACGCTGCCTTTGAAGCTTTGGGACCAAAGTTGCAAGAGCTTTTGAAGCCAGAAAACAAGGAGGAATTAGCTAGCATTTTACAGTATCACGTAGTACCTGCTCAGGTCATGTCTACTGACCTAGAAGACGGACAAACTGCTGCTACGCTACAAGGTGCAGAAATCACAATCAGCACTACAGATGGTGTAAAAATTAATGATGCTGCTACGGTTACTACGCCAGATGTAGCTGCTAGCAATGGGGTAGTACACATCATTGATGCTGTTATCCTTCCCCCAGCAGAATAAAAGCTAGAAATTGAATTTTTTGACAAAAAAGAACCCAAGCCTCGGCTTGGGTTCTTTTTTTGTTTTTAGAACTAAAATATAAATATTTCGCTAGCGAGGTGATAAGATGATAGAAGTTTGAGGAGTTCTAGCTCTGGTGCCACTGGTATCAAAAGCCAAGGGCAGGAAGTTTTTCTTATGAAAAGTATAAGCAATGCCCTCTGCGCTCAATAGTTGAGCCACGGATTTTGATTTGAGATAGCCAGTAGGATTCTTGGCAGATTGAGAGGGCTCGCTCTCAATGCCTACCGATAGATTATTATAACTGCCAATCACAGAGGTGACGTTTTTGAGAATCATTTGTCCTCGCTGACTAAGTGCATACTGACTACCCGTGTAGAGTACCGCGTCTGAAATTTGTACATAAAGCCTTCCTTCTTTCTTGACCAAGCTCACTTCGCCGGAGCTAAACCCTTGTAAGACAGAGGTTAATTGATTCTGTAGATTAAATAATTGTGCTTCGGCGGCTGGATTCGCATAGTCAATTCCCGAGTAATTTGTTCCATCCTGTACGCCTAGATTGGCCCCTACTTGACTTTTATTCACGGCCGTGCCTGAGCTTGGATTGGCGGCCGTATAATTCGGATAGCCGTTGTTATTGATCGTAATTTGATTAGGAGAGTTATTACCATTATAAGGATAGCCTCCATTTTGATTAGGGTTGACCTGAGCCAACTGTTGCTCCTGATTCTGGATACGCTGTCGCTGTGCAGAGGCTTCCAGGCTACTATTTTGGCGTAGCAGGTTATAATCTCTTTGCAAACGCTGATTCTCTTCATGCAAAGCGGCTACTTCTTGACTGCTCATATTTCGTCTCAGACTAACTTCCTCTTCTAATTTGGCTTTTTCTTGTCTGACCAAAAACAGCTCATTCTTCAAGCGATTATTCTCGCTCTCGAGTAAATCTAAGCGGTTCTCTTTGCTTCTGGCATTAATATCTGCCTTGTTGTATTTTTCTTCTAGGGCATTGTATTTCTTACTAGAAACACAGCTTGTGTGGAGGCTCCATAGAAAGAAGCCGATTACCAGCAGTAAAAATGTGTTTTTCATCTTGGATTTCTTTTTAGATAAAAATTTTAGCTTGGTCTGGTGCTTTTCGTAAAAATAAAAAAAATTAAAAGGATTGGGTAACTTTTATCCTGATAACGAGGTGATTCCAAACAATATTACATAATTTACACTTAAACTATTACTTTTTTAGGAAAATTTGTCAATCCAGAAGGATCATTCACACTAATCTTCTCAACTCAAAAAAATAAGTCCTTATGATGTACAAAGAACCCATGCTCAAAGAAGGAGCACTCAAAGATCAGACGATTGTCGTTACTGGTGGAGGTACAGGTCTGGGAAAATCCATGTCTAAATATTTCTTAGAACTAGGTGCTAACGTAGTGATTACCAGCCGTAAGTTTCCAGTTTTAGAAAAAACTGCCAACGAGCTAAGCGAAGCTACCGGTGGGAAAGTACTGCCCGTGGCCTGCGATATTCGAAATTATGAAGAAGTAATGCACGTACAGGAAGTGGCACTAGATACATTTGGAGCCGTAAACGCTTTGGTCAATAATGCCGCTGGGAATTTTATCAGTCCGACCGAGCGCCTATCCAGCCGTGCCTTTGATACGATCGTGGATATTGTGTTAAGAGGAAGCTACAATTGCACGCTGGCTTTTGGTAAGGATTGGATCGAGAAAAAACAAAAGGGAGCCTTTCTCAACATCGTGGTGAGCTATGCCTGGACAGGCTCTGGCTACACGGTTCCTTCGGCCTGTGCCAAAGCCGGAGTGTTAGCCTTGACTCGATCCTTAGCGGCCGAATGGGGTAAATATGGTATTCGCTCTAACGCCATTGCTCCCGGCCCCTTTCCCACGGAGGGAGCTTGGAGTCGGCTCTTCCCAGAAGAAGCCATGCCCAAAGATCTGGTAGAAAAATTAAAACCCGAAGAAGTCATCCCTCTGGGGCGAGTAGGCGAGCACCAAGAACTGGCTAACTTAGCAGCTTATCTCGTGTCTGATTATTCGGCTTATATCAACGGAGATGTCGTGACGATTGACGGGGGAGAATGGCTGCAAAATGCAGGAGAATTCAACAAGATGCGCTACGTGCCCGAACAAGCCTGGGATATGATCGAACAAATGATTCGCTCTTCCAACAAAAAGCAGAAAGAAGAAAAATAAGGAAACAGCAGGAAGTGGCCAGTGTTCAGCCTGTAAGTGTGCACAAAAAAGTGGACAAGTTTGCTGGCAGACCACTCAATGAATGCTGGACGCTTCCAAATTAATCTCTCTTCCCCGCCACCACCAATACAATTTCCCCTTTGATTTTTTGCTCGGCAAAATGCGCCACGCACTCGGCCAAAGTCCCGTTGATGGTTTCTTCGTACATTTTCGTGAGCTCACGTGAGACAGAAGCGGGTCTGTCTGAGCCAAAATACACACTCATTTGTTCTAGAGTTTTGAGGAGGCGATGCGGAGATTCATAAAAAATCATGGTGCGTGTCTCGGTTGCCAGGAACTCGAAGCGAGTTTTACGCCCTTTTTTGTGGGGTAAAAAGCCTTCAAATACAAATTTGTCACAAGGCAAACCCGACTTGACCAAGGCAGGGACAAAGGCCGTGGGGCCGGGAAGGCATTCTAGCAAAACACCCGCTTGCAATGCCTCTCTGACTAGTAAAAAGCCAGGATCGGAAATAGCAGGCGTGCCCGCATCCGAGACCAGTGCTAAGGTTTCGCCCGCTATGAGTCGCTCCACAATTTTAGTAACCTGCTGATGCTCATTAAAGATATGATAACTTTGTAAAGGCTTACTGATCTCGAGATGCTTCAAGAGAATGCCTGTTTTTCGAGTATCTTCAGCTAAAATTTTGTCTACTTGCTTCAAGACTCGTATGGCACGTAGGGTCATGTCCTCTAAGTTGCCAATGGGAGTGGGTACGAGGTAAAGCTGTGTTTGCTCAGACATAAATTCAATTTACGCAAGAATAATCGGGAGACAAGGGCTCCGAAAAGTTTAAATTTAATATTTTTGCAAGCAAGTAATTTAAAATCAAACTCTCAATATTTTCTAGCAAGAGAGAAAGGAGGTAGAAGGCCATCATGCAAATCAAATACGCTGAATACGTAGGAAGCTACGGTAATTATGAAGATTGCCCACGCCCCGATAAGCCAGAATATGCCTTTATTGGTCGTTCTAACGTGGGAAAATCCTCGCTCATCAATCGTCTTACTGGGCAGAACAACTTGGCACATACCTCCCAAAATCCGGGTAAGACTCAGTCTATCAATCACTTCTTCATTAATCGTAGCTGGTATTTGGTGGATTTGCCAGGATACGGCTGGGCCAAGGTCAGTAAAACCCAGCGCGAAGCTTGGGGAAAAATGATCAAGCAATATATACTCCACCGACCTAATCTGCAAGGCGTTTTTGTATTGATAGATATCCGAATCAAAGCACAAGAAAATGATTTGGAATTTCTACGCTTCTTGGGTGAGGCACACGTTCCTTTCGTGATGATATTTACGAAGGCAGACAAACTGAAGCCCAAAGCCTTACAGAAAAATTTAGAAAATTATCAACAAACACTTTTAGAAGAATGGGAAGAACTGCCCGGCTATTTTGTCAGCTCTGCCGTGGACGGAAGAGGATGTGTTGACATCTTGCATTTCATCAGTGATGTTAATGCTACTTTTGAACTTCCCGAAGATATTTCTTAATAAAAACGATACCTAGTAAAAATTAATCGCTCACAGAATCTACACCCCATATGGACTTAAAGAAAATCGCTGCCATCGCCGGCAAACCTGGTTTATACAAAATTCTGAAACCCACTCGAACAGGGGTGGTCGTGGAATCACTTGACGAGAAAAAAAAGAAAATGGCCGTAAGCAGTGCCCAGCGTGTTTCTGTGCTCAAAGAGGTCTCCATCTACACCACAGATCAAGAGGGCTCTATTATCCTGACAGAAGTTTTAGATCGGATTTACAAGCAATATCCGGATGGCTTACCCTTCACGAATAAATCTTCGGAAGAGGAATTGAGAGATTTTTTAGAAGAAATTGTACCTGAGTATGACCGGGAGCGTGTCTATCACTCGGATATGAAAAAATTGGTAAGCTGGTATAATACGATCCAAAAATTCACTCCTGAGACGCTAGAAACACTCTTACAAGAAGAAGAGGAAGAGGAAAAACAGGAAGAAAAAGAAGCTTCAAGTGATCAAGCAGAACCATTGAAAAGCTCTGACAACCAAGCAACTACTGCTGCGGAAAAACAGGAAGAAAAAGAAGAAAAGAAACCCGTAAAAGAGGCCAAAACAGCAACAGAACCCAAGGAAGGCAAGTCTGAGAAAAAGAAGACTAAATCTAGCCCCAAGCCAAAATCTGAAACTAAAAAGACCAAGGCTTCTGCCAAAGAACAAAATACCGAGACTCAGGCCGAATCCCCCCAAAAGAAAGCCAAGAAGTCAAGTAAAAAGGCTGATCCTAAGAAGTAAGCAAGCATCCAATTTTGAACTAAGAAGTTTGCGTACGTTGAACCCTTCTAAGGGTTCTGCGCTCGTCTCTCTGTTCGGTAATATCTTGGGCAGTAATTACTACCGAACACACCCTACCTTCTGCATCGAGTTCAGGCACAAAGTGAATCTCAAAAAGATAAAACTCGGCTCTTTTGTCATTGATAAAGCCCTGAGTGATCGTAAACTCTTCACCAGCCAAGGCGCGGTCACACAGTGCTTTCCAAGCATAAAAAGTCTTTTGCGGGAAAGTATCCGGCAGATAATAATCGGGCTGTAAATAAAAATGCCATAAGAAGAAAACCTCCTTGCAACGTGTATTAGAAGAGGTAATTTGATACTCTTGATTGATACGCAGAATTACATCCTGCGTATTGTTGTCTAGCAACTTGAGCATTTCTGCTTGTTGCTCCGTCTGCTTTTCTACTTTGTGTAGTTCGGTGCTGAGTTGTTCTTTTTCTCTTTCTAATTCCTTAGCAGTTTTCTTTACAAAAAACTTGTAACGGTTAATCAATTTTTTGCGGGTTCTAAGTTGCTTCTGACGATAATCTCTGAGGGTACGGGTAATATCCCAGGCCGAAATCACAACATAAATCACTTCGTGTTTATCATTTTTGACTGGTTGAAAAGAAATAGAGAATACTCTAAAGTCTTTTCGGTGATGATTCGGAAAGATTTGCTCTATCTTAAAGCTCTGTCCTTCCAGAGCTTGATCACAGAGTGCTTTCCATTCATCAAATTTATGTTGCGGGAAGGTATCTGGGAAATAATAATCGGGCTGTAAATAGTAATGCCAGTATTGATAAGTGCGCTTGGCCTTCTTGTTCATCCGAACCACATCGTGGTCTTGGTTAATGGCCAGGGCGACACAGTCAATTTGTTGTAAGAAATCAAGTTCATCGCTATAATCACCACGTTGAGCCTGGAGGGAGAAAATCTCCTCTTGGAGGGCATTTTTTTCTTCCTCAAATTGCTCCATGGCTCGCATAAGTGTTTGTTTTTGATTCTCGATAATGCGCGCCGTACGTGTAGCTTGCTTCTTGGTAAACTCGGCAATATCCAACTCTCGTTGCTTACGATGGGTAATATCACGCGAGAAAATAGCCACACCGGTTACTTCCGTATTATCATCGGTAATCGGGTTAAAATAAACACTCAGGTAAAATTTTTGATTAGTTTTCTCACTAAAAATAGGCTGCTCTACGGAGAACTTTTCGCCCGCTAAGGCACGATCGTAGTAGCCTTTCCAGATGTAGTAATAATTGCGAGGCAAACAATCTAATACACTGGAAGTCAGGCGAATACTTTCTCCTAATTTCTCATAAAACTTGCGAGCACTTTCATTGAGCATCGTGATGCGATAATTCGGGCCAATGGTATAAATCGCATCGTCTGTATTATTGAGCAAAGCCGTTAGATTGGCCTCTTTGGCTTGCAATTCTTCTTTGGCGCCAATAATTCGAGCCTCAGCATTTTTACGAGCGGTAATATCGATAATAAACTCGATAATTTTGTAAGGCTTGCCGTTCAAGTCCAAGATTGGGTTAAAACTTCCTTGAAACCAAACGGTTTTTCCCGTTTTAGTAATGCGTTTTACTTCACCGATATGATAGCTACCTTGTCTGAGTTTGTGCCAGAGAGCTTGGTAAGACTTAGATTCTTTTTCCTCTTCGGGCAGAATAAGCGTATGGTTTTCCCCAATGATTTCTTCCCGATCGTATTCCATAAGGTCTAGAAAATTATCATTGGCATCAATGATATGGCCATCTAAGCCAAACTCTACGATGGCACTAGAACGCTTGAAAGAGTCTAGTTGCTCCTTGAAGTCCAGACGTAAGCGTTTGTCTTCGGTAATATCAAAGGCAAGCTTGAGAATTTTGTAAGGGTTTCCGTTTTTATCCTTGATAGGAGAGTAAGTCGCTTTGAGCCAAATCTCGCCACCATCTTTGGTAAGGCGTTTAAATTCCCCCGAATGAGGAATACCCGCACGTAGATCACGCCAGAGTTTCTCGTACTGGCTTTTATCAATCTGGCTATCAGGAACGAGTGAATCCTGTTTTTCACCGATGAGTTCTTCAGATTTGTATTGGGTAGCTTCCAAGAAGAGATCATTGGCGCTCAGGATGGTACGATCCATGGACAGTTCTACGGTAATGAGTGTAGATTTGATCGCGAAAGACTGGGCGGCCAGTGCCTCCTGATTTTTTTGCATCTCCATTTGCGTGTCTTCCAGCACGCGAAGGTTGCTTCGCATTTCCTGCTCTTGCCGACGCATTTGCTCGGTAATGCTGTTAGATTCTATGAGTAGCTTTTTGGTTCTTTCGTTGGCACGCGCCGCGTAGAGATTGGAGGCAATATTTTCGCCTAGTTTTTCTAAGAAAGAGATTTCATAATCCGTAAACTCATAGAAAGAGGCTAATTCCATCACCCCGTAGACGCGTTCGTTCATTTTCAGGGGAACTACCAAGACACTCTTAGGTCTTTCGCCACCCAAACCCGAGGTAATATCTACGTAATTATCAGGAATGTCAGTGATATAAATGGTATCGGCGTCTTTGAAAGCTTGGCCTACCAGTCCTTCACCAACGGCTACGAACTTGCGAACATATTTTTTGCGATTAAAGGCATAGCTGGCGATTAGCTCCAGTTGGATTTCCTCTTCCTCGTCGTTCACAATGAACAGCCCCCCTTGATTGGCATCTAAGTATTTGATAAGATTGGAGATAATCTCGTAAGAAAGAGTCTCCGTATCGTCGTTATGAGTTTGTAGAATTTCACCGAACAAGGCCAGACCTTTGGTAGCCCAGTTTCTTTCTTCCTCGTCAGAGGCTACCGCTTTCATTTTCTCACGCATATTGATCAGTGCACCAGCCAGCGTATCTTTTTCTAAGCTAGTACCATTAAGACCCGTGTAAGAAACGGACAAATCCCCTTTCTCGATGCTCTTGATAAAATCAGTTGCATTTTTGATTTTATCGACCATTCCATTGATAGCAGTAGCCACCAAACCCACCTCGTTTTGATGTTGATAATTGATTTTTTGGCTTAAATTTCCTTCGCCGATATCTTGCGCCACGGTGGTGATTTGGGTGAGTGGTTGGATCAGCCATCTTTGAATCAACCATATCCCGAAAAGAATACAGCAAACATTTGCGATCCAAAAGATCCAAAGATATGTATTAGATTGTTGGCGATACTGGGCAAAGAGCGAGCGGTATTCAGAAATGAGTTCTTCGTGTAGCGTAATCAGCTTTTCGCTGACCTGCTCAATCGTGATGACTGATTGCGTTAATTGGTCCTTGGTTTCGCGAGTTCGTGCTCCCTGCGACCGCAGGAAAGTCTCTCCTTCGTAAATGATTTGAGCTTCGCGACGATAAACCGCAAACCAAATTTGATGTATTTTGTCTAGGAGATTACGAATTGCGGGACGATCTGCGTAAGCGGCGAGGGTATTATTCTGCTTGGAGGTTGCTGACTCGATTTCTTTTTTGTCAGGGAGCATTAACTGTTTGAGCTGAATATCAAAGCGGCTTAATTCGTTGGCCAATAAAGATTGAATGATTTGTCGATTGGTAGAAAGCTCTAATGCGGCTTGCTCTTGGGCAAGTTCTAGGGTATAAATCACCACTTCTTCTACGATTTCTTTATTTTGGCTAGCAAGCTCGAGGATGCGTTGTTGCTTCTCGAAGCTAGCATAGATAGATTGCGTATAGTAGAAGCTAATGGTGATAAGGATCACAAGCAGGAGGAAAAATAAAATCAGTCTGTTTCTAATAGACCAACTATATTTGATTGAATTTTCCATGTTTATCCAATTCTTACAGTTTCTCCCGTATTAATACCTAGTTTCATCAAAACTGTATTTATGCTTAAGCAAATATAAAACTATTATTATCAAATTACTTGCTAAAAAACTTCATGAATAAAATACTCGTGATAGGTGCCGGCTTATCCTCTACATATCTTATTGACTATTTAGCAACACAAGCCAAAACTTACGCTTGGCAATTGCAAGTTGCTGACCAAGACCTCGCTAAGGCTCAGAAAAAAACCGCGGCACATCCTCAGGTAGAAGCCCTGCAACTGCAAGTTCAGGACAAAGAACACTTATACCAGTTGCTAAAAGGTACAGATTTAGTTGTATCGCTCCTTCCTGTAGACTTCCAGATAGCAATCGCCCAATATTGTTTAGAATTAGGCAAGCATTTATTCACAGCCTCTTATATTCCAGAGGCAGTTTATGATTTAGGAAGCCAAGTTCAGGCCAAAAATTTATTTTTTCTTTACGAAATGGGTTTAGACCCTGGCCTCGATCACTTATCGGCTGCGCAAATATTAGACCGCATCCGTGCGGAAGGAGGTGCGATTCAAGCCTTTCGCTCCTTTACGGGGGCTTTGATCTCCCCAGAATCAGATAATAATCCCTGGCATTATAAATTTACTTGGAATCCTGCGAACGTGGTTCGAGCAGGACAAGGAGGAGCCGCCTGCTTTCTGAATCAAGGCAAAATTAAATATATCCCTTATCAGCAGCTATTTCAGAGAACGATCCCCGTGCAGGTGGAAGGCTGGGGAGATTTTGAAGCCTATGCTAATCGTGATTCTCTCAAATACAGAGAAATCTATCGTTTGGAAGAAGTTCCCACGCTGATCCGGGGCACTTTACGTCGGCCAGGATTTTGTCAGGCTTGGAACCTTCTTGTACAATTGGGAATAACCGATCCTCAGGCACTTTTTCACACTTCGGGTATGACTTATCAAGATTGGGTTTTGGCTTTTTTGCCCGATACCGAAAAATCTATTGAAGAGAAAGTCGCAGAGCTAGCAGGGATTAGTCCAGAAGATGCAGCGATGCAAAAGCTCAAGTGGTTAGGAATTTTTGACAAAAAAACTTTGCCTCACCATGAAGCCATTACTTCGGATCGTATTCTTCAGCAGGTGTTGGCAGAAAAATGGGAATTAGCCGATGAAGATCGCGATATGATCGTGATGCAACATCAGATTGAGGTAAATTATCCCACTCATCGGGAGTACAGAACCACAGATATGGTCGTACTGGGCGAAGATGCAACACACACCGCGATTGCCCGTACCGTGGGCTTACCCTTGGCCATAGCCGTGAAACTATTTTTGAAGGGTGAAATTTCCTTAAGTGGCTTACACGTGCCCACGCGCCCAGAAATTTATGACCCCGTCTTGGAGGAGCTAGAAGAAAATGATATTTTTTTTAAAGAAAAAGTACATCAGGTGCCAAATCCTTGATCCATCTTTTAAATTTGTCGCCTATTTCTGACGCTTTTGGAATGATTCAAAATGAGTAATCAAGTGATGCACCCAATAGCCTCAGAGCTTTACACAAAATTGTACTACATGGCAGAATATAAAACCATAGAAGATGATATCGATATTATCGTTTTGCTGGCTCGGCTGAAGCAAGTATTCGTAAAAAAATTAGCACTTTTAATAATTCTGACCGTGAGCGGGGCGATCTTGGGAGGAGGAGTATATTTTATACTAAAACCTAAATATACTACCCAGATGCTGGTCAAGTCCAAGGTCATTACCTACTACGAGGCAGCCTCTTTGATCAATAACTTGGATAATTTGGTAGAAGACGAAAACTACATCACGCTCTCGCAAAAACTGAAATTGCCTGAGCAGGAAGTTGAGACCTTAACCTCTATTGAAGCCATCAATCCGCTCGAGGCAGAGATCATCCGAATGAACAGTCAAGATATCAAGGAAGAAATTTTTGTCGTGGAGATTCAGATCAATAGTACGCAGTTTTTAGAAAAGCTTCAAAGAGGAATCATTTCTTACCTAGAAAATAATCCTTATGTGCAGGCAAGAGTAGCCGAAGACAAGGAGAACTTGACCCTGTCCATCCGTAAAATACAGACAGAATTAACCCAAATCGATAGTTTAAAAAAAAATATCCAGAACCTCTTTGGGCAAAACTACACGCAGACCCTCCTGATCCCCGACTTAGGAGACCTCTACCAGAAGTATATTGGCCTTTATGAAAAGCAACTCGACTATAAAACAGAGCTAAAATTTATAGAGAGCTTTGATGTACTCGAGGGCTTCACCAAGATGAACAAACCTAGTAGCGTTGGCCTCGGCCAACTCGTGGGCTTGGGGGTTGTTTTTGGCCTGCTTGTATGGGTACTGTATGTTATTTTCTTGGAAATCAATCGAGCTATCCAGAAAATACCACAGGAGAAGATATAGTAAGAAGCCATGAGCTTTATTTTCAGAGCTTTATGTCAATCTTCTCAGAGTTTCTGTTTTGTATGCTCAATATACCAAGTTTCGGAACTGCCGTAAGAAGCGAATATCGTTTTCGGTATAAAGCCTCAGGTCATTTACCTGAAATTTGAGCTGTGAAATACGTTCTATGCCCATGCCAAAAGCAAAACCAGTGTATTCTTCGGGGTCAATATCACAACTGGCCAGTACATTAGGGTCTACCATACCTGAGCCACCAATCTCTACCCATCCGGTGCCTTTGCAGATATTTTTGGCACCACCACAGATCTGGCATACGCCCGGTTGATTTAATCCACAAGAAATATCGATCTCTGCACTCGGCTCCGTAAAAGGAAAGTAAGAAGGACGGAAGCGTACCTGTGTGTTTGCGCCAAACATTTCCCGAGCGAAGTGATAAAGTGTCTGTTTCAAATCAACCAGACTCACGTTTTTGTCAATATAAAGCCCTTCTACCTGATGGAACATACAATGTGCTCGCGCCGAAATGGCCTCATTCCGGTACACCCGACCGGGCATAATGCTGCGAATGGGCGGTTTTTGTTTTTCCATCAAGCGTACCTGCACCGATGAAGTGTGGGTTCTCAGTGCCAAGTCTGGATTTTTCTCAATGAAGAAGGTATCTTGCATCTCTCGTGCAGGATGGTTGGGAGGGAAATTAAGCGCCGTGAAGTTGTGCCAATCATCCTCAATTTCGGGGCCATCGGATACATTAAAACCAATGCGCTCGAAAATTTCAATAATCCGGTGTGTAATCAGACTCAAAGGATGGACAGTGCCCAGTTCCTGGGGAACCGTAGGTAGGGTCAGGTCCACAGGAGCCTCTTGAGACTGACTAGCCCTTGCCTGTTCAATTTGCGCTTGGATTTCTTTGAATTTATTTTGTGCTAGTTGCTTCAGCTCGTTGATAGCCTGCCCGTATTGTTTTTTTTGTTCAGGTGGAATATCCTTGAAAGCACCCATCAAAGCGGGAATTTCGCGCTTGATGTACTTCAAGCGGAACTCCTCCAAATGTAGCTCATCCTTGATGTCGTAAGCCTCCACGGCCTTTTTGATTTCCTCTACTTTTTCTAACATAATGCAAATATAAATATCCTTGGGCAAATTCAGAGATTACCCGTTTTTTCTCGCCATTGCATAATCAGCTCAAAAGTATTATTTGATTTGACATAATCCAAGTATCCCGATACACTGGTTACACCGATGAGTTCGCGTAGTGCTTCTTGTTCGCTGGGACTTGGATTGGCTGGTAAAAAAGCCATTAACTCTTTTACTTCATAAAGCTTTTCCAGTTGAGAGGAATCCTGAATTCCATAAGCCTCACAGAATTGTTTGCTAGGATTATTCATAAATTAAAGTCATTTTTAAATATTTGTATAAATATTTTTTGGGTAAATGCTGGTAGAAGCAGATAAGCTGACCGCTAATAACTGAAGACTGATCGCTAATGCTTCATTCGTAGACCTTGTGCATCACGACCATATGAGGCATAGTCAATACTGAAATCGCGATGAAAAAAAGTAGATAAGGTGAAATCATCGTATTCAAGTAATAAGAAACTGCGATTAATAAGCCAATACCAATAAAACTAATCACCGAAAAGGGGAGAGCCGCTTTGTAAAAAGCCAGCCAATCTAAGCGAAGTCCTTGCTCCCGAAAGGCCTGCATTTCTTTACAAATTGCTTGTACTGAATGCCAGAGCGCAAAATAGATAGCAAAAGAAACCAAAAGAGGCGTTACATAAAAAAGTACAAGCAACAAGCTCAGCCAAAGTATTTCCTTGACAAAATTTTTTAAAGAAAGCTTCCGTTGATAAAGTGCCATGCCCATCAGGCATATCCAGATCAAGCCGCCCAGCCCCAGCCAATGCAAGAGAGAAGTATGTAAAAGCTGAACCCAAGCTTCCGAATCAATCACCTCACCGAGAATATGAACGGTTTCTTGTGGGTGAAAAAGGGTAATGCCCGCTAAAATCAAAGCCCCCCAAATAAGATATAAAACCATCTTGAAAATATTGCTTTCTGAATATTGCAGATAATATAGCTGAGATTGTCCAAAATGATAGCAAGAAATGGCAAGAAAAATAAGCATGCTGAGTTCTGTCCATAAAAACCAAAAAAGCCCGTAAATGGCAATGATGGATAGATAAAAAGCAAAAAAACGATAGTTATAAATCTGTTTGACGCGAGGCGTGTGCGTGTAAAAAAAGGCCAAATGATCCAAGGCTCCGTGAGGTATGCCCGTGCTTAGCATTAACACGACAAAGAAAGAAACTTGAAAAGTGGGACTGAAATTTACCCCCAACAGACTAGCCAAAATGAAGCTAAACGTGACCAGAACTACCCACCGCTCGGGAAGACGCCACAGGGAAGAAATTTCCGGTGATTTTTTCATATATAGTTTGCTCATAAAGTGCTTTTAAAAACGGATACCAAGGCAAACGGCTAAAAATACGTGCTTCTTCCCACCAATTGCTTCTCTCGTCTAAGAACTTGAGGATTTGATGAAAATCATTACTAAAAAAAAGACGAGCAAAAATCGGCTTGACCCACTCTGGCTGGTATTGAATGATGTGAAGTAGCAGACGGTCATAAAATCTAAAGCGTCTAGGCTTTGCGATTTGGTAAAAAGGATGTCCTGACTTCTCTAAACTTTGAATAATTCGCTGTGAATCTATTTGTATATTCTTGAAAGTATAACCGGTGGTAGCTTTGGTCATACCGCCTGCCGTGCCGATATGCAAGATGTGATTTCCTTCCCGACGCTGGAACTTATAATCCGTCATGGGTATAGAGCCTCTTTCTTCTTCGCTGATACGATAGGAGCCTGGCTTTAAAGAGTATTTTTCTTCAAGATATGTGGTGATGTGCTGGCGATAGGTTTCCTTCTTCAAGCAATGGTCGGAGAAAACCGTGAATTCTACCAGTGCTTTTTTCGAGCTGAAAGGAAGTATATAAAAAAAACGAGCGTCTTTTGACTGATGGATGCTAAAATCCATCAAAGTAACCTGACTCTGGTCAAACACAGGTGAATCAGTCTCAATAAACCAACCCCAAAAATGCTGACGTGTGCTAAGATGTTGAGAATCAGACTTGAAATTAAAATGCGGAATGCTGTTAAAAACGTATTTCGCTTGATAATGACTTCGCTCACTCAATACCGCTGCCCCTTGTGATGAAGAATGAATTTTGCGAACTGCCTCTTGTTTCCACTCGATATTGGGGAAGGACGAAAGCATATCTTTAACTTCCTGATAGAAATCAAGGCCACGAAGACAGTAGTATTGTAAAGGTTGGATAGATTGTGTCTTCTCACCTTGCTCGGTGCGGAAGGATAGTTGCTGCCAACGAGCTTGCTGAGCAGAACGATATGGAAAAGGATGAGACGACCAATAGCACCACGTCCGATCATTCTGGGTTTTGTCGGACTTGTCCAGTAAGAGAATCTTTTTGTGGCGAAGAGAGCTTTGGCAAAAGTGATAAGCTAAGCTTAAGCCCGCTCCACCTGCTCCGGTGATGATATAGTCGTATCTTGACATAGAAGAAGAGGGAGAAGACAAAAAATTAAAAAGTAATGAAGATAAGAATCGTATAAGTGGAAGAGCTTAATCCAAAGATTAAGCTCTCACCAGCTATGTCTTTCTTAGGCAGAAACTTTTTGCCCAGTAGCTCTGGCACTCTCTGTTGCTCCCACTTTCACGGCTAGGCTATAAATAGTCAAGCCAAATCCGATTTTGTTAACAGCATCACCGATGTTGTAGATCAAATCCATGTTCTCAACAGCAATGACATTTCTTAACAAACCATCGGTTTCAATCGCCATGTAACCGATCGGGTAAATTGCCCAACCAACTAATACGAACCAACCTAGAATGGTAAAAGCCTCCTGTAAAGCAGGATCGTTAGAGCCTTTTGCTAACTGCTTAGCCGAGCCAAACCATACCTCATACACGATACCAATGTAACCTAAGGTAGAAATAGCTCCCCACAAGGCACTTTGCTCACGGAAGATAGACTCTCCCAAGTAACCAGTTACAAGCATGAAAGTAGAGTAGAAGATCATCTTCCAAAGGAGGCCGATCTTAGCACCAAATCCTTTTAGGATCAGATAAAACTCTACGCACATCAAAGGTACAGTCAAAATCCAGTCGATGTAACGGAACTGCGTAGGAGACTCACCGTTCGCTACCCAGTAATCACGCATGTACCAATAGTGAGCAGCTGCAATGAAAGTAATCAAGCCAGAAACCAGTAGGGAAGTCTTCCACTTACCAACCATTCTGGTGCTTTCAAAGAAAAAGAACACAGAGGCTGCCATCATCGCCATAAAACCGATGAAGAAAGTAAAGCCTACGTAATCCTGAGCTTCAAGCTCCGCTACTAGCAGAACTGATGTTAAATTGTATGATTCCATAAGACAAAAAATTTGTGTTTAAACTATGGGAAAAAAATATTATTGCGTTGTCTTGATAGCAACCACGAGTTTCTCTCTTTTGTTTAGAGTTTATATTTAAAACATAAACAGATTCTTTGATGGAGAAAGAATCAGAGATACTTTCCTAACGGAATAACTCACGGGGCTAAAAGGAAAAATTTTGCCCTCGAGTGCTATTTTGTGTTACTTTATTACAATTTGATGTGAATGTAATCCCTATTTTTGGATTATATTTGGGAAAAAGTTGCGTAGCGATCTAAAAAAAATACCAATAGACCTTTATGGAAAGTTTTACTCGCTGGACCTGAGCTTGCAAACACTTTCTACCAAAAGTGACTTGTTTTGAGCAAAGTTTTGAACAGAAAAAAATCTCGAAAAAAAATTTAAAAAACGTGCAAATCGAAAAAATTTTAGAGTTCCTCAAAGGACTCCAAGCCAACAACCACAAGGCTTGGATGGATGAGCATCGCGACCAATATCACGAAGCCAAAAGTATCTTGGAAAATCTGATCCAATACCTGATCCGAGAAGTAGGTCGCTTTGACCCTGATATCGCTACACTAGAGGTCAAACAATGTACTTTTAGAATTAATCGAGATATTCGTTTTAGTAAGGATAAAACACTCTACAAAACCAACATGGGAGCAGCCCTGCAAAAGGAGGGTAAAAAATCTAAGTATGCGACTTACTACCTGCATCTTCAACCTCACCACGAATCTTTCTTAGGAGGAGGAATCTACAAGCCACCCAATGAGCTACTCGCCAAGGTGCGCCAAGAGATTGATTACAATGCCGGAGAGCTCATCAATATCCTCAAAGATGAAAAATTCAAAGCTTATTACGGCGAACTCCAAGGCGAAAAGCTCAAAACGGCTCCCAAAGGCTACACCACCGATCATCCTAATATTGAGCTACTTCGCCTGAAAAGCTACGTGGTATTTCACAGCTTCAGGGATGAAGAAGTGGCGGCAGCGGGTTTTAAAGAAAAAATAGTGGAGGGCTTCCAGCAGCTTAAGCCTTTTATTGATTACATGAATCTGGCTCTGGATGGTTAGTAGTTGCCAATTACAAGCTACTATTTCACAGCCTTGTAGGAAAAAATCTGTTTTTGACCACCGTCCTCGATAGAAAGGGTCATTTTTTTCGAGCTAAGTTTTTCAATAGTAAAGGTCATGGCCGGGCCTTCTTCTTCTGGTTGCACGTAGATTTTGGTTTGATCTTCGTTAAATTTCCAGCGGTTACGCTTGGTAGCCTTGCCCTTGGGCGAGTGGATATAAATATAAAAACTGCCGTTTTCAGTAAAGCGTAGGATGGTGGCCATACCCTTGCGGCGTTGTTGTGCCATCATCTCCTCGGAAATTGTACGGCCTTCTACTTCCATGGCGACCATCAGCCATTGGCGAGCGAGGAGGTCTGTTTTGTCTTTGATAGGGTTAGTCCAAGCAATAGAAATGGCAAAGGCGAGAAAGAGGAGAAAATTTTTCATCATTTTTAGTTCTAGGCTTCTTGGGTTGTAGTATTCTTACGAAGTAAAGATAGATTTATTATTATAAACCATACAAATCTACCTTTACTAACTCGCTAGAAATGGAAATGCTATTGAGCGGGAACAAGTACCAACACATCACGGCGATTACGGTGTCCGAGCAATAGCTTGTCATCAGGAGTGGTTTTGACAAAGAATCTTTGCTCATGACCATCTGTTTCCATAGAAATGGTACTTCCATCATCACTCAGTGACCATTTGCCAGATTGCTCCTGAAGTTGGTCATTTTGATCCAGACTCACGGTCTCGAGCTCCCCATTAGATTTAAAATTGTAAGTATTCTGCTCAGCCATTTGGCGAAGATCCTTGAGCTTTTCTTCATAGATTACGCGCTCTTGGGCGGGCATTTGATCCATATTTTGAATAAGTTGGAGCAAAGAAGGGGGCATCTGTGCCAGCATGTCGGCAAAAGATACTTTCCACTTGCCAGTGATCGCGTCTCGAGTTCTATTTTGCGCGGACAAGGAGAGAGTAGAGGTAAAAGATAGGAAAACAAGTAAAATAATAAATGCAGGGCTTTTTCGCATGATTTCTAATATATTTAAAGTCAACAGAATATAATTTCATTAGCTGGTACGTTCCTTCTAAATCGAAACATTAAGCACAAGATATTTATTTTGAGGATAAACTTTCTTGCGACATCTTTCCTAATATTATACTCAGAAAGTTATGCTTGAGTTCGTTAATTTTCTTAAAATCTAAAATGAAGACGATTCACCAAAATATTGTGCCTACCAATGGGCAACCCCTTGGGACTGCTCCTATTTACAAGGGATCATCCGACATCTATTGCAGTCAAATCTTCTGATTATTTTTGTCTTGTTTTGTAAGCATATGCTTGGTAATTAAGTAGTTAAATATTCGGAGTTTTAGCTTTTATATCTTATACTTGTAAAGTTCAAAACTAAATTATTAGAATATACAATTATGGTAAAAGCAAAAAATGGAGATAGAGTAAAGGTGCATTACACAGGAAAGCTGACAAATGGAGAAGTGTTTGATTCTTCTTTGCAGAGAGAACCCCTGGAGTTTGACCTAGGTAAAGGACAGATGATTAAAGGTTTCGAGCAAGCGGTTCTGGGTATGGGCGTAGGAGAAGAGAAAACCGTAGATATTGCTAGCCCAGAGGCTTATGGTGAAATAAAAGACGAAATGATTTTCCCCGTGGATCGTAATAATATTCCCGAACATATCGACCTAAAAGTGGGCATGCAGTTGAATGCGCAAACCAGCCAAGGATACCCGATACAAGTGACGGTCAAGGAAGTACAGTTAGAGAGTGTAGTTGTAGATGCAAACCACCCTCTGGCAGGAAAGGATCTGGTCTTCGATATCAAATTAGTGGAGCTAAACTCTCCAGATGATGCAGATAAGAAGCCCTTATTGTATGATTAAGATTGAAACCTTACTTCTTTAGCTGTTTTGTTAAACTTAAGCGCAGGTTTATGGTTTTACTATAAGTACCTGTGCTATTTTTTTAGGAAACTTTTCTTTCCGTCTATTGTTATACCTTTGTCATTTATTTTTTGATAGTAATACTATTGTAGAAAAAAGCAACTATGAATAGCCGACAAATTGAACAAATCATCATTAAGTTGGCCGAGCTTTCTGATCAAGAATACAACATCTTTGATCTTCAAGCAGAGTATGATGACTTCGTAGAATACAATTCTGAGGAACTGGGTAGGTTCATTGATGATCTCATTGAGAAGGGGCAGAAGATTAACATGACACTCCTCAAAAACGGTATTTCTAAAAAGAACATTACCGACTTATTGGCAACGGCTAACTTTCCCCTACTGGTTTTCCACAAAAACAGCGACGAAAGTATCAGCCCACTGGTCATCTATAAAGATAAGCGAGATAATACATACTATTATAATTTTGATGATCAGACATCTGTTCCCTTGGAAGGCTCAGAATTGTTTGAACGCCTTAAGGTCTACGAAACCATTCCTGATACCAGCCTTCACGGGGAGATTATCTTTATCACTGCTTTCCCCCTGCGTTACATTGTCAATGATTACTATCGTAAAGACGAAAAGCGTGAACTGACCCCCGTGCGTCGTTTGTATCGCTTGCTGGCTAGTGAACGCACCGAGATTGGTTATATTTATATCTACGCGGTAGCAGTAGGATTGATTAGCCTCTCTTTACCGCTGGGAATTCAGGCTACAATCAGCTTAATCTCAGGAGGGATGATCTTCAGTTCGGTTGTGGTGCTGATTGCTCTGGTAATTATTGGGGTACTAGTAGGAGGTGCCTTACAAGTAATGCAATTATCGCTCGTGGAGGTTTTGCAACAGCGAGTATTTGCAAAAGCGGCCTACGAAATGGCTTTCCGCGTGACCAAAATCAAATCCAGAGCCTTCCAAAAAAAGTATCCTCCCGAATTGATGAACCGCTTTTTTGATGTCGTCACGATTCAGAAAGGCCTTCCAAAGTTTTTCGTTGATATTACAGGCTCTATTCTTCAGATCATATTCGGTCTTATTCTGTTATCGCTCTACCATCCTTTCTTCTTGATGTTTAGCATCTTTTTGGTAACAGTCGTAACGATTATCTTCTATCTGACAGGACCCAAAGGACTCACTACTAGCATTGTAGAATCCAAATACAAATACAAAATGGTCTATTGGTTGGAAGAATTGGCCCGTACTCTTTATGCTTTCAAGCAAGCGGGAAATACCAATCTGCCACTACAAAAAATGGATGAACTGGTGAATAGCTATCTATTTTATCGACGCTCACACTTCCGTGTACTCATTACGCAGTTTGTCAATGTCGTGGCGTTCAAAACGCTCGTGACGGGTGGCCTGCTCATCATTGGAACCATTCTGGTAGTGGATAACCAGATCACATTGGGGCAGTTCGTGGCCTCAGAGGTTATCATTATCTTGGTGGTGGGGTCGGTAGAAAAACTTATCGTGAGCATGGATACTATTTACGACCTCTTGACAGGTGTAGATAAAGTAGGGCACGTTACTGATCTAGAAATAGAGCGTAATGATGGGCTACGTGTCAACTTTAACCAAAAAACCAAAGGATTACACGTAAGAGCCAAAGACCTTAACTTCCGTTATGAAGGAAATTCTGGTTATACACTCAAAGATATTAATTTCGAGATACAGCCCGGAGAAAGCGTGTGTTTGGCTGGCCCTAATGATTCAGGAAAGCATACCCTAGTCAAAACCATCACGGGTTCTATGGACAACTACGAGGGGATCATCACCTTAGACCATCTTTCCCTAAGAGACTTACAGCTAGATTCGGTCAGAGATGTGATTAACAAACACCTGACTTTCGACGAAATCTTTGACGGAACCATCCTAGATAATATCACGATGGGGCGTACCCATATCCGTCATAAAGATGTGATTTGGGCCATTGAGAATGTAGGACTGAGTGATTACATCGCTTCCCTCCCCGATGGACTTTCTACCCACATTGGTTTTACGGGTAAAAAACTTTCGGGAGGGGTAGAGGCCAAGTTGCTCTTGGCTCGTTCGGTGGCTTCTCGCCCTAAATTACTGATTGTGAATGATTTTTCAGAACATATTCCCAAGCAGGAAAAGCTGAAAATTCTTTCTTTCTTACAAGATAAATCCAACGGCTGGACCTTGATTATCCTCAGCGTGAGTGATGACCCAGTCTTGCTTTCTTCTTGTGATAAAATCATGCTATTAAACGAAGGTACCATTGCCGCTCAGGGGAGCTATGAGCAACTATTGGGAGATCGTAATTTTCAAAATCTGATCTTTAAAAGTCGTTAAGGAATAAATTTTTTAAATCGCGCAACAATGCTAGAAATTTCTAATATAAAATTTGATGCAAATGCCATCGAGAATAAGGTATATGCCTTAAAAACCATCCACATCTCGCGTGCAGGTAAAATTTTAGCGTATTGGATTGTTGGCATTCTCGTATTCATGTTTCTCTGTCTGTTCTTGCCCTGGCAGCAGAATGTGGTGGGCACCGGCAATGTGACCGCCCTCACCCCCCAAGATCGCCCCCAAGAAGTTAATACGGCTATCGCGGGAAGGATCAGGGAGTGGACTATTCAAGAGGGTCAGTTTGTGCACAGAGGAGATACCATCGTCATTATTGATGAAATTAAAACCGAATATTTTGACCCTGAACTGCTAGATAGGATTAAAGAACAATTGGAAGCCAAATCGCAAGGAATCGACGCGAACGAGAGGAAGATCAATGCACTACAATCACTCATTCAGGCTCGGCAATCTGGTCTCGTTTTTAGCCTGCAAAAAGCTAGAAACAAATACGAGCAAGCACGCCTCAAAGTAAGTATTGATAGTGCTGATTATGAAGCGGAGAAGGTCAACATCCAAATCGCTGAAAGGCAATTTCAAAGCTACAATGAGTTGTACCAATCAGAGCAAGCAGGTGAGATTCCTTTGATCTCACGTACGGAGTGGGAAAAAAGACGTCAAAAGCTTCAAGAAGTAAAGGCGAAAATTGTCTCGAGGCAAAACAAATTGGCTGTATCACAGCAAGAATTGATCAATGCCCGCGTGCAGCTCAACTCCTTAGAAGCAGAATATGCTGATAAAATTGCCAAAGCCGAATCTGACTTGGGATCTTCTATGGCTTCTTTGGCCGATAAACAAGGCGAACTTTCCAAATTGAGAAATTATTATAGCAATCTAAATATTCGCCGCGATCAGTACTACATCGTTGCTCCTCAGGACGGCTACATTGTGAAGACACTCAAGTCGGGCTTGGGTGAAACGATTAAAGAAGGTACAGGCGTCTGTACGATCCAACCCTCTAACCCTTCTACGGCGGTAGAACTTTATGTAAAGGCCATGGATGTACCCTTGATCTCAAAAGGACGTCACGTACGCCTCGAGTTTGATGGTTGGCCTGCCCTTCAAGTAAGTGGTTGGCCGAGCGTAACCGTGGGAACCTTCGGAGGAACTGTACAGGTGATCGATTATGTAGATAGTAAGGATGGAACCTATCGTATCTTGGTTACGCCTGATGAAGATGACCCTTGGCCCAGACAACTGCGTGTTGGATCAGGCGTTTACGGTTGGATCATGTTAGATGACGTACCAGTCTGGTACGAAATCTGGCGGCAGTTGAACGGATTCCCACCGAGTCTTTACGAAGAACCACCCGGAGAAGGCAAGGATGAAAAGAAAAAGAGCGATCAAAAAATTAAAATCAAAGTGAAAAAATAAAGTTTTAGCCCCTCATTGGGGCAAACTTTTGTCACAAGCAAGGATTAAAAAATGAGTAAAGATCATTTTCCAAAAGACTTTGGAATCATTATGATTGAACTGCGCTTATATATTTTTAGCATCTGTCTCGGTCTAGTTTACGGCAGTACCGCTACCGCTCAAGGACTATCTGACCTTGCCCTTAGGTCAGCACCCGAGCCAGAAGTGTTGACAATCAGCGAATTTTACGACCAGATCATTCAGCATCATCCAGTGGTCAGACAAGCACAACTCTACCCCGAAATAGCACGCCAAGAGATGCGAATGGCTCGTGGGGGATTTGATCCTAAAATTGCCCTGGACTACGACCGAAAAGAGTTTGATAAAAAAGTCTATTACAACCAGTGGGAAAGCAAGCTGAAAGTGCCCGTCTGGGCGGGAGAAGTGTCCCTAGGTTTTGAGCAAAATCACGGCATCTTCCTTAACCCAGAAAATACCGTAGATGATCCCGCCGGGCAAGCTTTGGTCGGCATTTCTATCCCAATCGGACGAGGACTCATCATAGATGCACGTCGGGCGGCCATTCGCGAAGCACGTTTTTTTCAAGACTTAGCCGATGCCGACCGTATCAAGATGATTAACAAAGTATTGCTAAATGCCGCCAAGGATTATTGGGATTGGTATTTTGCCTACAAACAGTACCAACTCGCAGATTCCGCCTATGCTCTGGCGGAGCAACGCTACCGAGGAGTAGTGCAAAACATACGCGTAGGAGAGCTGGCCGCCATAGACTCGGTCAAAGCACAGACCGCCGTTCAAGAGCGAACTATTCTACGCAAAGAGGCGGAGCTCGACCTTAACAATGCCCGGATTCGAGTATCAAATTATCTCTGGGGAGATAACGAGCTTCCCCTCGTACTGGAAGAAGCCATATCTCCTGATAATGTGCTTATAGAGCGGTCACTTTTGCGTCTGGCGGATGTGGATGAGTTGATCAATTTTGCCGAGAATCAACACCCCGAAATCCGAAAACAGCGAGCCAAATTACAGCAACTAGCCGTACAAGAAAGATTACAGGCCAACAATCTGCTTCCTACGATCAATCTAGATTATAGTTTGGTAAGAAATACGCAGACAGTCGATGAGAATACGGACTTCAGCTTTTCTAGAAATTACAAGGTTGGGGTTTATTTTGAATTTCCACTCTTTCTTCGCAAAGAAAGAGGTAAGCTCCAACAGGTACGAATCAAGCAAGCGCAATCTAATTTCGCGCTTACCCAAGTCCGCAGGGAAATCCGTAACCGTATCCGGCAAGTTTATAAAGAGCTGGAGACCTTACGTGAGCTAATTAATGTCCAACAGGCCACCGTCAATAACTATCGTATTCTCAGAGATGCCGAAGTAAGAAAATTCATAAACGGAGAGAGTGAACTCTTCTTGATCAATACTCGCGAGGCTACACTCATCGAGGGTGAGATCAAGTTAGAATCTCTCAAAAGTAAATATGAGAAGACCCGTGCGGTGCTCCTCTGGGAGGCGGGAGTTAGATTTTGGGAGGAATAAAAGATTTCAGGCATTTTCTGAATTGATCGATAAATATTCTGATAATCAAATTGTTAGCTAAGTTCTCCTGAGCTTAGCTTCTTATTTTCTTGGTGGTAAGTAAGTTGAAATGGCATCCAGAGACTTTTCGGCCAAATATTTGTACTTTCTCCTAACATAGTACCAACTTACTCGATCATGGAATTGAATGCCTTGACCCTGTCCCTGTTGATCATCGTTGGTATCGCCTTGACCCTGTACTTGATTTCTAGCCAACGATATGAGCAGGCTACAGTTCTGGAAGTTTTGGATGGCGATTCAATTATGGTCAAAACTGATAAACATAAAGAAGGGATTAAAGTCCGTTTGCTAGGAATAGATGCCCCCGAAAAAGCAAGCAATATTTTTCAAAGTGACCAACGCTTCGCCCGTCAGGCGATGCGCTACGTGGAAGAAAAATTACCGCCACATACCAAGATTTACTTAGAATATGACCGCCAGAAATGGGATCAGTTCGGGCGACTTCTGGCATATATTTACATCAACAAAACCGGTAAAAGCATCAACTCAGATTTGATCAGAAATGGTTATGCCTTTGCCAAAGAACATAAACGCAATAAACGCTATCAAAAGAACTTCGAGCGATTGCAAGAGCAAGCCAAACGCTACCAATTAGGATTATGGCGGTATTACAAATAAAAATCTTGGAGAATGAGCATCATGCCTAACTCAGAACCGTACCTTCACGTTGCTGGTGATGATCTAGAGTATGGGCAATCATTTCTCCTAATTTTTCCAGAAAACGAATTTGATAATCAGGCACTTCTTCCACAAAAGACATTTCCAGTACACCCAATACCCGTTGATTGGCTTTTAGAGGAATGAGCAGCAGGTGATTAGGGTTTAATTTTAGAAAAGAAGAACTCAATGAAGTATAATTTCGGGGGAGGTTCCTGAGATAATGGGACTTTTGATCTCGAAAACATTGCCCCACGAGTCCTTCTCCTGGTGACAAAGTCCGCTCTTTAAGCCTTTCTAAATCAAAAGCATAAGCTGCTTTCAGCTCGAGTACTTTTCTATATTCTTGTTCCGTCATTACAAATAGCCCTGCTTGGCAGGCTTCCAAGTAAGCTACCAACCTAGGCAGAAAGCATTTGCTCCATTGTGCTATTTCTTTCCATTCGTTTTGGCGCAAAATTTCTATAAACTGAGCCAAACCTTGATTAGCCCATTGAGACTCCTGCTCTTGTATTTTGTTTCTTTTGAGATTGTCTCTGAGCTGAATCAAGGAAGCCGCGAGCTTTTGGTTTTCTTGCGACAAATCAGGGCGCGCGTCAAAATTTCCTTGAAGCAACTGCTGTGTATATTCGGAAATTCTTTCGGCTTCTTGTAGTTTTTGACTCAAAAAGACTCGTATTTTTTGCTCACGCTTCATGACTCGGTGAGCCACCATCCAAGCGGTTGCGCCCAAAACCACAGGAGCGGAGTCAATGATCCAATGAAGTGGATTTACTCGATGAAGTATAGCCAGACTCTCCCAAGTCCACGTCAGTTGCCGGATGGTCAAATCCAAACTGATGGCCATCAGTGGGAAACAAAAACCAAATAATATCCCAAACAAAGTGAATCTACTGTATATTTCTTTAGAAAGCGCATGTTGGTCGAGGCGATGCATCGTATTGAGAGGGATTCAGATTTAAAACAAGTACTGAACTAGTAGGATTAAACCTACCCATTCATGGGTTTTTTACCTATGCAATATAAATTATTTTCCCCAAAAAGGTCAATAGCGATTTTTAATTAAAAGAACATATGTAAGATCAGGAAATGTAAAAGACAAATTTTTTCTTGTGATTTTTGTTGCTTTTGTCTAACTTAATCAAAGTTTACAGGAAAAATACACTTGAAAATTCAGCTCTTGATAAAAGTATTGCTGCGATTCATGGCTTAGATTAAGTCTGCATTTTGAATCAAGAAAGCAATCATTCAAATGAAATATTAAAACAGCAATAAGCTTTGAGTGATAGATTATAAGTGAGGTTTTGGTCTGCTAGAAAGCGTTGGGTCGGGATACAAGCTACGGTAATGGTTTCAACAGCACGCTTGAGCTTAGAAAGCACCTCTCAACAGGCAATTCGGTAAGCTGCCATTTTCAACATTTTCTTCTTGTAATGAAATAAACTATCAACTCGTTTGAAAAACGAAGAACGGATATGAGGCGTTTCCACTACACTCTTAGATTTCACATGTTAATCCTGCTGATTTTGGTCAGTTGCCATACTGTGCAAGCACAGCTAGAGTATCTGGGTTTTCACATGGCATCTTCACGTAAGAAAAAGGTTAAAGTGAACTTCAAGCAGTACAATAATTTGATTGTGATTCCAGTTCAGGTGAATGGTTTGGACACTTTGAATTTTGTATTAGACACGGGCGTGGGCTATACCCTCATTACGGAGCCTAATGTGCTGACAGAGCTGGATTTAGATTGCCTGAGGCAGGTAATGGTGGCTGGTTCTGGCTCAGGTGAGGGCTTGAACGGCTGTATTACGAATGTGAATTCTATCCGTTTTCAAGGAATACAGGCCAACTCTCACAATGTGATTGTATTGGAAGAAGATGTGTTGCATCTATCCAGTTATGCTGGCGTAAAAATTCACGGTCTGATTGGCTATGACCTATTCAGTCGTTTTGTGGTCAAGATTAATTATACCAGTAAGATACTCACTTTCTATGATCCGAATCGGTTTGTGAATCGTCGCAGGCGAAGAAGCGAAGTCTTTCCGATTAGTATAGAACATATGAAACCCTACATTCAAGCCGAGGCTTATGTACAGGAAGAAAACTCGACCCCCGTCAAGCTCATCTTAGATATAGGGGCAGGGCATTCGCTCTCGCTAGATACAGGGACACATCCGAATATCAAAGTGCCTGACCGCTCTGTGGATTCTCAGATCGGTATGACCCTCAGTGGAGCCGTGAAAGGCGCATTAGGAAGAATCAATAAGTTCAAATTAGGCTCTTTTGAAATGGAAAAAGTGATTACCGCTTTTCCTGATTCGCTTTCTCTCCGGCACGTAAAGGGTTTCAGTGATAGGCATGGAAACCTGGGTTGTGGCGTGCTCAAGCGTTTTCACGTGATCTTTGATTATCCACACGAGCGCCTAATTCTCAAACCTAACCGCAATTTTAATGATCCCTTCGAGTTTAATACCAGTGGGATCGAATTAGTTGCCAATGGGCCAGAATATAATGACTACGAGGTAGGCTCGGTGCGGAAAAACTCTCCTGCCGACGAAGTAGGCATCCGAAAGGGAGACCGTATCTTAGCTGTAGATTATCTCATGGCTTCCGAAACCAGTCTGAGCCGCCTTTTTCATCAAATCAATAAAAAAGCAGGGCAAACTTCACAGCTCTTTATTCGCAGAAAAGACCGTTTTTATGTGATTGAAATAAAACTCAAAGATCCCACCCTAGAACTTACGAAGTCCAAAAGAGCAAGAAATAATTATCCCTAAGCTATTTTTAAGAGCATAGATAAAAAATACGTAAAACATCTTGATTGAAAAGATGCCTTACGTATTTTACTCAGTGCTCAAGTGCTGGCTCCACCTTAATCACACGGCAGGCTAAAACGTATCTAGAGCTTAATATGGGTTAATCTTCCCTTAGCTTGTGCTTCTTTGATTACCGCCTCTATTCCTTTCTTATTGATCGTACGCAGTACTTGCGTAGATACCTTTAAGGTAATCCATTCGTCTTTGCTGGGAATATAAAATTTTTTCCTTACCAGATTTGGATAAAACTTTCTTCTGGTTTTATTATTCGCGTGAGAAACATTGTTCCCCGTGCGGGTTCTCTTACCACTGATTTCGCAAACTCTTGACATATCTTCTTTCAGTATTAGGATTTCCGTAAATAGGTTGCAAATATAGCATTTTTTATTGAGAATCCAGCCTGATTTGTAACAAAAGGATTAAAACCGAGGCATCTCCTGCACCTAAGGTTGCTGAGCCGTTGTCCGAGCGATGGATTTGGCTTTTTTATGTTGGTTAATAATTACCTCCACCTGCTTTTTGTCTACCCAACCGATGATCTTGCGAATAATTTTCCCCTCAGGATCAATAAAATAATTAGTGGGATAAGCCTCTACACCATAAATTTGCCCCACGGCCGACTCCGTATCGGTAAGCATCGGAAAGGTAATCGAAAAATCTTGATGAAAGTCTTGGGACGCGCTCACGGGTTGCCCCACGTTGATGGCTAGTAGCTCAAAATCTTCTCCCTGTAGCTCTTGGTAATAATTTTGGATACGTGGAAATTCTGCCCGACAAGCATTGCACCAATCTGTCCAGAAATGCAGCATCACGACCTTACCCCGATACGCAGCCAGACTATGCTTCTGAGCATTGATGTCCTTGAGCTTGAATTCAGGTGCTCTATCTCCTGAGCAAGCATGGAGTACTAATAAAAAGCAACTTGCAAAAAGGGTCAGTAATCGTCTCATAGAATGATATACAAAATGAATTAAAAAACTTATCTAAATTTCTTTGAGTTAATTTTTAGGATAATTGTCAAGAATGTTTTTGTCACTACTTGAATTATTGTACTTTAATGCAGCATTAGAACTGCACGGAATCTATGGAAAAATCTACTTCTTCACAAGCCTCAGGCATCTCAATCTTTCCGCTCTTGATGGTCAATTTTATCGGTACCTTGGGCTATAGCATCATCATTCCTTTTCTTGTCTTTTTAGTAAACCGATTTGGCGGTAATTCCGTTCTCTACGGGATTTTAGGATCAACTTATCCTCTTTTCCAGCTAATTGGGGCACCCTTGCTCGGGAGATGGTCGGATATGTATGGGCGCAAAAAAATTCTGCTATTAAGCCAAGCTGGTACTTTTATCTCGTGGTGTATTCTCATTACGGCCTTGTTGATTCCTATCACGGAATTGTTTGAGATTCATTCTCCTGAGCTGGGTGATTTTGTTTTTACCTGGCCTTTGGTTATCCTTTTTCTCGCCAGAGCCTTTGATGGCCTCACGGGAGGAAATGTGTCGGTGGCGAATGCCTACCTGGCCGATATTTCGGATGATCAAAATCGGAAAGCAAATTTTGGCAAGCTAGGTATGTCCGCCAATCTAGGTTTTATCTTAGGGCCGGTGTTGGCGGGGGTTTTGGGAGCCACGGTGTACAAGGAATTGATTCCAGTAAGTGTAGCCCTCTTGATTTCCTTGGCAGCTATTTTTGTGATTGCGTTTTTTTTACCAGAGTCCAAGTGTAAGCCACTTACCGAATCTCCCGACCGAGATAGTATGCGGAAGGTACTGGGTCAGGAGCATAAAGATTGTTATTCCTTTGGGGAAAACGACGACGACGAGGGGGAAGAAATCACCTTAGCGCACTTATTACAATTTCCTAATATTCCCTTTATTCTGGCCTTGTATTTTCTGATTTTTTTAGGGTTCAATATCTTCTACACGGCTTTTCCAGTACACGCGGCGGGCAAATTGGGCTGGGATGTTACGCAACTGGGCATTTATTTTTCGGTATTGAGTGGACTGTTGATTTTGGTACAAGGCCCTATTTTGAGCTTGCTTTCTCCTCATTTTTCAGATGAAGCACTGACCATCGTTGGGAGTTTGATTTTGGCAGGAAGTTTTGTTTGTCTAAGCTCAGATGTGATGTGGATTATTTATAGTTCTGCTATTTTCTTTGCCTTGGGGAATGGCTTGATGTGGCCTTCCTATTTATCGATTCTTTCCAAAACGGCCAAGCCTCGGTATCAGGGCTACTTACAGGGAGTGGCTACGAGCTTAGGAAGTCTGGCCAGCATCATTGGGCTTATCGGAGGAGGAATTTTGTATGGTTATTTAGAAAAACAGACCTTTCTCTTGGCGACCGCTGTGATGTTGGTGGTTTTCTTATTGTGTTTGCGATTACCGCTGATGCATCAGGCAAAGGCTTAGGTGCTGTGGGCTATTAAACTGATTTTAATCCTTTATTTTCGTGTTATGATTGAACTCAAGAACGTTTCTAAAACCTTCAACGCGGGGGATGCCAATGAGGTGCAAGCTTTGGATCAGATTAATCTAAAAATTGAGAAGGGGCAATATCTAGTGCTCGTGGGAGCGAACGGTTCTGGCAAATCTACACTTTTGAATGCCATTGCCGGGTCTTTCTCAGTGGACGAAGGTGAAATCTACATTGAGGGGCAGCAGGTGAATCGCTTGAAAGACTTCCAACGCAGTCCTTGGATCGCGCGTATTTTTCAAAACCCATTGAGTGGTACGGCTCCTGATTTGACCGTGTTAGATAATTTTCGGCTGGCCTCACTACGAACCCGTCGCAAAGGATTGAAAATTGGCATTCAAAGCAATTTCAAAAAAGAAGTGCAAGAAAAAATTTCCATGCTCAACATGGGCCTAGAGCATAAGCTCAACCAAGAAATGGGCACGCTCTCCGGCGGACAACGCCAAGCCCTCACACTCATTATGGCGATCATGGACGAAGCCAAAATCCTGTTGATGGATGAACCCTCTGCCGCCCTTGACCCCAAATCGGCCGAAAACCTGATGGAAAAAGCCCAAATGGTCGTCCAAGAATTTAATCTGACCACCGTACTCGTAACCCACGACCTACGAGATGCTTATCAATACGGTAATCGCATTTTACAGATGCGAGAGGGTAAAATCATCCGTGATTTCGCTCAAGAAGAAAAAACAGCACTGGCTCAAGATGATCTTTTTCGGTGGTTTGCTTAGGGTTGCAAGTCCTTTCTTTATTCACACCAACTCCATGATTGGGAGCGCACACATCACAAAAAAGAGGTTCCAAACCACCCAGCGGCGGTTCGGAACCACTCTCAATTTCAAAGTCAGGGATGGAGAATTTACCAAAATCGTTTATTGCTTGATAATTTGCCCCTGATGCATCTTGAATCCATCGTAAAAGCGCAAAATATACTGCCCTCTTTTGAGATAGGGCAATTGTTGATTGAAGCCCTGCTCTAAGTCCTTGACCTCACCTGCTAGCTCCCATAGCACTTTGCCTTGCAGATCCGTGAGACTCAGCGTCAAATTTTGACCGGTAGCTCCGCTCTGTACCACCACGCGCTCTGCCACAGGGTTGGGATAAACACGGAAAGGAACCGTTTGGGTTTGATCTACATAGGCAATGGGACTGTAAGCAAATTGTCCATCAAAATCAATTTGTTTGAGGCGATAATAAGCAGATTCTAAAAAAACTTGATCTACAAAAGCATATTCTTTTAGGCCACGATGCGTGCCAGCACCATCCACAAAAGCAATTTTATCAAAGTTGACCCCATCCATACTTTTCTCAATTTCAAAACCTTGATTATTGGTTTCGGAGATAGTCTGCCACTCGAGCAGTGCTTGGCTTTCGCTGATAGCCTTGGCCTGAAAACTCAATAATTGAATGGGTAAGGAGCTAGAGCTAGTCGCTAGGGTCCAGTCCGAAAGTTCGGTGATCCCAGCCAGTGATACTAAGTTGGGCGTACTATTATCCGAGCCCGTTTGTTCTTCCCAAACGTCCGGCGTACCTGTGTTTCGGTAAAGTGCTAGCCCACTGGGGTCAAGGCCGTTTAATTCGTCATCAGCATAGAAGAAGTTCATATCGGTCTGGGTAAATCCGCCTGCCTCTTCAATGGTATAAGATTTTAGAATGCTGAAATTCCCTGTTTCTACCTCGATTTGCTGGTGCTGACGACTGACATTAACCGTAAAGTCAGCACCCCCCGTGTTGGTCAGTTCTACACCTAAGCCAGCGATATCGGTAAGTGTGCCATCCATGGGAACCGTGATGTTATAAGCGGCATCCATTAGAATCTGCCCGGGCCCGCCCGTGGGAGTAGAGTTGTCTAGAACCAAGTGATTGTTGGCTCGGTCTTCGGAGAGGGTAGCGGGAGCGAGCAGGGTGATATTTTGCCCATTCAGGTCTAGATCGCCTTGGCGCACTTGTACTGTACTGCTTACACTAATATCTTTGCTCATCTGCACGGGTGAGTCAGGGGCAGATTTATCTACAAAAAGATTCCGAATCACATCAGGAATCCCATCACCTGTAACTTGATTTACCCCACCGATGAGGTAGTAATCGGCAGCACTGTTAAAAGTGCGACTCACCGTTTGGATATTACCCGTATTACCAGTCAAATTGATTCCTTCGGCAGAGCCATATTTAAGTCCAGCTCCGGCCTGAAGGTTAAAGGCACTGGTGCCTGAGCCACCGTCCTCAATGGTACGGTTACTTACTTGGAAGGTGGCAGGGCTTACCACGTTAAGGGTGCCATTGATATCAAAACTGGCACCGACCACTACATTTGCTTCTTCGGGTTCTTGATTAGCGGCCATCGCATTGATAAAAACATCATGGTAAGTAATGCCTCCCCGAAGCGAATGGGTCTGGTCAAAATCAGTATCGTACAGCTCAATGGCACCGTCATCCAGTGTGTAAGTGCCTGAAAGCTCTGGTAGGGTTGTGTTTAATTTGCGCATACGAAAAGCAGGCCCAGGCACTGCTACATCTCCTGTCATAACCAAATTAGCACTCCCAGAAAAGGTGCTATTTCCCACGTCTAGCACGGCTTCTTCTGTGATCGTAACTACCCCGTCAATATCCGTTAGTGCTGAGGAAGTGGTTTTAGTACCGCTCCCAGAAAAGGTCAGGCTAAAATAATCTCGTGCTCCTTTCAGCACTTGATCTCCGTTTCCATTCAAGTGAATGACGCCTCCAGTAAGTAAGAAAGAGCCAGTTAAACGAGGGAGGAGAGGATTTCCCGTAGAACCAATCTGATATTCACCTCCGGTCATGACTAAGTTGCCCGAACCAATGATCGTTTCGGTTTCGGTCGTTCGAAGTATTCCGCTACGAATTTCTAAGCGGCCTCCGTTGGGGTCAAGGTCGGGTCCGTTGCTAATACCAATGCCATCGCTGAGCGTGAGTATTCCAGTAGAGGAGCCCAATTCTACGATCACGATTTTCCCGTTAGAGATGGTACTCAAAGCTGTACCCGTGCTTTGGGTAGCATTTCTTCCCGTGTAATGAAAAATAGCAATTGGGGCGTAAGTCCGAGTGGTTACCTGAACATTACCGATGTTTCCAGAGGGAACCCTGTTAATACCTTGCTGATTGGTAATCATGAGCGTGCTTCCTTGTTCGGATTGAAAAGCATTGCCTGTATTAAGTTCTATGATGTTAAGTCCAGTGGTGCCGTTGGTGCCAAAGTCTAAGGTAGCTCCTGTTTCTACGGTGAAGCGACAGTCTTGATCAAATTCCAAGTCTTGACCAATTAAGCGGGCAAAAGATCCGCTTTTGATAATCAGATTGATGTTACGCAAAGCGGGCACCACGTTGATATTTTGGGTCGCCATTCCTACAAAGTTGATGGCTCCGTCGTTATCGGCGGAGTTGAAAGTAGTCATATCAGCGACGACCAATCTTCCCTCTAAGTTAATGATGGGTTCTACATTTACAGAGCCAGAGAGAGAGACAATGGGCGGGAAAGTTGTACCTATTTCGTTATTGACAATGATATCACCTTTGACATTTAAGGTGTGCGTGAGGGTAGCGGTACTATTTACGAAGTTAAACAGCCCTTCATTGATAATGATAGAACCATTGATTTCGAAAAAAGAGGGCGCGGTAGCAAAAGTAATATTAACCTGATTGGTACCCGTTTGGCTGTTCACTTCCAGATCATTTTCACAAAGCAAAAAAGGATTTACAGCATCTCCCTGTGGCCCACTGACCAAAGTAAAATCATCTCCAATTGCACTATTAATGACTAAATTTCCGAATTTATAACCATTAGCATTATTGCTGATCTGAGGCGTAGCATTGATAATACTTCGCTGACCAGGGCTTTCTGAGAAGTCCCAATCTCTCACTTCAAAAGTAGATTCTGCCTCAAAATTTTCCATTCCATTCCAAATAGGGTGCTCATTATCAATGAGCGCACGGTCTAGCACAATCGTTCCGCCTGCTCTGACAATGAGCTGAGCACTGCCAGCCAAGCGTATATCTCCTTGGATAATGAGTTGGGCATTACTTTGTACTTCCAATTGATTGGTAGCGGAGATAAAATCCGATAAGCCCGTGAGAGCGGTTTCATTGGCAACCGTGGCATCTACAGTGAGGCTCCCTCCGGCGGTGATGAAAATGTTGTCATATTGATTGACATCAGAATTACCAGCGGCAATACCAGTTTGGTCAATAATCACGCGGTCAGGCACGGGAGTAGTGCCTTCCAGTGCATTGACTTCGGGAACCCAAGCGGTTCCATCGAAGCTTTCCCAAGCGTTGGCATCGTCGAAGCCTACGTTGGGATTTTGTGGGCGCCAATCTCCAGTTTGGAAAGCGATGGAAGAGAGGACTTGTACGCCAATGTTGTCTAGCGCGATTTCATCTCTTCCTCCCATGGTTCCGGCGGCATCGTTGCTTTCCCAACGCAGGTAATAGAAATCACCAGGAGCGATATCGAGGCCACTAATGGCTAGATTGCGTTGCGTCTGTATCCAGATGGCCATGGGTACAATGGCTGCCTCGGTAGTGGCAAAATCTAGGCTGGGTTCGGGGGTGTAGTTGAGGTCGTCGGATGAATGAGAAAAGTTCAGACTCGTGGAGCGAGCTTCGTCATTGAATTGGTAGATTTGATAACTGATTTGTAGCCCTTTGATGGTTTCTCCACTGTTATTTTGGAGGCGGAGGGTCATGGAGCCCGGAGTCCAACCATCTTCAGTAGGTTGTACGCCTAAGCTCAGGTTTCCTCCGCCAATGTCGAAGGCATAAATCCCTCCGGTGATTTCACCTCCGGTACTGCTTCCTCGTTGGGCATCATTAATGCCTAGGGTGCTTCCACCAAAAGTAAGATCGCCATCGTCAAAGCCTGTAAAAGCCCAGGCATCCGAGTCTAACTGTCCAATTGCAGGCGCGGGTTCAAAACCCGTGGCGGCAAAGGGGCCGTTGTTGACGCCGTTGAGATTATTATCAAAATCAATGGTAAATACACTATTTACATCATCAATAGAAAGCTGTGCTTGCACGGAGGGCTGATAAATGAGATGTAAGTAAGCAAGGCAAAATGTGATTTTTTGAGCAAAAGCGTAAAAGTGTTTCATAATATCTTGGTAAAAGAAAAGGGTTTTGTATCGGTAAGTCCATAAAATAGGGACGTGCTATCTAAATCGAGGAAAATTTCTAGTCATAACCAGATTTAGACAGTTCTAAATATAGAACGCACGAACGTGCCTTTTGTGGGAAAAATTTACATTTTATCCAGCACACTACCAGCGATTTACAAAATATTAATCTACAGATAACATGAGCCACTCCACCGAGTCTCTTTGCTCAGAAAAAAGCCTCGAGTAGTGTGAGTAAAAATGATAAGAAGTGTACAATAGAAAGGCTAAGAGAGGAGTAGTAGATGAAGAAAAGCCTGAGCAAAACGAGTCTTACTTGCCTTTGCGCATCTGCTGTAGCAACTTGTGCATGAGTTCGGCCATTTCTTTTTCTAGTTGAACATGCTCTTCAGGACTATTGGCATTCTTCATTCTTTTATCTACGTCCTTAATGGCGGAGACCAGTTTTTTTTCGGATGACGAAGAAGTCTTTTTCATAGCTATCACGAAATCTAATGTATTTTTTGAATTGGTTTATGCGTATATTTATCTTTAAAGCCTCTAGCATCTACGAAAATATACCCAAAGAGTTGAGCTAAGCTTATTTTTGACTGTATCAAAAGTAGGTTTTCCTAAAACAGAACAAGAAATATGTAAATCTTTGCAAGCTTCTGCTGATGAGGGTTGATATCAAGCAGAAAAGAATTTTAAACTACCAACAAATCAGTAGCAATAACTGCACCGAAGATTTTACGACTCTTATCTATTTTTTTTCCTTCTTTATCGGTGGCGTATCAAAAAATTAAGGGCTAGAAGCAAATACATAAGGCATCAATTTACATCACATAAGCTTTTACAAAAAAATATTTCCGTAGAATTATGGGGTAATTCTGTCAATAATGTATTTACAAAAAATATGAAAGAAATTTCCGAAAAAGAGCAATTCATGAGAAAGTGCCTGAGGCTAGGACAAATCGCCCTCGAGAGAGGCAATCCTCCCGTGGGAGCCATACTCGTATGGGAAGGAGAGGTGATTGGTGAAGGCATCGAGTCAGGAAAATCTACGGGTGATATCACCAATCACGCTGAAATTTTAGCGGTAAGAGACGCCTTGGCTCAAAATCATCGTGATAAACTAAGCCAAGCTACAATGTACACAACGCACGAACCTTGTCTGATGTGCTCTTACCTGATTCGGCATCATCAAATCCCAAGGATTATTTATGGAAGTGCCGTGGAGCATATTGGCGGTCATACTTCTCGCTTTGATGTGTTGAAAACAGCGCAAGTACCTCAATGGGGGGAAACACCTGAGGTGGAAGGAGGAATTCTAAAAGCCGCCTGCGAAGAACTGACCCGAAAGTTCTTGCACACGCTAAAAACATGAAAAAGTCGAGAGTAAAAACCTAAAAAATCAGGCATAAGAAAAAATCTGCTTTAAAAGTTGGACATTTCTTCTTATATTGTGAATGTTACCAACTCATCTTTAACCAAAAATTTAATAGTCATGAAAAAACATCTCACACTAAGTGGGTGGCTTTTGGTCTTCGTCCTTAGCCTTCCCGTCTTGGCACAGGGCCAAAACGACACCAAGTTAAAACCTCCGAAAAAAATCACTACCGTAGAGGGAATTACTGAGTACCAACTAGATAACGGCTTGGAAGTTCTACTTTTTCCTGATCCTTCTAAGCAAACCATTACCGTGAATGTTACCTACAAAGTAGGGTCAAAGCACGAGAATTACGGGGAAACCGGAATGGCTCACTTGCTAGAGCATTTAGTATTCAAGGGGACGCCAAATCACAAAAATATCCCTCAGGAACTGACTGAGCACGGAGCGCAACCGAACGGAACGACTTGGCTAGATCGCACGAATTACTTTGAAACTTTCAAAGCAACCGAAGAAAATCTGAAATGGGCCTTAGACTTAGAATCTGACCGGATGGTCAATTCTTTTATCTCCAAGGATGATCTCGAGAGCGAAATGACCGTGGTACGCAACGAATTCGAGAGTGGCGAAAATAGCCCTTCCCGAGTGCTTTGGCAACGCATCATGGCCACCGCTTTTGAATGGCATAATTACGGTAAATCAACCATCGGAGCGCGCTCCGATATCGAGAATGTGCCTATAGATCGTTTACAAGCCTTTTATCGTCGCTATTATCAGCCTGATAATGCCGTATTGACGATTGCTGGGAATTTTGATGAAGAGAAAACTTTGGCCTTGGTCAATCAATATTTTGGCAAAATTCCTAAGCCCGAGCGTGAATTGCCTCAATTTTATACCAAAGACCCCACTCAAGATGGAGAACGGGTGGTCAATGTACGTCGCGTGGGCGATGTGAAGTGGGTAGGAGCTGCCTATCACGTGGCGCCTGGTTCGCATCCTGATTTTCCCGCACTCGAGGTTATGAACGAAATTCTGACAGATGAGCCATCGGGGCGACTCTACAAAGCCCTGATTGATACTAAAAAGGCAAGTAATAGTTTTAGCTTCATGATGCAAATGCGTGAGCCAGGCGCAGCACTCTTTATGGCCGAAGTTCGCAAGGAAAACGATCAAGAGGAAGTCAAAGACATCATGATCGAAACCATCGAGGGCTTGGCTAAAAATCCTCCAACTGAGGAAGAAGTAGAAAGAGCTAAAACCAAACTCCTGAAAAATATCGAGCTCAGTCTGAATTCTTCAGATCGCATCGGTCTCACCATGAGCGAATGGATTGCCATGGGAGATTGGCGTTTGTTTTTCTTGCATCGAGATCGCCTCAAGCAAGTCACACCTGCCGAAGTGAAACGCGTAGCTGAGCATTACCTCAAAACTTCCAATCGTACTGTGGGCATGTTCCTACCCACCGAAAATCCTGACCGTACCGAGATTCCTGATGTGCCTGACATCGAGCAGATGCTAGCGGGCTACACGGGTGGAGATGCCGTAGCACAGGGTGAAAGCTTTGATCCCAGTCCTAAAAACATCGAGAGCCGTGTCGACTATGATAAAGCAAGCAATGGGATGGAAATGGCCTTCCTCCCCAAAAAGACGCGTGGCGAGAAGGTTACTGTTAATCTACAACTCCGCTATGGTACGCTAGAAGGCATGAAAAATAAAGCAACCATTTCTGATTTCACGGGTAGTATGTTGGATAAAGGAACCTCCGAAATGAGCCGTCAGGAGATCAAAGATGCTTTTGATCAACTCAAAGCACAGGTCTTTATCAATGGTAGTGGAAATCAGGCTTCTGCTCGAGTAGAAACGGTCAAAGAAAATCTGGACAAGGTACTCACGCTCTTGGCGAAAGTCCTGAAAGGCCCGGTTTTCCCAGAAGAGGAGCTTGAAAAATTGAAGCAAGAACGCCTAGCAGCCATCGAGGGGCAACGCCAACAGCCGCAGGCTATTGCTTTTGTAGAAATGCAACGCACGATGTCTCCCTACCCGAAGGAAGACCCTCGCTATGTCAAGAATTTTGATGAGCAAATCGAAGCGATTGAGAGCGTCAAGCTTGAAGAGGTTAAAGCATTTTATCAAGATTTCTATGGAGCTTCTGAGGCTTACCTGAGCGTGGTGGGAGATTTTGAAGAAAGTGAAATCAAACCACTCGCCAAAGAATTGTTTGGTGATTGGAAAAGCCCTGTCAAATACGAGCGTTGGAAAGCCAAGTACACGCCACCCAAGCCAGTAGATAAGAAAATTGAAACTCCCGATAAAGCTAACGCAATGTTTGTGGCGGGTCTTCCTCTAGAAGTCAGTGAGAATGACCCGGATTATCCGGCCTTAGTCTTAGGCAATTTTATGCTGGGAGGAGGCTTTTTGAACTCTCGCTTGGCTACTCGTATTCGTCAGGAAGAGGGAATTAGCTACGGGGTAGGCTCTTTCTTCAATGCCAATGCCTTGGATAGAGTAGGAACCTTTGGGGCTTACGCGATTTATGCTCCCGAAAATCTAAAAAAATTGGAAATCGCTTTTGCCGAAGAAATCAAAAAAGTGGTAGACGAAGGTTTCACCGCCGACGAGGTAGAAGCTGCTAAATCTGGCTGGCTGCAATCTCAAACCGTACGTCGTGCTCAGGATGGTACCCTCTCGGGTATGTTGGTAGAAAATCTTTACCTAGACCGAAAGATGGACTGGACGGCTGAATTGGAAGAAAAAATCCAAAATCTAAAACCTGAGGAAATCCAAGCAGTCATGAAGAAACACATTCAACTCGATAAAATGATCTTCGTAAAAGCCGGCGACTTTGCTGGAGCCGAGGAAAAAATGAAAGAAGAAAAGAAGAAAATGAGTGCTCCTGCCGATACGGGTAGTGAATCTGGAGGAGAGGAGTAGTTGATTTCGGGAAATAATTTTCTTGGGAACCAAGCACTTGATCTGAGTGCTTGGTTTTTTTAATGAAATTTTGGGTAAATGCTTTCTTATCCGAGATTTGGAAAAGCAAAAAAAATGACAGGCTCCAAAAAATGCCTGCCTCTGTCTGCTCTCACAACAAAATCTGAGCAAAATCATTCCTTTTTATAAGAGAACTTCTTTATAACTTTGCTTAAAAGACTAAAATTATGTTTGCATCCAGAACTTTCTGGCTTATTCTCACGGCGTTCACGGTAGTTTTCACGGGATACTTATTGATTACTGGCTCAGGTTGGTTGGAGTATCCTTTATGGAATCACCCTTATATTCCCTTGGGCACTTTCATCGCCTGGGCGGGGCTAAGTGCTTTTCCTGCTTTATTTTATTTTGCCTTGGATTGGCAGAGGCCAAAGCGGAGTAGCTTATCGACTCTTTATATTTTGCCCATTCGAGTATCTTTGGTCATGGGCTTGGCATGGGGCATGGTGTCCTTACTTTTGGCGGGAAACCTGAACTTTAGTTTTTCTGGTGGAAATGGCTACTGGACTTACTCCCGTGTTTGGCGTATTTACACGGTGATGGTCTTGGTACTTCCGATCGTGGCTCTGATTCTGTGGGGCTTGTATTTTGTGCTGATTAGGATCATTCGCAGATAAGCAATTGGCTCAAGCCTTGAGTTCTTCTTCCTCTTCGCTTGGTTCTTTTTTTCGCTCCTTACGAGCCAAGCTCCCTAATACATAACCCGCTACTCCACTGAGGATAGAAACGGCTCCGCTACTTAGCTTTTCGGTTAGTGCTAAGAGAAGCAAAGAAGCAATGATGGTCAGTACCGTCATGGTTTCTAATACATTGAGCTTATCATAAATGGTAGCGATGGCCTTGGCACCTTGCTCAATATCTACCTTGGAATTCCACTTGATAACGAGCACCGTACCAATCACTACGCAGATGGAGAGGGTAGTAGCCGCGATAATCCCCGTCATGATAATCTGCTTATCAATCAGCAATTGATTTTCCATATTTGTCTTTTAGGGCTAAGGTTTCTGTCTAGAATATAAACAGAACGTGGCAAATCCTATGCCTAAGAGTCAAGAAACCTACTAGATAAATACCCAGTAGCTCCCGATCATCATAACCCTAGCTATTGTACCAATCCAGATGTCTAATGCATCTATCTGAATTCTAATGCCAACTCGGCGCATATCGGCTACAAAACCTAAGCTTTCTGTTCACTGAGGATAAGCATAGTCATCTTAGGGATGGATTGGGACAATTTAGTCCTTAAATCATTCCTTCTTGGCCAATCGATAAGACCATTGAGCATATGTTCAGGATTTGCTCGGATTTTGATCAGGTGAGGCTTAGATGACAAAGCCCAAATCAAAAGTTTTGATCGTTTTAAAATAGTGATTAAACTCTTCTTTTTATTCACTAAACGAAAAAAAACAACCAACCCAAAGGCTAAACAAACAATTCTGATTATGTTCGTAAATATTAAAAACATGCTACCTGTTTACTATGAGTACAGAGCAGAAAAAAACATTACTAGTTGTAGACGACAATCAAATCAATAGCTTCATCGTGAGGCGTTTGGTGAAAGCCTCGGGTTTGTTTGCAGAGCCCATCTTGAAGGAAAACGGCAAAATGGCCTATCAATATCTCAAAGATGCCGACGTGATGGGAAATTTCCCCGAGGTGGTCATCTTAGATTTGTTAATGCCAGAAATGGATGGACTCGAGTTTTTAGAGCTTTATGAAAAAGAGTTTGCTTCTTCTTACCCTGACACGACCATTTTCATATACAGCGTAGAAAACCCCAGTCGAGTTCACGAAAAAATTCTGCATTATAACTTCGTAGATAGTTTTATCCCCAAGAGGCATGATGGTTCTTTTTTGAAAATTATTACCGAACGTCTACGCTCAGATAGATAGTTTTTTGGGAAAGATTCCTCACTGGTCCCGACGAGGCTTGAAATTTAGGTTCATGATCTCGCTTTAAATTTGAGAAAATCAAAATCAGATGCTACGCTCGTAAGTAAAGGCTTCCAAACGATCTTTCTCTCAGCTCCCTTTTTCCTAGCAATACGCTGGTTTTGCGTCTAGGTACCCTCTTAAATTCGGTACTCAGTCTTTCCACGAGCTTTTTGTTCCGAACCACCGAGTCAAAAACCCTGTTTTTTCCCATTTCTTGGGAAAGATTCTCTTATTGGGAAGATAAGAGGGGCTTGTTTTTAGTAAGTGGCTGATTATCAGTAATGCCACCTTGTGGCACATCTTTGTCTATATAGAGGATGTGATTGCCGATCAAGATACTGAAAACAAATTAAAATCATGGAAAAGGATCTGAACCCAAACAAATTAAAAGCACAGGTAGGACGCATCCAAGAATTAATCTTCTCCTTTACCAAGAATATGAGTAAACTCAAAAAGGAGCTAGATCAATTTAACAAGCAATTGGATTAAGACAGCCTGATGACACCACTCAACACTACCCAAAAATTAATAGTCGATGAAAGCTACCAAAAACAGTGACTTTAACTTTAAAAGTCTCAAAAGTCAAGTAGAGAGAATACAAGACCTTCTCTATAAATCTATCAAAGAACTGGCCCGCCTGAGACGCAGCCAAGAAATATTTGATAAAGGCCTAGAAGAAGTTGTATACTCTGAAAATTCGCAAAACCAGTCCTGAATTAAACACATGATCTAACCCAAAAATTAAAAATTAAAAGACTATGGAACTTAGAGAAGAATTTGATCGAGTAATGAAAAACGCAGACGAAGTAGTCAAGAACTCCCGTAAATTGCGTGAACAAGCCAACAAAGAATTTGAAAAGATTCTGGGTGAGCGCTATCACAAGTTCAGTTCGGAGAGAGACAACGCACGTCGCAGTAAGTAATTCGTCAAACCCATCAGCCCTGGGTTCGTTTTTCTGTCGTGTCTTATTTATTTTTAGAAAGAAATCAAGTGTTGCCCAAGGGATTACCTTGGGACACTATTTCGCTCACAAGTCGAGCGAGCGGAGCAGGTTCTTTTGAATCTCAATAACAAGATGTATGAGGAAAAGTCAAACCCTTGCTTTCCAATTTTTCCGCCATTTGTACCAAAGGCATAAAGGATGATAAGAACGTTCTCTAATCTTATATCGTGAGAGCGATCTTGTCCATTGCCTAACGGCCTCTGGGTATTTGAGAAGGTTTTCTTCGGAGAAAATGTCTAGTTGGTCTGTACTTACTTTGCCAAGTAGCAATTTTTTTCTCTTTGAAAAAAAGCTTCTTGTAAAGAATTCTTTTGCTCACGAATGAGGGAAAAAACCTTGCGGTAAGGCCACGAAGGTATCAGACCTAGATAGCAGGTCAGATGGTTTCAAGTGGATTTATCTTCTCCTACGACGACGACGGCGACGAGCCGACGACGAGGAGTCGATCTCTCTATCTAGTACCTCGTCGGAGTCATCACCAGAAGCCAGTTGCATTTTGCGACGGAACTTGAGTGGATTCGTAATGAGATCAAATTTACTTTCAGCCGTCCCCGTCCCTGTGATGTTAAGCGAACCATACCCCAAGACACGACCTAGGATAGATTGGTCTACTTCAATGCTCTCTATCTTAGAAAGAGGCATGGTCGTAGAGGTTTGCTGGATCACACCTACTTTGATGAGTACGCGATCTGTGGTCACCACGAATTCAGAACTTCTCAAACGAATAAATTCAAGAATAAATTTGAGGCCACCAAAGGCCAAGACGGCCAGTGAAATCCACTCCACCAGATCCCGAGCACTTCCCAAAAAACTTTCATAACGAACACCTGCGTAGCTAATGATCAGCCCCATGATGAGTATGGAAAAGGATTCTAAAAAAATTACCCAGTGGAGAGACGTACGATAAATAATACGCTCGCCTCTTTGCATATTTTCGTCTGCGTAGCCCATATTTCAAAAATAATATATCTGCAAATATAATAGCTTCCTTGTATTTTGTAGAGAAACCGATTGATTTTGCTACTGATTCTGAGGAAACTTGACGAATATCTCTAAGATTGCTTTAAGCCAGCCTCCTCGAGACACTCAAATAATTTATCCCAATCTTGAGCAGTATTATATAAATAAGTAGAAATACGGATGGCATCGCCGCGCGCCGATACGTAGATTTGGTGCTTGGTCAATGCTTGCTGAACGTTTTCTATGGCAACATGCTCCGGTAATCGGACACCAAAGAGATGAGAAACCCGACGATTGCTCTCCTCGATCCAGCAACCCATGGCACGTAATTGTTGGATAGGTGCTTCGTTGAGTGCTTGACAATAATTTTGAATTTGCTCAACGCCCCAAGTGTTGATTTGTGCTAAGGCGGCTCCCATCATGGGCACAAGGATGAAATTGCTACTTTCACCCACTCCATAGCGAAGCCCTGCTTCTTGGTACTTGTCTTGATAGCGAACCAAGGCATCAAACCGATCACTCCCCCAACGATTCATCCAACTTTCTTCAATGGGAGAACCGTGATCAAAATATTCCCCATAATAAGCCAAACCGATCGCGTAGGGGCCAAGCAGCCATTTATATCCAGCACAGATTAGCGCGTCGGGTTCTACCTCAGAAACCCGAAGAGGATAGGCTCCTACTGACTGGGTACCATCAATCACCAAGAGGGCGTCTACCTCACGAGTACGTTGGCGAATGGCTTGCAAATCAAACAAGGTGCCGTCCACCCAGTGAATATTGCCTAAGGCTACCATGCGCGTCTGATGGTCAATGGCATTCAAGATGAGCTGGTTCCAGCGTTGCCCTCTGCCTTCGGTAGCTTTGGGAGGAGAGATAAATTCTAGTCTGGCTTCTTTTTCTTCGCAAAGACGCTTCCAAGGGTATACATTACTTGGAAATTGCTCTCCGGCGAGAATAATCTTCTCACCTCGAGTCAGTTTGAGATTGCGGGCTACATTGGCCATACCATAAGATACAGAGGGAATGGTAACTACACGGCGATGATCTTCGGCCTGAATCAATTTGGAAAATTGCTGTCGTAACGTGTGAACAGGTTCAAAAAAATCTTCGGTTTTGAGGTGAAAAGGATGTCTCTTTTTTTCTAATCCGATGCGCCCTGCTTCTTCCACGGCTCGATGGGAAGGAGCCATGTAAGCGTGATTGAGATAGGTAATACCTTCGGGTAGGAAAAATTCGTTTTTCTGATGACTAAGCATAAAATAAATGAAGTATGGTGTAATCTCTTGGGGCAAAGTTAAGAGATATTTGGCATTGCTTAAAAAGCTTCGGCAATTCCTAGGTAATAATTACCAACAAAGTCATTACTACGGCCAAAACCAAAGCCATAGTCAAAGCGGATGTTCAAATTCTCACTTTTCACGATCTTAAGCCTCAGGCCCAAACCAGCCCCGTATTTGATTTTTTCCCAGTCTAAATCATCTGTGTTCCTGAATACATCGCCCGCTTCGGCAAAAAAGACCATCCCAATGCGATCCCAGATGGGCAAACGATACTCGACCTGTGAGCTGATCGTATGACGATCTCTAAATCGTCCTTCCTGATAGCCACGGGCACTTTCTACCCCCCCGAGCAGCGACAACTCACCCACGGGCACATCTCCCCAGGAGAAGCGCCCAAACAGGTGAAAAGCGATGACATCATCCTTGCGTTTCCAGGGCTTGATGTAGGTACGGGCATCCAATTGATTAAAGCGAAACTGATGTGTACCTCCCACGGCTTCCTCATAGAAACCTTGTTTGAACTCTATAAAATTTCCTCTGCTGGCATTGAGTACATTATCGCGGTTATCCCAGACGGCCGCCACTTCTAGTCCTGCTGAATTGGAGCCATCAAAACCAGTGGGCATTTCTCTAATCAAATCCCCTTCCTCTTCCAGTTCGGTATTGGCGATAATATTGTAGCGGATTCCCCCTCCAATAAAAAGCTTCTTGTAGACCCTTTTGAGGAGTAGGGGTTCGATGAGGTAATTGGTGAAGGAAAAGGTTTCCTCGTTTTCTTCCTCTGTCAAATTGCCGATACCAAAGTAAGCCTGAGGAAATTTAGAAAAACCCAAATTACCTTCCAAATACCATTTTTCTTGGTTAAAAAAAATTGTGTAGCCTGATTGTAAAAGGATTTGGTTATTGAGTGTATAGAGGGCAGAAATGGGCAAGTTAGAAGTCCGAGTTTCGGGGCCAGAGCCTTTGAACTTGAAAAGAATCTTGGCACCTACTCCTGCCCCCCAGTTGGTGGCGGGTTCGAAAGCCACTACGGGTGAAACCACCAATTTGGCAGGATAACGGGTACTATCTTCGGCCACAGCTTTTTTGTTGAGTGGGATCTCGAGTAGTTCCAAGATGTCTTCTATGAACCCTTGCCCCTGACAGACTGAGGGCAAAAAAATTAATAGAACTAAGATTAGTCCTTGGTGTAATTGGGACATGAATGATGTTTGTTAAATGATATTCCTAGTAGCTTTTATGTTTGTTTTCGTCCATATAGGTTAAAAGAATAGGGATAGGGATTGTTGGCATCCGCTTGATGTTTATTCGCTCGGAGGAGTTGCCATTCTGCCCAATTGACCTCTGGGAAATAGGTGTCGCCCTCAAATTCTGCTTCAATGTGTGTGAGATAAAGACGGTCAGTTTGGGGTAAGGCCATTTCGTAAATACTTTCTCCACCCAAGATAAAAATTTCAGCTTCATCTTTCAATAAATCCAAAGCTTGCTCTAAATCTCGGGCTAAATAGCAATTTTCAGGTAGTTCTAAATGATCTTGACGAGTCAGGATAATATTTTTCTGGTTGGTAAATTCTGCATCTTCTGCTTCAAAACTTTTGCGCCCCATGATCACCGAATGGCCTTTAATTGTATTTTTGAAATAGGCGGTATCAGCAGGCAATTTCCAGGGTAAATGATTGTTAATGCCAATTACACGATTCTTAGCCACAGCTGCAATGATAGATACGATCATAGGTGCGCAAGTTATAGATTGTAAATTACAAATTGGCAAGCTCACTGACCAGTAATCAGTGAGAATTTGTAATTTACAATTTGTCGATTACTTCAAACCACACAAGCTCCCGGTTGGTCTACGGTAATCAAATAGCCATTGTTATCCAAAATAGAAAACTCATTCATGCCACATGCCGAAAAATGAAGTGGGTTGACAATTTGAACATCTCCTTGAAGACGCTCATAGTAGGTCTGAATACCTTCTTCTAGTAAAATACAAAGAATCGCAGAGCCACCAATCGCTTGGTTAGCCATCAGACTTACCTCATCTTTGAGCGTGTTCTCCTCCTTGAAACTGATCTGGAAGTTGCCTAATTGCATTTTGGCCCAAGTAAACGCACCTGACGCAGGCTCCTTCACTAGGGTGCTAAAACCAAGTTTTTGCTCATAAAATTCAACAGTAGCACCCACATCTTTGACCATGAGTTCTAGTACTACCTCGTGGATACGCATGGTTGTCATATTTTTTAAAACCGTTGCAACTTAAAAAAATCTTACCGAAAAAATATTGAAGTACTTTATTACTTGCTAAAGAATCAAAAAAATTATTCAAAACCTCATTTTTTATCTCGAGGTCATCGGCACGTCTAACAGTAAGACATCTGCTTGACCAGCACTGGTTGCCTCGATTGAAAAAGAATCGACCCCTTGAATTCCTAGGGCATCCCGAGGCTGAAGTGTTTGATTTGCGATATGGACCATGCCTTCGATCAAAAAAACATAGACGCCATTGCCTGCTGCTTGCACAGGATAGTCAATTTTTTTGCCTGCCTCCAAGCTAATACGTGAAAAAAAAGCATTTTGATGAATCCAGAGCGAACCCTCCCTACCATCAGGTGAAACTAAGGTCTGGAAACGATTATGACGCTCCTCGGCTCGGAAAGTTTTTTGGTCATAACGTGGTTCTACCTTCAGCTTATTAGGAAAAAGCCAGATTTGTAAAGTATTGGCTTCTTGATCTGGATAGGGATTAAATTCGGAATGCATAACACCCGTACCCGCCGACATAACCTGCACATCTCCAGCTTCAATGGTAGAAGCATTGCCCATGCTATCTTTATGAGCCAGAGCACCTTGTAGGGGAATGGTGATAATTTCCATGTTGTCGTGTGGGTGCATCCCAAAGCCGCGCCCACCCGCGATGTAGTCGTCATTTAAGACCCTTAGCATCCCAAATTGTATGCGCTCGGGATCATAATACCCGGCAAAGCTGAAAGAAAAGTTTGCTTTTAGCCAGCCGTGGTCTGCTTGTCCACGGGTTTGTGCAGGATAGTGCTTGTATTGTGGTTTTGTTTGTATCATGACTTAGAAAAAGTTAATTTGTATAGACAATATTTGTAAATACAACATTATCGATGAGCCTTTGGTTTCAGCGATCTTCGGCACTGGTTACAGCAGGCGGCTCGATACAAAAACCCTCCAGATCTCGGAAATCTGGAGGGTTTGCAAAATGGTAGAAAATGGATTGCTCAATACTAACAGCAGATGACAAACGATCTATTGCTGCTGAAATCTCAGCTCTTGATTGGCCTCAATCGTAATAACGTCATAAATGTTCGTGTTTACCTGATTTTCTGGCTCTAAGCTCAGAACACCACTGTTGATTTGGTAGATAAAACTTTGACTGCTCGTGCCACTGGTGGTAGGATAAGTGAAGGTCAGAATATTGCCGCTGATAGCCCAAGTGGCGGGGGCAGGAATATTATTAACAAATACAGAATTCACGCCCCAAGTAGTACGGAACCTAAGGGTAGCATTGGGATTCGTACCCGTGGCTACATCATTTACAAAATAACCAATGGATTCCCAATTTCCGGTAGTTAGCTGGTTATCAGTTCCTTCGGTAGTGGCACTGGCTCCGTTTTCATTCAAGCGAATAGATCCATTATTTGGAATAGTAATAATACCAAACAAGACCAGAGGTTCACTCGCGGGGGCAAACAGCTCTAGTTGATTGGAAGATAGGCTTACGTTGATTTCCTGAGCGGAGAGGGGTATCCCGTTTTCTTCTGAGATGCCACTCGGGTAGGTAATTCTTAAAATATTGTTGTTAATTGTCCATAAAGCAGGCATGATCTGCCCATTAATCTCAATCGTGCCTGGCACGCCGGTAACCCCGGTGGTTTTGAAATTAATCTCTAACCTGGGTACTGGAGTATTGAGGGACTGCCCGTTATTATAAAAACCCTCCGCCTTCCAAAGCGTACCAGAAAGATTTCTTTCGGGTTGGGATAAAGTAGGACTGTTGCTTGCATCGTCACAGCCCATGACAAGGCTCAGGATGAAACCTAGAGTAAATAAAATTGTGGTTTTTTGCATGATTCTTTCATTATGATTGATACGGGTCGTATGTGAGTCTCAGAGGCTTGTATTTACGAAGCACATTGATACACACGGCTGTAATACTATTTTAGGAACGTTTTTGCTGGCGAGATAGGATAAATGGAGAAGGAAATTTTAGAGATTCAACCCAGCCTTCAACTCGAATTTTACGATTAGCTCCTGAGAAAAAAACGCACGATGAGTGAGCTGAGCTGCAAAGGCTGATCACTTAAATTGGGTAATATCGATGAATTGATCACAAAAACGATACTCATCGGGCTGGTTGGAGCAAAGAATAATTAGACGTTTTCCTAAATTCCGCTCTATCTCAGTATGATACCAGGCTACGGCTTGCTGATCCAAATTGGAAGTAGGCTCGTCTAGCATCATAATTGGGGTATCTGAGTAGAAGGCTAAACCAAGCTTGAGGCGTTGTTTCATCCCCGAAGAAAAATATTTAATGAGCTTTCGGCGAGCGTGATAAAGACCAATGGTCTGCATGAAATCAGAGGTAGACATTTGGTTTTGTAAAGTTTTGAAACGGGTATGAAAACGAACCAATTCTTGAAGCTCAAATTCTTCTATTAGTTCCAGATAGGGAGCCACGATGACCAAATAACGGAAAATCACATCGGGAGAAATGGCCTGAGCATCTTGTTCATAAAAGATTTGCCCTTTAGTGGAAGGCATCACTCCTGATAGAACCTTGAGCAAGGTAGATTTCCCACTACCATTGGGGCCAATAATCGTGTAAACTTGATTGGGATTCAAGGTCAAATTTAGATTTCTAAAAATCCATTCGCGCTGGAATTTTTTGGCCAGATTTTTTGCTGAAATTTTTATCAATGCAAAATTGTATCTTTCTCTAGATGATCAAAAGAAAATCAACGCCCTGGACCTTTGATCAGACCTCTGCCTGATTCCACGGATTTTTTTAGAAAATCTATGATTTTGTCTCGGTACTCGGAAGGAGCTATTTCCTGATCTAGCACCTTAATAGATTGCGAATAGTTCAGTCCACTTTGGAAAACGACTCGATAGATGTCTTTGATAGAATCTACGTCCTCATGGCCAAAGTTTCTCCTGAGTAAGCCACGGCGATTAATACCATCGTAGCGTAAAGGGTCGCGCCCCGCCAAGACATAGTGAGGTACATCTTTCCTGACCATAGATCCTCCGGAAACCATCGTGTGTTCACCGATACGTACAAATTGATGTACGGCACTAGCACCACCAACGATCGAGTGATAACCAATCTCGATATGACCCGCTAGTTGCACTGAGTTGACCAGGATCACCCGATCTTTGACCAAACAGTCGTGCCCCACGTGTACATAAGCCATCAAAAGACAATCAGCCCCGATTGTGGTTTCATGGCGATCTACTGTACCTCGATTGATAGTAACAAATTCGCGTATTACAGTACGGTCTCCAATGACGGTAGTAGAGTCTTCACCCTTGAATTTTAAATCCTGAGGGATACTAGAAACGACGGCTCCTTTATGTATCTGACAATTTTTACCAATTCTGGCACCGGGCATGATGCTCACGTGTGAGCCAAGTTGCGTGCCATCTCCAATGACAACGTTCTCGTGGATGGCACAAAAAGGGCCGATCTGGACATCCTTGCCTATTTGTGCATCTGGATTTATATATGACAATGAATTATTCTGCATCTTTTTTAATTATACTTGCGGAAATGACAGCTTCGGAAACTAAGTTTCCGGCTACAAAGGCTTCCCCTTTCATCTTGGCAATACCTCGCTTGATGGGGTAAAGTAATTCGCACTTGAAAATGACTGTATCTCCGGGCACGACCATACGACGAAAGCGGCAATCATCAATAGCGAGTAGATAGGCCCAGTAATTTTCTGGATCGGGCACCGTACTAAGTACCAAGATTCCTCCCGTTTGTGCCATGGCCTCTAACTGAAGTACGCCTGGCATCACGGGATTACCAGGAAAATGCCCCATAAAGAAAGGTTCACTAATAGTAACGTTTTTTACCCCTGCCACCAAAGTATCATCTAGGTAGAAAATTTTATCTAAGAGGGCAAGTGGGTAGCGGTGGGGAAGAATATTAGCAATTTGCTTAACATCCATCAAGGGAGGAAGCTTAGGGTCATAAGGCGGGATATTATTTCTTTCCTCGCTATCAATTTGTCGCTTGAGCTTTTTAGCAAAAGCCACGTTAGCGGCGTGGCCAGGGCGAGCCGCTAGGATTTGCGCTTTGAGTGGGCGGCCCACGAGTGCCAAGTCTCCCATGACATCCAGGAGTTTGTGACGCGCGGGTTCATTTTTGTAGCGAAGTTCTACATTATTGAGAATGCCTTCTTCCTTTACCTCTACGGTCGGTTGGTTGAAGAGGTCTGTCAAGTACTGGAGTTCCTCTTTATTAACTGCTCTATCTACGATCACGATGGCATTGTTGAGCGCACCGCCTTGAATGAGATTCTGCTTGTAAAGCATCTCTAATTCGTGTAAAAAACAGAAAGTGCGGCAGGGTGCAATTTCTTTGGTGAATTCGCTCACGTGATTAAGAGTGGCGTGTTGACTACCGAGCACGGGAGAGTTGTAATCTACCATCACGGTGACCCTGTAATCGTCTAGGGGTAGAGCCGCAATTTCTATGTCTTTGGATTTGTCGCGGTACCAGATACTTTCTTTAACCTCATAAAAGTCTCTCAGGGCATTTTGCTCTTCTAGTCCTGCCTCTTGTAGTGCTTTCACGTACTCGATCGCACTCCCGTCCATAATGGGGGGTTCAGGACCGTCTAACTGAATGAGTACATTATCTATTTGCAGACCTACTAAGGCGGAGAGAGTATGCTCTACCGTATTGACACGGGCATCACCTTGCTCGATGGTGGTTCCTCTGGATAAATCTACCACGAAATCCACATTGGCATCTACGGTGGGGGCTCCTTCTATGTCTACTCTCTGGAATTTGATCCCGTGGTTAGGCTTGGCGGGGAGGAAAGTCATATTGGCCTCAACTCCGGTGTGTAGTCCTACACCAGAAACGCGGGCTGACTTGCGAATGGTATGTTGTTTTGTATACATAAGCAAAGAGGAGAAGGGATACTTCTCAGGAATTTTTTAATTTTTCTTCTAATTGATCTACCTTTTTTTTGAGTTCAGGCAATCGGCGGAATATCACGGAAGATTTCCAAAAGTTACTGGCATCGATGGCAGGGGAGCCAATCACGATTGCTTTTTCTTTTTTGATGCTGCTATTGACTCCAGCCTTAGCGCCCATGGTTACATAGTCGCTAACCTGAATAGAATTGGCGATACCTACCTGTCCGGCCACGATACAGCCTTGTCCGAGTTTGGAAGAACCTGCAATGCCACTCTGCGCGGCCATCACAGTATTTTTACCGATAACTACATTGTGGCCCACTTGAATGAGATTGTCTAATTTAACGCCCTGTTGAATAAGGGTAGCTCCAATGGTAGCGCGGTCGATGGTAGTATTGGCTCCGACGTTTACATAGTCTTCTAAAATAACTTGCCCAAGTTGTGGAATATTTTTGTAAGTTCCATCTTCTTGTGGGGCAAAACCAAATCCTTCGCTCCCCAAGACCGCTCCCGAGTGAATGGTACAGTGCTGGCCGATATGGGTATTTGCATAAATTTTGACGCCGGGGTGAATCACCGTATGATCTCCAATGATGACATTATCGCCAATATAAGACTGAGGATAGATTTTGACGTGATTCCCGATCACGCAATTGTGGCCTACATAGGTAAAAGCACCAATATAGACTTCCTCTCCTTGATGTAGCCCTTCTCCCAACACCACGGGCTGTTCAATGCCCACCTTTTTATCGCGTTTTTGGCTGGTAATTATTTTATCGTACTCTTCTAGCAATTGAGTAAAAGCTAAATAAGGGTCATCTACCAAGATAAGGGTAGCGGCGACTGATTTTTTGGGGGTGAAATCTTTCTTTACAATAATGGCCGTAGCCTTAGTTTGATAGAGGTAATTTTCGTATTTGGGATTAGAAAGAAAGCAAATACTTCCAACATCGGCTTCTTCATCTATTTTAGCTAATTTATTAATGGATAGGCTGGCATCTCCCTGTACTTCTCCTCCTAATAAATCTGCTATTTGTTTGACGGTAAAATTCATCGGTTTAGATTATGAATGATCATATAACTACTGCTGAACAACAGGTAGAAATCTCTTTGTGATTCAGTGCGTCAGCAGCGTTTTCTTATTCTGCCATCAGTTTGGGTGATGGTCTTGCCTAGATTGACTAAAAATGGGCACTTTCTCAAACTTCCAGCCAACATAGGTAATATTTTTTTACAATTTTACGCAAAGCTTTGATGTTTGGCAAATCTGAGGCTTGCGCGATGTCCATTACCTGCCCCTTTTTAGTGAGAATATTGATCTTATCCCCTTTGCTAAGGTAGGCTTCGTTACTGGTGCTACCTTTGACGGCAAAGTAATGTGCTTGTTTTTTTTGGATATTCAAAGCTTTGGAGATTTTTTCTCTAAGCTCTTTGAGTTTACCTGTTTGTTTTCGCTCCTCTGAAAGAATCACTTTGAAAAGCTTGCGTTCTAAGAGCATATGGCTCATGGTAGATAATACTGGATCTTGATGCTTTGTCCAATATTTGATACTTGCCCAAGTATCGTAATCATCTAAGGCAGCAAATTTATAGAGAAGTTCGGGGTTTTTTATGAAATCCTCTTGGTTTGGTTCTATTTTTAGTAAATATTCCAGAGGAAGGGAGGCAGGTAAGGCATCTCCTCCTTGCAGAAAATAACGCGCACGCCGGATGAGTTGAATCAGCATTTGTTCTACACTCAAATTAGTTTTGTGCAAATAAACTTGCCAATACATCAAGCGCCTGGCCGTCAAGAAATTTTCTATACTGTAAATGCCTTTTTCTTCTACCACCAACTGATCTTCGTGAATGTGCAACATCTTGATGATTCGGTCTGAACCAATTTTTCCCTCCGTTACACCCGTAAAAAAGCTATCTCTCTGTAAATAATCCATCCGATCCATATCCAATTGACTAGAAACCAACTGGTGCAAAAAACGTCTTTCGTAGGTATCATCAAAGATACGAATGGCTAAATCCAAGGCTCCTCCCATTTGTCGGTTCAATTCGAGCATCAGTAATTGAGAGAGCTTTTCGTGGCGCATATCTTTCAAAATAATATGCTCTAAGGCGTGCGACATCGGCCCGTGCCCCACGTCGTGCAGAAGAATCGCGATTTTAGCAGCCTCGTATTCTTGATCTGATATCTCGAAGCCTTTGCCCCTCAGAGTGTCTAGGGCTAAGCCCATCAAATGCATGGCACCGAGCGCGTGGTGAAAGCGTGTATGAATAGCACCCGGATAAACAAACTCAGAGAGTCCTAATTGGCGGATTCTTCTGAGCCTCTGAACGAAGGGATGTTGGATAATTTCGTAAATCAGTTCACTGGTGATCTTGACAAAACCGTGAACCGGATCATTGATAATTTTTTTCTTATTGAGTGTCACTCAGGCAATAGGTTGGTGCAAAGAATCGGGTACTTTTTAATATTTCTCACCCTTTCTGTTCCTGAGGCAAAGGTACGATTTATCTAGGGATTCCTTTTTTAAAAATAAAAGGTTTTCAGCTTTGCGCTTTACTATCGCTTCACGAAAATAAACTCTCCGCCCTCGTGGCCAGTATCGTAAATAACGCCATATTGAGGGGCATTGCGTGTATTACTGGTCACGGGTTCTAGTACATAATTAAAGAGTTCTTGAGCGATTAAATATTGCTTTTGGTTCTCTTGTAGTATGCGCAATAGATATTCAACAAACACGCTTTGATCTGGCACTTCTTCTTTGGTACCGCTGGTAATGGCCTTGCGGCTATCTCTCTGGTAGAGGTTTTGAATATGTTTGGGCGCATTGGCCATCGCACGGCGTGTTTTCATCAGGATGGTTCCACTGAAGCAAGCATCCGTAATGAGCAAGGTGTGTCGAGAGCGAATGCCACGAATATAATTGCCCAACTCGCTATTAGCCAGCCAGTTGGCTCGATTGCTTTTTTGGGCATCAGCCGGAAGCCAATAGCCCTGTTGTAGTTGTTCATCCCAATGACCATGCCCCGCATAAAAGATCAAAAGATTATCCTGGGGCGTTACTTGGGTAGTTAGTTGATCTAAGGCCTGAATGATTTCAGCCCGAGTGGGGTTTTTGAGGCGGTTGATATGTTCAGACTCAAAGGTATAGTAATCACCCAAGGTTTTTTTGAGCGCATCCGCATCTAATTCAGGTTGGGCTAGGTCTTCAATTTGCGCATCCTTGTAGTCTTTTACACTAATAATCAGCGCGTAGTAATTACTTTCTTGTTGGATAATGTTTTCTAATTCATCTAAACTAATCTCGGCCGGTTCGTTATCAGGAGTGGTAGGCGATTTGCGGGGAGATTGGGTGGTGGTATTCATCGGGCTGGTCTGAGGCACTTGCAGCAGTGCTTGGGTATCCCAGATTTTGACCTCACGATCTTTACCGCCTGCACTCATCAGATATTGGCCATCTGGAGAAAACTGCAAGGCTCTTACGCCGTGTGGATGTGCCAAAATACTTGCCAGCAATTCACCTGTTTTCTGATCCCAAAGATTAAGGTGTCCGTTACTTTGACCTGGTTTATCCTGCTGGTCATTCGTGCCACCCGTGAGTAAGTAGGGATGCCCGGGTACGAAAAGGGCTTCAAACTCACCGACTTGCCCTTGAAATTTTTGAATCAGTCCCTTTTCCCAATCCCAGAGTTTTAAACGAGGGTAATCATAAAATTCAAAACTATTCCAATCGCTATTCCAAGTCAAAAACTGCTTTCCATCCGCAGAAGTAGCCACATAACCTACTTTATTCTTGGGCAATTCGGCATCTGGCTCGTACTGTAAATCTTCCATGTAGGGCACAGCTTGCCCACTTGCGGTTTCCCAATACAATAAATTCATGCCACAGCCCGCCAGGATGTACTTACCATCTGGGGAAAAAGTAGCTTTCGTGCAACTTGTCCCGCGGCCTTTGAGGGTATGAATCAAGGCTCCTTTTTTACTATCCCAAAGTTTGAGAAAGGGAGAAGTCCCGTGGGCAGAAAGCAAATACTGGCCGTCAGGCGAAAAGCTCAGATCGAGGATGCTATAACTATAGCGATCTTTCCAAGGAAGCGTACGAAGCAATTTACCAGACTTGGCTTCCCAGATGCGAATATTTTCTTCGTCGGAGCTGGCAATTCGCTTGCCGTCTGGGGCAAAAGCCACACATTTGACTTTGGCACTGGGATGTGAAAAAGCTTGGACCAGCTTTCCCTCCAAGTCCCACAGTTTAGCGGTGCTATCTTGGCCAGAGGTGAGAATCATTTTGCTGTCTGGGGAGAAAACAGCATCTTCTAGGCCATAAGAACGTTTGTGGGCAGAGAAGCTATGGGTTTCTTGGACTTGGGCTGGTAGAACCACTGATCCCCAAAAGAAGCAAATTAATAAGCATTTGAGTTTTTTCATAATCAGCTTGTAAATAAACATTCCTTATAAATTAGCAACGAAAATCAAGGGGGATTTCTTAAAAATACTAAAAATTTCTCTAATTTGAATTAATTATGAGTTCCCATTCGTTCTTATAGGAAATCTTATTTTAAAAATCCAAACAAACCATGCTGGCCCTCCTCGAGTCTGGGGGCAGAATCTAAACCCAATACCTATGCAGAAATACACGATTTTATGGGCCGATGACGAAATAGAACTCCTCAAGCCTCATATTTTATTCCTAGGCAAAAAGGGATATGAAGTCATTCCCGTAAATAGCGGAACGGATGCTCTCGATAAAATTCAGGAAATGAACTTCGACATCATTTTCTTGGATGAAAATATGCCCGGTATGACTGGCTTAGAAACCCTATCCCAGATCAAATCTACCAACCCCAATGTGCCCGTGATTATGATCACTAAGAGTGAAGAAGAGCATATCATGGAAGAGGCCATCGGTGCCAAAATTGCGGATTATCTCATTAAACCCCTGAATCCTAATCAAATCCTGCTTTCTGTCAAGAAGATATTAGACAACAAAAGACTGGTGACCGAAAAAACCAATCAAGGTTATCAGCAGGATTTTCGGAACCTAGCCATGGCCTTCAACGACCGAATGGATCACGAAGAATGGGTAGAAATTTACAAAAAATTGATTTTCTGGGAATTAGAAATCGAGAATACAGAAACCAAGGACATGTCCGAAATACTGGAGATGCAAAAAAGTGAGGCCAATACCAATTTTGTAAAATTTATTGAAGAAAATTATGAAGATTGGCTCAACGATCCCGATATAGACCGTCCTTTGCTCTCCCACCAACTCATGCGTAAGAAGGTCTTCCCATTGCTGCAAGAACAAGAACCCGTTTTCTTTATCTTGGTTGATAATCTTCGTTTTGACCAATGGAAAATTATTGAACCCCTCGTCGCTGATTATTTTAACGTCGAGGAAGAATCTGCTTACTACTCTATCTTACCCACGACCACAGCTTATGCACGGAATGCCATCTTTTCGGGAATGACTCCCAGTGAAATGGCCAAGCGCCACTCCGATATTTGGATTCAAGAAGATGAAGAAGAAGGAAAAAATCTCAACGAAGAGGAATTCTTAAGAAGGCAATTGAAAAAAAATCGTTTAGATATTAAATTTTCTTATCACAAAATCATCACCCAAAATCAAGGCAAAAACGTAACCGATATCGCCGATAATTTATTAAATAATCAATTGAATGCCTTGGTCTACAATTTCGTGGATATGCTCTCGCACTCCCGCACAGACATGAATATTATGCGAGAACTAATGCCCGATGAATCTGCCTTCCGCTCACTCACAAAGTCCTGGTTTACCCATTCGCCCCTCTTGGATTTGCTTAAAAAGCTGGCCGAAAAGAAGGTAAAAGTTATTATCACCACCGACCACGGGACAATTTTTGTAAAAAGACCTTTCAAAATTATTGGGGATCGCAACGTGAATACGAATTTGCGCTATAAACAAGGTAAAAATCTAAGCTACGATGATGATAAAATCTTAGTAGCCAGCAAACCAGAGGCTTTTCATTTGCCCAAGCTCAATGTCTCTACTTCTTATGTATTTGCCGTGGAAGATCATTTTTTCGCTTATCCCAATAATTACAACTATTATGTTAATTATTACAAAGATACTTTCCAGCACGGAGGAGTTTCTTTGGAAGAAATGATTATTCCCTACGTGGAGCTAAAACCAAAAGGATAGGAAAGATTGCAAATTACAGATTTACGAAATAGATGCATTGACTGCGAACTCAAAACCCTCTCAGTGGCTAAATCTACGGGAATGGATGAGCTAGTGTCTAATTTAAATAAAGTCATCTAAATTTGGCAGGGCTTTGCAAGTCATATTTTAATTGCTGGAAAATGGTTGGCGAGGGCAGTCCAAAATTTGTAATTTGCAATGAGCCATTTGTAATTCATGAAAATAACTTATCGGAATCTGAGCGAATTAGATGAAGTCGCTAAAAAAATTATTAAATTCGCCGGAAGTTTGAAGGTATGGACTTTTGAGGGAACCATGGGGGTTGGTAAAACTACCCTCATTCAAGCCCTTGCTCGGCAGTTTTCCGTGATAGATACAGTACAAAGTCCTACTTATGCCATCGTCCACGAGTACCTTACCGAGCAAGGCGAAATGGTTTATCATTTTGATTTTTACCGACTGCAAGACGAAACCGAAGCCCTTGATTTGGGCTATGAGGAATATTTCTACAGCGGAGGTTACTGCTGGATAGAATGGCCCTCGAAGATTCCCTCCCTCTTACCCGAAACCTACCTTGAAATTACAATAAGCTTAGATGCTGGACAGAGAACGGTCGAACTTAGAAAATATGAGCAAACAATACCAAGAAGAGAGCATTGAAATAGATCCAGTCGCCAAAGAACAATTAATGCTTTATCCCGTGGAGCAATTGGCCCCCGTAGATAAACGCTATCAAAAGCTTTGCATTGGCATTCCCCGAGAGCACAGCCTGAACGAAAAGAGAATTCCACTGCGCCCCGAAGCCGTGGATCTGCTCACACAACACGGGCACGAGGTAGTCATTGAGAGTAAAGCAGGTCTTCAGGCCAAATTTGAAGACAAAGATTATAGCGAAGCTGGAGCTAAAATTTCTTATTCTTCCAAAGAAGTATTCGAAGCAGATATTGTCCTCAAAATAGAGCCTCCCACCGAAGAGGAATTAAACTACATGAAGCCAGGCCGCACCTTAATTTCGGCCATCCAGATGGCTCGGCTCAACCCTGAATATCTAAGATTAATTCTGCGCAGAAAAATTATTACTGTTGCCTTTGAGCTGATTGAAGATCGGGTAGGAGGGATGCCCGCCGTCCGCACGATGAGCGAAATTGCGGGCAGTACCGCGATGCTCATCGCCGCCGAATTTCTGAGTAGCCATCGGGATGGCAAAGGAATTATCCTAGGTGGAGTAACGGGCGTACCACCCACCAAGGTCGTAATCATCGGGGCGGGAACCGTGGGAGAGTACGCCGCTCGTACCGCCATTGGTTTGGGGGCAGAGATTAAAGTCTTTGACAGATACATTTACAAACTGCGTCGCATGAAGTATTCTATCGGGCATCAGGTGTATACCTCTACCATTGATGGAATGATGCTGCGAGATGCCATCAGCAGAGCCGATGTACTCATTACCGCCGTGAGAGCAGAGAAAGGACGCAGTCCCATCATCGTAACCGAAGAAATGGTCAAAGAGATGAAGCCCAATTCTGTCATCATTGATGTGAGCATTGACCAAGGAGGTTGCGTGGAGACTTCTGAATTGACTACTTTGCAGTCTCCGACTTTTAAAAAACACGGGGTGATTCATTACTGCGTGCCTAATATTGCCTCGAGAGTAGCTCGTACCTCGAGTACTGCCCTCAGTAATATTTTTGCTCCTTACTTATTAGAAATTGGAGAATGTGGCGGCATTGATGATATGATTTTCAAAAATAAATGGTTTATGCGTGGGGTTTATGCCTACAAAGGGAGCCTCACGAGTGCTGATATTGCCAAGAAATTTAATCTGCCCTACAAAGACCTGGGGCTACTGATGGCGGCTCGTCTGTAAGCATTTGCCGTTTGATTGGTATCTAACACGAAAAACGCTGTTTAAGCAGTTGTTCGCCGTGAGAGGTCATATTGATTGATCCTTCGGATGCGTATAAACAGGGGCATGGATGCTTGACTGCCTGACTGACACGGATTGGTAGAAAGGCCGTTCAAAACCAAGCCTCATTCTTCTTTTAATATACGAGCTGGATTTACGCTGGCTGCCCGAAAAGCATGAAAACTGACCGTAGCCATCGTAATGGCTAATGCCAACAGAGCCGCTATGGGAAAAGTGAGCCAAGGAATATCAATCCGGTAAGCAAAGTCTTGGAGCCAGTTATGTATCGCTAAATAAGCAATCGGGAAAGCAATCAGACTAGCCAATAGCACTAATTTTATGAATTGGCCTGTGAGTGAATAAAGAATCTGTGCCATAGAAGCCCCTAAAACCTTACGGATTCCAATCTCCTTAGTCTTTTGTTCGGCCACGTAAGCAGATAGGCCCAGCAAACCTAAGCAGGCAATCACTACGGTTATCACGGAAAAAATCTGAAAAAGAGCACTTACCTTAGCCTCACCGCGATATTGCTTGTCAAAATCAGCATCGAGAAAGAAGTAATTGAGGGGGCGGTTCTTGATCGTAGATTCCCAAGTGGATTCCAAGTACTCACGGACTGTGGATATTTGATCGAGATTAAACTGAAAAGAAAGGTATCTTTGATTATTCCACATTCCTCCTGAGTACAAAATCAACGGTTCTATGCGTGTCTGTAAGGATTTGAAGTGAAAATCTTTGACTACACCCACAATTTCTCGCTTGTAATCCGTTTTGAATCCAATTTTTTTCCCAATGGCCTCTTCGGCAGAATTAAATCCGAGCTTAGAAATCGCCGATTCATTAATCAAAAAGGCTCCTCCCTCATCGTACTTTATCTTTTTAGAAAAATTTCTGCCTTTTAGAACCTCCAAGCCATAAAGTTGGGCAAAATCAAAGTCTACAGCAACATAGCGTACATCGTTCCAGACCTGCCCGTTATCTACGACTTCTCCCTCTTTTCCCGCGCTTTCTTTGAAGATCACTCCATTGGCCTGCTCTCGACCCGGTACACCCGAAGACAAGGTAACTTGGCTGATGTGAGGGTTTTGGAGGAGCTTTTCTTTCACGACGGCTATTTTCTGCGTGACTATCGGGTCGTTTAAGGTGGGAATTACTAAAATCTGCTCTTTGCGGAAACCCAAATTCTTTTCGCGCATGAAATTCATTTGTATCTGCACGACCATCGTGGCAATGATAAGTACCACCGTGATTACAAACTGAAATATAACCAAGCCCCTGCGCAGTTGAATACCGGCTCGCGAACTTTGAAAATTCCCTTTCAAAGTACGAACAGGCTGGAAACGAGACAGGATAAACGCAGGATAACTACCAGAAACTAAACCTAGTATAAGTACCAAGGCCACTAGGCCCGCATAAAACAGGGGCTGACTTTGATAGGGGATTACCAAATTCTTTCCCAGTAGCTGATTAAAACTGGGCAAAAACAACTCGGTCAGCCCCAACGCCACCAATACCGCAAACAGGCAAACCAGAAAAGACTCTCCCAAAAACTGTAAGCGTAGCTGTTGTCGGGTACTACCTACGATTTTGCGAACACCTACTTCTTTGGCGCGTTGGGCAGATCTCGCCGTAGCCAGATTCATATAGTTGGTACAAGCGATCGCCAAGATAAAAATGGCAATGATAGCAAAGATATAAACATAGGCAATATCATTGTTGGCTTCCCACTCGCCTCGGCGGTCAGAGTGTAAGTGAATATCTGTGATTTTTTGCAAACCTAGGTGGTGAGCGTAGCCACTTCTATCCTCTTGTTCGGGGATGTATTTCCGAGAATAACGTTCTATCTTGTTCTCGAAAGCAGATACATCCACCCCATCTTCTAGAAGTAGATACACGTAAACGCCAAAAGCCCACCAGTTATCTATATTCTGATTCCAAGCCTTGAAAGTCTGCATAGAGGCTAACACGTCAAAGTGGAAATGAGAGTTGCTGGGCACATCTTCTATCACGGCATTAATTTTAAAGTTAAGCGAATCTCTGACTTTCAAAACTTCGCCCACTATATTCGTACGCCCAAAATACTTTTCTGCCGCCGAGCGGGTCAGTACCAAGGTGTATGGTTCTTGCAAAGTAGTACTGTCTAGCTTCCCGTGGATAGATTGATACGAAAACACATCAAACATACTTGCGTCGGCGAAGACGAAACGATCATAAAATCGCTGTGCCCCTTTTTCTACAAAAAGATCATTTTTAGCTAACAAGCGAACTGCCGCTTTCACCTCTGGATAATCTTGAGTAATCTGAGCCCCCGCTCCCCCTACACAAGAAGCATAGTGATCTACCTCTCCATTGGGAATATCTAAGTCGGTGTAAAGACGGTAAATCTGATCGGCCTGGCTATGGTACGTGTCGTAGCTCAGTTCGTGTTGAAGATACAAGGCGATCAGTATCGTACAGGTGATTCCCACGGCTAAACCGAAAATATTGATGAAGGCATAAATGCGATTGCCTTGAAGGTGACGTAGAGCAATCTTTAGGTAGTTTCTCAGCATAATTAGAAGGTTTTGGATTGAACCAAAAAATCTTTTCTGGAGCCAACAGAATAGTCAAGCTCACATCGTCAAAAGAGACAAAAGCTATGCCTTTGCGAGTAAGTATTTGATTTTCAATTACTTGTAAAATTTTAGAGTGATGAATACAGTAATGAGATTGTTCGCTCGCAGGGCAGAGCTGTACGTTATGATACAGTACTTACATTAAAAAAACAAAAGCACCTCCTTAGAAAGTGCTTTCGTGATTAGGATAGATAGTAGTGTCTATTTTATTTTTTTGCTCAAAAGATTTTTGATCCTTTGCCGGCGAGAGGGGGAAGGCATAGACAAGGCATGTTGCATCCAATGGTCAGCATCAGGATAGAATTTGTCCAGTTGATGGAAAATGGCTTTGGAGAAAGGAGTCCAAATGGCGGTGCGTACTTCTCCTTCCTTCAAAGCATTATTGACCCATACATTACAGGTTTTGAGAAAGTGGTAGCGACCCTCTGCTTCGTAGAAATTATAATTCAAACTATCGTAAGCGGGCATTCCAGCAAAATCAATATGAACCAATTCTCCTTGTTGTGTGTAGCGAAAGCTGTCCTTCACGTACTGAATCATATTGCGATATTGCTCAGGGCTTACTTTTAATTGCTTACGCCATTTGCAATGCTCAGGGATTTCGTCGTACAAAACCACTTGCATGGTGGTACGGCTCAATTTAAACAAAGCCTTAAAAGCGGTTTTGGGTTTCAATTTTGCCCAGCTAGGAGTATCTAGATAAAATCCTCTATCTCCCCAGCCAAAAGCAATATATTGGAAATTACTTGGTTTGAAACTGTTGGTATCAATAAATTCGGTCCAGTCAATCTCTTCGGTGCGGATGGGCATACAAATATCGGTGTGTGCCCCATTAGAAATAACCCAGATATCAATGCCATCCGCATTTAGTGTGGTCTGGCGATTGCTGGGGATAAGCTTCAAAATCGTGGCGGCCACAGAGTAGAAAACTACAAATAAAACCACCAACAAAATGATAGATAGAATCAGGACTAACATGGTAAGTCGAGCTTAGGTTTATAAAGTAAGTAATTCTCAAAAATAGAATTACAAACGGTTTTCAATAGATTTGAATGCTTTTTTTAATCTATTTCTATTTGCAGGATATGAACGCATTTTCAACCCAGAGGGTTCATTTAAGACTGCTTATTTTTCTTAAAATCTGCTAAGAATTGCTGACGATCCTTGATTTGGTATTCGGCTTCTAGTTCGTACTGAATGCCTGCTCTAAGGGTATGATGGCTTCCGTAGTGATAGAGTTCTTTCATGGCGGCCACGGTCTGGGCACTGTTGGCTTGAATTTGCTGAGCTACTTCCCACACACAAGTTTCTAGTGCTTCGTGGGGAAAAACTTGGTTGACTAAACGCATAAATTTTGCCTCGTGAGCATCTATCGCCTTGGCCGTATAAGAAAGCTCACGGGCTTTGAGCATACCCACTTTTGCTGGCAGTCGCTGGGACATACCCCATTGTGGATACAAACCCCATTTGCAATGTGTATCACCAAACTGAGCTTGGCTCGAGGCAAAAATGAGGTCAAAAGCCAACAAAAGCTCCAAAGCACCCGTGAAACAATAGCCATTTACCATCGCAATAGAAACTTGCGACATAGTCTGCATCGTTTTCATCAAATCTATACCTGCCTCTAAGATGGTTTGGTCTCCATCTGGATTTTGACCTTGATCGGCAAAGCCTTGCAAGTCTGCACCAGCGGAGAAAGCCTTGCCCGCTCCCGTGACAATGACTACCTGATACTCAGAACGATCAGCAACGGATTGAATGGCTTCCTTCAATTCCAAAACTAAATTGGCACTCAAGGCATTCATTTTTTCGGGTCGATTCAGGGTGATCTTAGCGATTCCGTGCTGAGCCTCGAGGCGTATATCTTTATAATGCATGGCAGATAAATTTTAGTGCATGAACAAAAGTTTCCAAAAAACTGCTTACCCCATAAAATTCAGCCCGTATCAGCACTAAAAATTAAGTGCTGAAAACAGATGACTTCCTTCTTACTTACTTTTATTCTTTTTGAATTCTTTTAAGAATTCCTCACGATCATGAATATCAAAGTGAGCGTTGTATTCTATTTCTAAACCTTCTCGAAGCGTGGTGTGCATACCCTCGTGATAAAGTTGCTTCATAGCGGCTACGGCTTGGGCACTATTGTCTAAGATCTGCGCTGCCACCTCGTGTACGGTGGTTTCTAATTTTTCCAAAGGAACCGCTTTGTTGACAAGTCCAATGCGTTCGGCTTCCTTGCCCGTAACGGCTTGGGTGGTGAAAGAGAGTTCGCGCGCCTTGAGGATGCCTACTAACTGAGGGAGACGCTGCGTCATGCCCCATTTGGGCGCGATGCCCCATTTAGCGTGTGTATCACCAATTTTGGCTTCTTCTGCGGCGTAAATAAGGTCAAAAGCCAGCATAAACTCCGTCGCACCCGTGAAGGTAAAACCATTCACCATCGCGATGGCAACTTTGGGCATGGTTTGGATCGTATGGATAAATTCATTGCCATCAATCAATATCTGATCTGCTTTGAATTGACCACCTTCTATGGAGGCATTGAGGGCTTGCAAATCTACCCCCGCCGAGAAAGCACGACCCGCACCGGTAACGATGAGCAGTTTAGCCTTTTCATCTTCGGCCACCTGCTTGGCTGCCTCTTTCAATTCTGAGACCAGGGCAGGGCTGAGCGCGTTCATTTTATCAGGACGATTGAGGGTAATGGTAACCACTCCGTTGTCCGCTTGACGGTAGAGAATATTTTCGTAATTCATAAGGTAGTAAAATGTAGATTAGATTTGTACAAATCTAATTTTATTTTGTATAAAAGCAAATGTTAGGAATCAGTTGTGGGTTACGAGGCAATCTGCTATTCCATATATATTAAATCTAGCAGAAACAGAGCAGATATTGACGTTTGGCACTAATTCTTTTGACGGAGAGTTAATGGTTGAATTAGATTATGCTTCGCGCTGGGAAGAAGAGTTCAGTTCATAAGGTAAGACCAAGGTAAAAGTACTACCACGCCCTACTTCACTATCTACGAGGATACGCGCTTGCAGATAGGCCGCCAAGGTTTTCACGATAGAAAGTCCCAGACCGGTGGAGCTTTCACTTGCGGTAGGACGAGCACTGAGCCTTTGGAATTTTTTGAATAATTTGGTTTGTTCTTGCTCACTGATTCCAATACCTTCGTCTTGCACGGCTATACATACTTCGTGCTCATTTTGGTACAGTTTAATATACACGCTTTTGTTGAGAGGGGAGAATTTGACGGCATTAGAGATCAAATTATCCAAGATTCGGCTGAGCAAGCTACTATCTGTATATATAAAGAGTTCTCGGCTAAAATTTTGATAATATACACGAATTCCCTTCTTGGCGGCTTGTTCTTTATAACCCACGAGTAAGTCTTGGAGCAACTCATCTAGGTCAACTTTGGCGATATGCATCCTCAGCTGTTTTTCTTCAATGGTTTTGATATCCAGCCAGTTTTGGATCATGGTGCGTGCATCGTAAGTGATTTGGCTGATGAGGTTGATGTATTTTTTTTGTTCCTGATTGAATTGCTTATCCTCCATATGTAGTAACTCGGCCAGCCCATAGATACGATTAAGTGGAGCCTTGAGGTCATGAGCTACATTTTTAATCATCAGGTTTTTTTCATCGTTGAGTGCCCTCAGTTGATCTTTTTGGGCATTGATGGCCTCTTTCTGAGCATTTTGCTCCTCGTTCTGACGAATTAAGAAACGATTGTTTTGATTTTTTTGCCAATAGGCATAGATCAAGAATATTACCCCAAAGCTAGCTAAGACAGCCCAAATGCTCAGGAAATATCTTCGTGTAGCACTCTTGCGGAGTTTATTTTGGAGATTGGCTTGATTGCTACGCAGCAATTCTATTTCGTGGTCTTTATTTCTTAGTTCATAGCTACTTTGTAAGTCAGCGAGCAGTACCAGATTGATTTCACTGTAAACAGAATCTTGATAGCTTTGGTGTAATTGATAATAGCGTAGTGCCTGCGTCAAATCCTCCATCATTTCATAACAAGTGGATAAATTTTGGCTGATTTGGCTAATTTCCTTCTTGGCATGCATTTCTTGGGCGGAGGCGAGTGCTTCCTTGAACAGTGGTTCAGCCAACTGAGGCTGTGATTGCCGGAGGTGAATCAAGCCTAATTGGTGGGTGCATCGCATGAGGTCATAGGGGCGATTGATGTCTAAGAAAATTTCTCGAGCTTGATTTAGATAGCTCAGGGCGCGATTCCATTCACCCGAGTCTAGGTAAATCTTGGCAATGGCTAAGTAAGCCCCGGCGAGGCTAGCGGTATCAACCGACTGGCTATTGGCTTTGAGTGCTTCGAACAGGTTTTTGAGTGCTTTTGAAGTATTATTGTCTTGATGGTAAGCCTCACCTAGGCAGATTTTTAATTTCACTTTTAGAGAGATATTTCTCTGTTCTTCTGCCCATACGAGTGCTTTATGATAATGCCGAAGGGCCTCTTCTACACGATTAATCCTCAGGTATACTTGCCCTAAACGTAGGAAAGCCAGAGCCTTGAGCTCTTCCTGCTTAGCTTGGTCGGCCACCTTCAGAAGGTCTAAAAAAAGGCTAAGTGCATCGGCATAATCTCCGTGGTACCAATAGATCAAGCCTAAATTTTCGAGGGCTTTGGCTTTTTCGTCTGAGTTGTTTACGTTTTCAGATAACTCGAGTGCTTCCTTGGCAAAATTAATCACATTCGGAGCTTGGTGAGCAATGAGATGCGCTGTGATTTGATTCAACAAATGCAGTTTAGTCTCAACTTTGGAGCTACGCTCGAAGTGATAAATCAGGCTATCCACCGTGGACTGAGCCAAAAGATAGGAGGGAAGAAAGATAGCAAGGCAGATGTGGAAGAAGCTTTTCATCAGATCGGAAACTGCTGTTTTCGGGCACTGAAATTACAAAAAGTCTTTTATGAATAACTAATTTTACAGGCTTTTTTTAGGACAAGAGACCATTTATATTTTTCCTTCGAAAAGGAGCCGATGGCTTGTTTTTATTTTCTTAGTCCGATCTAGCTAAATGTCATGGAGGCTGGATGAGTCATCTATCACAAGTAAGGTGCTCTTAGTAAAGCCTCTAACTTGATGAGTGCTGATTCAGGAGTGGGTTTGAGTGTATTTGAAATGAAGCTGCTCCCCTGCTTATGCGGCTTCACGATGAGGTAGCTAGAAGGTACACAAAAAGACAACTTGCTTGCGTCTGATGCTCCAAGAGAGCAAACTGAAGCCTTGATAGGCATCCTAGCTACCAAAAACACTTTGATTTGAAAGAAACACTCCCTGAGTCTTGAATAATAGCATATAGTGCTTAGTTACTTAGCAAATTTAGTGCAAATACCCTCCAAATCGGTCACGGATTACCAATTTTCTAAAAAAAGATAATCGAAATATTGATTTACAAGGCGATTATATTACCTTACAACCCAAATTAACAATTAGCACAAAAGGAAAGATACAGATGAATGGAGAGAAGCCTAGTGGAAACAACGGTTAGTCGGAAGAGGTGCAGATTTGGAATCTTCAAAAAAAAATAACTCTAAAATTAGGTATCTAAATATTTTGCATATATTTGTCTCGAAAGATGTAACTGTATACTACGATCAAATATTGTAGCAAAGTTTAAATTAACGTGTAGTTTTTGTACACAAAAGATTATTTTGTGAGAAATAATTGACTTTTTCTAGAAAGGATATGGTTTTAAGAAGAATATTCCTAGGCCATTCTCACTTTATTTTCAGGAACCTTTGAGGTTGAACTAGAACACAATTACAAATCTAAATCCAAAATCTTTTTACTCTTTAAATCCAAGTTAGAACTGTAAAAATTAGACTTATGAAAAAGTTATTCGCTTTATTGATGCTTGCTTTCTGCTTGATCTGCGGGAACGCGATCCTCATTTACGCTCAGGACGAAGACACGACCACTGAACAGGCCGAGGAGGAACCACCTGCTGAGCCCGTAGAAGAGGAGGACAAAACAGTCGTAGATGCCGGCGACGAAGTGCAGATCGAAGAGCAAACTTTCCACCAAGCCGTTAAGGAAAAATTCATCGAAGGGGGCTGGGGCTTTATGAGTATCGTACTTATCTGTTTGATCTTAGGACTAGCCGTGGCTCTGGAAAGAATCATCACCCTCAATCTGGCGACGACTAACACCAAGAAATTCACCAAAAACATTGAAGACGCACTTAATTCAGGTGGTATTGATGCTGCCAAAGAGGTAGCTCAAAATACCCGCGGTCCAGTAGCATCTATTTTTATGCAGGGACTGATGCGTTACTCTGAGGGAATTGACATGGTAGAAAAATCTGTGATTTCTTACGGTTCGGTAGAAATGGCTAAATTAGAAAAAGGTTTGGTCTGGATCTCTCTTTTCATCGCCCTGGCTCCAATGCTCGGATTCATGGGAACAGTAATCGGTATGATTGAAGCTTTTGACGCTATTGAAGCAGCAGGTGATATCTCTCCATCGCTGGTAGCAGGTGGTATTAAAGTGGCCTTGATTACGACTGTTAGTGGTCTGATTGTAGCCATTATTCTTCAGTTATTCTATAATTACATCGTGAGTAAAGTAGACTCGATCGTAGCACAAATGGAAGAGGCTTCTATCGCTTTGGTAGACATACTCGTAGCTTATCGTGCAAAGCAATCCTAAGTCTGGTCAGATTACTTTAATCTTTAACGCTAAAATTGGAATTTATGGAATTACTGAAAAAACTTTTAGCCCCGGTGATACTTGGCCTGAGTGTGCTGATGCTGGTGATTATGTTCGCCAGTTTCGGACCTGACCCAGCTGAGCAAAATGTGGCGACCAACGTTGGACTTTATACTGGATACGCCCTGATGATTGCAGGAATCGTGGGTATTATCCTAGGATTTATACTCACTGCGATTACTAATCCAGCCTCCATCCTAAGAACCATCGCTGGAGTCGTAGTGATTTTAGTTGTTTGGGGAATTTCTTATGCTTTGGCTAATAATGAGGTAACAGCCGTCTACGAGAAGTTTAAAATCACCCCATCACTTTCGCAAACGATCGGTAGTATCTTGATATTGACCTATACTTTAGGTATATTAACCATCATCGGAATTGTTATTACCGAAGTTACTGGAGCTTTTAAATAGTATCGCTTATGAAAAAAAAGAAAAGAGGAGACGCTCAAGAGGTGAATGCAGGTTCTATGGCGGATATTGCTTTCTTACTCTTGATCTTTTTCCTAGTAACCACTACCATCGCTTCTGATAAAGGGCTTTCTATCCTCCTTCCTCCCAAACGGGAAGATGATCAGTTGAATGAGTTCAAAATGAAAGACCGCAACGTGTTTAAGGTACTCGTTAACTCTCGTAATCAACTGCTTGTAGAAGAAGATCCCCTTTCTATCACACAATTACGCGAATCCGCCAAAGAATTTATCGACAACCGAGGCCGTGATAAGGAAATGTCTGATAGCCCGCAAGATGCAGCGGTTTCTTTCAAGACTGACCGCGGTACTCAGTACGCTGTCTACATCAAAGTTTTAGATGAAATCAAAGCGGCTTACCACGAATTGAGAGCAGAATACCTGAAAATAAGCTTGGACGAATATTTGAACTTTGACGAAAAAGCCGCCATTGAAGATGAGCGACTAATCAAGAAAGTACAAATGTTTTCCCAATTGGCTAACGAAACCTATAGCCCGAAAGAATATCTCAACTTTGACGCTCAGAAGAGAGCCAGAGAGGGTAAAAGAAGGGAGGTAGAAGCTTATCAAAAGGCACGCGCCTCCGGCAAGGAATTATTTATAGAAAAATATTATGACGCTTCTCGTGAGTACCCTTTGCGTATTTCAGAAGCTGAACCTACCAAAATCGGAGAGGATTAATCTATGGCATCATTTGGTAAAAAAGAAAAACCACAACCCGGTATCTCCACGGCTTCCCTGCCTGATATCGTGTTCATGCTGTTGTTCTTCTTTATGGTTACGACCGTATTGAGAGAAACAGATTTGCTAGTACAAGTGAGTATTCCCAAAGCTTCTCAACTAGAAAAGCTCGAGAATAAGTCCTTGGTAAGTTATATCTACATTGGTCCTCCTAAGGATCAAAAATTTGGAGAAACTCCCCGCATCCAAGTCAATGACGTGTTCATTGAACCCACAGACATTCCTCGCTTCGTGGCTGAGGAAAGAGCCAAGCTGGATGAAGTAGAAAGAGATAAAATCATCATGTCGATGAAAGTAGACCGAAAAGCGAAGATGGGAATTGTCACGGATGTGAAACTCCAACTAAGAGAGGCGGATGCCCGCAAAGTAAATTATGCCTCTGTCAAAGATGCAGCAAGCATCGGACAATAAAATTCTATTATCCTCAGACAAAGACCTTCCTGCGCACATAATGGGGGAAGGTCTTTGTATTTCCTTAGCCACGAATCAACTGCTTAGATATGGATGAACTGAAGGCTTTCAGAGAACAAATCGATGAAATTGACAATCAACTGGCCGAATTACTAGCCAAGCGGATGGAGGTCGTCAAAGCCGTAGGAGATTTTAAACGCCTAAACAACGCGATTATCTACCGACCCGAACGGGAAAAAAATATTCTTGACCGCCTCGAGCAACGTAGCCAAGGAACGATGCTAAGCCGAGTGGCGATTGATGCGATTTTTATGGAAATTTTTGCCGCTAGTCGTAATTTTGAGCTGCCCGAGCGCGTAGCTTATCTAGGGCCAGAAGGAAGCTTTACCCACCAAGCGGCTGAAAGCCGATTCGGGCTGATTACGGATTATATTCCCCTCAAAAATATTCGCTCTGTCTTCGAGAGTGTAGCCACCGAACGAACACGCTTCGGCGTAGTGCCCATTGAGAACAATCGTGAAGGCTTCGTAAGAGAAACGATTGACTTGCTCCACGAATTACACGTGCAAATCGTAGCCGAAATTCTGCTGCCCGTTCATTTTACTTTCGTGAGTCAAAGCGATAAATTGGACCATATCAAGTATATCTACTCGAGACAAATTGCCTTTAAGCAATGTCGTAACTTTTTGGGCGAGTATTTTAAAGACAGCAATACCGAATTTGTCCCCGTGGAGTCTACCTCCAAAGCCGCCAAAATGGCCGCCGAAGATCCGAATTGTGCCGCCATCTGCTCGAGTGTAGCCGCCAAAATCTATCGGATTCCGATTCTTTTTGAGAATATCGAGGACAGCCCCAACAACCGAACGCGCTTTCTCATCATCAGCAAAGATTTTAAAAATCAAAAAAGCGGTAAAGACAAAACGACGATTATCGCCAAACTCCCCGATACCACGGGAAGTCTTGCCAATTTCTTACAAGATTTTAATGACTTTGGTATTAACCTCAACAAAATTGAGAGCCGCCCCGCCCGGGAAGACGAGAAATTTAAGACTTGGTTTTATATCGAGCTAGATGGCCACCATGAAGATGATAATCTCAAGAAAATCTTCGTGAAATATCAGGAAAACATCCGTGTATTAGGCAGCTGCGTAAAGTTGACCTAAATGCCTGCCGGTCAAAGGTTTCAGATAAAAATTTCTTAGCTTTTATTTAGGAATAAGGGTCAAATAATGCTCAAAGCATCTCCCCACGGCCATTTGTCAGGCACTAATTTCCTAATTCCCATCCAGAAGCATAAAGCCGACCCCGTGTACATTCTCGATTTTGACATTAGGATCGCCTTTGAGATATTTGCGTAGTTTGGTGATGAATACATCGAAGCTTCGCCCGTGAAAATAGTCATTTTCTCCCCAGATCGCGGTTAACGCTTCTTCTCGTCGGAGAATATTATTCTTTTTCTGATAAAGTAGTTTGAGAATTTCGCTTTCGCGGGCGGTCATTCGCCTAGATTGGCCGTTAATAGCGAGGGATTGACGAGCGTAGTCAAAGGTATATTTCCCAATCTTAAACAGGGTATCGTTGGGTAAGTCCTCGAGTGAAATTTGGGTTCTTTTCAGAATGGCCTTGATTCGGTAGATCAGTTCCTCTTCGTCAAAAGGCTTGGTGATGTAATCATCTGCACCCGTCTCGAAGCCTTCTATTTTATCCTCTTTGAGAGACTTGGCCGTCAAGAAGAGAATAGGAACGTGTTTGTTATTTTTGCGGATGTCCTTAGCCAGCGTGAAGCCATCTTTTTTAGGCATCATCACGTCCAGGATACAAATATCGTAGAGTTTTTCTTTGAAAGCTTGAGCCGCTTCTTCGCCGTCTCGGCAGAGTTTTACCTCAAAATCTTCCATTTCTAAATAATCTTTCAAGAGTGAGCCCAGATTGAGATCGTCTTCGGCCAATAAGAGATGTGTCTTATTTTTTTTCATAGCGATAAGAACTAGTTACAGATAGTAGGTTTCAAGCCCTTGGTTATTAATGAGGGTAAAAATAAGCATTTAGCCCTACAAACAAGTGCTAGAAAGCTTTTTGCAGGCATCAGAACTTTGTAGTGGATGCGCCTGAGCAACTCGTCATCACTGCAACTAGGTATAAGGCAAGAAGATGTCAAAGCGACTACCTTTACCTAGCTCGCTATTCAGGTTGATGTTGCCTTTGTGTGCATCTACCATCATTTTCACGTAAGCGAGCCCCAAGCCAAAACCTTTGACGTCGTGAATGTTGCCCGTAGAAACCCGATAAAATTTATCAAAAATATACTTTTGCTTGTCCTTGCTCATACCGATCCCCTTGTCTTCTACGGAAATAACCACGCCGTCTTCGCGGTCGTGTGTGCTAATCGTGATCTCTGGCGAATTGGGAGAATATTTGTTCGCATTATCTAACAAGTTGGAAATTACGTTAGTAAGATGATTAACATCTGCCTTGATTTCCTGTTTGAGCGCATTCAAATAGCAGCTAATTTGACCATTACGACTGTTGACTTGCAACTCGATACTGCTGATGGCCTGCTGAATTACCTCGTGAATATTGATCGGTTCTTTATTTAAGCTAAAATCTCCTCTTTCCAACTTGGCAATCCTGAGTACTTGCTCTACTTGCGTTTGTAACTTCCGATTCTCTTCGTGAATGATGCCAGAATAGTGAATGATTTTCTCACGATTATCTAGAATCTTATTCCTGCGAAGCATATTACTAGCCAAAGACACGGTAGAGATGGGCGTCTTGAGTTCGTGGGTCATGTTGTTGATAAAATCCGAGGTCATCTCTGAGAGTCGCTTCTGCGTCCAGATGGTACGGATGGTCAGGATGAAACAAGCGATTACCAGCGAAATCAAAATGAAGGAGGCAAGCAACATCCAGCGCATTTGCGCGAATATGTATTGATTTTTGTTGAGGAAGAAAACTCTCAATTCTGCTTTCTGTGGCTTGAAAATAGACTCGAGACATAGGCCGTGGGAATCCAGCCCCATTTCACAGGTGGAGGCATAGTTCTGATTGTTTTTATCTACAATCTCAAAACGATAATTGAGATTAACGTGATGGTAGCGGAATTCGCTTTTCAGGAGTTGATCGATTTTCTTTTCGTCTATTTCATCGATATGGATGCTCAGTTTTTCGCCATCATTTTCGGACAAACGTTGGCTAATACGCGCAATCGTGAGGCTATCGTTGCGCAGTTTCATCCCGATGCGATAAGTAGCCATCGTGACGCGGTGCTTGAGTTGAGATTCTCTCAACTTGGCCGCATGAAGAATCCAGTTGATTTGTAAGATCACCAAACCAACCAATGAAAACGCGGAGATAGCGATAATATAGACGATTCTTTTTTTCTTCATTCTTTCAAAGATACGAAAAAGGTATATTCCCTTCTTAGGTTTAACAGCTCGATAACAGACCAAAAAGGCAAATTCGGGGCTATTTCCTCCATTTTGGGTAAAAATACAGGGGTTAGCCTGTTACCTACATTTACAAAGAAAGTATTTTTAATTTTTTATGTAAATGCTTTTGTTTAATTTTCAAAACAAAATAAAAGGTTCTATGAAAAAACAAGTACAAAAAACTTCTCTGTGGCTGGGTTTCTCCCTAAGCTTTATACTCGGCGCTTTCCTCAGCAAAAGCTTAGATGATAGAGCCATTACGGCTCAGGTAGTTAAAGAAGCCGAAAAGCTCATGGGGCTGGAATTCAGTACGGCCGAAGTAGATTCTATGTTGGGAGGCTTAGAAGAGCAACGTGTCAACTTTGAAAATAACCGTAAAATCTCCATTGATAATAGCGTAGCACCTGCTTTGGTCTTTGATCCGATCCCTCCTGGACATACTCTGGAGATTCCCGATCAAGGGTTTCGCTGGGATGAGTTGGCTCAGGTAAAAATGCCTAAAAACCGAGACGAACTCGCCTTTTATACCATTAGAGAATTAGCTTCTTTACTCAAAAATCAACAGATTACTTCTGTAGCATTGACCGAGTTTTTTCTAGATCGGCTCAAAAAATTTGATCCTCAGCTTCACTGCGTCATCACGCTTACCGAAGATTTAGCGCTAAAACAAGCGCAACGCGCAGATGAAGAAATCAAAGCTGGCAATTATCGTGGGCCTTTACACGGAATTCCTTATGGCATTAAAGATTTGCTAGCCACCAAAAACTATAAAACTACCTGGGGAGCAACCCCTTTCCAAAACCAGATGATTGATCAAGATGCTGCCGTAGTCAAAAAATTAGAAGAAGCGGGGGCAGTGCTGGTCGCCAAACTCACCATGGGAGCTTTGGCATGGGGAGATGTGTGGTTTGGCGGGATGACGCGTAACCCTTGGAATACCGAACAAGGATCAAGTGGTTCTTCGGCAGGATCAGCCTCAGCGGTGTCGGCGGGTTTGGTTCCTTTTGCCATTGGTACAGAAACCTTGGGATCTATTGTATCGCCCTCCACGGTTTGTGGCGTCACTGGATTAAGACCTACTTTTGGACGAGTGAGCCGAGCCGGAGCCATGGCTTTGAGTTGGTCGATGGACAAAATCGGACCACTCTGCCGAGATGCAGAGGATGCTATTTTGGTACTTAATCATATCTACGGGCCAGATGGCGAAGATTTGAGCGTCAAGGATTTACCTTTAAATTATGATGCTAACCAATCGCTCAGTTCATACAAAATTGGCTATCTTAAAAAAGACTTCGAGAGAGATTATCGCTTTAAAGAAAATGATGAAAAGGCTTTGGAAAAGTTTCGTTCCTTAGGAATAGAACTGATTCCTATCGAGTTGCCAGCGTTGCCTGATATCAGTTTTGTACTTTGGGTAGAAGCAGCAACGGCTTTTGATGAACTTACGCGCAGTGGTCAAGACGATCAGTTAGTGAGACAAGTCAAACGGGCTTGGCCAAATTTTTTTCGGCAGTCTCGTTTTATCCCTGCGGTAGAATACCTTCAGGCTAACCGATTGCGCACCCAACTTATGCAAGAGATGGCACAGATGATGGAAAAAGTAGACATGTTCATCACTCCCTCTTGGGCTAGCAGTTCTCTGACGATGACAAATCTAACCGGACATCCTTGCGTAGTCATGCCCAATGGTTTTGACCAGAGAGGAAATCCAACCAGTATTACGATCGTAGGAGATCTGTACGAAGAAGGTAAAATGATTAGATTAGCTAAGGCATTTCAAGAAGTTACAGATTTTCATCAAGAACATCCTCAACTTAAGCCTTGATTTTATAATTTTGCGGGTGTGGGTCTGGCTCTTATACGTCCAGCCCTATCTTAATGATACAAGCAAAGAAGCTATGAATATTAAAAAACAAATTCTACACTTGACTTGGAGCACGTACTTTTTGCTCTCTGTTGTCTCCTTATCTGCACAAGAACTGATTTGCAACGTGACCGTGGATTCACAAGCCCTCGTGACGGCACAGACCGCAGAACGGCAACTCTTCGATGATCTGCAAAAAGCAGTTTCCAATTTCCTCAATAATCAAAAATGGACGGATGACGAATTCAGAAAAGGCGAACAAATCACTTGCAATTTGGTCATTACCCTGACCCAGTCTCCTGCCCAAAATGTTTTCCAAGGGACTGCCCAAATCCAAGCCTCACGCCCCATTTACAATACCAATTATGAGTCTAATCTCTTGACTTTTGTAGATCGGGATTTCAATTTTCGCTATGTACAAGCTCAGCCCCTCATTTTTAATATCAACTCTTTCACTGATAACCTGGGTTCTATGCTGGCTTTCTACGCCTACGCAATTTTAGCGATGGACTACGATAGTTTTTCTAAGCTAGGGGGGAGCGACCACGTGGAAAATCTCTTCAATGTCGTGAACGTAGCACAATCTTCTTCCGAAGCAGGCTGGACTCGAGGACAAAATACTAGAAATCGTTTTTGGCTCTCCGAGAACCTATACAGTCAGCAAATGATTCCTTTCCGAGAAGCCATCTATGAGTACCATCGCTTGGGGCTGGATACCTTCTTGGCCGACCCCGCTAAATCCAGAGAAGTGACGCTAAATGTACTCAAGACCATCCTAGAAGTCAACCGTCTTAAACCTTCGGCGGTTTTGATTAATATCTTCTTTGATGCTAAGTTTAGCGAGTTGATCAATATTTTTCGGGAGGCTCCTCAGGAGATGCGACAGGAAGCCCACAGCATGCTCATACAGCTAGATCCTAATCACACGGAAAAGTACGATGAGTTGATTCAAAATAATAACTAAGGTTATTCGTAAGAGTTTGATTGTCAGGTTTTAGGAAATTACTTTGAAGGTGAATTCCCTTTCCTGAGGCTCGCCTTCCGTTGAATGGTATCTTTTCTCTTTGAAATAGAATTGCCCTTCACGATCTATCAACATCACACTGGTGGAATGCGTACCGTAGTCGGGACTTTCAATGAACATAGAAGCCAACATTCTCTCTTTGTCTAAGGGGAGACCCGTTCTTTGCACCTGATTATCAGCAGGTTTATCGGTGCTGTGTAAGCTCTCGATGAGATAGTCCACATCAATGGCTGACTTGCTTACTTCTTTTTCCAGAATAGCCTTGGCTTGTTCCACTTTATACCAAGGAGTGTCTAGAAGATGATTACTCAGGCCATAGAGGCCAGGCGTTAGCTTCCGAATTTGATTTTCATAATTAGAAAAATAAGCAAGTTCTTCCAAATTCCCCACTAGCAGGTTAAAGCCATTATATGCCTCGGCTACCTGCTCTACTTCCATGAGGTAAGCCTCAGGTTTTTGTTTATTTTTGAGATAATTGGCTGTGAGATGACCTCGGGAGGGAGCTTGGGATTTTATATTTTGTATATCCCGATAATTAGTGAGGGCGGTGAATTTACCCTCGTTATTCATGCCCATCCAGGTGCCACCTGCTTCCAAGTCTCTTCCTCCAAGAATGCTGGGTTCATCTTGCCAAAAATGCGCGGCCGCGGTTTTTCTTTTGTAAAATTCATCTCGATTAGCGACCAAAATCAATTTATACTGTGGATGTTGATCCCATTGAAATTTAATTAAGCACATATCTTAAAAATTAAATTGCTTCCTAAATAAATACAATCTATCTTTTCTTCTCTAAGCTAGAAGATAAAACTTAAAAAAATTATTTTCAGAAAAAATTTATTTTAAAGATAATTGCTATCGCCTGATAAAATTTTAATCCTCCAAACAAGCCTTAAAGAATTCCATAGATATGGCATCTGCTAAAACTTTATTTGATAAAATCTGGGAACAACATGTCGTACACCGGCAAGAAAACTATCCCGATACTTTATACATTGACACGCACTTTATCCACGAAGTGACAAGCCCTCAAGCCTTTGACGGCCTGAGAAAGAGAGGAATCACAGTCGCTCGCCCTCAGCAAACCGTGGCTACAGCCGATCATAATGTACCCACTCTAAATCAACATCTACCCATTCAAGACCGTTTATCACGCCATCAAGTGGATACTTTGATTAAAAATTGTGAGGAATTTGGCTTAGAGCTTTATGGTTTGGGGCATCCCAATCAAGGGATCGTACACGTGATTGGCCCCGAATTAGGGATTACGCTACCAGGGAAGACCATCGTTTGCGGAGATAGCCATACTTCTACCCACGGGGCGCTGGGAGCGATTGCTTTTGGCATTGGTACCAGTGAAGTGGAGCAAGTACTCGCCACCCAAGCTATTCTCCAATATAAACCTAAGAAAATGCGGATTGCTATCGAGGGTAAACTAAGCAAAGGCGTTAGCTCCAAAGATATTATTCTCTACATTATCTCTCAAATCAGTACCTCAGGAGGGACAGGCTATTTTGTAGAATACGCAGGATCAGCCATTCGTTCTCTTTCTATGGAAGCCCGCATGACTATATGTAATATGAGTATCGAGATGGGTGCCCGTGGTGGCCTGATCGCACCAGACGAAACAACTTATGCCTACCTAGAAGGCCGAGACTTTGCTCCCAAAGGCACAAACTGGGAAAAAGCACTGAGCTACTGGAAAACTCTACCCACCGACGAAGGAGCAGTTTTTGACAAAGAACTCGCTTTCCGAGCCGAGGATATTGAGCCTATGATTACCTACGGAACTAACCCGGGCATGGGCATCGGTATTCGTCAATCCGTTCCCAAATCAGAAATGCTTGGATCTAGCGAAGCAGCGGCTCTCAAGAAAGCCCTGAATTATATGGATTTGCAAGAAGGTCAGCGTTTACTGGGGCAAAAGGTTGATTATGTCTTTATCGGAAGCTGTACCAATGCGCGGATTGAAGACCTCAGAACCGTAGCTAATTTTGTAAAAGGTAAACAGAAAGCCGAAAATGTGCAAGTGTGGATTATTCCGGGTTCCAAGCGCGTAGAAAAACAAGCCAAAGCAGAACAATTAGACCAAGTCTTTAAAGCAGCAGGTTTCGAGTTGCGTGAGCCGGGTTGTTCCGCCTGTTTGGGTATGAACGAAGATAAAGTTCCGGCTGGCAAATACTGCATCTCCACTTCCAATCGGAATTTTGAAGGCCGCCAAGGTCCGGGCGCACGTACCTTCTTGGCCAGCCCTCTAACCGCAGCAGCAGCGGCCATTACGGGCAAAATCAGCGACGTGAGAGAGTTTATAGACTAGATCTCAAGCTAAATTCACCAAAAACATAGCATACTAAACTTATAATTAATCCGTAGCATCTTCTATTCCATGCAAACTTTAACTTCCTCCTGTGTTCCCTTGAACATGGAAAATATTGATACCGATCAAATTATTCCTTCCCGCTTCCTCAAAGCCACCACCCGCGAAGGCTTTGGCGAAAATCTCTTCCGAGATTGGCGTTTTGATAGCGAGGGCAAGCCTCGGCCAGATTTTGTGTTAAATGACCCAACTTATCAGGGAAAAATTCTGGTGGCGGGCAAAAATTTCGGGAGTGGCTCCAGCCGAGAACACGCCGCTTGGGCCTTGGCCGATTATGGCTTCAAAGTGGTGGTTTCTAGTTTCTTTGCAGATATTTTTAAGGGCAATGCCTTGAATAATGGGCTTTTGCCTGTGCAAGTTTCTCCCGAATTTTTGGAAGGGCTTTTTCAAAGCATCGAGAAAAATCCAAGTACACAAGTGGAGGTAGATTTAGAGCAGGAATCCATACAAAACTTAGAAACACAGCAACAAGAAACCTTTGAAATCAATCCCTATAAAAAAATGTGCCTCCTCAAAGGCTACGACAATATTGATTATTTATTAAGCCTGGAAGACAATATTAAGAAATTTGAAGAAGAAAAAGCACTGGACTTTTAGCGGGAACAATCTGCAAACTGGCAAAGAAAATTTCATAAGCCTAGGTTTTCTAAAAGAAAATTTGAGGCACAAAATTCTGAGCAGTTTTCTTTATAAAAAATAATGACCGTTAGTCATTCATTAAACAATTATTCATAGATTTGACGAAAATTCAGTACATAAACCCTTTCTGAATGAAAAGCACGAAAAAAATAGCCGTTTTAGCCGGAGATGGCATCGGACCAGAAGTAATGAAAGCAAGCCAACTCGTGCTAGAAAAAGTGGCTGACGTATTTGGTCTAGAGCTTGAGTTTGAAGAAGCTTTACTAGGACACGTGGCCATTGAAGCAACGGGCGAGCCTTTGCCCCAAGCTACTTTGGCTCTCTGCCGTCGTGCGGAGGCAATTTTATTAGGAGCAGTAGGCCATCCTAAATACGATGCTGATCCTAGTGCGAAAGTAAGACCCGAGCAGGGCTTGCTCCAATTGAGAAAAGAACTGGAATTATTTGCCAATATTCGCCCTATTCGTTTGTTGGAAGATCTGATTGGTGCTTCTAGTCTGAAGCGAGAAGTCATTTCGGGAGCAGACCTTCTCTTTTTCCGTGAACTCACCAGTGGAATTTACTTTGGAAGCCCCCGCGAAAGAAGAGAAAATAATCAAGCCGCCATCGATACCTTGTACTATCACCGAAGCGAGGTGAAAAGAATTACCCTAAAAGCCTTTGAAGCGGCTAAAACCCGACGAAAAAAGGTCTGTTCTGTGGATAAAGCCAATGTGTTAGAAAGCTCCCGACTCTGGCGAGAAGTGGTCAATGAAGTGGCCAAAGATTATCCCGAAGTTGAGCTAACCCATATGTACATTGACAATGCCGCCATGCAATTGATCAAAAATCCTAAAAGCTTTGATGTGGTTCTGACTGGTAATATGTTCGGGGATATTCTCACGGATTTAGCCTCACAAGTGGCGGGCTCTCTGGGCGTGCTGCCCTCGGCCTCCGTGGGAGAAAAAATTGGCCTCTATGAACCCATTCACGGTTCGGCTCCCGATATTGCGGGTAAAGATGTAGCCAATCCGATCGCTTCTATCTTATCAGGGGCTTTGATGCTCGAAATTTCTTTTCAGCACCCAGAAGCCGCCCAAGCCATCAGAACTGCGATCAATCAAGTTTTGAAGCAAGGTTTTCGCACTGCTGATATTGCTGATCAGGAGACACTCCCAGCAAAAATACTCGGAACTCAGGCCATGACTCAAGAAATTTTGAAAGCCATTTAAATATAAATCCAAAAGCTGATGGTCGAATACTGTTAGCTGAAATACTTATTCTATTCACTTTAAACACACGCAATGACTATGGCAGATCGAGTGCAAATATTTGATACCACGCTGAGAGACGGCGAACAAGTTCCTGGCTGTCAGCTCAAAACCGAAGAAAAAATCGAGATCGCTCTGGAACTGGAAGCCCTGGGGGTAGATATTATTGAGGCGGGTTTTCCGATCTCCAGTCCGGGAGATTTTAACTCCGTCATCGAGATTTCTAAGGCGGTCAAAGAACCCGTGATTTGCGCCCTTTCCCGAGCCGAGATCAAAGACATAGACTGTGCCGCCGAAGCACTTCAATATGCCCGGCGCAAACGCATTCACACCGGACTAGGTGCTTCTGATCTGCATATTCGTAATAAATTCCGAAGTACCCGTGAGCAGATTCTTGAGCAGGCCATCAAAGCCGTGAGCCACGCCAAAAAATATGTGGACGATGTAGAATTCTACGCCGAGGATGCGGGTCGTGCCGACTTGGAGTATTTGGCCCGAATGGTAGAAGCCGTCATCCGAGCCGGAGCGACCGTGGTAAACATCCCCGATACCACGGGTTATTGTTTGCCCGAAGAATATGGCCGTAAGATTCGTTTTCTGAAAAATAATGTGCCCAACATTGATCAGGCCATCATTTCCGTGCATTGTCATAATGATTTAGGCTTAGCCACGGCCAACACGATCGCCGGCGTACAAAATGGAGCGCGTCAAGTAGAAGTTACAATCAATGGCATTGGCGAAAGAGCTGGCAATACCTCCCTAGAAGAAGTGGCCATGATCCTACGTACCCACAAGGGTTTGAATCTGGAGACAGGCATCCAAACCCAAAAAATTCACCCGATTAGCTTACTAGTATCTAAATTGATGCGTATGCCCGTACAGGCCAATAAAGCCATTGTAGGGAGAAATGCCTTTGCGCATTCTTCTGGTATTCACCAAGATGGCGTGCTAAAGCACCGCGAAAATTATGAAATTATTTCCCCCGAAGAGGTCGGGGTGGCGCAATCTTCCATTTTACTGACTGCTCGCAGTGGTAAACACGCTCTGCGTCATAGATTGGAACGCTTGGGCTATTTTTACGATAAAAAAGAAATTATGGAGATTTATCCCAAGTTTCTGGAACTAGCCGATGAGAAAAAAGACATTCAAGACGAAGACCTTCTGACCTTAGTAGGTCAAAAAACTGCGCGCCGTAAATTAGAACTACTGGATACTCAAATCTGTAGTGGTAGTCAGGAAGGAGCCGAGGCCAAGCTCAAGGGCCGCTACCGTCATGAAGATTTTACCATCGTGGCTCAGGGCAAGGGGCCTGTAGATGCGGCCTTTGGTGCCTTGAATCAGGTGATCCAAGAAGAGGTAGCATTGGTTGAATATCAGCTCCAATCCATGAACGGTGGAAGTGATGATTTGGGCAAAGTACATCTGCAAGTGGCTCACGAAGGCCAAGTTTATTATGGCTTTGGGATTCATGAGGATATTGTTCTGGCCTCGGTTTATGCTTACGTAGATGCGCTGAATAAATTGGATGCCTAGCCCCCAAACTCCAGTTTGGCTGGTACAGATAAAGCAGCATATTGATTTTAGGTAGCAACGGAACTGAGGTTTTGTTGCTACATCTGTTTGAATTCCTAACCCAAGTGGGCGTCCTCGTGAGTCTTGCTCCTGAACTTAAAGCTCACCCTCACCCTCCTTCCGTGAATGCTTGCCCTTTTATTATTCATAAAAGACAAATCATTCTTCTAAAAATTAAAATTAAGGGAAATTTTAACAAAATTTTAGTACTTGGTGATGCATAGAAGTAAAACATTGCCTAGTATTTTGCGTAATAAGAAATAAATCCTATATTTGAAAAAAGAGAACCATTCCAAACCATATAACCATTCATTTTAAACCTGATGACCATGAAATTTATCATTCGTATTGCTCTCTTCATTTTTCTGATGTACATCTTGATCGGTGTATTTTCTTGGGCGATTAAGAAAGCAGTTTTTGTAGCGGCCGTGATCGGGGGTATTTATTTGATTATCAAATTCTTCGGGAGCCGCAGGTAAGTTTTTTTTTGTAATACCATTAGTTCCAATCCGTTAGACTTTCGGGCTTTTTTCAAGCTTTGAAAGTCTTTTTTTATGAATAAGAAAAAGGTTTTGGATGTTAAAATAATCTCCTCATCTGCAATCAAATAGAAATCCGTTTTTGCTTGGCTTCAGCCTTTGTAAAAATATCATAAAGCACGGGCACAACGATGAGAATCAGCAGGGTAGAGGTCGTGAGCCCCCCGATAATGCACCAGCCCATAGGCGCCCAAAACAATCCTCCACGCAGCGTAAGGGGCAATAATCCGCCAATCGTGGTCATAGAAGTGAGAATAATCGGAACAAAGCGTTGCTCGGCAGCCTCTCGGATGGCTTTGTGCTTAGTTGTACCCTCTTCAATCATTTGATTGGTCAGATCAATGAGGATAATAGAATCATTCACCACGATTCCCACCAAGCTAATTACCCCCAAAAAAGCAGTAAAAGAAAAACTATAGCCCGTCAAGAAAAGACCCCAACAAGCACCAATCAAGGAAAGTGGAATGGCCGTGAAAATAATCAAAGGCTGCACGAAAGACCGAAATTGCAACACCAAGACCGCAAAAATGCCCAACAATGCGATCAACAAAGATTTAAATAAATCACCAAAGGCTTCGGTGCGCGACTCCCTTTCGCCCCCTACTCCGTAGGAATAACCTTTGGGGAAATCGTACTGATCTAATTTTTCCACGATCGCTAAGGTTACCTCATCCACATTGACCCCTGGACTTACATCGGCATTGACGGCAAAGGTGCGTCGGGTCAGCTCGTGGTTGATCTTTTCGGGGCCATTTGTAAATTCTAGATGTGCCAATTGGCTCAGGGGAACCTGCCGACCCGTGAGCGAATTGATATAAATTTTAGACAAATCCGAAGGAGCTAAGAAATTACCCTCTCGCTGCATTTGTACATAAATATCATAAGTCTCATCGGTTTGGTCACGAAGTTCAGATACTTTGGTGCCAGAGACCGCAATCCGCACATTTTGATCAATTTCGGGAATAGGAACCGACAAATTAGCCGCAGCTAGCTCATTGATATCCAGCTTGAGATCGGTTTTAAAAGTTTGGAGCGGATTGTAAATATTGATGGTATGAGGTGTTTGCTTGATAATTTTTTCTACGTCGCTTGCAATTTGTTTGAGTACTTGAATATCTTCTCCATAGAGTTTGATAGAAATTTGTGCTTCCAAGGGCGGCCCTAAAAGAGCCTCTTTGATCTCAATATCACCTTCTTGATAAGCATTGAATTTTTTCCGTAAATCGGCAATCAAGGCATCACGGACGTCAAAATCTATATCATCCTTCATGTAGACCATCAATTGCGCCTCCGAGGTCTGTCTTTCACTTCTGCGAATCACATTGATAATACGAGGATTACCATAGCCTACGTTGGTGATATAATAATCAACTTCTTCGCGTTGATCCAAAGTTTTTTCAATCCAACGCACCGTCTCGTTGGTTTCTTCCAGTACGGTTCCTTGCGGCATGACCACATTGACAGCAAACAAAGGCACATCATCTCTGGGGAAAAAACTCACGCCAATGATAGGATACAAAGCCGCCGAGATGCCCAGCACCAAAAGCGCACTGATTAAAATCACGGCTTTGCGCTTGAGCGCAAAGCTCAGCAGATTACGGTAAGTACCTTGGATAAAGCGATTGATGATTTTTTGTAAAAAGGACTCTTTTTGTTTTTCCGCAGGCTGTAATAAACGACTACTCAGAAAAGGAGTAAAAGTCAAGGCGACAAAGAGAGAGGCCAGCAGCGTATAAATCAAAGTAGCGGGCATACTTTTGATAAATTCTCCCGGCAAGCTTTTAATCTGAATGACCGGCAAAAAAGCAATGATCGTCGTGGCCGTGGAGCTGATAATCGCCCAACCCACCTGGTCCACCGCTTTCAAGGCGGCTTCTTTACGAGTGTAGCCCTCTTTGATGTAATGATATACATTTTCTACCACCACGATGGCGTTATCTACCAGCAATCCCAAGGCAATAATCAGCCCCGCGATAGACATAAACTGTAGGCCATAACCCGAAAAATCAGCCATAATCAACCCGATCAAAAAGGAAAAAGGAATGGCAATCATCACCAAGGCCGAAGCTTGCAAATTGAAAAACAAGAGGATAAAGAAGCCTACCACGATAATTCCTTGCCAGAGATTACCAAAGAGCAAATTGACCTTATTATCAATACTAATGGATTGGTCAAAAACAATTTTGAGATCAATGTCGGCTGGCAAATCTGATGAGAATTCCCTTAATTTATCTTTGATCCGATCAATGGTATAGAGCGAATTGACTTTCTCTAGGGGATAAATCGCCAAAAAAACGGCTTTTTTATTCGCGCTCCGAGCAATGTAGGCGTAATTTTCATAGCTATAATATACCTGCGCTACATCTTTGACGGTTACAGGTTGGCCTTGTATTGATTTGAGAATGCTGTTTTCAATTTCTTGAATACTTTCGTAAGAGCCAGAAGTTTGTAGGTTAAAAGCGCGATCTCCGATTTGGATATTTCCGGCAGGTAAATTCGTGTTGTTGCCTTGAATCGTTTGTACCACTTGCCCGGGCGAAATTTGATAATTAGCCAGTTTATCAAAATTCAAATCTACCAACACTCTTCGCTCGGGTGCTGCTTCTACATCCACGTCTTTGACCCCATAGATGAGATCAATTTCGTCTTTGAGTTCCTCGGCCAGTTTTTCCATCCGGTCGTAGCCCGCGTGTTCTGAGATAAAGGCCAGTTGCATAATTTGGACATTGCTGGAAGAAAACTCAATGGTCTCGATGCCCACGCCTTCGGGAAAACTATTTTCTAGGCTATTGATTTTTTGAATCACCTCGTTGTTCTTTTCCACCTTATCTTCGGTGAGCGCGAACTCAATACGCATGCGGGCAAAGCCATCCCGAATATCGGTGTCTAGCTTAGTGATTTTATCAATTTGATAAATTTCATCTTCCAAAGGATCCACCACCAAATCTTCCACATCCTCGGGAGAAGCTCCAGGAAAGGTAACGATGATGTTAATACCGGGCACATCGAGTTGTGGATTCTCGTAGCGAGGAATGGTCTGGTAAGAAAAAATGCCCACGAGCAAAATGATGATAAACACCATGATGGTAAACTCGGGGTTCTTGATAGCAAGGCGAGATATCCACATAATTAAGGAATTACGACTTCTTTGATATTTTCTAAGCCTTCACTGATTGCAATTTCTCGGTCCAAAATGTGGGCAATTTTGACCTTGCGGGTACTCAGAGAATCCTTTGGGGATCGAATATAAACCAATGCCTCGTATTTATCAGCTTCTATGAGGGCTTCGGGTGGAATGAAGGCAAAACTTTCTTCCCGCTTAGAAAAAATAAGCACGTCTCCAATAAAACCAGGCTTGAGATTGATGCCTTGGTTATCAAATACAATCTCTACTTCATAAAGACCCGTGGCTGCATTGGGCAAGGTAGACACCAAACTGATTTTGCCGGTGAGCGCCCGATTGGGATAAGCAGAAAAATGAATAATGGCCGAATCTCCTGTTTGTACCTTCACCACTTGGTCATCAGCCAAAGATGCCTTAAAAATATAACCCTGCCCTAAACCCGACATTCTAAACACGGGCTTACCCGGACTGGCAATTTCACCTGTTTCTTGAAATTTTTCTAAAATAATGCCTGTGTTGGGTGCGTAGAGATTGGCATCTCGGAGGGCTTGTTTGGCAATATCCAGATCAGATTCAGCAATTTTGAAAGCCGCCCGTAGTTCATCCAGCTCTTGGAGCGTACCTATATTCTGTGCGTAGAGCTTCTCGGTACGCGCCAGCTTGGTTTTAAGTCTCTCGTAATTTTCTTGTGCCTGAGCCAGCCTTTCTTGAATTTCAGTTTTATCCAGTGTTGCCAAGATTTGCCCTTGGCTTACACGGTCGCCCTTTTGGGCAGGAATCCTTTCGATAATTCCGCCTATTTTAAAGGAGAGTGAAACTTCTTGATCTAAGGCTGCGTGTCCACTAGTCCGCACGGGAAAGCGGATAGCTTTTCTTTTGACCTGTGCTACTTTATATTGTTTAACGGCTACGGTTGGCTCGTTTGACTCCGTTTCCTTCCCACAGGCACAAAGTCCCCACAGCAATAGCCATAGGTAAGGTGAATAATATTTTGGCAGAAAGACGATGCTCATTTCATAAAGATGCTTCATTTATCTTGGGTAGCAAAATAAATTCCTAATATTAGAATCTTTGTTAAGAAACCAGATTTTTTATGAAAAGTTAATTTCGTGTATGTTTTTTGAAAAATCCTAACTCCATATTTAAATACCTCGAAGTAGGTTGCAAAAAATAGCCAAGATTGGTTGGGAAAAGAGCCATCACAAAAATGAAGGATAAAATTTGAGCAGTCTCTTAGGATTCACCTAAAAAATTCCTACCTTTGTAGTCAATTTTATAAAGCATACAGAGAAATGGCAAAGAAAGGTAACCGTGTACAAGTAATTTTAGAATGCACCGAGCACAAAGAAAGTGGTCAACCCGGTACTTCTCGTTATATTACTACTAAGAACCGGAAGAATACGACCCAACGCTTGGAGCTTAAGAAATATAATCCTATTCTGAAAAAACATACCATTCACAAAGAAATTAAGTAACTATGGCTAAGAAATCAGTAGCAACCTTTCGTGATAAAGATGCCAAAGGCTACGCGAAGGTGATTAAAGCGGTCAAATCCCCTAAAACTGGAGCTTATATCTTCAGAGAGGAGATGGTGACCGTAGATTTAGTACAAGAGGTACTCAAGAAGAAATAGGTATTCGCCTAACAACTCGAAAATTTTGTGTATTTTTAAAGTCTCTCGAGTAGAGGCTTTTTTTGTATCTATGGGTAAAAAGTAACGAATCAATCAAAACAAGCACGGCTCTAAGCACTGCGCCGATTGATGATTCCGTGTGCCTGTCTACCCTTATAACCATCTATGCTCATGAGTATACTTAACTTTTTTTCCAAGGACAAAAACAAAGAAAACTTGGACAAGGGTCTGGAAAAGACCAAGAAAAATATTTTTTCTAAATTAGGAAAGGCGGTATTTGGAAAAGACAAAGTAGATGAAGAAATTCTGGACGAACTGGAAGAAATTCTCATCAGCTCCGACGTGGGGGTAGATACAACCATCAAAATCATCCAAAGAATCGAAGAAAGGGTGAAAAAAGATAAATACCTCAACGCCTCCGAACTCGATCATATCCTGCGAGACGAAATCGTACAACTCCTAGCCGAGAATAATACCGAAGATCCCACTGACTTTTCGGTACCTAAACCCAAGAAACCCTACGTGCTTCTAGTCGTAGGAGTCAATGGCACGGGCAAAACAACCACCATCGGTAAACTAGCCCACCAACTGACCAAAGCCGGGCAAAAAGTAGTGCTGGGAGCCGCCGATACCTTCCGAGCTGCCGCCATTGACCAACTTAAAGTCTGGGGAGAGCGTGTGGGCGTTCCTGTCATTGCTCTCGAGGCCAAAAAAGACCCTGCATCCGTGGCTTACGAAACGATCAAACAAGGCGTAGAAATGCAAGCCGATGTAGTCATCGTAGATACCGCCGGAAGACTCCAAACCAAAAAGCCACTCATGGAAGAATTAGGCAAAATCAAACGGGTCATGAAAAAATTTATCGAAGATGCCCCCCACGATGTCCTTTTAGTACTAGACGGAAGCACAGGTCAAAATGCTTTTATTCAAGCACAGGAGTTTACTAAAGTAACCGAAGTTACTGCCTTGGCAATCACCAAGTTGGATGGTACTGCCAAGGGAGGCGTGGTCATCGGGATTAGCGATCAATTCAAAATCCCTATTCGCTATATCGGCGTAGGCGAAAAAATTGACGATCTGCAAATCTTCAATAAGCAAGAGTTTGTAGATTCTCTCTTCAAAACAGATGAAGTGGCCTAAAATACTCGGCCTCCGCTTGCAAAAGCTACTCGATATATTTTAAGAAAGGAAAAGTAGCAGGGAGTGAAACTTTACCCCGCTTGGGACGCAGGATGAAGTAATCCTGAATATAATCTCGGATTTCTACTAGAAAATAACCGCTAAACCAAACCTTCAATTCTTTTTCTAGGGGAGAAAAGGGAAGAGCCGATTGATCTTCAATGATGGTCTGTAATTGATGCTTTTGTGTTACTTGGATGACCAACTCCATCACCATCTTGAATTGTAGCACCTCTGCTGGTCTTTTCCACTGTATTTTGACCAGTTTCTGATCTCTCTCCAGAGAGACGCTAGCGTATTTTGTGTCAAATATTTTCATTGCTTCTTGTTGGTTGTTCTCCACAGGCCAGAGGCACCGTGTAGAGTGATAAGAATGTCCTCATTTTAAAATGAAAACGTAAACAAGAAAGCAAATGATAAGCAGCAAGCCTTGGTATACTTACTAAGGTAATTTTTTTATCTAAAAATGAGGAAAAAAGAAGCAATTCGGGGAATACATACACAGCAGCACCTAATCGCAAGTTTTTAGTTCGCAGTCATGTAGAAATGGCTATAAACACCTGATCAAAAATTCTTTGATAAGTTTAGATTGGCTCGTATCAAATCCGTAGCAACCTGACTGCCAACGGTTACCACTCGTCAGACTTAAAAAGTGTTTGCTCCATAGCATCTGCTGAGGTAGCCACAATATCAATTACTGATTTGAGTTCGCCATCGTTCATATTAGCCGAGACTTTGGCCGTAAAAACGATGTAATAAGTATTATTATTGAAAATCAATTCCCAAGCTCCCAGCTTTTTCTGTCCATTATCAATCAAAAGCTGACTGAGCACTAGCTGCCCTGGAGCTTGTGGCGATTGATAAATAACCGAGTAAATATCTCTGATCTCAAGAGGCTCGTAGGTGCTAGTATTCGAGTGGATAAAGATCATCTGTGTTCGATCTCCCAAAGGCACTAAAAATTCAAAAGTACCATCTTCTTTGATATCGTATTGAAAATTAAGTCTATTCAAATTCTCAGTTACACGTACATCCACATTATTTTGGGCAAGAGCCCAAGAGGAAAACACATTTAGAAATAAAATTGTGAATAAACCCGTGAAGAAAGCATTTCTTGACATAAGCTTCTGGATTTTTGTTTTGCTGATGTTGCGCAAATATAATGCTAAATACCTTAGAATGAAAAATGATAGAATCTAGCCAAGCACGCTCACGACTCAGAAACTCACCCGAGCAGATTAGTATTGGTTGGTCTTATCAGCCTAAAGACCAAAAAGCTCACCACTTATCACCACCACTCGCAGGCACTTAAAAACGCTTGCCCAGCACAATTTTCTCCTTGTAAGTTTCTGTACCACCATCAGCTTTAAATACCTCAATATAGGCCACGTAGTACCCCATTCTTGCCAATTGGCGATTGTCGTTACTGCCATCCCAAGTGAAAGTCGCCTGCTCTGTCCCAATCAACTGTCGCTGGACTAGCTTGCGGATTTCACGCCCTCTACTGTCAAAAATGAGAATATCTACCACATTTCCTCCTTGCTCAAAATCAAGATTGATGGTCGTAAAGTCTTGATTACCATCACCATCAGGGGTAAAAACTTGTGGCTCAATGCGAACTCTACCCGCAGGAATTTGATTGTTGAGTCGTTGTGAGTTTGCGTTGCCAGGAGTCGCAAAACCCACCGTGCTGGCTGCTGATTGCCAGGTATTGCCGTCATTCGTAGGTAATGAAAAGGCAATTCTTTCCAAAGAAACCCCATTATCATCATCCAAAAGGGCTAGATGAAAATCCTCGCTGTAATCAAAGCGTTCAATCAAGCGGTCGTCATTACTAATCAGGATAAAAGTCCCTTCATCATCTGGGTAACTAGGAATCGAGGGAATGGCCAAGAAATTATCTTCGTTAGCGAGTGGGTACTCACTTTTGATGTTTTGAGGGTCAGTCGTGAGTACCAAAAAAGTTTGAGGAGCCATGATAAAACGCTCCTCCGTAATCAGCCTTTGATTGGCGATAATCCCTTCGTCCACATTGGCTAATCGCCACTCATTGAGATCAACGAATTTGTCAGAATTATTGTACAACTCCACGAAATCATCGCCCCCAGTTCGCGGATTGAACAAAAGTTCGTTCAGGATAATGTCCAGAGAGTCAGCGGGTTCGGCCAGACCGAATTGTGCCACGTTATCTTCACCGATCAAATTACCCGCACAATCACTCAGATTATCTACTTCTATTTGATAAATCGTTTGAGCTTGCAGACTTTCGCCCAGATTAAGAAATACTTGCTTGAAAAGCGGAGCTTGGGGAATCACTTGGGCTACATCAACACTAGGGCTCAGATTATACTGGGCAATGTTGAGGCTATTTTCATCCATTCTTTCATTGAAAGTTAGACGAATGGTGCTTACATCCAAGGCTTCGGCTCTGATGAGGCGCGGAGCGGTCAAGTCAGGGCGGTCAGCCATCACCGAATTGCTCACACCGGGCGTACCGCCACGTTCGGCTTCTGAGGCCAGCCAATTACTGGCTTCCCCGCAGGGATTGTCTGTATCAATCATCTCCAGAGTCCAGCCTCCTTCCGATTTTTGGCGATTTTGATACCAACTATCCGAGTATAAAACCGCAAATACCTGTTCTCCTTCCGGATTGCGGAAGACTAACTGCTCACCGCCATTGCTCAAATCAGGAAATACGCCAATTCCCACCACTTTTCCAAACTCTTGGAAAGCAGGGGCGATCGAGTTTTCACAAATAATTACATATTCACCCGGAAAAATAGCTTGCTGCGGGAAGATAGAAGAACCTCCTTCATCTTCTAGAGAGCAATCTCGGAGATCGAGTACTTGGTCGGAGCGGTTGAATAATTCTATAAATTCCGCCTCAGGCAGCGGATTAAGTGGTTGCGAATCTCCTCGGGGGTCAACCATCATCTCGGTGATAATTAATTGATGAAATTCGGGTGGAGAACCTAAAGCAACCGTAATTGCCTGAAGATCAATCGTATTTCCAGAACAATCACTGAGGTTGCTAATATTCAGCGTGTAAATCGTACCCAGCACGAGTGCAGGATCAAGCGTAAGGATTACACTAGAAAACTCAGGTGCTTCGGCACTGGCACTGATGATTCCAATTCCTTGATCTAAGGTATAGTTTGCCAAAACCTCCAAGCTGCTCTGATCCATGCTTTCACTGAAAGTCAGACGCAAGGTAGTTTCATTCAGGGCAGTGGTTTGTACCAAAGTAGGAGCAATTTGATCGGGTGTATCGTCCAAGACAGAATTGACGGCGCCTGGTGTTCCTCCCTGCGTAGCGTCGGCGGCAATCCAATTGTCTGCGCTGGTACAGGGGAAATTTGGGTTTATCTGCTCCAAGGAATAACCGCCATCATCCCGATTCGAGTTGCGATACCAAGTCAGGTTATATTCTACTCGGTCAATGAGTGTCCCTTCGCTGTTCTCGAGAGTAATTTCTTCTCCGCCGTTGGTCAGTGTGTTCCAATCTTCCAAACCAATTACATCTCCAAAGGCGGCAAACAAGCTGACATCATCCGCATCACAGATAATCACATAACTAAATGGAGCCAGTAAAAAAGCAGGAAGACTAGCCCCACTCAAATTCCATCCGTCCAAATCTACGGCACGATCCGCAGTATTAAAAAGTTCTATAAATTCGGCCTCGGGCAGAGCCACGGGTGGATTGGGATCAGGTAGAATTTCATTAATTACAACTTCTCGGAAGCTAGGTTCAAAAGGCTCAAAAAAAGTAAAGTCGCTCGTAGTTGGGTTGGGTAGAATCGTGTTGCCGCTTGGATCCGTCAAATTTTGAATGCTCAGGGTATAATCCTGCGTATCTACAAAATTGTTGACAAAGGTTAAGGTAATGAGTGTAGGCTCTGTGATACTGCGCTGAGCTTGGCTGGGATTGCCAACGCCTCCATCTACCGAGTAATTGGCGGTATTTTCAGCAGCGCTTATGGCTATGGGTTCCGAAAAAGTCAAAGCCAATTGGTTAGCAGAGAGAATTTGTAGATTGGAAAGGGTGGGAGGGATTTCGTCTAAGATTTCATCGCCGATATAGAAATCATCAAAGCGATATTGATCTCGTCGGGAAGTCGTCGTGTAAGTACAAAATACCCCGAAGTGGGCGGTAGTAGGGTAGGTATTATCGTTAAAAGAGTCGCCCTGTGAAATAAAGTTCTCGCCACCTGCTGGGTCGGCTCGTACTTCCCAATTGCCCGCATTATCTCGAAGGATACTGAGCCTTACTTCCAGATTTCCCGAAAGGGCACTCGTGCCCGTAAAAAGGAGCGTGGGCGTATCTCCATCTTGGCGATAAAACTGGATAAAATCATCACTCGTTTGCCCCAGTTCCACATAATAGCCATTCAAACTCCCGCCCAAATTAGCCTGATCGGAAGCCAAATAAACCCGTACTTGATTAGAACCCGTGGGATTAAAATCCAGATCGATCAAAAATCGCCACTCAGCATTATCTATTCTGGTATTGGGAGTAGAAAGATAAAAACTCGAGGGCGTATCTGGGCCATTGCTCCTCAATTGTGCATCATCTATCGCGAAAAAAGCCTCCTCTCCACTCCAAGTAGGGTTACTCGTAAAATCGCCATCCGAAAAATCGTCGCTCAACTGAGCATGCACCACCAAGATTTGGGAAAAGAAGCAACATAATAGCCAAAAAAATCTATTCATCGTTCGGAATAATTTGGTACAAAAGCATAAAACCTCTCCGAAATTAGGAGGCAAACTCGAATTCCTGTAGGTTTTTGTGTTAAGTTATAGTTATATTTGATAAAACAATATCTCAAGGAAAATTTATCATAAGGATTATCTCATGAAATTAGCACTCGTAGGGGCTACCGGATTAGTGGGTAGCGTCATGTTAAAAGTACTAGAAGAACAAAACTTCCCCGTGACTGAGTTTCTACCCGTAGCTTCTAAGCAATCGGTGGGTAAAGAAATTCAATTCAAAGGGAAATCCTATAAAATCGTTGACATAGAAGAGGCCATCCAAGCCAAACCTCAATTGGCTCTTTTCTCCGCAGGTGGGAGTATTTCGCTAGAATATGCCCCTCGTTTTGCCTCCGTGGGAACTACCGTCGTGGATAACTCCTCGGCTTGGCGTATGCACCCAGAGCACAAACTCATTGTCCCCGAGATCAATGCCCATACCTTGACGGACAGAGATAAAATCATTGCCAACCCAAACTGCTCTACCATCCAAATGGTTCTTGCGCTTGATCCGCTACACCGGGCTTATGGATTGAAAAGAGTAGTCGTTTCAACTTATCAAAGCGTAACGGGTACAGGTAAAGACGCCGTGGATCAACTCATGCGTGAGCGAGCCGGAGAAGCAGGTGAAATGGTCTATCCATATCCAATCGACCTGAATGTGCTCCCTCATATTGATATTTTCTTAGAAAATGACTACACTAAAGAGGAGATGAAAATGGTCAACGAAACCAAGAAAATCATGGGAAGCGAGCAAATTGCCGTAACCGCTACTGCCGTTCGTATTCCCGTGATGGGTGGGCATTCGGAAGCAGTAAATGCTGAATTTGCGCAAGAATTTGAGATTTCAGAAGTAAGACGCCTGCTGGCGCAGACGCCCGGAGTAGTGGTAGAAGATGATGTCAAGAATCTTAAGTATCCGATGCCGCTCCACGCCGAACACCGAGATGAAGTATTCGTGGGACGCATCCGACGAGACGAAACTCAAGCTAAAACCTTGAATATGTGGATCGTATCCGATAATTTGCGCAAAGGAGCCGCTACCAACGCGGTACAAATCGCCCAGTATTTGTACAAGCAGGGATGGCTCACGACCTGAAATCAATGAAAAAACCATGGACATCCGTGGTGAACGAGCTTAGCACAACGACAAAAAGTGCGAATTATTCTCAATAAAATAGGAATTATTGCCCTTGATTTGCACTTTTTTACCTAAACTAATTATTTATATCTTAGATTTTTAATAAAAAAAAATTTTTGTATAATTACAGAAAATTCGTCCTATTTTAATTAATTTTCAAACCTAAATAGAAACAAATATGGGTATCTTTGGAAGAATAAGTGATATTTTTAAGGCAAACGTCAATGATGCCTTAGATAAAATGGAAGATCCAGAGAAAATGATCAAGCAAATGGTCATTGAAATGCAGGAAGCCATTGCCAAAGCTACTTCAGGTTTGGCCACAGCCATGGCTCAGGAAAAAAAGCTGGAAAGAGACTACAAGCAAAATCTACAAGCAGCCGAAAATTGGGAACAAAAGGCCATGCAAGCCCTGAACGCAGGCAATGAAGAGCTCGCTCGCAAAGCATTAGCCAAAAAGTCAGATGCTGAAAAACAAGCTAATCAATACAAGGCCATGTATGAGCAGGCAAGCCAAACGACTGAAAAGCTCAAAAATCAAGTAGATCAACTCAAGCAGAAGCTCAACGAGGCACGCATGAAAGAGAGTACCTTGATCGCCCGTAGCCAAGCCGCCAAAGCCCAAAAGAAAATTGCACAGCAAGTGGGTAACTTGGATATGGGAAGTAGCTTTGCTAAGTTTGACAAATGGGAAGAAAAAATCCTCAAAAAAGAGTCCGAAGCAGAAGCCTTTACCCAACTTTCCGAAGGAAGTATGGATGATGTGAACGACGATTTTAAACAATTAGAAAAAGATGCATCTATCGATGACGATTTGGCTCGTCTTAGAGCAAAGTTAAATCAAGGTGGTTAAGCTTTAAAAATACAAATAACAAATGCCTAAATTCAAAATACTTAAAAACGGAGTTAACGAAGCACTCTTAACCTCCACTCAGCAGAACGTTGAAAAATATATGAACGAACTATTTCATGAATATGAAATAGTCAAAATTGATGACTTTTACACTTTTACCTTCGGTACTATCACTGTGACCGTACAAGTGCTCCCCTGGCACAGCGAAGATGTACTGGTTAAAGTCTACTCATATCTGGGCGACGAAGAAGCAGAAATTAGCCAAGAAATGAAAGACGAATTACTACGCCTCAATGCCAATATACCCTTCGGTGGCTTTGGTGTTACCTTTGAGGGACAGCCTATTTTTAGCTACTCCCTAGCAGGTGCCAATCTGGATATGAACGAGTTCCAAGCTGCCGTCCAAATGGTTGCCAAAACCGCTGACGAATACGACGAATTAATCAAAGGTACCGAAGTTGTTTCCTAGCCAGAAATTCTCTTTAATTTAATGGCTTTATTGATCTTTGGAATTATATTGATTGCCCTCGGAGGAGGTATGTATTATAGCCGTAACCGCAACCAATCGAAGGTTATGGATATGAAATATTACGAAACCTCCAAGGTGTCTGACGTGGTTGATACTTATCAACAAATCAGGGATGAACTTGGTCAAGGAAATTATAGTGGAAATATCGTGGAATTATCAGGAGTTGCCCATAGCGATAGTCCTCTTACGGGTGAACACAGTGGCAAATCTGCTGTGTATTATGAAGCTTCTGTCGTACGTGAGTATGAAGTAGAAGAAGAAGAAAAGAACAAAGACGGTAACATGCGTACCGTCATGCGCCGTAAGTCAGAAGTGATTTCTAAAGATACCCAACAAGTTCCTTTATATTTGGATGATAATACCGGAGCCAAAATTCTCATTGATATCAAGGGTGCTAAGTTAGACCTCGTACAGAGCTTTGACCGTCGTGATCAGGAACCACCTGCTAGTTTGAATCGCACGTATGAAGCACCAGGTTCTCGTACACTAGGCTACCGCTATGAGGAAAAAATGATTCCTCTTGGAGCAAAATTGTATGTCTTGGGAGAAGTTTCTGATAAGAAAGGAGAACTAGCCGTGGTAAAACCCACTGATACAAAGAAGGCGTTTCGTGTTTCTACGCGCTCGGAAGCAGAGATCATCCAATCTGTTGAAAGCTCTGCCAAGTGGCTCCAAATCGGTGCAATCGCTTCCGCCCTGATAGGGTTGGGTCTGATTTTGACCTATTTCCTGAGATAGATAACTTCACTGCCAAATAACAAAGCCTCCCTTTTAGGAGGCTTTACTTTTTTTGATCTATTTTGAATGGCAATATTCATCTTACTGATCTAAAATCAGCAATAGACTCCTCCAAATGACGCACCTACACATTGTATAACGTCGAGAGCCAATTGCCTGTACTAAATACTCAAAATATCTACCATTCGAATCAATTCTTCATTGATAGGCTTTTGCTTAGAAATGGTGTCCTCGAAAGAGGTATAGGTTACTTTATCATTCACCACGCCTGCCATCACACTTTTGCGGTCATTCAGTAAGCCTTCTACGGCGGCTACTCCCGTACGACTAGCCAAAATACGATCCTTGGCCGTAGGTGCTCCCCCTCTTTGAATATGCCCTAGAATCGTTACTTTGATATCCAAGCCGTCTGTTTTTTCCTGCACCTTGGCGGCTACCTGAGAGGCATTTCCTTCTTCATCCCCCTCTGCTACAATGATGATTGCGGAGGTTTTATGCTTGAGCCTACCTTCTTTCAAAGTTTGAATCACATCCTCTATGGTCGTAGATGTCTCAGGAACCATAACAATTTCGGCACCACCACCAATCCCAGATTGGATGGCGATGTAGCCCGAATCTCGCCCCATAACCTCTATAAAAAAAATTCTATTATGTGAATCGGCCGTATCCCGGATCTTATCAATCGCATCCAGAGCTGTGTTCACCGCCGTGTCGTAACCGATGGTGTAATCAGTGCCATAGAGGTCATTGTCAATCGTTCCCGGACAGCCCACGGTGGGGATGCCAAACTCCTCGTGAAAAATCTTGGCTCCTGTAAAAGTACCATTACCCCCGATGGCTACCAAGCCTTCTATATCAAAGTTTTTGAGTTGCTGATAAGCTTGCTTGCGACCCTCACTGGTCATGAAATCCTTACTGCGTGCAGATTTTAGAATGGTGCCTCCTCTCTGGACGATATTACTAACTGAGTGAGAAGTCATGGGATATATATTGCCCTTGATCATCCCATCAAATCCTCGCTTGATGCCGTATATTTCCACATTATGATAGATGGCACACCGTACCGCTGCCCGAATACAAGCGTTCATCCCTGGAGCGTCTCCACCCGAAGTAAATACTGCAATTCGTCTCATAAATGTGTTTTTATCTTAAATGTCACACAATGATGATTCTAAATTAGTAAAAAAAAAATTGTGTAGAATCATTTAACAAATAATTAATCTCTGGCCGTGCTTCCCTTTGACAAACCGCAAAGTACAATAAAGCACAAAGGGCAATCACTTGATAGCCTTAGCTCCAAAGTAAATACAATTAAAAGAGCTTGTAAAGGTATTCTCAAATTTTTCTAAAAAGAGTAAACCACAGCTCTTTACCAGGATCACTAACTTCCACTTCTTAGCTCAGAAAATATGGCCCCCAAGTAGGCTCCGCTGCTTGCGTCTGGGTATTTTTCTAATGCTATTTTGTTCTTTGTAAAGACAAAAAGAAGAATGAAGCATTTTGGAACAAAAATAGCAATTCTATTCAAAACCAAGTATTTCAGCTTTCGTAAGAATTTCAGAAACCTCTAGTCAAAAATTCAACCATAAAAATTTGGGCACGGCTATTACTGTGAAATTTTTGTTTTTACCAAACAAATCCCAAGCTTTCTTTGATAATAGAATAGTACATGGGTTGTCCCACGCCCTAAACCTTAATACGAATTAAACATATGATGATGATCGTTTATTTTTTTATCTGTACCATCAGCTTCTCGGTAATCACTTGGATTATGATCCGATCTATCAATAGTAGTAATTATCCTCCTAATAATGACGATGATGGCGGCCTACCTGGCGATAATGACTTTCCACTAATTGACCTTCCCCCCGGTGGCACAATCGAGGATTTGCTAGTGGACCGGTGGCACGATGATGTGAAAAAAGTTACTAAAATAGGGGAGCAATAAGCTAAATTATTTTGTAGGCAGCGTGATTTCCATTTTTTATAGGGGATCACGCTGTTCCTATTAAAATTCTTGCCTTCAAGTTCATACGCCGTTCTTGTCCTCTAAGTATCTGCCAAACACCGCAGTTAAATCTTAGAGCCACTATCTCCTCGAGACATTTGCAAATTTTTACAATAAGAGCAAATTACTTAAATTTTAGTTTTGTAACTAAAAAAATAGTTTTATATTTGGATAAATTCCAATCAAAACTAATTTCAATACTTATGTCTAAGAATCAAATACTGCTTATCTCGAATTTCATGGCGATTTTCCTGCTCTTCATGCATCCATTACTTGCTCAAAGTCAGGAAACAACCAAGCAAGTGGATGAAGAAGAAGTGTTTATGGTGGTAGAAACCATGCCCGAACCCAAAGGCGGTTTGCAGGAGTTTTACAAGTATATCGGTCAAAATTTGAAATATCCTGCCGAAGCCAGGCAAGTAGACGCAGCCGGCCGGGTGATTATAAGTTTCATTATCAACCAAGAAGGCCAAATTGAAAATCCAACACTAATAAAAGGAGTCCATCCTCTCCTCGATGCAGAGGCACTTCGTGTTCTAAAAGAATATCCCCACACCTGGACACCCGGCAAGCAAAGAGGGCGAGCCGTCAATGTCAAGATGGCGATTCCGGTCATGTTTGGGATGACACAAACGGCACAGGATCATCAGCCACCAGACAAAGAGGACAAAAACCCGCTCTTTGTCATCGATGGGAAAATCATGGAAAAAAGAGATCAAACCGTGCTTATACAAGTCAATCCTCAAGACATTGCTTCTATTGAAGTCCTCAAAGGGGCTAAGGCTACCGCGATTTACGGTACTCGAGGAGCAAATGGCGTGGTGATTATCAAATTAAAAGAAAGTGAAATCTTAAGAGAAGAGGCAGTAGAAATGCCTATCGAGGAGCCAACTGTGCCCGAAGAAGAGTCTATCACTACTTCTGAAGTAGTCATTTACCCCAATCCTACACAAGAAGTAGCCAAAGTCAGATTAGATTTAGATCAATCACAATCCGTACAAATCAATGTGATTAATCTGGCCGACCAATCCGTCACCCCTTTGATAGACCGCGTTTTGGGGGAAGGTAGCCACGAGTTCGACTGGAACACTTTAGATGTGGAGCCCAATCTCTATCTTATCGAGGTGATTCAAGACGGAAAAAGCACCTTCCATAGAGTACTGATTGACAGATAATAGCCATCGGCATTATCTTGTCAACCCACGCGCCACTCAGGTTCATCCATAATTAGCCCGAGTGGCGCATAGGTTTAAATTAAAACCCTGATTTCATTTTCCCACAAATTCTTTAACAATTTAGGAAACACTTTTTGCATTATTACTTTTTATTCCTAAATTTGCACTCCGTTTCAATAAAAATAGGGCAACAACACACCAACTACTTATCTCGCATAAGTAGTTTTATTTTAAATATAGATTAAAATGCTTGGGTTAATTGGTAAGAAAATCGGGATGACCAACATCTTTGAAACCAGAGATGATGGCTTTACAAAGCAAGTCGCTTGTACGCTACTGCAAGTGGGGCCTTGTGTGGTAACACAAGTCAAAACTACAGAAAATGACGGTTACCAAGCCCTCCAGCTTGGCTATGGCGATAAAAAAGAGAAACGCACTAGTCAAGGTATGATTGGCCATTTCAAGAAAGCACAAACTGAGCCAAAAGCAAAACTAGTAGAGTTCGGTGATTTCAAAATAGATGACTACCAACTGGGCGATGTCATCAAACTGGAAGACGTTTTTCAAGAAGGAGACTTCGTAGATGTAATCGGAACCAGTAAGGGAAAAGGTTTCCAAGGGGTAGTAAAGAGACACGGTTTTGGAGGAGTAGGCGATGCTACCCACGGGCAGCACAACCGCCAGCGCGCCCCAGGATCTATTGGTGCTTCTTCCTTTCCTTCTCGTGTATTCAAAGGCATGCGAATGGCAGGTCGTACAGGAAATGACCAAGTCAAAGTACAGAATTTACGCGTTCTAAAGGTCATCCCAGAAGAAAATATCGTGGTAGTGAGTGGTTCTGTGCCTGGAGCCAAAAATTCTTATGTTATAGTAGAAAAGTAATTTAGGATGGAACTGAAAGTATTCAACAAATCGGGAGAAGAAACTGGCCGTACCGTAGCACTTGCTGAAAACATTTATCAAATTGATCCTAACGATCACTTGATTTATCTGGACGTGAAGCAATACTTGGCTAATCAACGCCAAGGCACCCACAAGTCTAAGGAAAGAGCAGAAATTGTAGGCTCTACCAGGAAGCTAAAAAAGCAAAAAGGGACAGGTACCGCACGGGCTGGTAGCATCAAATCACCTATCTTTAGAGGCGGTGGTAGAATTTTTGGCCCTCGTCCTCGTGATTATGCCTTTAAACTCAACAAGAAAATGAAGCAATTGGCTCGCAAGTCTGCTTTGAGCCACAAGGCGAAAGACGAAGGAATTACGGTCTTGGAGAATTTTGACATGGAAAAGCCCAAGACTCAAGATTATCTAGCTATTCTCAAAGGACTTGCTCTGGCCGACAATAAAACCTTGGTTGTCCTCCCTGAGTACAACAAGAATATTTATCTATCCAGCCGAAATCTGAGCAAAACCAAGGTCTTGACAGTAGATCAACTAAATACCTACGAGATCTTACACGCCGATAAAGTAGTACTTTTCGAAGGTGCTATTGCTAAAATTGAAGAATTCTTAAATTAAAATCCAATGGATAAGACCGATATTATCAAGAAACCCCTGATCACAGAGAAAATATCCATTCTGGACGACAGAGTAAAAGGAGATAAAGAGCGCTATGCTTTTATTGTAGACGCTCGCGCCAACAAAATTCAAATTGCCAAAGCCATTGAAGAAATGTACGGCGTACAAGTTGATGCTGTTAATACTATGAATGTAAAAGGCAAGAATAAAACTAGATATACCAAGTCTAGAATTTTGTCTGGAAGAACTCCTTCTTACAAAAAGGCAATTATTACCGTAGCCGAAGGTGAGTTTATTGACCTGTACGGTAATATCTAATACTGAAAATGAGTGGCTGCTAGTTTAGGTCTAATGTGTATAGCCACTCGCTTTGAAAATTTTAAAACTCTAGAATCATGGCCGTAAAAAAGTTAAGACCTATTACTCCGGGTCAACGTTTTCGCCTGGCTCCCAAATTTGACGAAATTACCAAGTCTAAGCCGGAGAAGTCACTTTTGGCTCCCCTCAAAAAAACAGGAGGGCGCAACAACCGAGGCCGGACGACTGCACGTTATCGTGGAGGAGGACATAAACAGCATTATAGAATTATTGATTTTAAAAGAGATAAGTTCGACATTCCAGCCAAAGTACTCTCCATAGAGTATGATCCGGTGAGAACAGCTCGCATTGCTTTGCTAGAATACGAAGATGGTGAGAAAAGGTACATCCTAGCCCCGCAAGGAATTCAGGTCGGACAAACCGTTATCTCTGGTGAATCTGTACCCCCAGAGGTAGGAAATACACTACCACTCTCGCAAATACCTCTCGGTACTGTTATCCATAATATTGAACTAAGACCCGGAAAAGGTGGGATTCTGGTGAGAAGTGCGGGTACTTACGCTCAACTCTTGGGTCGTGAGGGAAAATACGCAAGTCTGAAAATGCCCTCCGGTGAAACTCGCCTCATACTCCTTAGATGTACGGCTACCGTCGGTTCACTTTCCAATGCGGATCATATGAATATCAATCTCGGAAAAGCTGGACGAAAAAGATGGTTGGGACGAAGACCTCGTACTCGTGGTGTAGCCATGAACCCCGTAGATCACCCCATGGGTGGTGGAGAAGGAAGAGCCTCAGGAGGACATCCTCGCTCTCGCAACGGTCAGTATGCTAAGGGTAAGAAAACGAGAAATCCGAATAAGTATTCAAACCGTCTGATCCGCAACAAAAGAAAAAAATAATTAGATATGGCACGTTCGCTCAAGAAAGGACCTTATATAGAGCATCACTTGATGAAAAAAGTGGATGCAATGAATGAATCAGGAAAAAAGTCTGTGATCAAAACTTGGTCGAGACGATCAATGATTTCTCCCGACTTTGTCGGACACACTTTTGCTGTACACAACGGGAATAAATTTATACCTGTGTTCGTAACCGAAAACATGGTGGGGCATCGCTTGGGAGAGTTTGCACCAACGCGTAACTTCCGAGGCCATATCGCTAAAAAAGACAAGAAGAAGTAGACAATAGATTACCATGGAACAGGAGGAAAAAAGAAAAGTAAAAAAATCGGTTAGAATCCGCGAGGAAAAAGAAGCCGAGTTAGCCAGAAGAGAAAATCTGGCCGGAAAGCTAGGGGCAGCCAAAGCCAGTTTAAGGAACATTCCGACCCCTCCCCGTAAAATGCGTTTGGTGGCGGATATGGTCAGAGGCAAAAGAGTTCTACACGCATTGAATCTGCTCCGCTTTGAAGCCAAAGTAGGAGCCTCTTATGTGGAGCAACTCCTCGAGTCAGCCATTGCTAACTGGCAGCGTCAGAATGAGGATATTAATATTGAAGAAGCTGATCTCTACATCAAAGAGATATATGTGAATGAAGGACGAATGCTCAAGAGATTACGTCCTGCCCCGCAGGGTAGAGGCCATCGTATCCGCAAACGTTCCAACCACGTGACCATGGTCGTCGATAGTTTGAAACAAGCCGAGGAAGCAGAAGAGATGCTAGCAGAAGAAATCACCGAGGCAAACGAAGATAAAAATTAAATCTCATGGGACAGAAAGTTAATCCAACTGCACTTAGATTAGGAATTATCAAAGGATGGGAATCCAATTGGTATGGAGGGAAAGATTTTTCCGACAAATTGGTGGAAGACGAAAAAATTCGTAAATATATCTACGCTCGTATCCCCAAAGGTGGTATTTCTAAAATTATCATCGAGCGTACCCTCAAACGAATAACCCTCACCGTGCATACTGCCCGTCCCGGAGTAGTGATTGGCCGCGGAGGTTCAGAGGTAGACAAGATCAAAGAAGAGCTGAAGAAAATCACCAGTAAAGACGTACAAATCAACATTTTCGAGATCAAACGTCCCGAAAGCGATGCCAAATTAGTAGGTGATTCCATTGCTCAACAACTAGAAGCACGGATCTCTTACCGAAGAGCGATGAAGCAAGCTATTTCTTCGGCTATGCGTATCGGTACCAAAGGAATTAAGATTAAAGTTTCTGGTCGTCTGGGAGGAGCAGAAATGGCTCGTTCTGAACAATATAAAGAAGGAAGAATTCCCCTGCACACCTTGAGAGCCGATATTGACTACGCCATTTGCGAGGCCAATACAATCTATGGAAAAATCGGCATCAAGGTATGGATTTTTAAGAAAGAAATCTACGGCAAACCGGACCTGTCGCCCAACCAAGCCGTGGCAGACGACAAGGGTTCAGGACAAAGACAAAGACCAAATCGAAGAAGAGGGGATGGCCAACGCAAAAAACGCCGTAACTAGGCGCAGAACCAGTAGGATCAACCAATTTTCTGTCAAATCAAAAAAATAGGAGAAAATGCTACAACCGAAGAGAACAAAATTTAGAAAACAACAGAAAGGTAGAATCAGAGGGCTGGCTCAACGCGGTGCCAATATAGATTTTGGGTCTTTTGCCATCAAAACCTTAGAGCCAGGACGAATTACTAGTCGTCAGATTGAGGCTTGTCGTATTACCATCTCTCGTACCATGAAACGGGAAGGAAAGATTTGGATACGCATTTTCCCCGACAAACCCATTACCAAAAAGCCCGCTGAGGTGCGTATGGGTAAAGGAAAAGGTTCTCCCGAATATTGGGTAGCCCCAGTTAGACCGGGTAGAATTCTATTTGAGATTGATGGAGTAAGCAAAGAAGTGGCTACCAAAGCCCTCTACTTGGCCGCGCAAAAACTCCCAGTGAAAACCAAGTTTGTGATTCGTAGAGATTATCAAGAATAGATGGTTATGAATAATCCTGAAATTAAAGAAATGAGCAAAGAAGAGCTCAAAGAAAAGATTAAATCCGAAAAAGAAGTTCTACAAAAACTCAAGTTCGCACACGCGATCTCTCCTATTGAGAATCCAATGAAGATTAAAAGTGCACGACGCTATATCGCACGTCTTCAGACCGAGTTACGAGCCAAAGAACTATCCGAAAAAGACTAAGGAACCTAAAATTTGAAGATCATGGAAGAGCAGGAACAACCATCCGTTGAAACCACGGAATCCAAACCAGTGGAAGAGCCATCAAGTGCCACGACCGAAACCACTGATGCCCCAAGCGAAGAGGCCACACCCACTACCGAAGTCCAAGAGGTAGCAGTAGAGGAAGGGTTGAAACGTAATTTCCGAAAAGAAAGAGTAGGGAAGGTCACGAGTAATAAGATGAACAAGACCATTACCGTGATTGTAGAGAGAAAGCTTAAGCATCCTATTTACGGTAAATTCTTGACCAAAACGAAGAAATTTTTGGTACACGACGAAAAAGAGGAGTGCAACGAGGGAGATACAGTAAAAATTATGGAGTGTCGGCCTTTAAGTAAAAGAAAACGCTGGAGACTCGTTGAAATCTTAGAAAGAGCTAAATAACTATTGAATCATGATACAGCAAGAGTCAAGATTAAGTGTAGCCGATAATAGCGGTGCCAAAGAAGTTCTTTGTATCCGTGTACTCGGGGGTACCAAAAAGAGATATGCAAGTGTTGGCGATAAAATTATTGTAACGGTCAAATCCGCACTTTCTTCTAGTAATCTAAAGAAAGGAACGGTTTCCCGAGCCGTAATCGTCCGTACGAAAAAAGCCGTGCGAAGAAGCGATGGTTCTTATATTCGCTTTGAGGACAACGCCGCTGTTTTACTAAATGCGAATGACGAACCAAGAGGTACCCGAATTTTTGGCCCAGTTGCTCGTGAGTTGAGAGAAAAGCAATTTATGAAAATTGTATCTCTAGCACCAGAGGTGCTCTAAATTTTTACAAATACCGAAAAACGCCAAAGAGATGGAGCGTAGAAAAAATAAACAACCCAAGTTACACCTGAAAAAAGGAGACCGAGTTCGCGTAATCGCTGGTAACGATAAAGGTAAAGAAGGACAGGTGCTTGCCGTTGACTTAGAAAAACGCCGTGCGGTCGTAGAAGGAGTCAACCTCAGATATAAGCACATGAAACCTTCGGCTACCAATCCCCAAGGAGATATCGTACAGAAGGAAATCTCAGTTCACGTGAGCAACCTCATGGTCATTGACCCTAGTAATGGGAAGCCTCGCAGAACAGGTAGAAAACGCGACGACAACGGAAAATTGCAAAGATATTTTAAAGAACATACCTCTCTGAAAGAAGAAGAATAGGATTATGATACCCAGAGTCAAAGAAAAATATTTAAAGGAAGTCGTGCCTGCACTCATGAAGCAGTTTCAATATAAATCTGTCATGCAGGTGCCCAAGATCAAAAAAGTCTCCGTGAATAAGGGTATAGGAGCTGCCGTGGCCGATAAAAAACTGATTGATGTCGGAATCGAAGAACTGACCATGATTACCGGACAGAAAGCAGTGCCCACGATCGCTAAAAAGTCTATCTCGAACTTCAAACTGAGAGAAGGAATGCCGATCGGAGCCCGAGTTACCCTTCGTGGTGATCGCATGTACGAATTCATTGACCGTCTTATCACCGTGGCCTTACCACGTGTTCGAGATTTCAGAGGAGTAAGTAACAAAGGCTTTGATGGCAGAGGTAACTACACGCTAGGAGTAAAAGAGCAAATCATTTTTCCTGAAATCAGTATCGATAAAGTGAATCGTATCTCAGGAATGGATATCACCTTCGTAACGAGTGCCAATACTGACGAAGAAGCGCTAGAATTGCTCAAAGCTCTGGGAATGCCCTTCGCCAATCAACAAAAGACAACAAGTTAAATTCAGAAACCTGAAAAAAGATGGCTAGAAAATCTGTTATTGCCCGAGAAAGAAAAAGAGAACGCTTAGTAAATAAATACGCTGAGAAAAGAAAGACCTTAAAAGAAGAAGGAGATTACGAAGCACTGGATAAATTACCCAAAAACGCTTCACCTGTACGCCTCCATAACCGTTGCAAGCTCACGGGCAGACCTAAAGGTTATATGCGTAAATTCGGAATCTGCCGAAATGTTTTTCGAGAAATGGCTTCCGAAGGTAAAATCCCTGGCATCAAAAAAGCTAGTTGGTAGTATTTTTATATTTGACGAGAATGTGCTAACTTTGCAGTTCTCAATTTAAGCCAAAAATTGAAATTAAGAAATGTTAACAGATCCCATAGCTGATTATTTGACACGCATTCGAAATGCGATCAAGTCAAGGCACAGAGTGGTAGAGATTCCTGCTTCTAATATGAAGAAGGAGATTACTAAAGTATTGCATCTAAAGGGATACATACAAAACTATAAATTTGATGATGATGCCTCAGTGCAAGGAATCATCAAAATTGCATTAAAGTATGATCCTGAAAGTAAAGAGTCAGCTATCATCAGCTTAGAAAGAGTGAGTAAACCTGGCCTTAGAAAATATGTAAGTGCAGATAAGCTCCCTCGTGTGCTCAACGGACTGGGTATTGCCGTACTCTCTACCTCGCGTGGAATAATGACGGACAAAGAAGCCAGACAAATGAATATCGGTGGGGAAGTTCTGTGTTATGTATATTAATCTTTTGAATTGAATCATGTCAAGAATAGGTAACAAACCCATAAGTCTTCCTGATAAGGTAGAGCTATCCATAGATGCTGAAAATGTAGTAACGGTAAAAGGCCCCAAAGGTACGCTCTCTCAGGAAATAGATAAAACTATCGAGGTAAGCACCGAAGAGGGACAAATCGTCGTGAAGAGACCTAATGAACAGAAAAAATACAAAGCCTTGCACGGTCTCTATCGTTCACTCATTAATAATATGGTACAAGGTGTGACCGAAGGATACAAGGTAAACTTAGAAGTAGTGGGTGTGGGTTTCAAGGCTTCTGTTAGTAATAATGTACTCGAGTTGAGCCTAGGTTATTCACACGGTATATTTTTCGCCATGCCTCCCGAAGTGCAGGTAACAGCAACTACAGAAAAAGGAAAGAATCCGGTCGTTACCTTAGAAAGTATTGATAAACAATTGTTGGGACAAGTAGTAGCCAAAGTCAAATCACTTAGAAAGGTGGAACCGTATAAAGGTAAAGGTATCCGAACGCAGGGCGAGCAAATTAGAAGAAAAGCAGGTAAAACCGCAGCTAAGAAATAATTATTGAGATGGCAACAAAGAATAAAAAAACGAGTAGAAGGCTTCGTATCAAGAAAAGCATTCGCCGAAAAATAAGTGGAGTCGCTGAGCGCCCCCGCCTTACGGTTTTCAAATCTAACCGTGCAATTTACGCGCAACTGATTGACGACGTGAAAGGAGTAACTCTTGCTAGTGCCTCAACCCTAGACTTAGAAGGCGAGAAAGTGAAAAATACGACAGTTGGTACTGCGCAAGAAGTAGGGAAAATATTAGCTCGAAAAGCCAAAGAAGCTGGCGTGGAAAAAGTAGTATTTGATCGTAATGGGTACATTTTTCACGGAAAAGTCAAAGCCTTGGCCGATGGAGCCAGAGAAGAAGGACTAATTTTTTAGATCATTTAGGATATCCGAATATTATTAAGAGCAAGCAAAAGGGAATATAATTAGATATGGCGCAGAACAAGAAAAAATCCAAATCAATCAAAGCTAGCGAAAGCGGACAAGAGATGAAAGAAAAGGTCGTAGCGATTAATCGCGTGGCCAAAGTAGTGAAAGGTGGACGACGCTTTAGTTTCTCCGCGATCGTAGTGGTGGGTAATGGCGACGGAATCGTGGGCTATGGATTAGGAAAAGCTAATGAGGTAACGGACGCAATTAATAAAGGGGTTGAAGATGCGAAGAAGAATATGGTAAAAGTTCCCATTCTCAAAGGTACTATCCCCCACGAAATGATTGGTAAATACAGTGGTGGACTCGTGCTCCTTAAACCTGCCGCTCCTGGAACGGGCGTAATCGCAGGAGGAGCCATGCGTGCTGTCTTAGAAAGCGCCGGAGTGAAAGATGTACTCGCCAAATCCAAAGGCTCTTCAAACCCGCACAACGTAGTCAAAGCTACTTTCGATGCCCTACTCAAAATGAAAGCACCTCATCAAGTAGCAGAGCAAAGAGGAGTCTCTCTGGCTCAGGTTTTTAATGGATAAATTGGTATATTAGAGAGACAGACATGGCAAAGATTAAAATTACACAAATCAGGAGTACCATTGATCGCCCCCAGAAACAAAAAGCAACCATTCAAGCTTTGGGTTTGGGGAAAATTAACAAGACTGTAGAAGTAGAAGCTACCCCACAAATTTTGGGAATGGTCAACAAAGTGAACCACTTGGTAGTAGTTGAAGAAGTTTAAACCGCTACATAATTAAAAGAACAAAATGAACTTACATAGCTTAAAGCCCGCTGACGGCTCGGTGAAGAAACGAAAAAGAATTGGTAGAGGACAAGGTTCTGGACGTGGTGGCACTTCTACCAAAGGGCACAAAGGAGCTGCTTCTCGTTCAGGCTTCAGTAAGAAGCTCGGCTTTGAAGGAGGGCAGATGCCACTGCAAAGAAGAATACCCAAGTTTGGTTTCAAGAATAGAAACCGAGTGGCTTACAAGCCCATTAACTTAGATGAAATTCAAAAACTCCTAGAAAAAACACAGACCAACAAGGTAGATTTAGAACTACTTAAAGCAAATGGTCTTGCTTCTAAGGGAGATTTAGTAAAAATACTCGGTCGAGGAGAACTAAAAGACGCAGTTGAAGTACAAGCCCACGCTTTCTCAAAGTCAGCTCAGGAAACCATTGAGAAACTGGGAGGAAAAGTTGGTATTATCAGCTAAATCCATAGGGATTAATTAATCAAAAAGCCAAGCAATTTGAATTTATGAAAAAATTTATCACAACCGTCCGCAACATATTTGCCATTGAAGAGCTACGCAGAAGGATCATTTACACCCTTTTGCTTTTGCTCGTTTTCCGTTTAGGCTCATTTGTGGTACTACCGGGGATTGATCCCGACCGTTTGGATGTGCTTGGTAGTATGGGAGCCTTCGGTGGCTTAGGAGGGCTTATCGATACATTCTTAGGAGGTGCATTTAGTAAGGCGGCTATCCTTGCGCTAGGGATTATGCCCTACATCTCTGCCTCCATCGTGATTCAGTTGCTTACTGTGGCTGTACCCTATTTTCAGAAGTTACAAAAGGAAGGAGAATCAGGACGAAAAAAGATTACACAAATCACACGTTATCTCACGATCGTGGTTACCATGGCGCAATCCTTTGGTTATTTGACCTCTACCATCAATACGGATGCGGTCATGGTGGATTATTGGTTCTTCATTATCTCTTCTATGGTAATCCTTACCACAGGTACTATGTTTACGATGTGGCTGGGAGAGAGAATCACTGAACGAGGCATTGGGAACGGAATTTCCATGCTTATTATGATCGGGATTATCTCCCGTCTGCCAGCAGCACTCTTTCAAGAGGGAAGTGCCCGTTTTGATCAAAACTTCCTGATATTTATCATCGAGTTGATTGTACTCTTCTTCGTAGTGATGGCAGTGGTGATGTTGACTCAAGCTACTCGGAGAGTCCCTGTTCAATATGCAAAGCAAGTAGTTGGCAACAAAGTCTATGGATCTGGTCAAAGACAATATATTCCTTTGAAAGTAAATGCAGCCGGGGTAATGCCTATTATCTTCGCCCAGTCATTGATGTTTCTTCCTGCTTTGATTCCATCCATCCCGGGGATGGCTGATACTGATTTTGGCAACTGGATGGCGACCACTTTTTCTGATTACACCTCAGTTGGATACAACATTTTGTTTGCCCTGTTGATTGTACTATTCACCTATTTCTACACGGCCATTCAAGTTGATCCCAATCGGATTGCAGAAGATATAAAGAGAAATAACGGTTTTATTCCGGGGGTCAAGCCTGGGCCACAAACCTCAGAGTTTATAGATACAATATTATCAAGAATTACCCTACCCGGTGCTTTATTTTTGGCTCTGGTAGCCATTTTTCCAGCCTTTGCCGTTCGTTTAGGAGTTACCCAAGAGTTTTCCCAATTCTATGGAGGTACTTCCCTTTTGATTATGGTGGGTGTGATTTTAGATACTTTACAGCAGATTAACAGTTATCTATTGATGCGTCGCTACGAAGGTCTTATGAAATCTGGCAAGATCAAGGGACGCTCTCAAAATATGGCTGTGACGACCTAGAGAAAGATGATCTTTTACAAGACCAAAGATGAAATAGAACTGATTCGCCAAAGTGCCCTCGTGCTAGGAAAAACGCACGGAGAAGTGGCAAAATTAATCAAGCCCGGTGTCAAGACCATTGAGCTAGACCGAATCGCAGAAGAGTTCATAAGAGATCACGGGGGACACCCTTCTTTCAAAGGATACAACGATTTTCCAGGCTCGCTTTGTATTTCTGTCAATGAAGCAGTCGTACACGGTATTCCTGGCGACTACGAGCTGAAAGACGGAGACATTATCTCTATAGATTGTGGAGTATTCTTGAATGGATTCCACAGCGATAGTGCCTACACTTATGCAGTAGGTTCCGTTAGCCCCGAAGTAAAGAAACTCCTTCAAATAACGAAGGAGTCCCTATATAAAGGAATTGAATCAGCACGTGTAGGTAGTCGTATTGGTGATATTAGCCATACAATACAAAGGTACGTAGAGGCTAATAACTTTACTATCATTAGAGAACTAGTGGGACACGGATTGGGTAAATCCCTGCACGAGTCTCCCGAAGTTCCAAACTTTGGCAAAAGAGGCCGAGGAACCAAACTCAAAGAAGGGCTAGTTATAGCCATCGAGCCTATGGTAAACTTAGGTAAGCGAAATGTTGTTCAAGATGAAGACGGATGGACCATCCGCACGGCTGACCGATTACCGTCTGCGCATTTTGAACACACGGTGGCCATCAACAATGGCACCTGTGACATTTTGACTACTTTTGAGTTTATAGAAAAAGAATATATATTAGAATAAAACAAAAACGAAAATTCTTATGGCTAAGCAACCTTCTATTGAGCAAGATGGTGTGATTACAGAAGCACTGTCTAATGCCATGTTTAGAGTAGAACTACAAAACGGACACGAAGTAACCGCACATATTTCTGGTAAGATGAGAATGAATTATATTAAGATTTTACCCGGCGATAAAGTGAAATTAGAAATGTCTCCCTACGATTTATCTAAGGGAAGAATCGTGTATCGTTATAAGTAATTAAAATAAAGATATTTATGAAAGTTAAAGCATCAATCAAGAAGAGAAGCGCTGACTGCAAAATCATTCGCAGAAAAGGGAAGCTTTACGTGATTAACAAAAAGAATCCTCGATATAAACAAAGACAAGGTTAATTAATTATGGCTAGAATTGCAGGAGTAGATATACCCGACCGTAAAAGAGGTGAAGTAAGCCTGACCTATATCTATGGTATTGGTAAGAGCCGAGCCCGTATGATCCTTGATAAAGCTGGGATTGACCCCGCTAAAAAGGTTATGGACTGGAGTGATGACGAATCCACCTCTATCAGAAATATTATCAACAATGAATTTAAGGTGGAGGGAGCACTCAAATCTGAGGTGCAACTTAGCATTAAGCGTCTCATGGATATAGGATGTTATCGGGGTATACGCCACCGTAAAGGACTGCCTGTACGTGGTCAGAAAACCAAAAATAACGCTCGTACACGCAAAGGTAAGCGCAAAACCGTGGCAAATAAGAAGAAAGCCACTAAGTAATTCTTTTATTTATTTTATACAAGTCTTTTGATATAAGACCTTATGAGCCAAAAAAGAAAGGACAAAGCAAAGAAGCGAGTAGTAGCCGTGGAGGCAGTGGGTCAAGCACACATCAAAGCTTCGTTCAACAATATTATCATCTCTCTGACCAACTCTACCGGGCAGGTGATCTCTTGGGCTTCTGCTGGTAAAATGGGATTTAAGGGTTCCAAAAAGAACACGCCCTACGCCGCGCAGGTAGCCGCTTCGGATTGTGCCAAAACCGCTTATGAAGCTGGTCTGCGTAAAGTAGAAGTCTTTGTGAAAGGGCCAGGCGCAGGAAGAGAATCAGCAATCCGTACCATCCAAAACTCTGGTATTGAAGTAATTGCAATTAGAGACGTGACCCCGCTTCCTCACAATGGTTGTAGACCTCCCAAACGTCGTAGAGTTTAATATTAAACGTCAAATTTGTATAACTCCAACCCATCTTAGCAAGACCTTGGAGTTTATAACATTTTATTTAAAAGAAAGATAAACAGAAAAGTAAATGGCAAGATATACAGGGCCGAGATCTAAAATTGCAAGAAAGTTTGGAGAGCCTATCCTTGGACCAAGCAAAGCTTTGCAGAAGAAAAGTTATCCTCCTGGCCAACACGGTAACAAGCGTCGTAGAAAGCAATCTGAATATGCCATTCAGCTAGCCGAAAAACAAAAGGCTAAGTACATTTATGGGGTGCTCGAGCGACAATTCTCGAACCTTTTCAAAAAAGCCGCTGCCAAAGAAGGAATCACGGGTGAAAACCTACTCAAGTTCTTGGAAGCAAGACTAGATAATACCGTTTATCGCTTAGGAATTGCTACCACGCGTCGTGGCGCTAGACAGCTAGTCTCACACAAGCATATCTTGGTAAATGGAGAGATCGTGAATGTTCCCTCTTTTTCACTCAGACCAGGCGATATTGTCTCGGTTCGAGAGAAGTCCAAATCTTTGGAAGTGGTTAGTGATAGCTTGGCTTCTGCCAATCAAAAGCGCTTTAATTGGCTCGAGTGGGATGAAAATAGTATGGCAGGTAAGTTTATGGCCTATCCCGAGAGAGATCAGATACCAGAGAAGGTACAGGAACAACTGATTGTGGAGCTTTACTCTAAATAATCCACAGCTTGGCTTTATTTCTGGGTCAGGAGTTAGTATTTTTAAGAAACTGAAAATAAAAATCTATGTCAATTTTATCATTCCAAATGCCTGAAAAGGTTCTAATGGAGAAAGCAGATGACTTCCACGGTCTATTTGAATTCAAACCATTAGAAAGAGGCTATGGAGTAACCATCGGAAATGCGATTCGTCGTATTCTACTCTCCTCCCTAGAAGGTTACGCCATCACTAGTATCAGAATCCCTGGGGTACTCCACGAGTTTTCAGCGATCAAAGGAGTTGTTCAGGATGTTTCAGAGATTATTTTGAACCTCAAGAAAGTTCGTTTCAAGAAAATTTCCGACGTGGTTGATAACAAGGTTGTGGTTTTTGCACGTAACCAAGATACGCTCAAAGCCGGAGATATCGCCAAATACACTTCTTCTTTTGAGATTCTAAATCCAGATTTGGTTATTTGCAACCTAGATGAATCGGTAGACTTGGAACTCGAAATTCTGGTAGAAAAAGGGAGAGGCTATGTCTCCGCCGAAGAGAAGCACAATAACGATCAACTGACTGGATACATTGCCATTGACTCCATCTTCACTCCTATCGAGAATGTGAAGTATAGTGTGGAAAACTTCCGAGTTGAGCAAAAGACTGACTACGAAAAACTTACCCTAGATATCGAAACGGATGGCTCTATTCATCCCGAAGACGCCCTCAAAGGAGCTGCCAATATTTTGATCCAGCATTTTATGTTATTTACAGATCAAAATATTACGCTCAATACCGAGAAACAAGACGAAGTGGAGCAAGTAGATGAGCATTTCTTACATATGCGTAAAATGCTCAAAACACCAATCAGTGATTTGGATTTGTCCGTAAGAGCTTACAACTGTCTTAAGTCTGCCGATATCCGAACTCTAGGCGATCTAGTAAAGCTAGAAATTGCTGATATGATGAAGTTTAGAAATTTTGGAAAAAAATCACTGACTGAACTCGAGCAACTGGTCGCCGAGAAAAACCTTTCCTTCGGAATGGATGTAAGTAAGTACAAATTAGAAGAGGATTAATTACATAAAATATTTATAGATTTTTCTACAAGAGGATATATTACAAGCATTTGAGCGATGAGACACGGAAAATCAATTAACCACTTAGGGAGAACGGCTACGCACCGCAAAGCTATGATGTCAAACATGGCGGCCTCTCTGATTTTACATAAACGAATCCACACGACCATAGCTAAAGCCAAAGCTTTACGCAAGTACGTGGAACCTTTGTTGACAAAGTCTAAGAATGATACGATGCACTCTCGTCGTACCATTTTTTCTTATCTCCAAAACAAATATGCAGTAAAAGAGCTCTTCGAAGAAGTAGCTGACAAAATCGCCAATCGTCCAGGTGGATACACCCGGATTATCAAATTGGGCAAACGACTAGGAGATAATGCTGAAATGTGTATGATGGAGCTCGTGGATTTCAACACGACCATCGAAGAAGAAGAAAAAGCTAGCAAAACCCGCCGTGGTGGTCGTCGTAGAAGAGGAGGTAAAAAGAATAAAGATACTGAGCAAAGTACTCAGGCTAAAACCGAAGAAAAGAAAGAGCAAAAGTCTGAAGAAAAAACTCAAGAAAAAACTCCTCAGGCAGAAACCAAAGAACCAACGGTGGAAGCAACACCTCAAAAGGAAGAAGCACCTCAAGCAGAAGCCTCAGAAACTCCTGAAAATAATGGGGGAGAAAGCAAAGGCGAAGGAGAAAACGAAGAGAAAAAGGATTAATCTCTTAAATAGAGAAACCCATAAATACGCTTGGAGGATTGACTTTTGGTCAATCCTTTTTTTTGTTTTATTTAGCTGAGGAGCAACAAAATTCCTAAAAGGAATCCGTAAACAATTACAAAAACGAAGATTCGCTGAAAACAGGGAACGAAGAAAAATATTATCTTTGTGCCATAAGGAAAAGCTTCAAACAAATACAATCTGCTATTTACTAACTTTAGAAACATGAGAAAAAGTATCAAACAATTATTGGTCTCGACCGACTACGACCAAGAGGTGCAGGTAAAAGGATGGGTGCGCAACAAGCGAGGAAGTAAGAACGTTGCTTTCATTACTCTCAATGATGGTTCTACCCTTCAAAATATCCAAGTAGTAGCAGATACAGAACAGTTTCAAGAGGAAGTACTGAGCCAAATTAATACCGGAGCTTGCCTCTCCGTGGTGGGCACGCTCACCGCCTCTCAAGGCACTGGACAGAATTCGGAGGTACAAGCGAAGCAAATCGAGGTTTTAGGAAAAGCTCACCCAGACGATTATCCGATTCAGGCCAAAAAACATTCCTTTGAGTTTTTGAGAGAGAAAGCTCACCTTAGAGTTAGAACGACTACCTTTGGGGCGATCTTTCGGGTAAGACACGCCCTAAGTTTTGCCATACACCAGTATTTTCACGAAAAGGGGTTTTACAACTGGCATTCACCCATCATCACTGGCTCAGATGCCGAAGGCGCAGGAGAAATGTTTCGAATCACAACGCTCCCGCTTGGAAATCCACCTCTGGATGAAGCAGGACAGATCAATTTCAAAGAAGATTTTTTTGGGAAAAGTACCAACCTAACCGTATCCGGCCAGTTAGAAGCAGAGTTGGGAGCCTTGGGTCTGGGGCAGGTCTATACCTTCGGGCCTACTTTTCGGGCAGAAAACTCGAACACCACGCGCCACTTGGCTGAATTCTGGATGATTGAACCCGAAATGGCTTTTTATGACGCTAAAGATAATCAAGACTTGGCCGAAGATTTCCTGAAACAGATCATTACTTACGCACTCCATCATTGTTCGGAAGATTTAACATTTCTAGACCAAAGGTTTGATAAAGAAAATCAAGCCAAAAAGAAGGAAGAACGAAGCGACTTAGGATTACTCGAGAAGCTCAAATTCGTTGTAGAAAACGAATTCGAGCGTTTATCCTATACCGAAGCCATTGACATTTTGCTGAACTCTAAACCTCATAAGAAGAAAAAGTTCCAATATCCTGTGGAATGGGGAATAGATCTGCAGTCGGAACACGAGCGTTACTTAGTGGAAAAGCACTTTAAAAAACCGGTTATTCTTTATGATTACCCAAAGGATATCAAAGCTTTTTACATGAAGCAAAACGACGATGATAAAACGGTAAGAGCTATGGATATTCTTTTCCCAGGGATCGGAGAAATCGTAGGTGGCTCCCAGAGAGAAGAAGACTACGATAGACTGCTCCAGAGAATGGAAGAGATGCAAGTGCCAGCCGAGGAACTCTGGTGGTATCTAGAAACACGCAAATTTGGCACCGCCCCTCATAGTGGTTTTGGATTAGGCTTTGAGCGATTGGTGCAATTTGTAACCGGGATGGGGAATATTCGTGATGTGATTCCTTTCCCGCGTACGCCACAAAATGCCGAATTTTAAGCTGACCCGATCGTAAATCTTAAAAAAACTCGCCTATAAAGTACGGGCGAGTTTCAGAGATGCCCTCTTAAAGAGCATATTCGGATGGATATTTAAGGATAGTCTAGAAAAAGGTCAGAAAATCAGTTTTTGGAATAGCGTTGGCTACCAGAGGAAGATACGCCTGTAATCTGAAAAGGCTTGTCCTCAGATTGTGATAAATAGCGATCCTTCGCCCGTTCTCCTCCTACGTAGATACTTCCCGAATTACTTTTTAGATCAAAGCTAAAGTCATCTAAGTTGTTGATCAATTCCATGCGGATAGAGCCAGAGCTGGTCTCAAAGTAATTTTTGCCAGAGAGCTTAACCGCTTTACCCGTCAAGCTACCCGAGGAAGCTTCCAAATTCAAAGTTCCTTGTACGGAAGCCAAACGGATCGTACCCGAACTAGTGGTGGCACGAATGTTCCCGTTTAATTGCTCAAATTGGATTCCTCCCGAAGACGCTTGCGTTTGGATGTCTCCGGTTATTTTTTCCCATTTTTGGCTTCCCGAGCTACTTTTAGCTTCTACGTTACCTTTCAGATTTACTACCTTGATACTACCAGAAGAAGATTTGAAAGTGGCCGGAGCTTGAATATTTTCACCGCGAATACTACCTGAAGAGGTCTGCACGCGGAAATGTTGAGAAATTAGCCCCGAAACCCGGACACTACCCGAGGAGTTAGAAATATCTAGGTCGAGGTTCTGAGGCACTTTAAAATCCAAAGACCCTTGGATGTTCATCCAGCGTAATTTCCCTGACCGCTCGATCCATACCCGGAGGGTATTACCCTGTCGCTCGTGCTTGATTTGAAAGTTCCCACCACGTGATTTGCTGGTGATTTGTCCTTTAAATTCCACAAGATTAGTATTAGTAGAAGCGACAACCACGGGACAAAACTGGCCCTCTACCTCGAGGCGGTCAATTCCTTCTGCTGAAAAAGAAGCTTCTGCTAAGATATTTTGAGCTTGTAGGGAAGAAATAGAAAATATTAACAACAAGAAAAAAGCAAAAATGCACGTAAATTTTTTCATAGGGAATAATTTATATGGTTTTGATTTCAATGAAAAGACACCGAATCTCGGAAGAACGTTGCATCGAGGGCGAAAAATAAGAGTTTTCATTCCATTTTTCTCGTACCTGTTCGGAGCCCTTATAGAACAGGTGAGAATAAATTAAAATTGACAAAATAGCTCTAAATTCACCGCCAAACTCGCAAAAGCATCTACCAATTAATTGATAGATAACAGCATAAATTTAGTATAGGAGAAAGCGGCGTTGGTATATTCGAGTTCAGTTTCTGCGCTAATCGGTTTTTTTTAGTAGAAGCATCTCTGTAAAGCTATGAATTTTGGCTAAGAATTGCTGATTTTCTGCTCGTACACAAGATGCCTTAATGAATTTTTAAAATGCTAAAAAAAACTCTATGAAGCAAAAATTACTCATTTGTATAGGTGTGATACTTTTATCAACGGGGTTGCTGGGAGCACAAGATAAGGTCATCAGTGGAAAGGTAACCGATGCTCAAACCAGAGAACCACTTCCGGGGGTAAGTGTATTCTTGAAAGGAACAACCACGGGTACCGTTACTGATATCAATGGAGCATACCAACTGACTGCCTCCGAAGGAAGTACCATCGTTTTTCAAGCCGTGGGTTTACTCAACCAAGAGGTTATTATCGGAACACAAGCCACAATCAACATCCAGATGAAGGAAGACGTATCCGAACTAGATGAGATCGTGGTCACGGGATACCGCGAAACCTCCAAAGAAAAATTAGCAGGAGCAGTTTCTACGGTCAATGCAGAATCTATTGAGCAGGTTCCTATGGCTACTTTTGATCAAATCTTGCAAGGACAGGCTCCTGGCTTGTTACTAAGAACAGAAAGTGGACAACCGGGAACTGCGGGCAGGGTTTTGATTAGAGGGAGTGCTTCTCTACTCAATGTATTAGGTTCGGGTGAGCCTTTGTACATCCTAGATGGGGTAGCCATCAGTGATAATGTATTTGCTACACTCAATCCTAATGATATAGAAAGGGTGGATGTACTAAAAGATGCGGCCGCTACCTCGATCTATGGGTCGAGAGGGGGAAATGGGGTGATCGTCATTACTACGAAGAAGGGGAAAAGTGGTAAGACGCAACTCAATTACCGTTTTCAGCATGGATGGACTACACGCACCCGAGACGAGTTTGATATGATGAATACGTCCCAGAAAATTGAATATGAGAAAAAATTAGCAGAATTCAATGCGAGTCAGGGAAATTTCACAGGCGTAGGAAGAGCGGGTGAAATTTGGATCCGAACACTTTTGGACCCAAGTAATCCTAATTTCCTGAGTCAAGATCAGGCCAATGGACTGATCAGCGAATTTTCAAATATCAATACCGATTGGAGAGATGAGTTTTTTAGAACTGGATTCCACCAATCTCACGAAATCAATGCTCGGGGAGGAAACGAAAAAACAAGTTTCTATGCTTCCTTAAATTATTTTACCCAAGAAGGAATTACTTGGCGCTCCAGTCTAGATCGAGTTACCGCGCGGCTGAATCTTTCACAAAAAGCCACCGATCGCTTGACCTTCGGGGTAAATCTGACCGTGGGAGGCTCTAAATCTTCTTTTATAGAAGCTACTGGCGTGAATCTGAACAATCCCTTCGTAACCGTTTATCTCTACAATCCTTATGAACAGGTCAGAGATCCTGAAACTGGAGAATTTACCGTGCCCGCGGTGGGTAGAAATATTATCCGCGAAACCGAATTAAATGATAACCGACGCGACGAGTTTAAAGGAGTGGGGAGCTTTTTTATTGAATATGATATTCCTGGAATAGAAGGATTATCTGTAAAGACGAATTGGGGTTTGGATTACCTGAGACGTACCGAAACTTTTTTTGCCGATCCTACTTCGGTCTTTGGGCAAGACCCGAACGTATCCGTAGGAGGGGAGGGGAGATTGGATAAAGATTATAACGAAATCTTTTCCTACACGGGAACCACCACCCTGAGCTATTCTCGCGCTTTCGGCGATAAACACGAAGTAGATGTCTATCTCTTTAATGAAATTTATTCCCTAGCACAAACGGCCTTTGATTATTCTGGCTTTGGCTTGAATCCCAAACTAGGACAATCGCCGGCAGGAATTACCAATGGCTCCGAAGTCTTTTTACCAGATGTGGGAGGTTCGGGCACAGAGAGTCGGATTATTTCTTATTTCGCAGAAGCCAATTATACCTACGATGGACGCTACACGATTAAGGCCGGAGTACGTAGAGACGGCTCTTCTAAATTTGGCTCAAATCGCCGCTTTGCCACTTTCTGGAACGTAGGATTTACTTGGGATGCTGCTCAGGAAGCGTTCTTACAAAATGCCAACTTCCTCTCTACCCTGAGACTAAGAGCTAGCTACGGTACGGTGGGTAACCAGCTAGGAATTGGCGATTTTGCGGCTATTGCCGAATGGGATGCCCAAATTAACTATGACGGTAATCAAGCCATTCGCCCTGTTTCCTTAGCTGATCCTGACTTGACTTGGGAGGAGGTCAATAAGCTTAATATTGGAATTGATTTCGGCTTCCTCGGTAATCGCATTTCTGGTAGTATAGATCTTTACAACGAGGTGGTGGATCGCCTTTTTGTAGAAACCGAACTTTCCCGTACCTCTGGTTTCACGCAACTAGAACGCAATAGTGGGAAGCTACGGAATCGAGGGATAGAAATCGCTTTACGTACCGTGAATGTACAGGCTGGTAATTTTACTTGGTCTACAGATGTGAATTTTTCTTATAATCAAAATGAAATCCTTGATCTAGGGCAAGTAGACCAATTCATACAGGGTACGGCCATTGTCAGGGAAGGCTTGCCAATTGGCACGCACTATGTACCTGATTTTGCCGGAGTTGATCCAGCCACTGGTTTAGAGCTTTTCCGAGATGTCAATGGTAATCTGACTACCAACCCCTCCAATGATGATAATCGTACTTTTGGAACCAACACGCCTCCTTATACGGGTGGTTTTACCAACACTTTTTCTTACGGAGATGAGAACATAGGTCGTTTTGATCTGTCTGTATTCTTCAATTTCTTAGCTGGCCACGAACTAATTAGTAATGTCAATTGGATTCTAATCGGCCCTTCGGTAGCACAATTTGCTAACTGGAATCAGCCCACTTACATGCTTGATTTTTGGTCAGAGCCTGGACAGATTACAGACATACCACGCCCCAATACCAATAATGCTTTCTCGAGCCGCTATCTAGAAAGAGGTGATTTCGTGAGGTTGAGGAATATTACGCTTTCTTATAGTCTGCCGAACCGCTGGATTAGCCGTTTGGCTATGCGTAGTATCCGAGTGTTTGTACAGGGACAAAACCTATGGACACTAACAGAATATACTGGACTTGATCCTGATATTAACAATAATATCAATCAGTTTGAGTATCCTACACCTCGTATTTTCTCCTTTGGGGTGGACTTGGGCTTTTAGCCAATACTAATTTTCTAAAACGAACAAATTAATTTCTAGATGAGAATAAAATATACATTCATCGTGCTGTTGATGAGCTTAATATCCTGTGAGGATGTGATAGACATACAGCCACAAGATACCATACCGACTGACCGCGCCATTGAAAACATCGAGGATGCCGAGCAGGCACTACTTGGTGTGTACTCCATCGCCGGAGGCTACTACAACGGAGATTATTTTCTTACGCCTGATATTATGGCCGATCACGTGCGTTTAGCTCCTGATAATTTAGGAGGATATACCACCGAATACACTTGGGCTTATCAGGCCACAGGTGCAGGAGGTAATCCACAAACCAATATCTGGAATGATGCTTACTCTACGATCAATCGCGCCAATGTTCTGCTGGGTAGACTAGATGATATAGCTGGTGGTGTGAACGTCAAAAATCAAATCCGCGGAGAAGCTTTAGCTTGGCGGGCAATGGCACACTTTGATTTGGTAAGATTGTATGCACAGCCCTACGGAGCCACCGCCGATGCTAGCCACTTAGGAATACCTGTCATGTTGGTTTCTGAAATCAGTACACCGCCTCGGCAAACGGTAAGCACCGTGTATAACCAAGTATTGCAAGATTTGAGTGAAGCCAAAGGCTTGCTCAATCAAAATTCTCCTAGCAAAACCCGCATCACCCAACAGGCGGTTACGGCCTTGATGGCTCGGGTCTACCTTTATCAAGGGAATTATCAACAGGCGATCGCGAGTGCTACCGAGGTGATTAATGCTTCTTCACTAGTATCCCTCACCGATTTCCCTGATATGTGGATCAATGGTGAAGGGGAAAATGTAAACGAGGTAATCTTTAAATTGAGTGAAATACCCGGAGTTGGTACTTCACTAGGGCAAAACCTCTGGCGTGAGAGTACAGATCAGGTAAGTTGGAAGCCTTCGAACCAATTGCTGGCCTTGTACGATCCAGTCAATGATGTGCGATACGACACTTATTTTCTGATACGCGAACCTACTGACGAAGGCTCTGATGTTATCCAAAAGTATCAGGGTAATGGAGATGGTATCGTGGATTTGATCTTATTGAGAACCGCTGAAATGTATTTGATTCGTGCCGAAGCCTACTTAGAAACTAGCCAGAATGATTTGGCTATGGCCGACCTCAATACCTTGAGAGCTAACCGCATTGAAGGCTATGACCCCAATACGCCTACCTTGGGAACTGCAGCTCTACGGAATGCCATCGCCACGGAACGCCAAAAAGAACTGGCCTACGAGGGACACCGTTGGTTTGACCTGAGAAGAACTGGAGAACCCGTGTTTCGGGTTGGAGAATGTGATCCCTGTGGCCCTTTAGAAGCAGGTGATTTCCGTCGAACTTGGCCTATTCCTCAGGGAGAAGTCTTTGCCAATCCTAATATTATCCAGAACGAAAATTATTAAAGTAGCCATTCTATGCAAAAAATTAAAATTACATCCATATATCGCGTTCCCTTGTTTTTTTGCTGTATTGTCATCGCTTTTGCCTGCGAAAACCTACCCGATGAGGTCAACCTAACCTATCAAGGTCCTGACTTTGTGAGGTTTTTAAATCCCAGTGCGACGGTCAGCGAAAGCGGAAAAGCCTTGATGATTCCGGTTGCAAGGTCTACGGCAGACCTCTCTGGCGAGGAAACGATTACTTTCAGTACTAATGCGGTTTTCACAGCAGATAATGCAGATGCTAGTGGTACTTTCAATATTACTAGCGGCGAAGGACAAATTGTGATCCCAGCCGGACAAGCACAAGGCTTCATTATCTTGGCTCCTGTAGATAATCCGGAGGCAGACGGGGCAAAACAGGTTACACTAGAGCTGCAGTCCTCGAGTTCGGGCTTGGTACTGGGCTTTCCGGGGTCAGATGGCAACCGAAGCTCAACGGTTGTCAATATCAGTGATGATGACTGCACTTTTGACTTACCAGTTTTTACGGGAAGTTATTTAGCCGAAGACCCTGGTAATGCCTTTGGGTTCACGAGCTATTCGGTAAGCCTGAGTATCGATCCCAGTGCGCCCAATCGTGTGCTCGTAGAGGATTTTCACAGTCTTTCAGAGCTGGGAGTAGCGGCTAGAACCATTTATTTGGAGTTTGATCCAGATAATTTGAGCGTGGGCATTCCTGCTCAAGAATTACAAGCTCCCATTGGATTTACAGGGGGAAATGGAAATTTTCAAGCTGAGAGCACCGCAGTAGGCTCGATTTCTACTTGTGATGGAGGCATTGAAATAGCTTATGTGATCTTTGATGGAGACGGAGCTTTTGGTGGAGGAACGCTCACCCTTAGCAAGGAATAAATGCGTAATGGCTCTTGGGGCTATTTATTATTTTTGAAGGCCACTTCTCAGGGAGTGACTTTTTTATGGCCTTTTCCGCAGACGAAGGAGCTACAAGTACAGCTTTTGGAAAAATAGCTGGCTCAATAAGCATTTTTTAAAAATAAAAACGAGCAGTCTTTATAAGCCAAAGACTAGAAAACGGAGCTATTGCTGCTGTTTTACAACCCTAAATTGATGCCGCCACAACTGGTAACTGTAAGTATAAAACTAAAAAAAACTTCCCAATCTTGAGATCGGGAGGTTTTTTTTAATAATCGTAAACTCAAATATAAAAAACTAAATCTAGCCAGATTAGCCTTGCAACAGAAGAAACCGACGGCACGATAGAAACCCTGCTGGAAATCTTGGCACCTGAATCAGGAGCGTGAGCTGTCTATCAGGCATAGTTGCTCTTAACCGAGGGATTTGGTTGATAAATCATTCACTACTCAAAAAGCAAACTCAACCCCCAAACCAAAGACGCTCGGTAAGCGATCAGAGCCATCAATATCTTTGCTGAAATCAATTTGATTGGTCAGGAAAACATAGCTATCTTCCTCAAAACGGTAAGCCAACTCCAAAACCCCAAATCTGAAATTATAATCCCCCAGATCTTGACCCGCTTGAGGATAGAGAAGGTTAAGAACTGTAGCTACGTGCCACCGAAGAGAAGGAGTGAATAGGTATTTTAGATAGACCTCGACACCTTCCCCGTCATAAAAAATATCCTCCCCATCTTCCAGCGTAACGATTTCGTGTTGAGAAAAACGATGATAAGAACCTGCCACTACGAAGCGTTCCCACTCGTAAGAGGCAGAGACCACAAATGCCTCATCATCTTCGGCGGCTTGGTTAATTTCAGGGTCTTCTACGCCATCCAAGACCTTGTTGTAACCCAATCCAATTCCAAAACCTCCTACGGAATAGTTGATACCAAACCCGTAGGTATCAAATGTCTCATTATTTTCAGAGATATTTCTAGCCTGAGCCTGTACACCGATTTTCAGGTGCTCTCCTTCATACTTCACAGTAATGACCTGATTAGGACGCCCGGTACCCGAGATACCGCCATCACCTTCCGCGTTCCAGACACCAATCGCTTCACCCCCAAAGGCGAGTGCTTGATCTACCTCTTCGGCTCCTAAGAGATAATAGACCGAGTTATCTTTACCAAAAGTGAATGATAGATCTCGGTAGGAAAAGCCCAAGTAACCCAATCGGGTGAAAACAGCGTCATTCGCCCGAGCCTCTGCCGTACCGGGGTCAGGAGAGAAGATAATGCTTTCATCTCGAGAGACGAGATTCAAACCCAGCTCAACACGGCCGATAACTTTCAGTTTATCAGGATCATCCTTAAAAATAGAATGATGTAGCTTCAGACCAACACGCGGTGTTCCATTAGCAACACCCACTTCTCCATTCTCGTTTGCACCCAAACCCAAGTAGATTTTCCCGTAGGGAGTTACCCGTTCGCTAATTTTCTCAAACAATTCGGAGACAGTAGTTTGGTTAGTTTCAGCAGATTCAGATTCTTCGTCTTGCGCCTGAACCATTGTATGGGACACAATCCAAAGAACGCAGACAAATTGGTAGTAAAATGCGAGATTCAGCTTCATAGATAATAGACCACTTGGCTACAAAAAAAATTAAGATGGGTAAGAAAGTTTCTCTTCTTATTCGGGCGCAAAAAGAAGGAAAATAAAATAGAAAAATGGTGAACTAGTTCAAGATAAATCAAAACATATTTAATTAACGAGGGGCTACATCAAATCTAAGTATGCTCTTTTTCAGATAGGCTATACAATTGAATGAGTGGCTAATTTTTTAAGGGGGGAGGGCTGTCCACGGCTAAGAGCTTTTCTGCTTTGATTTTATCAGCTACTTCGGCAATCAAATCAAAAAACAAGTAATTGTTCAAGCGAGTTTCACTAATCAAGATCACATAACTTTTGAGGTTTCGCTGATACAACCATCCGAATAAGTCATTCTTTTGGCTGAGGTTGGCATCTAAGGCTTGAATTTCAAAATCTTTTACCCAGCGATCACTCAGGAAAAGCAACCTGGGACCGTGTGGCGCCTGTTGGGCAATGTGCTTTCGGAACTCGAGGAGTGCCCTTTTGGTCAGAGGCACTTCCTGCAACTTTTTTTTCGAGGTGGGGAGTTTTTCTTTCGTGTAATAATCAGCGTTATAGAGAAAGCTCGCGTCGTATTGCATATCCAAGGAATTCATCAGAAACAATTCATTAGAAATCAAATTACACTGGAATACCTCACTGATGGCGTAAGCAAAATAGCCAATTCCTTTCTGGACAAAGGCTGCCGGGCAAATGACCGTGGCGGGAGCGTTCGGGAGGAGCCGCTTCACCCCGTAGAGCGTAAGGGTTCCGTAGCCGTAGTATTCCACTAAATTGACATCACTGTATTTTTCATTGGCATCCGATTGTACTGCTCGCAGACGAAAACCGGGCTTGGTTTCCAGAATTCGGAAGAGGTTATTCTGATGAATGAAAAGCGAGTTTTGTAGGGTAAATACCGTACGAGGGCGTTCGTGAAGTATAATTTTGAGTGAGGGATTAAATTTAGGTCGAAAGGCATTCCGCAAAATCTTATATTGCGACTCAATTTTCTTCTCTTCTAATACTTCTAAAAAGCCAGAAGCGATAATCCCCGTGGGAATCACCACGATGGCAATATTGAGAAAGCCGATCACGCCCGCGATAAAGCGACCAAAAGGAGTGGTAGGAATGAAGCCCGACTCGACATAGCCCGCTAAATCGCCCACGAACATGGAGAAACACCAGGAGATGGAAGTCCAAATGTCCGTAAATTTGGTAGGATCGCCATTTTCCTGATTGCCAAACTCGAATTTGTTCTCGGCCTCATACAGCAAGACCGCCAGAAAGACGGTGGTGATGACCACGATGATCGCCGTTTTGAATAAGATGTCTTTTTTGATGACAACGGCTCGCAACACGATTTCTACCGAATCATCGTGTCTGAAAGTTTTAAATACTCGCACGAGTCGGAACGTGAGAAAGTAATCGTGATGTTCCGAACCTAGTGCAAAGAGGACAGCCGGAAGAATTGCCAAAACATCAATAAAAGTATAGAAAAACAGCAGGAAACGCTCCCAGCGGTCTTCGCAATTGGCATACAAACGGTCAAATACTGAAAATAATAGCAACAACTCGATGACAAACACCATCATGGCAAAGTCCTCGAACCAGAGCAGGAACTGATAAAAATTAGGTTGGCTCTTGATAGAAGGCAAGGTTTCTAAGATGACTCCTAAACTGCTCAATAAAATGAGAACATACAAGGCTCGATCGATCTGCTTTTGCCAAGCGGGGCCATCTTCGGGCTGCTCGAAAAGCAATACTAGATTATCACGGAAGTTTTGCATACAGCAAATAAATAACAAAAATACAAAGCAAAAAAGTTAATTATCAAATTGCTAGATTAGAAGAATACGCTGGATTAGTTGCCCCATGATTCAAAGACTATCACAATTCTAGCCAGACTGAGTAGCGTTTTTTCATTTTTGCCTAATTTGGCGAGAAAAACAGTTTCTCCTGCTCTGGCGAACATCTTTTCTTGATTTAGTGTTTTTAGTCATAGTTCCAAGTTCTTCTGCACAAAGGCCATGAAATCGTCCTTCTATCAAAAAATTTATCAAGCGCATCAAACCCCCAAAAACTTGCCTGGAGTGGCTGAGATTGATGATTTTATCAATCATCTTCTTCAGTTTCTTTTTCCAGAATTGAATGACCAACGCTATCGCTCGAGATTGGAAATCGAGACTCAGTACCAGATTCTACAGTTGAAGTTTGAAAAATTACTCTATAAAACCGAGGCATGTCATAACCAACAAATTAATAGCATCTGTGCCTGTTTTTTTTCCGATTTGGAGTCAGTCTATGACCTTTGCCTAGAAGACAGTGAAGCCATCTTGAGAGGCGACCCCGCCGCCAAGGACAACAAAGAAGTGATTCGTTCCTACCCGGGTTTTTTTGCTATTGCCGTCTACCGGATTGCCCATCTGATGCTCACGCTCGAGATTCCCTACCTTCCTCGTATTTTTACCGAGTATGCCCACGCCCGTACCGGAGTAGATATTCACCCTGGGGCTAACATTGGAAGGCGTTTTTGCATTGATCACGCCACGGGAGTTGTCATTGGAGAAACCACCCAGATCGGTAGTCAAGTGAAGCTCTACCAGGGGGTTACTTTGGGGGCACTGAGTGTCAGCAAAAGTATGGCTCAGCAAAAGAGGCACCCCACCATCGAGGATAACGTGATTATCTACGCTGGAGCTACGATCTTAGGAGGAGAAACGATCATTGGGAAAAATGCCATTATCGGCGGGAATGTCTGGATTACTAGAAGCGTTCCTCCTGATACGATGGTTTATTATCAAGATGGAAAACAATACGTCAAAGAAGTTTAAAATTACTGATTCTAATACATTGCTGCTATGCACACGCCAAAAACCAATACCATTGGTGAACTCATTGGAAATACGCCACTGGTAAGAATTCGATTGCCCGAAATTCCTGACCATATTCGCTTATTTGGCAAATTGGAAGGGCATAACCCGGGCGGAAGTGTCAAAGACCGCCCTGCCTATTTCATGATCAAAGAAGCCCTGAAACGAGGCGATATTGACGCGAGCACCCGACTCGTGGAAGCCACCAGTGGCAATACAGGCATCGCGCTGGCCATGGTAGCGGCAAGCTTCCAACTCAATATCACACTCATCATGCCCGAGAACGCCACCAAGGAACGGATTGATACTATGCGAGCCTACGGGGCAGAAGTCATCCTGACCCCTTCCGAGAAAACCATTGAGTACTCCCGAACCTTAGCCGAGGAAATGGTAGAGAAAGAAGGCTACTACATGTTGAACCAATTCGCCAACCCTGATAACTATCGGGCGCATTACCAAACTACGGGCCCCGAAATCTGGGAAGCCACGGAGGGTCAGATCACCCATTTCGTGTCCAGTATGGGCACTACGGGCACCATCATGGGCACTTCTCGTTTTATGAAGGAGAAAAATCCGAAGGTTCAAATTATCGGCGCACAGCCCGAAGAAGGCTCCAGTATCCCCGGGATTCGGAAATGGTCGCCGGAGTTTTTGCCGAAGATTTACGAACCAGCCAGAGTGGATCAAATTCTCTATGTAAGCCGGGAGCAAGCCATCCAAATGGCGCGTCGGATTGCCAAGGAGTGTGGTATCTTTGCGGGCATGAGTAGCGGGGGCGTAGTGCAGGTCAGTCTGAAACTGATGCAAGAAATCCAAGAAGAAGCTACCTTGGTTTGTATTATCTGTGATCGGGGAGATCGCTATTTGAGTTCAGAATTGTTCGCAAGTTGAAAAGTGTGCCAGAGGATACCTTGCTTTTAGTCTCAAGTGCCGCTTTGCTTAGCGAAAATGAGTACCTCATCTGTTTGTAGCTTGCTTAGGTTGAGGGCGTGGAGGCAAATGCTACGATTAGTATGAGGGGGCGGTCTTACCCAAACTTCCGGCTCTGCCACCGCTTTTGGTCGCTCCCGCGCCCATGAACTAAGAAAGGGTACGGGTTGCAAACACGCGCCAGCATGGGATTACCTAGTTGGATTTATAGTATCTAAAAATTATTCTTAATTGGCTATCCGTAAAATTTTCTATATTGATCGTGTGATACAGCTCCTCTAAGGTAACTTTATAAGCTTTAGCTTCATTCTCGGATAAGAATCTGTCTAATTCCTCAAAAGCTAAATCGTTGTAGCCCAACTCTATTAGAGAGTGAAAAAGACCAATCGAGGCTAACTCTGAGCTTGGACTAAGTCTCGAGGCTCTATTGAAGTAATAAGCCGAATCTTCATATTGGCACATTTTGTAATAATTTCCTGCAATTAATCCACTTATAATTGGGGAATCATCGTGTTCTCTAAATAATTCCATCAAAATATCATTAGACTCCTCATATTTTTTTTGATTCTTCAAAGCTATTGCAACATTAATGCGGTTAGTAATATCCTTGTTGAACTTTGTCATGTCAAATATTAGTTTAAAGCACCTTCAGTTCTTTAAACCAGATGGGGCATAAGCACCTAAGCAATAGTCAGTTGGCTGGGTTTGATTTTATACTCGGATAGGATTTGACCCAGTTCTTGAGTAAACTGGTCTCGGCGATGTTGATATTGATCTCTCATAAATGCGTCTTCTTGATGAAGCTCGATCATCTGGTCTACGGATTGAATCTGTTCTAACAAGTCAATGACTCGGATGGCTCTTTCGTTGGCAATTTCTGGTATTTTCATGTTTTAAAATTCTAGTTCTACAAATCCTTTAGAAAACCGCTGCCTTCTTCGGTTCATTTTACTGTGCGAAAACCAATGCTCCCAGTAGAGTAAATCGGATTGGCTTCGGATATGATGTTGGTGATTTTGGGGATACACTTTAAGCACATAGGCATCCATCCCATAATTTTTCTTTGCAGTTTCTCCGAGCAGGGTCCCGAGTTCTTTTTCGTGCCTTTCTACTGTCTCGAAGGCGATGAGATTGACTAAATCAATATCTTTGGGTTGGGTTTTATTGCTGATAAAGCTTCCATTGATCCATTGCTTCCATTTTTCATCAGCAAGTAATCTGATTAATTCTGCTTGATATTGAAGGTATTGGCTAAACAGTTGATGCCGAGAGGATTCCTCCTCAAAGGGATCAACGAACTCGGTTTTGAGTTGCTCGGCTTGGATGTTGTTTTTGCCATAAGGCTTGAGGAAGCCTCTTATATCAAAGCTCAGTTCCATACTTGATAAATGATTAGCCTGATATTAGGCAATCTCTTTGAATTTGTCAATTGGAATAGGAAAAATTGCTTATTTGCTACTCAAAAAAAGGCCAAGCAGAGGCTTGGGGCTAGTTTCTTTTTGAGTCGGGTATGCTTGCGCCAGATGGGTTGGATACATTACCAGCCCGGGCCTATTTACATCAATGCGTCCGAGCTAGTTACCCCCTTGAAAACCTCCCCCGATTCCAGCAATTTTCTTGAGATTTCCTTATCTTCGCTTAGGAACCATGAAGTACAGCGATGACCCGGACGACGGAAAAATACATTAACCTTTTCACCGATTTTGGCTTCAAAAAGCTTTTTGGTGAAGAATCTAACAAAGACCTATCTATGAACCAAAAAGAGCAGTCCATTTACCAAGAAAGCCTGAAAAATTATTGGGACTTAAAAAGCTCCATGGATACCTACTACAAGGAAGGGAAACAAGAGGGAAGGGAAGAGGGTAAAAAAGAAGAGAGAATTGAAATAGCACTCGCCATGAAAGAAGCGGGAGAATCCATCGAGAAAATTGCCAGATACACGGGCTTACCCCAGGACGAAATAGAGCAATTGAAGTGAAAGGGGGAAGTGAATTAAGGCCGATCAGGCTTCCTAAAAACAATGTACTCTTTCCCTTCCTTATGATTCCGCCATTCATCTCGTTCTTTTTAGAAGGTATTAATCTGTAGGATCGCTCTACGACGGTGGTTTGGGAAGTCTCCAGCGGTAAGATCGTTCTACGACGATGGTTTGGGAAGCCTCCGCCCTGCTTAACGGAAATAATTATTTAATCATTGACATCTTGGTTAAGATGATGAAGTGGAGGTAGAACCTAAAATGAAGGTTTTGCTCAAGATGCTCAGACAGACCAGAGATTGTAACAGCGGAAAGTGATGTGAGGTCTATCTTTGGAAGAAACGAAACGGGCTTCCCGATATTCGTGTTTCTCTTCTGTCTCCATCCAATTGTATTTTGACGCAAGTACTGACGCAAGCAAAGGTAGTAGATGCGTCAGTTCATATTTGGTTGAAAATGAGGCACTTATAAAGCTAGTGAAGCTGATAGGATTACACAAAGCCTTCATTACTAGCCTTTTATTGCGAATTTCTAAAATTTTACTAGCGAGCTTACTAACAATCTTGGAAAAAGCGTGGAAATGGCCAAGCTGGAAATCTACAAAAGAGTTACTCAGGATTAACAAACCGCCGTATACGAGACCCGTACGTACGGTGGGGTGAGAGGCGTACTGGCGGCCACTTGACCGTCAGCCGTCTGCTTGATTGTGCGTTCGTTTTTATTTTTCTTTTCGTTTTAGTTTCCATTTTAATGACCTCCTGTGCGGTGGGGCATTTTCTCTTTTCTCGGGTTGGAAAGCCACACTCTTTGATAAGCTTTGGTTCGTGAGGCTGCTTTGAGCGGCTTGGCAATGTGTGTGGCTTTAAAGCTTGGGTTTCATATTTTCAATAAACTTTTACAAATTGAAGGTAGGGATCCATTAATTGGTATTCCTGAATTTCACTTATGCTATTGTACAACTTAAATGATTCTAAGTAAATTTTCTCCGTTGTATTAGAGCTTGGTATCAGCTTTTTATCCCATCGATAAATTCCTTGCTTTGGACGATTAAAAAATCCTGCCTCCAAAAACATCGGAACTACACTATAAATCCCATTTTCAGTTGCACGATTACCACCATAAATGTCAGAGATTGATTTCTTGACGGTATCTGCGTTTATAATCTCTTGTACTGCAAAATACTTTCCGAAAATCTTTAGAACATCATATGAGAATGGAAACGCTGAATTTAATAGGGCTATCAATATTATATCTCTTTCTTGTTTCTTCTTGATTGCCAATTTTATCGCAGCTTTATTATCATTGATCAAAGGCAATAATGGATTTTTGGGAATGATTCTATTAACTATCCTTAGAGCTTTCTTTAATCTATTTTCACCGCTATATTCAAGCCGTAATTGTTCCATGATATATTCATTCGAATAGTCATCATTTAAGTATGCTTCCAATGCAGCATGAAGAGTTTCCAAAGGGATTCTCTGATTTATATCTATTGACTTATTATTCATTTGTAATTTCTATAAATGGTATCACCACTTCAAGGAAATGAGCTCCGCCATGAGTTACCAAATCATCTCTTCTTGAAAAACTCAATTCATCTTTGAAATAAAGAGCTTGTTCTTCCTGCACAATTGAACCGAGTAGCTCCGGATTATTGTCTAAAAACTCATCTTTCAACCTTTTTTCAGAGTATTCAAGATGCCTTTCACTTCTGCTACCTGATTTATTGGTTCCTAGTTTTTCTTTCCCATTCAAACCACGCCATCCTTTTGCTTGAATATTACCGTGGTCGCTTGTGATAATTACTCTGAAACCTTTTGACAGTAATTCTTGAATAGTCGCTTGTATCTTGCTACGCACAAACCAATTCTCAGTAAGTTTCAGTAGATCATTATAATCCTTGGAACTGTGCATGTAGTCATCCAAATCTTTGTAAACAATACCTAACCTTTTGATTCCATCAATGCTGGAAATATTAATTAAATCATGCTGATACAGTATTTCAAAATCATTGAAGTTTTTAGACTTCCAGTAATCCTTCCAAAGCTTTGATTCATTAGTTGGGTTTTGCTTATAAGATTCTATAGGACTGGAACCTCTGAAAATTGCTTGCCGAGACAGTTGAGTAATTGAAGGAATCCAAGAGAATGTGATTGCCTCTTTTTTATTTCCAGACAATCTATGTTTAATCAAAGCATATTGCCAAAAGCTTAAACCATCAATTACTATAAGTGCAATTGAATCCTGTTTGTAATTGAAATCTATATAATCCAGAATCTTCGATACAATCTGAGGTCTCTTTATCGGATTTGAATTTTTAATTTGAGCGTATTTAGCTTGAATATGCTCTTGAAATTTTTCATTTGCCTTTTTAATCAATGCTAGAATTAAGGCAAACCACTCAGAACCGATGGACTGAGAAATCGCATCTCCGAAAAGAGTGGCTATTTGATACCAGTCGATATTATCTGTTGCCAAACCTTCATTAATTCTGTTTGTAAATCCGTCAACATCATATTTTGGATTCTTGGATTTTGAAACAGATGACACCTTTTCGATTTCTTTGATTGTTTCGCTTTTTGAAAGAGAAAACAACTGCTTCTTAACGAATAATTTATCCAGTATTGATAATGGTAAATCCTTTACTGATCGTATATGATATTCAGAAAGATAATGACTTAAAAAGAATTCAGAATGAATAGCAATGCTATCTATATCTTCCAAATATTTTCGGTCATCCTTATTTATGAGAAATAAGGTTTTAGAACTATCTCTTAATTCAAATTCGACCCTTTGGGAAAGGTTGTTTCCTAACGAAACATTAATGTTATTTCCTTCTAACTGCACTATCACATCAGAACGAAATAAAAACCCATCATTGTTTTCGATGATCAGAACAGATGCATCATAACCCAAGAGCACATTGATTATATGTTTTATTAGGCTATTCTCCATCTAATCTAAATGTTAAAAGTTGTTTAGTCCCTGGAATAAGCCTCTGATTCTCTTCAAAGTCAGACAACCATTTTTTATGCTCACTTTCAAGTCGTTTTAACTTTGACCTGCGAATATTCTCAATACCTATTTTATTGATTCTTGACTTTTGAAATTCGTATGAATTCAATTTATTGTCTTTTTTAACTTTCAACGATTCCTTTAGGTCGGCTTCCATATTTTGAAATGCCATGTAGAGTGCATCATTTATAATGCTTGAAAAATCCTTTGATTCAGTTACTCCTTTAAATTCAATTTGATCGGAATTGTCTTCGGAATTAAGTCTATTCCATATATCATTGGCATAAGCAGAAAACAATTTCCCTTTATCTGATATAAAAAATGGCTGATAATGGATCTTTGTCTCAAACCTGTTTTGGGCTGAAATCTGCCATAATGACCAATAACCTGCTGTTTCATTTTCCGATCTGAACTTAATAACAGGAATGCTCGAGTCTCCATTGAATTCACTTATATCACTCAATATTTTCTTAATCCAGTCATGTTGCAAGGTGATATGTTCAACATCCGGGTTATTCATTGAAACCTCTGAATCAAAAGTGATTTTCCTTTTTTCTTCACCAATGGTTATGTTATGAAAACCAAGTAAGCTTTTCGAGGCAGTACCTCCATGTAGTTTGGTGTATTCAAAAACTAAAGATTCTAACCATTGGGGAAGAGGACTGTATTTTATTTCTGATGCCTTTTTAGACTCAATTTCATTCTCATCTACTTGTGGTAATACTCCTTCCGTACTTTGAAAATCTCTCAGTTTACTTTTTATTTCAGTAAGCCATTTTTCTCCTGCGAATTCAAATCGTTCGGGGTCCAACAAACTTTGTAAGTAAAGTTTGTTTACCTTTTTCATATCAATTGCAGAATCCAAAACATCTGCCGTCTTATCAATTCCCAATTGATCTATGATATTGCTGAGTTTCTCTTCAATAACTTCATACACCCTTAAATCAACACTGTTATTTGTAAGCATATTAAATGCCTGGACAATATGTTTTTGACCAATTCTATCGACACGACCAATTCTTTGTTCAATCATCATTGGATTCCATGGCAAATCGTAGTTAACAATGACATGGCAAAACTGCATGTTCAGTGATTCTCCGGCAGCATCCGTAGCAATTAATATTTGAGCATCTTTTTTAAAGTTTGACAACGCTCTTTTTCGCTCATCTAAATCTTGACTTCCGTTTATACTAGCGCATACGGAACCTTTCTTGGTAAAGAAGTCATGTAGCATTTTTTGAGTTGTTCTAAACTCTGTGAACACCAAAATTTTCAAAGAGCTATCGTTCTTTTCTTGTTGTAGCTTTTTGAATTTATCCAATAAAGCATCTGCTTTTGCATCCACTTCCGTATTCATACAGTCTTGTGCCTTTTCGATTAAATCACACAACAGACTTTCTTCATCTACTAAGCCTTCATGGTTGCTTTGGTAAAATCCTTCAAAATCAATATCCTCATAGAACTCGTCTCCAAATTGGTCTAAATCATCGGCATAATTCTCAACGTCATTATCATCTCCGTAACGCAGTCGTTCCAATCTACCTTTCATAGCGGATAAAATAGCTGCGGTAGAACTACTCACTAATCGCTGAAAGAGAATCATAATTAATCCTGTTGCACTGTTTTTAGATCTCTTGGCGGTATTAAACCCTTTTCTCACATACTCGGTAACCGCTCCATATAACTCAATTTGTTTTTGATGCTTGTTCAGATCGAGCAGTACATCAAAACGGTGGGTTTCCCTCTCATTAAATAATTTCTTGCCATCGTAATCAACGGCTAATCGTTTCTCCGTTCGGATTACATAGGGTTCTAATTCTTCAATATCCGGCAATCCTTCCCCTGCGAAGGCATCAGGATCCAATAGTTGTAATATCCTTCTAAAGTGATCCGATTTACCTCGGTGTGGTGTAGCAGACAAAAGCAATACATTCGATACCGTATTACACAGTTCTTGAGCTAATACATACCTTGACACGGTTGATGATGCACCGCCCATTTTATGAGCTTCATCAATAATGACCATATCAAAATCTGCTTCCAGTACAGCTTGCATTCTGTACTTATTGTATTCATTTACTCGCTCTTGCGACCATCCTTGTCTTTTTTCTAAAGGTTTAAGAGCATCCGTAGATACAATGATTTGATTGTGTTGTGTCCAAAAATTAAATTCTTCATCGGCATTTATGTTTGAGAAAGTCCGTGCCATTGAGGTAATCATGTCCGAATCGTATAGATGGAAAACCTCATTAAAATGCTCTTTCAATTCACTTTGCCATTGAAGCATACTTGATTTTGGAACAATAACTAATACTCGTTTAATATCTCCACGTAGTTTTAATTCTTTCAATATTAAACCGGTTTCAATGGTTTTTCCCATTCCGACTTCATCTGCCAATAGAAAGCGATTAAAGTACCTTCAGTTCTTTAGACCAAAATTGGCGGTTTGTTAATTGAAATTA
>CAZKBP010000001.1:409214-674361 GCA_964551015.1 uncultured Cytophagaceae bacterium | reverse complement strand
GTGATGATGACGAAATGGTAGACCCTATGGATGATCCCAACCCCACTTACTATATTCCCGACGGTGGAGACGATGACGATGATGACGATGACGATGATGACGATGATGATGATGATGATGATGATGACGGAGGTGGAGAAGCAGGATGCGCCGATTCTACACTCAAAATTTTTGAAGAAAATAATGGCCTACTCGTGATCGAGGTAGAAAATACAGAGTTAGGCGATGGCTGGGAATTGCTTAACCAGATTGAAGGGGCAACCGGAGAGGGTTACATCGAGTGGACCGCAGGTAGTAGGAGTAGCCAACCTGGCGTAGGGCTGAATACTTACAAAATTCGCGTCACAACCACGGGAACGTACCGCATTCGTTGGCGTTCTTACATTGCTGAGGGCGATAGTAATACCGATGCTAATGATGCTTGGCTAAGAATGCCTGATGCCGATGAATTTTTTGCCGAAAAGAACAATCAGCCAGGAAGCAACATTATCTATCCTTATGGTTCTGGACAAACGCCTAATCCCGAAGGCTCTGGCTCGGATAATTGGTTCAAAGCCTATATGAATCAACTCAACCAATGGAGCTGGCAAACCCGCACTAGTGATAATGATCCACACGAAATTTATGCTACCTTCAATAATCCCGGAGATTACACCGTAGAAATCTCAGGACGCTCTAAGGGTTACGCCATTGACCGTATGGTACTCTATCATAGCTCTGTGGACAACAATACCGCCACCAATACCAATCAAGCCGAGAGTAGCACAACTTGTCAGTAAACTTTGGTGAGAAGCTAGTTTTATATATTCCAAAGACAAGAAAAATGTTTAGAAGGCACGGAGATCAACTTCGTGCCTTTTCTTGATTTTAGTTGTAAAATTTCTTGCGGTTTTCGTAGTAGAACTCGATACGTTTCAAAGTGGTCGTATCACCGTTGAGGCTCTTGATATCTGGTACGTGATAGCAAGAAAAACCATCCGAATCACCTTCGCTGCTGATTACTTCAACTAAGATGCTATTTTCTTGATAGTCAATGATATACCCCCTAATCCAGTTGTCATAAAAGAAATCCACTTCTACTAAAATGTTGTTTTCAATGACACTCTGAATCAGGCTCCCGAGTATATCAGAAGAATTTTCTTCTGCTCCTGTATCGTGCAGGAAGGCATTTTCCTCCTCCTCTTCATGATCTCTATCGGGAAGTAAAAAATTATTTTCGTGTAAAAACTGTATCCTCCTAAGGTAGCGGTCATCGTAATCAACCTGATGAATGCCTTCCCATTTTATCAGCGAAAAACCTTCATCACTTCCATTTTCTCCAACTAAATCCAGATAAATATTTTCGCCATCAAGACCTTTGACATAACCTACCCAGAATTTGCTAGGATTGTCTTTTTCTTCATATACAGACAATAAACGATTCTCCCGCTGCGCTTTTTCAGCAATTTTAAAAAAAAGATTGTTCATATTCTTCTTAAATTCTAACTCCTAACTCCTAACTCCTAACTCCTAACTCCTAACTCCTAACCCCTCAAACCTACTCACACAATAACTTATAATAATCTAAATCCTGAAGTTGGCGTTGCCAGATGATTTTACCCTGGGCATTGATATAAGAGACTTCAAATTGACGATCGGGGAAGCGTTTCTCGGCCATAAAAATTGGATTTTCGGCCAAGCCTTTGTTTTCTATCAATTCAAATTGAGGCTCCACTAATTCGCCCTGCTGACTATCCCATAGGCCAAACACGCCTTCTCTTTGTACTACGGCCAAAGAACGTTCAGAGCTTTGATAGATCATTTGTACCTTCTCAAAAATGGCAGGAGTGGCCGTACTATCTTCGGGCATTTCGGCTTCTTCTGCCTCTTCTGCCTCTGCTTGGGGAATGTAGTCATAAAAGCTCCATTGCCCGTCTTGATCCTGTACTAAGGCGGTTCCTGTTTTCCAATATTCAATTGCTTGATAATCAAAGGGTATCAAGGTTTTATTTTTTTCATTAATCAAACCAAAATCGCCCCGTTTTTTGGCTAAGAAAAGATTGGCTGAGTCCTTGACTTCCCCAAAAAACTCAGGTCGCTCGTCGAAGGCTGGCTCAATTTTGACGCCATTTACTTTGCTGTAAAGGCCAAAGCGATTGTTGAGTAAGAGAATTTTATAGTCCGTATTTTTTTCCATGTTCGTAATTCCTTGGTAGCGAATAGGCAGCACCAAGATACTGGCCGAATCCACGAGGCCATATTTGTTGTATTGCTCTACATTGACCAAATCACTGTCTAGCATATATACATTGCTGTACTTAGGACTGAGAATTTTATCACCATCTTGGGCGAAAAGTCCTTTGCGTCCGTAGCGATCTTCATAATACAGGAAAGTTTCTGCCTCGGGATAATTTCCTTTTTCGGCTCGCATATCCTTGAAATAGCTAAAATCTACCACCACGGGTTCGGCTCCGGCACTAAAAACACCTTTGACTTTTTTGCCTTGGTAGAGAAACATCACCCCCGCTACCATCGCCAGCGAGTCGTATTCAAAGGGATAGACCTCTTGACCCTGTAAATTGATCGCTCCCCAGGCTCCATTAATTTTGCCCCCGATTAGATAAGGGCTAGCGCTTACTTTTTCAAAAAGAAGATCAGCAATGCTTTGGCCTTCCAGATCAAACACCTGCCAAGTACTATCTTTGTAGGCAGCCCAGCCCACTTTGGGTAGGTAGCGAATTTCTTTTTGGGTAATGTCAAAGAGCGTTCTAAAATTTTCGTCAATCAGCCCATAGTATTCACCTTGGCGTACAAGCGCATATCTTTCTTGGAACAACTCTACCTCATCAAAGCGAATTTGAATTTCGTGATTTTTTTCCGTGAGCATTCGGTAGAGACTGCTGTTCGTCTCTACGGCAAAGCCTCGTTCGGAGCGGATGATGATAAACTCGTCTCCACTGGGTTCTATTTCGGCATAGATTGGTTCTAATATGGAGAAGCCATTGTAGTTCACCAAACCCCAGCGACGGTTCTTGCGCACTCTCAGGAAATATTTATTGACCACCTCGATGGCATCATATTCCATGGGTAGGAGGGTGCGCCCGTCTTCTTGTATTAAACCTTGGAAGGCATTTTTGGTAACCTGAAAAAGCCCCGTGGCAATGGGGTTGATTTTGTCATATTGGGGAGCGACAATCACATTGTCGAGGCGATCCGTGAGTCCTAGTCTTCCATTTTTATTGATGATAATGTAGGGATCGGTAATGCTTTCACAAAGATATTCGGGATGAACAAACTCAAATTGAGCAGGAATGCGCTGTTGGCCATTTTCATCCAAAAAGCCAAAAGATTCATTTTCATAAAAAGGAATAAATTGTAAATCATCTACTTGCAGGCGTTTTTTCAGATAGTCAGGGCGGTAATACAGGGGAAATGCTTGGGCAAAAGCTTCTAGACCGTATTTTTCTTCGTATAGTGCCAGCAACCAATCCCAGGCTTCTTCGGTAGCTTTTCCGCCGTTGGGATACTTTTGCACGAAATTTTGGTAGGTGCTAATTTCGTGGCGAATGGAAATGAGTTCAAACATTCTTTCCAGGGCTTCGGAGCGATAATAATTATCAGGAAAACGCTTCGCGAAATCCTCGTAGGCACTCAGGCGGCCAGATTGAGTTTCAGCTTCATACACAAAGCGATCGCGCTTTTGGGTAGCTTCTTTGCGTTGAATGGCCTTGGGAAAGCTATCGATAAAATCCTGATAACTTGCCAAAGTATTGGTTTGCTGGGCAATTTCCCAGGCGAGTTCATCCCGATTGAGAATGGCCGAGGGGATTTCGCTGGCTGTCGGGAAGTAGTCAATAAAATACTGAAAAGCGGGAACGGTATTAGCCTCTCGGGCATTGGCGTAAGCTTTGGCCTCGATATTGGCTTTGAGTTTGAGGGCAGATTCTATAGAAACGCCTTCATCAGCCCAGTTGGCAGAGTCTTTTTCTTCGGTTTGCGGGTAATAGTCAATGGCTTGTAGGACAGAAAAATAGGCCGAATCAAGCTGGTAAGCAGGATTATTTTCCGAGAAAAAATAAATAGCGTAAATATGCATCGCACCGGCACTGGTAGAATCTTTCTCTAGCTCTTTATCTAAGAGTGATTTAGCTTTTTCAAAATCACCCTTCTGAATCTGCTTGTAAGCACTGGTGACTCGGTCTGCCCGTGCCGCTGTAATGAGACAAAATGAAAAAATCAAAATTAGTAAGATTCTCATAGGAAAGGGTTAAAGATTAGGAAATTGCAAATTGTTTGCTTGGAGAGTCCTTATTGGTGATTTGCAACTGACAATTAGTTTACAAAAGGCATCAAGAGCCCGTCTGTTTTGATTAAATGTTTGATTTCAGAAAAAGGGATAAAAATATCCTGTGGCCCCACGGCGTAGGGGGCGATTTCGTAAGTATTGTAGTAAAAGCCAAGGCCCGAGCGATTGACATAGAAGTTTTCGTTGAGCGCAAACTTGCCCTGAGGAAGCGAGAAGCCAAACTCTGATAAAGATTCTTGCGAGCCAATCCCATAATTTCTGCGGAGGGTCTGCTCGGCTTTTTGAGTAAGTGCTTGCTCGTAGCCTGGCCTGAGCAGATCGTTTAGTTTGAGTTTTTGTCCCGTCTGACTGTTAAAAACCTGATAATTGGAACCGTAATTGCCATGCGCTCCGCCTGTATATTCATTGGTCGCGTACTCGAGGCAGAGCAGATCGTGCTCATTCAATCGTACATAACAAATATGACTGCTCTCGTAATAATCAACGGCACCGCCTAAGCTCTTGGCTTCTTGATAACCTCGGATAAAATCATTGATCTGCATTTGCATATTGCCCAAAAGCTCTTGCTGCACGAAACGATTGATTTGATCGGCACCAGGTTTACCCATAAAAACCAAATAATGAAAGCGAATGGAAGCCGACTCGTAGGTCAGATCGTTAAAAATCAAATTGGCCGAAAGGGAACCATTACTGTAGTCTTCTTCCAAGTAAAAAGGTAAAGATCGCTGCCCATTGGCACTAACCCAGGTGCCTTCTACCCGTTGGTTATCTGGATAATAGGTTCCCGTAAAAGAGCCCGTCTTGACGAAAACACGCTGATTGCGGTTGTAGGCATCGGCTTGATTTACGCCTTCTTCTATAAAGACATTGCCCAAGGCGTCTATATTCCCATTGGTCAGTTTGATGGTTTTTCCGATGCGCTCATAGTAATAAGAGCCACGAAGATTAAATTGGGCATTGTCTTGACTGGGAGCCTTGATGAGTTCGGCTCTGATGGTTTTATCTCCGACTTTGCCACGAAACTGCTTGTAAAACAAATCTTGAGCAGTTAAAGGACTGATCCATAAATAAATAGCAAATAATAATGTAAAATATCTTTTCATAAGCAATCGGCAATAGGTAGGCAAAATTATAGGTTTTTTGTATTTGTATAGTACAAAAACAGGGCTATTCGCTGCTCCTTTTCTTAAAAAACACTACAAGGTTGAAATTTCCTCAGAAAAAATCGAAGATTCTGTATTTCTTTTTATCTTTCCAGCCTAAAACTAATGCATCCTATGAATGTTCAAAGAGAGCAAACCGACCAAAAAGGGCGTTTTTTTATCGAGGAAGCCGGAGAGCAACTAGGTGAAATGACCTACGTGGAAGCCGGCCCCGGCAAATTTATCATCGACCATACCGAAGTGGATGAAAGCCGGAAAGGAGAAGGTTTGGGCAAAGAAATGGTCAAAGTCGCCGTAGAATACGCCCGGGCGCATAATCTGAAAATCATGCCTCTTTGTCCTTTTGCCAAAGCAGTTTTTGATAAAAATCCAGAATTCAAAGATGTGCTTTTTTAATTCTCCAAGCAATACATCACATCGCTACGCAGTACGTACTTAATTTCTTTTTCCAAAAGAGTACTCTCGTGCATTTGCTTGTGATAAAAGATCAAAGCATTGCCCGTACTACCTTGAATTGCGTGTTCTCTAAATTGGGTAATGCCTCCCTTATAATTTCCATTTAGATAAATCATAAAGGTCAATTGACTGACTTCCTGCTCGTTGCGGATATAGTTTCCATCCAAATGTGGCTTAAAATAATGTCCTGGCTCGTATTTGTAAAAGCGAAAGCGTTCATTTAGCCCAATGGCTTTTCTATTACCGACTCGAGTAGGGATGAAGGGTTTTACTTTTTGCCAGAGTTCTTCGGCCAATTCGCTACTTTCATAGATTGCCCGATAATTATTTCTTACTGATTTTACTCGCTCTGGGTCTATAATGCCATCAATGCTAGCCGTCTCGAAGCCAATGTCTTCACTCAATTGAATGTACTGCTCACAAGTCTCTAAATCCCAAAAATTCTCGATTAGGAAAATCTTATCGCTGACTGTTTTTTTTTGCATAAACTTGATATGATTCTTATTCCAAACCTAAAATTTTACGATTAGTCGCCTCATCAATACCACTGCTGGCAAAATCGTCAAAGGCTTTGTTGGTCACTTGGATGATGTGATCGGCAATAAAATCCGCACCTTCTGCCGCGCCTTGCTCTGGATGCTTGAGGCAACATTCCCATTCCAAAACCGCCCAACCCTCGAAATCATACTGTGCCAGCTTGCTAAAAATTTGCTGAAAATCGACTTGCCCATCTCCCAAGGAACGAAAACGCCCCGGACGATCCAGCCACGATTGATAGCCGCCATAAACGCCCGCCTTGCCTGTGGGATTAAATTCGGCATCTTTGACGTGGAACATCTTGATAAAATCGTGATAATAGTCAATGTAGGTGATGTAATCCAACTGTTGAAGCAAGAGATGACTAGGGTCATAGAGCATATTAACACGGGCGTGATTGCCTGTGGCTTCCAAAAATCGCTCGAAAGTAATGCCATCGTGCAAATCCTCTCCCGGATGAATTTCATAGCACACATCTACCCCTGCTTCGTCGAAGGCATTCAAAATGGGTAGCCATCGCTCGGCTAATTCCTTAAAACCTGCTTCTACCAAGCCCGTCGGACGCTGGGGCCAGGGATACATCATCGGCCAGAGCAAAGCCCCCGAGAAAGTAGCGTGCGCCGTGATGCCTAAATTTTGGCTGGCCTTTGCCGCGTATTTTAATTGTTGCACTGCCCATTCGGTGCGCGCCTGGGGATTATGATGGACAGCGGCAGGGGCAAAGCCATCAAACATGGGATCGTAAGCAGGATGCACGGCCACCAACTGACCTTGTAAATGGGTAGAAAGCTCGGTAATTTCTAAGCCGGCTTCCTCCACGATTCCCTCTATTTCCTGAGCGTAGGTTTTGCTTTCGGCTGCTTTCTGTAAATCCATGAGGCGACTCTCCCAAGTAGGAATTTGTACGCCCTCGTAGCCCAAATCGGCCGCCCATTCACAAATATTTTTGAGTTCATCAAAAGGGGCTTCATCGCCCATAAATTGCGCTAAAAAAATGGCAGGTCCTTGGAGTGTTTTCATTTTGTTGAAGTTATTGATTGTAGGGAATAAGTTTCAGGGTGCGAATGAGTTATTTCATGAGTGTGAGTGCTTGTTAAAAAAACTGCAATCCTTTCCTTTAGCTCACCAAAAAGTCTTGAAATTCCAGCCACTTTTGATCACTATTGCTAGAAGCGACGATGGCCTCGATAAAAGCCATACCCCGAAGCCCGTCGGCCACTTTGGGGAAGTCTTGATAAATCGGGTCAACTTCCTCGCCTCGGAGCTTGGCCCGGAGGCAATAAGCAAAATTGCGGTAAATATTGGCGAAAGCCTCCAAATAGCCCTCGGGATGCCCAGCGGGAAGACGAGCGTGTGCGAGTGCTTCGGGACTTTGGAAAGCATAGTTGGCTCCCGCTCTGTAGACTTCAAGGGGACGATCTGGCCATTTCATCAGCAGCGTATTTGGCTCGGCTTGGAACCATTCTAAGCCGCCATTTTCTCCATAAACACGAATCCTTAGGTTGTTTTCTTCACCCACTGAAACCTGACTAGCATAGAGAATGCCCTTGGCTCCATTATCAAAGCGGAGCAATACACTCCCGTCATCATCTAGCTGGCGACCTTCCACGAAAGTGCTGAGATCAGCGCATACTTGGGCGATTTCTAGCCCGGTGATATACTCAGCTAGGTTCTCGGCATGGGTGCCAATGTCGCCCATGCAGCCACTTTTGCCGGAGCGGGAGGGGTCGGTACGCCAACTAGCTTGTTTGTTATCGTCTTCGATACGATCTGCTAGCCAGCCTTGGGGATATTCTACGACGACTTTACGAATTTTTCCTAGTTTGCCCGCTTTGATCATCTGGCGGGCTTCTTTGACCAGGGGATAGCCAGTATAGTTGTGGGTGAGGGCGAAGATTTGCCCCGTGTCTTTCACGATTTTTTCCAATTCACGTGCTTCATTCATAGAGAAGGCTAAGGGTTTATCACAGACCACCGAAAAGCCATTTTCCAAGGCTAGTTTGGCAGGAGCAAAATGCAGGTGATTGGGCGTGACGATGGAGACAAAGTCCATGCTTTCTCCCGTGGGGAGGTTTTTCTCGGTGAGAATCATTTCCTCATAGTTCGCGTAGACTCTCTCTTCGGGGAGATAGAGGGCTTCTCCCGAGGCTTTGGATTTTTCGGCATTGCTGCTAAAGGCTCCACAGACCAACTCGATTTCGCCATCAATGGCGGCGGCGATCCGATGGACACCACCGATGAAGGCATCCCTACCGCCTCCTACCATGCCCATTCTCATTTTTCGGTTCATTCCTGTCATCTTTTGGTAAGTAATCAGCTTTTAGACAAAGCTACTTAAACATTTTATTACAAAATGGATAAAATCGTCCAACTTTATCTTCAATCTTTGGTGCAAAAAAGCTTGAAATGCTCGCTTTTCTCCCAAAGAAAATTATCTTTTTGAATTATCAATACAGATTTTAACTTTTTTAAGAAAAATTTTTACTTTGGCATTTTGTAAGCCTTATTTAATACAAAAAATCCTAATTTTCAAAACGATGACACAATCCCAAGCCCTGAAGCCTACCTTACTTTTTAATGCCAGTTGTGTAGCACTGGTGGTTACTTCTATGACTTTTGCCATTCGGGCCAATTTGATCGTACCCTTGGGGCAAGAGTTTGGTCTGAACGAAGTCCAGCTAGGGTGGGTGGTAGGAACGGCTTTCTGGGGTTTTACCTTGGCAATGATTTTCGGCGGACCGCTCTGCGACGTGATTGGTATGGGCAAATTAATCCTCATCGCTTTTATTGGGCACGTGGCGGGGATTGTGCTCACGATTCTGGCGACGGGCTTCTGGTCTTTGTTTATTTCTACTTTGCTCGTGGGGATCGCCAATGGCATGGTAGAAGCTGCTTGCAATCCCTTGGTGGCGACGCTCTATCCTGAGCAAAAGACGAAGAAATTAAATCAATTTCACGTCTGGTTTCCGGGTGGAATCGTGATTGGAGGCTTGGTGGCGCATTTTATGAACCAAGCGGGATGGAGCTGGCAATTGCAAATGGCCTCGATGTTACTTCCTGCCTTTGCTTATGGCTTTTTATTTTTTAACCAAAAATTCCCTCAAACTGAGCGAGTTACTTCGGGGGTGAGTACTACGGAAATGTTCCAAGCAACTTTGCAGCCCTTATTTGTTTTTATGGTAATTTGTATGTTGCTGACGGCCTCCACAGAATTGGCTACCAACCAGTGGCTTCCTGCTTTATTAGAAAATGTAGGTGTGCCCGCAATCCTCATCTTGGCTTTTATCAACGGTATTATGGCCTTGGGGCGTTATTTTGCGGGGCCGGTGGTGCATCGGCTTTCTCCGGCAGGAGTCTTGCTGTGTTCGGCGATTTTTTCGGCACTGGGTTTGTTTTGGCTGAGTATGGCGAACGGGGCGATGGCATTCTTAGCAGCGGGCGTTTTCGCGGTGGGGATTTGTTATTTTTGGCCGACCATGCTGGGCTATGTCGCGGAAAATCTGCCTCGTACGGGAGCCTTGGGCTTATCTATCATGGGCGGGGCGGGAATGCTCTCAGTTTCTTTGATTCTACCTTATATTGGTTATATCTACAATCAACAAACAGCCACCGCGGTGCCGGATGGCTATACGCTAGAAACCCTCAAAAACGCAGCAGCCGGTACCGAAGGAGCCTTGCTTTGGCAGCAAATCCAACTGGCAGGGGGCGCGGGCACTTTCTTGTACATTGCCATTTTGCCCTGTATTTTGATTGGCGCTTTTGCCTTTTTATATCTGAGAAGTAAGAAAAAAACACCCGTGGTGGCTTAAATGAATAATTAATTGGTAGTTACGAGTCTTTAGTTCTGCTGCTTATGTTTATGAAAATATTCCTTTTCCTTCTGATGTTAAGTGTATTTGCTTGTAAGAATGCTTCTGATACTGAGGATCAAGGCACCTCTGCTGATACGGGAGAAAAAAGCGATAGCATCGAGAATACAACTTACCAGACCACGGGCAGTATCCAGAGATTATCTCCAGAACTGGATCAAATCATTCCCGAAGAAGCTCAGATAGAAATTCTGGCCGATGGCTTTACTTGGTCGGAAGGCCCCCTTTGGGTGGAGGAGCAAGGCATTTTACTCTTCTCGGATGTGCCCGAGAATAAAATTTACCAGTGGAACGAAGCTGAGGGTTTGCAGGTGTTTTTGGAGCCTTCGGGTTACACGGGCACAACAGCAAGGGGAGGGGAGCCAGGATCGAACGGGTTGATCTTGGATGCGGAGGGAAATTTGATTCTTTGCCAGCACGGCGACCGTCGGGTGGCTCTTTGGGAGGGTGATTGGAGAAATCCACAACCTGAATTCACGACCATCGTGGCAGCATACGAAGGCAAGCAATTCAACAGCCCCAATGATGTGGTGATGAGCAGTAAGGGTGAATTCTATTTTACCGATCCACCCTATGGCTTGGAAAAACAAATGGACGATCCAAAAAAAGAACTTGACTTTCAGGGCGTGTATCATTTCTCTAAAACAGGTGAAATCCATCTCATCACCAAAGAACTCAGCCGTCCCAACGGCATCGCTCTTTCCCCCGATGAGCAAAAGCTCTATGTCGCCAACTCTGACCCTGAACGTGCCTTATGGATGGTCTATGATTTGGATGAAAAAGGCTTGGCAAAATCTAGTGAGGTTCTCTATGATGCCACCGAAAAAGTCAAAGATGCACCCGGTTTGCCTGACGGGATGAAGGTAGACCGTCAAGGCCATCTCTTTGCCACGGGGCCGGGCGGCGTTTGGATTTTCAACGCTCAGGGCGAACACCTCGGAACCATCCAAACGGGCGTGCCCACGGCCAACTGCGCTTTGGATGAGAAAAATAAAATTCTCTACATGACCGCCGATAATTACTTGATGCGCGTGAAGCTTTAATTGCTCGTGGATCAAGAAGAAACCTCCATAGAGTTGTATGCTCCTCAAAAAGAGAAGCAAGCCGGCTCGGTCAGTCGGGCAGAAAGTTGGCAATTGATGCAAGGCATTTACCAAATGAAAGAAGCTTTATCACTTTTTGACTGCGATTTGCCTTTGAGTAAAATTTATAAGCCCAGCTCTTAGTTTGGAGAATTATTTTTTGAGGAAAAGCGGCCACTTGTGAGCAGCCGCTTTGTGATGAATGAGCATCAGTGCTTTTGCGGGACTTTATGGTTTTTCACCCCCGTCTTCTTCAATGGTAGCGGCTTCTTCGGATCGGTCACCTTCTACCAAACGCGTAATTTCTTCCATCCGAGTTTTGATTTCCTCTTCCTCACGGTATTGACCAATGCCAACCAGCATACCTCGCTCTCCACCGAAAATATTATAGCCTTTGTCTACCATTAAGTTGTAGAGACGATGCCTGAGATAATTCCCTTCGTCCAGACCTTCATCGTCCGTGGGTCGGTCGCCTAGTATGGCTTCTAAATCGGCCTTAAACTGATCCAAAATCTGGATGGCCTCGTCCTTACTCAGGGTTTCTGGGTCTTTGAGTTTTAAGATTTCTTTGACTTTATCCCAAGGATAAGCCGTGAGGGCGAGTTTTCTTGGAATCTTATATTTTTCGGCTTGCTCCACTGATTCCGCATTCTGTTGTACGTGTATCTGGACACGCTCTTGCTGAATATTGAAGCAGTAAATCAGTCCGATTTTGTTGTTACTGGTATCTTTAATGATAAAACGGACGGCGTCCTCTTCCTGAATCATTTTGAGCAGCTCAAGATGGTAAGCCCGCTCCATGTAAGCTTGCTTGGCTACATCTTCAAAGCGGCGGATGTGAATGAATGGATCATTTTTTTTGAACTCGATTTCGCTCGCATCTCCTTCTACCACTAAAACCCAAGGCTGATAAATATCTTGGGCGGATACTGGAAGGTAAATACTCAGACAAAATAATAGTAATAGAATGTTTCTTTTCATTTTTTTAAAATTGATTGGCGTTTGCTTACAAACGAAAATGATCCGCCTGAGTTGTGGCCTGCTTGCGATCTTGTACGAATTCGCTTACTTGACTACTTCTACTCGCTCCAAGAGCCAAGCACTGACATAGCTCAGAAAATCAGGCACAAAAGCTTTTTCCAACTGAGGATACTCCGTGGGCATTCCGGTATTGGCCTTTTGAAAAAGATGATTGGCATCTTCAAAAACTTTTACCGTGTAGTCATTATTCCCACCTTTTTTTAAAGCGCTTTCAATAGGCTCTTTATTCTGCTCGGGAGCGACCTGTAAGTCCTTTTCCCCAAAGAGCACCAACACGGGGCAGGTCACCTTGGACAATGGAATGGCTGGATTATAAGTAACATAATAGCGAAACCAAGGCGATTTCAGTTGCTGAATTTGTGTTTGGATATTGGCCGTGGGCGTGACTTCTTGAAATTTCGCCTCCAAGGCTTCCCAGCCCTCGTTTTTCTGGGCTGTTTCGTAGGCCATGCGATTTAATGCATTCACCTGAACGATATAGTCTTGATTCACACCTAGTTGCTGCATCATCAGTTCATTTTGGTACAAACTCACTTCTGCCCCGGGTACGCCATAGCCTGCCCCCAAGATGATAAAAGCTACCGAGGGATTCTCAACGGCTACTTGGGGGGCAATTGCTCCGCCTTCGCTGTGGCCGTAGATACCAATTTGTTGAGAATCTATTTCGGGGCGAGATTTCAGATATCGAATGGCCGCCTGAGCATCTTGAGCAAAATCTTCACTGGTAGCGGCCTGGAAGTCTCCCGTAGATCCAAAAACCCCCCGATCATCATAGCGTAAAACGGCTACGCCTTGACGTGTCAGATAATCGGCCATAATTTCAAAGGCTTTGAAGCCATAAATCTCTTCATTACGATCTTGGGGGCCACTGCCCGTAATCATAATCAGGGCGGGATGTTTTCCCGTTTTTTTAGGCAAAGTCAAAGTTCCAGCCAAGGTAACTTCGCCGTTTTCAACTTTTACCTCTTCTGCTCGGTAGGCTAAGACGGGTTGAGCTTCTTCTTCACCTGTTCGCTTGATTTCAAAAGTACCAGAACCCGCTCCTTGCGTAAATGTTCCCGAGATGCGCTCGCCTTGCTTCTCTCCCTCAAACTTGGCTAAACCCGGGCCTGCCGAGAGTTCAAAATATACTTTGGGGTGATTGTACGTAACATTTTGTAAGGGGAGACCCTTAGCTCCCTGCTGGGGAATGTCGATGTGAGCCGTCAGGGAGTCGGTTTTTTTTTGGAAATGTACCTCGATTTTCAGTTCTATGCCTGAAATCTTGATGGCTCCTTGCCAACTTCCTGATAAATCTTCTTGTGCGAATAAGGTGTAGCTATGCAAAAAAATGATTAAGATTAAGTTTCTAAGCGAATGTATCATGTTATTTAATTTGAATGGGAGTTTTCTCCAGTTTCAGATCTAAGTACCTTGGTGTAGAGATAACCCGAGTAAGCAACCGGAACGAGTGTCATAATCAGCACACTGGGCAAAAAGATATAGATAAAAATTTCCATGGAAGTAATGGGCAGCAACGCCAATAAAATCATAGCCGCCCCAACCCACAAACGACCCGCGAAAAGGTGGGTTCTCCGCCACACTTCTTCGCTCTCTAGTGTCCAAGGCGTGCGAATGCCCATGAAATAATTCGGGCGCATTTTGCCCATATAATTCCCTAAGATCAACAGGAGTAAAACCAACAAGAACATCACGATTCGCTCTACCTCGAAGCTGTAACCGAGCGTGGCGGCTAAAATGATACAAAAAATGACACACATAAAACCCGTGATAATCAGTACTAAGAAATCATAGGTTTTGCGGAATTGCTCTATGTTTTGCTTAGGGTCAATTTTGGGGAGCACAGAAAATAGTGCGTAAAGTCCCAGATTCACCACGGGAAGTAAGAAAATTTTCCAGCGAGGCCCGTAGCTATCGATTTCTCCCCGAAAATTCCAATGGGTCGGCATGCGATCAGGCAATTGTGGCCACGTGAAGGCAATCAATACGAAAGGCAAAAGCAAAAAACAGTAGATGAGGATTTGGTTTAATTTATTCTTTTTCATGGTTATTGGAGTTTAGGTTCATCAACCAACTGATAATTTCTTCCAGTACAGAGGTACTAATGGAGTAATAAACGTACTGCCCTTTTTTGACCGACACGACCAGATCAGCTCTTTTCAATAAGTCCAAGTGATAGGAAACACTGGGTTTACTGATATCAAAAGCGTCTGCGATTTCTCCCGCAGTTAGGTCTTTTTCTTTGAGCATTTCCAGTATTTCGCGCCGAGTTGGGTCATCAAGGGCTTTGAATAATTCTTTCATTTAGACATTTAGATAATTATCTAAATATATAATCGTAAATTAAAAAAAAAGGTTTACAAAAGGAAATAGTTTTTGAAAATATAGGTGTATTGAGCTAAGCTATCTTTTTCTACTCATCGGGAAAAAGCGTTGCTCGGTTTGACCTGCTCTGGTTCCCGAGATAGTTGCAAGGAGGGAGTCCTCATGGATTTTCTGATAAGAGATTCTCTGCGGAAAATCGTGCGCCAAGTTTTCGAAGGTCATCTGGGAGGGAGTTATTTTGGTCATCGTGAAGGAAACTGATTTTCCCTCGTTTTGATTGGCCACGGTAGGAATGTAAAAGAGGCTATCTTTTTTTTGTAAGATGCGCACAGTTTCTAAAAAGACTGTATCTTCTCCTTGTAGCAGATAGCTTTTGGCTGAGAGTTCTTGCTCGTTTTGCTTCGTCCAAGTTTCGTAGATAATTCCTTTGGAAGTTTTATTTTCCCAAGTTCCAAGCAGCCATTCTGTTTTTTGAAGGAGCGTTTGGGTTTGGCAGGAAGTGAGCCAAAATAATATGAGGATTGGGTAGAAGCGTGATTTTTCCATTTTTTGATTTTAAGCCAAATACCAGCACATCCTACTTGAGCGATTTGCGAAGTTGGATTAGGAGCCACTTTTAAGCATTAAGCCCTCCTTAATGGCAAAGATAAGAGAGAGAAATGAGAACCTGTAAATTCTCTCCTGAAAGACAGTGAAGAGATTTATTAAAGCGATTGAATGCATTTACATCACGGAATGGTTATATTAGGCCGACTTAATCACTCATCACACTAAATTCAATTTCTACATGGCCGACGCACTCTTAATCCATAAAGAACAGTTACAAAAAACTGATTTACAAACCTTAGCCACTCCAGAAATTAGCCAAGGGGATCTGCTCCTCAAAATCACCCGTTTTGCTTTTACTACAAACAACTTGACTTACGCGGTGATGGGATTTCGCTTGCGCTATTGGGAATTTTTTCCCGCCCCGGCACCTTATGGAATTATTCCGGTTTGGGGCTACGCGGAGGTCGTGGAAAGTCAACACGAAGCATTTCAAGAGGGGGAGCTTTTATACGGATATTTTCCTACTTCCGAATATCTGAAAGTTACTCCGGCCAGAGTTACTGATATTGGTTTTGTGGACAGTGCTTCCCATCGGCAGGATTTGCCCCCGATCTATAATTATTATTACCGTACGGCTGCTGATCTCAGTTATCAGGAAGAAGTAGCTGATTACATTCCCATCTTACGGCCTTTATTTACCACCGGATTCTTGAGCTATTATTTTTTGAAAGAGGCTCATTTTAAAGGCATTGAGCAAATCTTTCTTACCTCAGCTTCTTCTAAAACGGCCTTGGGACTGGCCTACATGCTACACCAAAATCAGGGCGAAGATCAGAAGAAAATTATCGGCTTGACTTCTCCTCGAAATGTAGATTTTGTGCAAGCAACTGGATATTATGACCAGGTAATTGCCTATGAAGATATCGAGGCCCAATTAGAGAAAGAAAATACGCTGGGCGTAGATTTTGCTGGGAACACGGATTTACTCACTCAGATTGATCAATTTTTGGGTGATCAACTATCTTTTATTTCCTTGATTGGTTTGTCCGATTGGCAAAGCCCCAAGGCTTTTCAGTCGCTGGAAAAAGCATCTTTCTTTTTTGCTCCCGATCAAGCTCGTCAGCTATTCAAGGAGTGGGGAGAGGCAAAAGCGCACCAGGCAATTGCCAGTGCCATGCTCCAATTTATCCAAGATATGCAGAAAGTGATGAAGATTGCTCTGGTCAATGATCCAGAAAAGCTACAGCAATTGTATCTCGATATGCTCGGTGGGAAAGTCGACCCGCGTCAGGGCTATCTGTTTGTCTATGAATAGCGAAGCGTTTCCAAATAGCCGAGAGCGAAATCTCTGACTACTCACGCAATCTTGCGGCTTGATCCCGTTCTGCACTACTTTTTACAAAATCTGCCGGATCATCTAGGATAGGCGTTTCCAGCAGAGCTTTCCAATCGAATTCCGCATCGAAGGGATCCAGGGCTTTTTGGGGATCAAAGATGCGTTTGTCCACGGCTAAGGCATTGTAAGGGCTGAAGTCGGGATCGGCTTGGAAAAGGTCCGCCAAGTCGGTAGCCACAGCATCGTACTGATTTAGATAGGGAATGCCTAAGATATGCCAAAAGGTCTTAAAGATACTTCCAAAGCTCGTATGCTGATGCCCCACGTAATCTCGCTTGGCATAGGGAGAAATCACCATCAAAAGGCTTCGGTGGGCATCTACATGATCCACCCCGTCCTGCGAATCATCTTCGGTCACGATAATGGCCATTTCTTTCCAGTAAGGCGTATGCGAAAGGAACTCTACCAAACGCCCCAAAGCCAAATCATTATCCGCCATATAACTTTCTTTGAATGGGTAACCCGCCCAAGGGCGATCGCCTGCGCCGTGGTCATTGGGCAAAATAATGGTTAGGAGGGAGGGCAGGGCTTTATCTTGGCCCAGCCATTTTTCTTCAAATTCTTGGATAAACATATCCACCCGAAACTGATCGGGAATCGCCATATTGTAAGTGGCATAGGTACGAGAAGTTTTATCATAAAGTGGGGCAGGAATCGGGTAATTCGCCAAATAACGAACACCTGTGTATTTGAGCGTAGAATCCGCGTAGGCGGCGGCCATTTCTACCCCAAAGCCAAAGTTAAAAAAATCAATCTTATTTCGCGCCATATGATCCCAGATGGAGCCACCTTCATTGTAATCCTCAGGATACATCGCTCCCGAAGAACCTACGAAGGCCAGATTGCCCTTGGCCTTGGAACCTCGGCGCATCCGGCGATTGCCCCCGTAAGAAGCAGAAACACTGGTTTCTACCCATTCATTCGGGTAGGTGTCCACCAGCCAGCGATGCCCGTCGGCAGAGTGGTCAGAATTCACATAAAAATTATCCAACATGGCAAATTGCTTGGCCAGAGCCAAGTGATTGACCATCACGTCGGCCTTTTGTACTGAATCTGTTCCCTGCTGATTTTTAAAAGAAACGCCCCTTCCGTAGCGAGCCAAGGAGGCTTCTCCTTTTCCTTTTTCCCATTGACCAAAAACCTCATCGTAAGTGCGATTTTCCTTAGCAATGAAAACAAGGTACTTGATGGGGCTTTCTTTTTCCCCAGAGAAGAGGGGAATGGGATTGTTTTCCCTTACGGTAAATGCCTCATTATCAGCTTTGCGGAATCGGAAATTATTATCTAAGACTTGTTGTGTCGTTTGCTTCAGTTCCTCATCCGTGGGAATATCCATTATGGAAACGCTGCCTTTCATCAAAGCTCCAATGTAGCTTCCCTCGGAGCCCAGCTCGAAATGAGAACCTCCGTTTGGGCCACTACCAAAGCCTTTGGCATTAGCGACGATCAGCTTTTGACCATCTGGGCTTACCTGTAACTTGGAGGGAAACCAACCCACGGGGATATGCCCGATTACTTTTAAGGTAGGAATATCAATCACACCGACCGCATTCAGGCCAGATTCGGCCACGTATAGCCGCTTTTGATCCGGTGAAAGTGCCAAGCCAAAGGGAATGACCCCTCGATAATTGCCTAATCGCTCATCTGGGTTTAAAAAAAGCGTATCCACCACTTTTTCCTCTTTTACATCCAGCACGGAAATACAATCATTATTACCATTACTCACGAAAACATATTGATCCGTGGCAACGACCGAATTCGGGCTGGAGCCGCCTACCGCTGGAACGCCTTCAAACTCATGCCCGATTAGAATGCCCGTTTTGATCTTGGCAGTGACTTCCTGTTTTTCCAAATCAATTGCCCATACGGAGAAAGATTCGGGTACATTGGGCTTGCCCAAGCCCGGAATTTGTACGCTGTCATTTTGAATACCTTCTTCGGACGCTTGGCTGAGGTAGGGAAAGGCCGGATATTTTAAGGCCGTCGCCTTGGGGTTTTCTAAGTCAAGATTTCCGATCAGACTGTATTCATACAATCCCACGTTGGCGACATAGGCTTTTTGGCCATCGGGTGAGAGAGTAATGCCAAAAGGATAACGACCTGTGGGTATTTGTCCTTTGATGGTTCCCTGTTTTGTATCCAAAATCAACACGCGAAAGTTGATCTGATCTACGGCGTAGAGGGTTTGGCCATCCTCACTCAACACCATATCTCCGATGTAGCCGTGCGAAAAATCAATGCTATCATTTTGAAAACTACAATCGATACTGCCTTGGCTTTTGCCACTGGGAATATCGAAAAGGTAAATTTTATTTTCCTGTCCTCCGGCTACATAGACCGTCTGATGGTCAGGACTAATCGCTAAACCCATGAAGACCGAGGCCAAGATTTCATCATTGGTTTTGGCTCCTTCGGGAATTTGGCGCACGGAGGGATTTTCGCTCATCAGATTTTCAATAATGGAGATGGAGAGCGGGCTCGTCCCCGAATTAGCGGTAATAGCAATCTTTCCGTCTCGGCTCAGCACCAAACCATAGGGATGTGGAGCGACCATCACCTGTCTGCCACGAGGTGTAAGAATACGCCCCAAGGGGGTAATGCTTTGGCCGTTTTGATCGATTGTACAGTATTGACTGCCGGCGGGAGCGGTGATGATCCAAGGAGTTTCTCTTTTGTTGGATGAAGAGGAATTACAACTAGCACAAAGAAGAATGAATCCGAAGAAAATAAGTAGCTGCGAAAAGGCTTTCATAAGAAATTCTGTCTTGATTTTGGAGGCAAGATAGAAAATTTTGTTTTCATGATGATATAGACGATAGGCAAGATTTTACACAAGCGGAAAATCTCTTCTAATACTCTTCTTCTTCCTCACTGGCTCCCGGAAACACCAAATCTGTACTACTGTAAGAGCCACCAAAAGTAAGAGCTGCATTATAAACCTGTGAAATGGCATCAATGGCTTGTTCTTTCGTGAGTTCTTGGAGAGGGTGGATGAAAGCAACCCACAGCAAGTCATCTGAAATAGCATAGCGTACGTCCAAAGCCGAATGAAAATTGGCTTCCATACAGGCTTGCAGTTGCTCTTCGGTCAGGTCTTTGGCTTCTATAACGGGAGTGATGATACGCATGCGGTTGTGGGCTTCGTCAGTTAAGCAGATCATTGGGCGACTTTCGATGATAAATTGCCACTGTCCGGCTTGACCCCGAATGGTATCACTAACTACGTAGAGGATTTTTTCCAGCTTGTCATTGTCCATTTGGGCAAAGCTGACCGTATAGCAAATACAAAACACGAAAGTCAAGGCAATTCTACTAAGCATATCGAGGATTTATTTGGATAATGGAGCCTTAGGCAAGCATCCATCATGATGTAATTTAGTTGGAATCCCTGATATTGACAAGCCGCACTTTAGAATTTTACGCTTTGCGCGATAAAATGTAGTTTTCAAAAAAAATCTTCAGACTGTATAAATTTCAAGCCCAAAGATTTTGATCAAATTATGCTTAATGGCTTGTTATTCCTCCACTTTGAGGGCTACGTCAAACATTTCCAAATCTACCAGTGCCTCGTGAATTTCTTGGCGTTGTTTGATGAGTTTGGTTTGCAAGTAGGTGGGAAGCTCTCGTTGGTTGAGCACTTCATTATAGAGATCAATGGCAGTTGTTTCACCCCGGATACTTTCTTGTAAAACCGTAGCGATCTCGGTTTTGCTGAAAGTGGTTCTCATATCAATCCATAAGCGGTGAAAATAACCTTTGAATGTACCAGAGGCTTCGGGGTTAATCCCCAAATCACGGGCATCGTACTTCAGCTCTTCGATGAAGTTTTTTCTCTGCTGAGCAAATTTCAAGAAAATAGCTCTCAGATTTGTATCTTCAATTTCTTGGGCGGCTTTCTCGTATCCTTTAATCCCATCTTTGCAGGTGTCTAAAATTTTCTCCAATGCTTGCTTAATATCTTTTTGATCTTGATTCATGTTGTTTGCTTTTAAGTTCTACACATCAAGATAAGTTCAGAATTCGCTCCACAAGGATACAAAATGCTAAAATACTGTAAAGCAAATCGTTATAGAAAAGATCGTGCTAGGTCGAGTTGATAATTTTCCACAGCAAAAGGGGCAATGTATGGAGCTTTCTCTATATTAGAGCCACGGTGGGAAGCTTTTGTATTTCAGAAAACAGGAGGTTTGGCAGATACTTCCCTTCGGCATCAAACCAATCTATCCCATGAACTGGTCTATTTTTACTCAACTTCGTCAAAAATTACATCAGCATCCTGAGCTTTCTGGTCAGGAGGTACAAACGGCTCAGATGATCCTAGATTTTAACGCGGATTATCCCGCCGATCAAGTTTTGGAAAAGCTGGGAGGAGCGGGTCTTGCTTTTGTGTACCAAGGAGCAGAAGCAGGACCAACGGTTTTGTTGCGCTGTGAATTAGATGCTTTACCTATTCAAGAAGTCAATGATTTTGCTTATCGCTCTCTCCAAAAAGGCATTGCGCACAAATGTGGCCACGATGGGCACATGGCGATTCTATCTAGTCTGGCCGCTCGACTGCATCAAGAGCGACCTGAGCGAGGTCGGGTCATTTTGCTCTACCAACCTGCCGAAGAAAACGGACAAGGAGCGCAGGCCGTTTACGATGATCCTCAATTTGCATCTCTAAGGCCCGATTATGTTTTTGCCCTGCATAATTTGCCAGGCTATCCGCTGGCTAAGGTTTTGTTAAAGGAAGGTATTTTTACCTGCGCTTCTCAGGCGATTGATGTTCAGCTTTTTGGAAAAACTGCCCATGCTGCTTATCCCGAAGAAGGCTTGAGCCCAGCCACCGCCCTGACCGAACTCTTGAGAAAATTCCCCCAACTATCACAAAGCGAAAAATTACGAGATAGATATAGCTTGGTTACGCTGGTGCACGCGCAACTGGGCGAAAAAGCCGCTGGAGTCGCTCCTGGGCAAGCCCGCCTCATGGCTACCTTGAGAGCAGAAAGCAATGAAGCAATGGATTTACTGAGTCAAGAAGCTTACTTACTGACCGAACAGATAGCAAGGCATCACGGGTTAGAAGTGGAGATGCGTTTTATAGATCGTTTTCTGGCGAATAACAACGCTCCCGAAGCTTGCCAAATCATTAGAGCGAGTGCGGATCAGGCGCAGCAAGAGGTGCTCCCAATGATGGAACCGATACGCTTTTCGGAAGATTTTGGGGTTTTTACTTCGCATTTTCCCGGGGCGATGTTTGGGCTTGGGGCTGGCGAAAACTGCCCTCGTTTGCATAACCCTGATTATGATTTTCCCGAAGAACTCATCCCGATTGGACACGCCTTATTTTGGGGAATTTTGGAAGAGTTGGTTTTTTAGAGATAATTTATTTCAAGCTATTAATCAGTCGCTAACCAGAAATCGTGGAATTTATGTTATCAAATGGAGTTTTAACTATAGAAAAAGTTTCAGCTTATAGGTTGTATGATAAAAAATAAGCCTGTGAAATATGGCTAATCTCGTAGCGAGATTATCTGTTTCAACAAAAAGCCCCTAGGAGCTTTACATTCTAAGGGCTTGACGATCAAGTGGATCCAGCTGGGCTCTTTTCTCAAAATAGGCCAAGGCTTCCGCTAAATCCATTTCCAAAAACTAAATTACGGGGAACTATTAAGTTTCAACAAAAGTTGTTAAAACAAATTAAGTCAAAACGTTTATAACATGAAATTAGAAAATAAAATCATCGTAGTAGCCGGGGGCACGGGGGAAGTCGGTGAAGGTATTGTAAAATTTTTGCTTGCCGAAGGTGGGAAAGTAATTGTCCCGTTCCGAACAGAATCCAAAGCAAATTACCTCAGAGATTACCTCTCCACTTCCGAAGCGTCAAATCTCACTTTGATCAAAGCAGAAATTGGAGATTTCGCGCAAGCCCAGTCCTTCAAGATGCAGGTCTTAGAAAAATTTGGCAGGATAGATATTGCCATTGCCAGCTTGGGTGGGTGGTATCAGGGTTATGATCTAGCGGATTGGCCCTATGAGCTTTGGATGACATTGATGAATAACAATTTGAATTCCCATTTTTCATTTGCGCGGACATTTCTGCCCGTTCTTAGGGATCAAAAAGAAGGGCTTTATGTCAATATCAACGGGGGAGCGCAAGATATGCTGATCCCTCAGGCGGGAGGAATGACCATTATTTCATCCGCGCAAACACGAATGACCGAAGTGATGGCCTCCGAAGCAGAAGGTAAGGGCTATCAAGTTTGTTCCGTGGCGGCATTTACACCCGTGAAAACCAGAGCAAGAGGAAATCAAGTGCAACCAGATTGGGTAAGTGCCGAAGATCTGGGGCGCTATATCAGTTTAATCTACCAAGGTCAAATCAAAAATGACCAAGTCATACATAAATTATACAAGCCTGACTTCTAGGAGAGGGATTTGGTCAGGTTCAAATTCTGCTGGAATAGAAATAAGAAAGGCTAAGTGATTTGATCAAAAGCTTGTGATTACTATATTTGTTGTTGCAACTAATGGAATCGCTGATATGAAGATTCAAGACGAGCTAAAATTCAAGAGTATTTCCAGCACTTTTCACGAATCAATGGTGAATCTCTACTTTACCTACAAATGGTTTGATGAACAGACGAAAACAATTTTTAAAAAACACAACTTGCTGGCGCAGCATTTCAATGTACTGCGTATTCTCAAGGGAAAACATCCCGAGTCTTGCTCGATAAAAGACATCAAGGAAGTAATCATGGATAAGGGACGAGACATTACCCGTCTGTTGGATAAGCTGGTAGACCTTGGCCTTGTCAGTCGCGAACTCAATCCAGACAATCGTAGGCAAATGTCCGTCTCGCTTACTTCAGCTGGTCTGAAATTAGAAAAGAAGATCAACCAAGAACTGACCACCAAAGTCAATTCTCTGAACAATCTTAGCGAAGAGGAGGCCCGCCAACTCAGTTTATTGCTTGATAAAGTCAGAAATCGATAAGTACGCAAGCAACGTATCTACTTTTATTTTTAAAAATTTGTTAAAACATATTTCCTTGTCCCATATTTTATACTTTTTTTTGTGTTAAAACATATATTGGAGCAACATAATAAACAGCTAATCAGATACAGTGGATCAACTCGGCACTGTACAAATTGGCTTACAGTCCAAAAAGGCAATGCAAAACTTTATAAATAATCTTGATGAACGAGAAAATAACTTTTGATCAATTCCAACACGGGAGAGCCCAAGTAAACAATATTCATCTTCACTACCGTGAAGCGGGAGAAGGCGAAGCCGTGATTTTGTTGCACGGTTGGCCGCAACATTCATTGATGTGGCATACGGTCGCGCCTATTTTGGTGGAGCGGGGCTTTCGTGTCATCGCTCCTGATATGCGGGGTACGGGAAGCTCGGCTCTTACCGAAAGCGGCTATGACAAAACGACCATGGCTGAGGATATTTATCAGCTTATGGAACAGTTGAATATCGCTGAGGCCTACATAGCCGCCTATGATTTGGGTTCTGGGGTTGGATTTAACCTCGCCGCTAATCATCCCGAAAAGGTAAAAAAACTGGCCGTGATGGAATTTGGCCTTCCGGGTTTTGGCTACGAAACGATCATGGCTCCCACGCCCGAATGGGATAATAATGCCAATTGGCATCTAGGGCTTTTTACCCTGCCAGACGTGGCTTTGATGGCTTTTTCAGGAAAGGAAGAAGCCTTGTTATCTTGGTTTTTCTGGCATATTGCCTACGATGGGATGGCCGTTTCAGAAAGCCATTTTCAACAATATCTTCGCCTATTGAAAAGACCTGGGGCACTTCGAGCCGGGATCATGTATTATGCCTCCGTTTGGAAGGATTCAGAAGACAACAAAGCTCTGGTAGAGAAAGGAAAACTCAAAATGCCTCTGCTCGCCGTAGGTGGTGAAGCCAGTAGCGGCCAATATGTTGCCATGCTTTTCCAAGCCGTGGCAGAAAATGTAAGCCCATTAATAGTCCCCAAAGCCGGACATTGGCTAGGCGATGAAAACCCGGCATTCCTGGCTCAGGAGCTATCCCGCTTTTTCACTTCATAAAACAAACGTTTAAATTCACTAATAAAATGGATCATACTTATCAAGCAATTCTAAACCTAGAAAGCCTAGCCGAAATGTATTTCGATGAAGGCAAATTTGATGAACATCTTGAACTTTGGGTCAAAGATGAGCTTGCTTTTGAAAGTCCTTTTGGGTCTTTTCAGGAAGCAGATGCTTACATCGCTTGGCTCAAAGAATTTTATGAGATGACCCAAAAAATGGGTGGAACTCGGCATTTGGTGATGAATCCGGTGGTGGAGATTCAGGATAATACCGCTGAATTCACGGGCTACCTTTACATTATCAACAAGAGTCATGGAGGCTTTATGGGTACTTCTGTCATGAAAGACCGCTTCAAAAAAGCGGAACAGGGTTGGAAATTTACCTTCAGAAGTGTAGCACCCGACCAAGATATGTCAAAGCTCGCTCAGTAGCCTTTTACTAAAATACAATAAAACTAGCTCAAGCATTTGGCTGGGCTTTTTTTGGCAATTTGCCCTATCTTTGACTGGTTGTGTCCTCAGACTAAAACGACAATAATCCTTATCGGGTATTTTTTGCTGTAAAATCAGACGAGTGAGTAGTGAGGATATTTTCGGGTACGGCTCGGGGCTAGATTTCCCAGTGTGGACGGAGAGGAACTTAGACGCTGATAAATAAAATGGGACGGCCACGAAGAGCCATCCCATTTTGATCTAATCTGGTAAGCAAAGGTTGGGAATTAGTATTTGATTACTTTCTCCACTTGTGGAGCGAAGTTTTCCCCTCTGAAATGAAGATAATAAATACCGTTATTTAGATTCAACTTCGATAAATCCAGATCAAATGCTTTGCCTCCTCTCTGAACTTGATGAGACTTGGTCGTAATCAAGGCTCCTGCTCTGTCCCTTAGCTCGATTTCTACCTCTCCTTCGTAGGTTTCTGAAAAGTCTATGTGTAAAAGACCTTGGGTAGAATTCGGGTACAATCTAGCCACTTGTGCACCTGTAACTACCGAGAAAGTCCGTACTTCGGTTTGCCCGGCTTGTCCGTTGGCTCGGCGTTCAGAGTAGGCTGTAATTTCTAGAGTATAGCTTCCCGCTTCGGGAGTCCAGGGTAGGAAATCACCTCTTGGACTATCGCTGAATAAAGCATAAGGAGCTATATTTTCCACGAGTGCTTGTACGACTTCGCCCGCATCGTTTTTGAGCAGGAAGGCCACGCTACCCACGCCCGGAGCCTTGGCTTCTATGTTCAGTTGGTCGCCTAAGATTCTCAAATCAAGAACTGCTCCATCCACAAGCGGGGCAATTGTTTGATCGGTACTAGCGTCAATAAGCAATACTTCTTCCACGGTTGGCAGACGGTCTACGCTAAAGTTAAAGCTTAGGGTTTCGCCCGCTGTACCCTGTCCTCGTTTACCAGAATAGGGAGTTGCTTCTAAGGTATACTCTCCAGCTTCGGGAGTCCAAGGATTAAAATCTCCACTCACATCGCCAAAGAGCGCGAAGGGCGCAAAGCTCTCGGTGACCTCCTGAATGATGCTACCATCGGCATCTCGCAGTACAAAGGTAACGCTACCAGCGCAGGGAGCGAGAGCATTTATATTGAGAGCATTGCCCACTTCGGTCGGATCAATCACCAAGCCTTCGGAAAGATTGACAATATCTTCATTGGTTTCGGCATTGACCAGCACCAAAGCCTCCACTTGGGGGGAACCCGTGAGGGTAAAATTACGGGTAAGTGCGATGCCCGCTTCACCGCCTCTTCTGCGGTCTGGGTAAGGCGTGGCGGTGATGGTGTATTCGCCCGCGCAGAAAATTTCACCAAAGAAATCTCCTCCCGGCCCGTCGCCAAAGAGCGTGTAAGGGGCTCCATTTTCCAGACGATTGACCACTTTCTCTCCGCTCAGCATCAGCTCCACGCTGCCCACGGGGTTGGGGTCGGTCACGGCACGGATGGCCAGTTCGCGGCTGTCTAATTCGTCCAAGTTAATGCTTTGTCCTTCGCGGATTTCGGTGATGACGCGATCATGCTCGGCATCAATGAGCAGAAGCTGCACTACACACACGACGGGGTCTTCGCGGAAAGGCATAAAGTTTACGCGTTCGCTCACGGCATTGCCTTGGCCCGTAGGATTGAGAGAATCATTCCGCGGCCCGGAAGGGTGTCCCCACCAGTGGTTGAGGGCGGTCAAGGTGTCAGGGCCTAGGTTCCGAATACCGAATTGAGAGTTTCCGAAGATGCTGTTGTTTTCGAGGGTGGGCTTGCCACCCAGTCGATCCACCAAGATGCCGATAGTGTTCCCGCTGATAGAAGTTTTGGTGATGGTCGGGCTGGCTTCCTCAATGGAAATACCTGCACTGCCCGAGTTCTGAATGACACAACCTTCAATGCTGAGGCTGGAACTGAACACACCAATACTCGCATCATCAACTAAGCTAGCGAATCGGCTTCCCCAGCGATTCACCTGACAATAAAGCATTACAGAGTTTTTACTAGAAGCCTCGAAACGAATATTTCCCCCAAAATTAGTACTTGAGCCATTGAAAAAGATATTCTGAGTGGGCGTGCCTCGCGCACGCAAAGTGCCTCTGATGATTAAGTCCCAGTTTGAGTTTGGAGAGATAACCTCAATCCCCGGAGCCAAATTAAGTCGAGTACTGTCAGATACCACGACATCTCCATCTAAGGTATAGCGGCCATTGTAGCGATTAGGCCAGGTGGCATCGCGACTGACCGAACCACCGATAACAAAAATACTATTGGGGAAATCACTGTTTTGCAGGTCTAGCTCACCCGCGATATTGGGATTGGCGGCCAAATCCCTCTCGTTGTCCTCAAAGCGAATGCCTTGAAAAGTGTTTTGTGAGCTATCGGTATCCAAATACATCCCGTAGTCATTGTTGCGGAAGGTCAAATTTGAAAGCCTGGGCGCACTCTTGCCTTCCAGAGTCAGGCCACTGCCCTGACTAGACCCTCTACCCAAGTGATCTACAAATTCACAATTACGAATGGTCGGGCTGGCATCGCTAACCAGAATACCTATGTCCTCAGATCGCCGGATGAAGCAGTTTTCAATTGTGGTCGTGGAGCTGAGTATTCTAAGGGCTTCGTTGGCAAAGCGGTCTCCCCAGCGATTTACCCGGCAATACCGCATCCGAGAATTTTGACTTGTTTTTGAAATCCAGATCGTTCCGCCAAAGTCGCTGCTAGGCCCGTTGAAAAAGACACTATCCATGGGTGTACCCTCAGCGATTAATCGACCGTTGATAATCAAATCCCGACCTGGGTTAGGTGAAATAACTTCAACTCCCGGGTTGATGGTGAGGGTTGCGTTCGTGTCTACGGCTACACTTCCACCTTCACTTCTATCCAAGGTATAGCGGCCATTGTAGCGATTAGGCCAAGTGGCATCACGACTGACCGAACCACCGATAACAAAAATACTATTGGGGAAATCACTGTTTTGCAGGTCTAGCTCACCCGCGATATTGGGATTGGCGGCCAAGTCTTTGGTATTGCCCTCAAAGCGGATGCCCTGAAGAGTGTTTTGTGAGCTATCGGTATCCAAATACATCCCATAATCATTGTTGCGGAAGGTCAAATTTGAAAGCCTGAGCGCACTCTTGCCTTCTAAGCGTAGGCCAAATCCAGAGTTAAATGTATCCCCCCCGGCTGTATTACCCACAAAATCACAATTGCGAATCACGGGACTGGCATCTCTGGCAAGAATACCCGTTCTTCTGGAATCTTGAATCAGACAGTTTTCAATCCTAGTGCCGGAGTTCAATATCCAGATGGCATAGTCAGAGTTCGATATTCCGTCTCCCCAGCGATTGAGTTGGCAGTATTCCATCCTAGAGTTTTGACTGGAGGCTGTGAACTGGATAACTCCTCCGAAATTATCATCTAGCCCATTGAAAAAGATATTCTGGGTGGGTGTACCCTCAGCGATTAAAGTACCCTCAACGAACAAACTCCGAGATCGGCTTGTAATTTCTACGCCAGCCTCGATGGTGAGAGTTATATTGGGTTCCACGGATACATTCCCATCCAAGGTATAGCGGCCGTTGTAGCGATTAGTCCAGGTGGCATTACCATTGACTGAACCACCGATAACAAAAATACTATTGGGGAAATCACTGTTCTGCAGATTTAGCTCACTCGCGATATTGGGATTGGCGGCTAGGTCTTTGGTATTGCCCACAAAGCGAATGCCCCGGAAAGTGTTTTGTGAGCTATCGGTATCCAAATACATCCCATAATCATTGTTGCGGAAGCGCAAATTTGAAAGCCTGGGCGCACTCTTGCCTTTTATAAGCAAGCCATTATCTGAAAAGAACTGGCTATCTCGATGATCCACAAAATCACAATTACGAATGATTGGACTGGCATCTCTAACCAGAATGCCCGTTCGTTCGGAATTTTGGATGAGGCAGTTTTCAATTGTGGTAGCGGAGCTAAGTATTGCAAGGGCTTCATCCTCGCTTCCATTACCCCAGCGACTTACCCGGCAATACTGCATATGAGAGTCTTGGCTTGTCTCTGAGAATGAGATAACTCCCCCAAAAAAAGAACTACTAGGCCCAATGAAAAAGATACTATCGGATTCCGTACCTTTGGCGATTAACTTACCGTCGACAATCAAATCCAGACCTACGCTGGGTGAAATAACTTCAACTCCCGGGTTGATAGTTAGCGCCGTGTTTTCCGCAACGGTCACCTCTCCATCTAAGGCGTAACGGCCATTGTAGCGATTAGACCAGGTGGCATCACGGTTGACCGAACCACCAATAACAAAAATACTATTGGGGAAATCACTGTTTTGCAGGTCTAGCTCACTCGCGATATTGGGATTGGCGGCTAGGTCTTTTTCATTGTTTTCAAAGCGAATGCCCTGAAAAGTGTTTTGTGAGCTATCGGTATTCAAGTACATCCCGTAGTCATTGTTGCGGAAGCTCAAATCCGAAAGCAAAGGCGCACTCTTGCCTTCCAAGGCCAGGCCACTGCCCTGACTAGACCCTCTACCCAAGTGATCTATAAATTCACAATTACGAATGATTGGACTGGCATCGCTAACCAGAATACCTATATCTTGAGATCGTTGGACGAGGCAGTTTTCAATCGTGGTTGTGGAGCTGAGTATTCCAAGAGCTTCTTCTGCAAAGCGGTCTCCCCAGCGATTTACCCGGCAATACCGCATCCGAGAGTCTTGGCTTGTTTCTGAAATCCAGATCGTTCCGCCAAAGTCGCTGCTAGGCCCATTGAAAAAGATACTATCCGCAGGCGTACCTTCGGCAAGTAAGGTTCCATTAACGATCAGGTCTATCGTTGATCCCGGAGAGATAACTTCTACACCAGCCTCGATGGTCAAAGTAGCATTTTGTGCTACTGTAACGCTTGATGTTACCTGGTAAGGACTACCCGCTCTCGTCCAGGTAGTATTGGTGCTAATCGTACCGCTCACATTTGTCTGAGCGGAGAGCGGTAAGGTACAAAAACAAAGCAAGCTGAGCCAAAGAGCTGATTGCCATCGCTTGAAAGTTGATTTTTGCCGTAGAAACGGCACATAAGAAAAGTGTAACATGAAGTTTTTTTTGTGATTGTTTGACAATTATTCCGCGTACTCAGTCCAAAGTCCGAACGGGATTAAGAACTGAATACCTGTTCACATTTCTCAGCGCATCACCTAGCCCATAGGTTGATTGATAAATTCATGAAGACTAGGATTAAATAAAAAACTGGATGAAGTTGAAGTTTTAGTTCGTGAATGCAATTTACGAAATAGAATAATAGCTCGCTGAGGTTTGCAAGGTTACTCCAGTATTTTACTCAGTGTAGGTCAATTAAAATGCGATTTAATCTAAAATAATGTCAAAGCTAATTAAATAGGTGCCTATAATTAAAAAAAATGCCCTGAATCCATTCGGCGACAAAAATTGGCCTTTCACCTACTCGAAGATCGGTTTCAAGGGATTAACCTAAATATTGTAGCTTTACTCATGAGGTTTGGCAGAGACTGATCTTGGCATTTGCTAAGGAATCCAAAGACCAAAATGTACGCGAATCGTATGCAAATAAAAAAAAGCCCTTAGGAGCTTCACATCCTAAGGGCTTGATAATCACGTGGACCCAGCTGGGCTCGAACCAGCGACCACCTGATTATGAGTCAGGTGCTCTAACCAACTGAGCTATAGGTCCATCCTAAATGTTAACAATTAATTTACGGGGAGCGTTATCAATTGAGGATGCAATTTTACATTTTTAGGCGCAATTTTGCAAGAAATTTAATAAGAAACTATCTACATGAATCCTTCTATCATTTTTGACCTCGGCAATGTCATCATTGATATTGACCCGTCCAAAACTGTACAGGCTTTCGAGCAACTAATTCCCGAAGCGGCTGGCAAAATTCGTGAACAGATTCTCAAAACTGAGTTTTTTCACGATTTTGAAACGGGTAAAATTGATAATCCTTCTTTTCGTCAAGGTATTCGAGAAATCTACCAAAATAACCTCAGCGACGAGCAAATTGATGAAGCATGGAACGCTCTTCTGCTAGAAATCCCCCAAGAAAGAATTGCCCTGCTCGAAAATCTCCGACAAACCCATCGCATCTTTTTGCTCAGCAACACCAATGATCTGCACGTACGCTGGATCGAAGATTACATGGATCGGAAACAAATGCCATCCTTAGAAATACTTTTTGAGCAAGTTTATTATTCGCACCTGATGGATAAGCGCAAGCCTCAACCAGCAATTTATCAGCAAGTACTCACGGAAAATCAACTCACTGCTACCGAAACCGTTTTTATAGACGATAACGCGGAGAATGTAGCGGCTGCCCAGACCTTGGGCATCCGTGGAATACACTTAGACCCAGATAAAAATACGGTGATGGACTTTTTTCAGTTGGATGCTCAGGGGAATTACCAACTTCTGTCGTAAATTTAAAGTTTGGTATCGATTCAAGCAGGTTAGAAAGAGCTATGAAGCAATTTAAAAAATACGGAATACATATTTTATTATTCATCATCACCTTATTCACTACCACGCTAGCGGGAGTAGAATGGACATTTGGACGCTCCACGGTGGGTGACGGTGGTTTGATTTCGTCTTGGCTTACCCAAGAAAAATTTCTGAGAGGCTTCCATTTTTCACTTCCCTTTTTGCTTTTTCTAACTTGTCACGAATTTGGTCATTATTTTACGGCCAAATATCATCGGGTCAAAGTTACGCTACCTTATTACATTCCTTTCTGGCTAGGTATTACACAGACCTTCGGTACGATGGGGGCTTTTATTCAAATCAAAAGTCCTCTCAAAACGCCCAAAGAATTTTTTGACATCGGCATCGCGGGACCTTTAGCGGGTTTTGTGGTGGCTTTGGGAATTCTTTTTTATGGCTTTACCCATCTTCCGCCTCCTGAATATGTCTTGGAGATTCACCCAGAATACATCAAAGATTACCCAGCAAAATATGAGCAGTATGGAGCAGATTATGAGCAATATGTTTATCAATATCCAGATACGGAGGAGAATCGTGAAAAAGGACGCGTGGGTGAACCCATCAAAGAACTCAATATCGCGGTTGGCAAAAACTTGCTCTTTTTGTTTTTTGAAAATTTTGTGGCTACCCAGCCTGAGCGCATTCCTCACCGCTACGAGATGATGCATTATCCTTATCTTTTCGCGGGTTTCTTGGCTCTGCTTTTCACGGCACTGAACCTCATGCCCATTGGGCAATTAGACGGTGGGCATATTCTGTACGGCTTGATTGGCTATAAAAACCATCGGATGGTGGCTCCGGTTCTTTTCGTGATGTTTGTATTTTACGCAGGATTGGGGGTGGTAAGGCCGATTGATTTAGCCAGATCGGTAGGACAGGCGAATTCTGTCTTCGGATTTTTCAATCAATTGGTTCCTTATCTTTTTTATGTATTTCTACTCTATGTTATTTTTTCCCGAACGGTCAAAGGAGGGCGCAACGTGCTTTTATTGAGCTTGGTTGTATTCACGAGTCAATTTGTAATCAGTTTCTTCTTCCCACAAGCGCAAGGCTACGCAGGTTGGCTGGCTTTTGCTTTTTTGTTAGGGCGTGTTTTGGGCGTTTATCATCCACCTGCGATGCAAGAAGGCTCCCTGAGCAGGGGGCGACAAGTACTGGGATGGATTGCGCTCTTTATTTTCGTGATTAGCTTCAGTCCACAGCCATTACTTGTTGAATAAAATATAATCAGTAATCTATCCGCCTCGAGTCTAAGATGCAAGACGGATGGATTCACTGCTAACTAACAAACTGGTGATTTATTTGACCGCTGCTTCCAAGTGCGAGATGTAATCTTCTGCTCCTCCGGGGCGGTAACCTGTTTTCAACAATGCTTTCTCCTGATTATCAAGCAGATAAATGGTAGGGAAGCCTCGTACTCCGTATTTTTTGAGCAAATTCACATTTTGCTCTTGCTGGGCAGCCGGAAGTTCTTTGTAGCGAGGAAAGTCTAGTTTGACACAGACTAGGTTTTCGCCAGCATAGTCAACAAAAGACTCCTGACTGAATACTTCTCTATCTAATTTCTTACACCAACCACACCAATCAGAACCTGTGAAATTGAGTAAAAGTTGCTTATTTTCTTTCTGTGCTTTTTTTACGGCTTCCTGGTAGTCTGTTTCCCAGACAATGGCCTTGTCTTTTTTTGTATTAAAACCTAAACCAAAGAGCAATGCTATAAGTACTAAGCTTAGAATTTGCGTTTTCATATGTTTGGATCAAAAGATGGTACGAACAGATTTATAATATAATTGACGTCTGCAAGAGATTGAAAGTTCAATACAAGAAAATTTTAACATCCTGCTAACCTATCAACGAATCAAATATTTCTTTTCTTCTACAATTGCTCCATTTTTGAATTGAAGCAAATAAAGCCCGGGTGGCAAATTAGATAAATCTAAATCTATGGTTTCAGCATTGATTTGATGTGTGGAAATCAATTGCCCATTAGCTGATCTGACCTCCAACTGGGTAGGAGTATCTGTACTCAGTTCCAGGCGAGTCTTACCTGGGCTAGGATTTGGATAGATGTTTTCTACCAAGGGATTGAGACTTACCCCTCGCCACAACACGGCGGTTGCCGAGTAATCAAATTTTCCATCCGAATCAATTTGTTTCACACGGTAATAGAGTGGATTGGCATTCAAGTCCTTAGCACTTGCGTCTTTGAATTGATACTCGAGGCGCGTGTTTCCAATATTTTGGGCTTTTAGACTGCCTATGCTCCGAAAGTTGAGGGCGTCCTCACTTCGTTCTATCTCGAAGCGGTCGGTATTGACTTCATTTGCTGTGCGCCATGTCAGGAAAGCCTCTCCATCTTGCTCAAAAGCTTTTATGCCCAGCCAAGTCAAAGGCAAAGCACCCGAGTTAGTAGCCACGGCAAAATTAGAAAAACCAGCAATATTCGTACGGCCTAAGCCTCCCGTGATTGTTTGCGGATTTCCCTCTCTAAACCAGATCGTATTGGGTAATTCTCGTTTGACAATCACGCCCGGTTCACCCCCTAAAAAGGTGGGAAACACATTTAGATTAAAATTAGCTGTTCCCGCATTCGGACTGACCGACCAGTAGCCGTTCATGAGCAAGCCTCCATAGTCTTCTCCTCCTTCGCTGAAAGGAGTAAAAGAAGAAGCACTTGGATGGTTGATAGGGTCTTGGGGAATAAATTCTATTTCAATATTACTCAGTCCAGATTGGTTATTTAGCTGAATTTCTGCGGCTTCCAAACTAGTGGCCGTTCCGACTGGAAACTCGTAAAGCTGAGCAACTTGTACACTCCGAGTGAGTGCTCCATTGACCCAAGCAGCATTGGTACTTTGAAGAGCATTGGGATTGTTGTTGCTCAATAATAAGGTGTTATTTCCCGTATTGATAATTCCAGCGTTCAGCGTGAGGGTATTAGAAATTTGCAGCCCTTTGGATAAAGTAAGCGTTTGGTTATTCCCATTCATTTCCAGCCCTTGAATTACTGTATTGGCAGCAGGACCAACCCATGTCAAACTTTTAGTAACTACTAAACTTTCATTGTAAGTAACGCCTATATCGTGGCGCACCCGAATCGTGCCACCCGTATCCAGTAGGTCGTGTGCTTCCTGTATTCTACCGCCAGCCTGTGTCTGGGCGTCCGCGTTAGTTACATTCAAGAAGGAAAAATCTCCTTGAAAGCCAGCCGTGCCCGTGTCGGCATCGCCCGTATTTAGCCACGGCGTGTAGTCTACGGCATTAGAAATGGGCGGACGAACATTGGAACCCCACCAGCACGCGGATGCATCCACGGTGGCAGGCCCGTCGGTTTGATCAAAACTAATGGCAAAAGTAGAATTAGGAATGGCAATAGAACATTCGAAGAAGCGAGTACTCGTATTGGATTGTACCAGTGCCCCAAACAAAGCGGACGCGTTTTCAATAAAACACTGATTAAAGCTGATGTTAGTAGTGTTAGGGCGAACATTGATTCCGGCTCCTGCTCCGTCAAATCCGCCAGAGCCATTTCCGTTAATCGTGCAGTTATTAAAGTTAGCCACGTTGGGCGTATTGAGATGAACCCCGATATTCTGATGATTACTAATATCTGTACCATTTACCTCTAAATCTATCAACCTCGTGGCAGAAAAGTTATTTGCGTAAATACCTGCGCAAGGGCTAGTATGCGAACCCGTACCGCTGATATTACAGTTTTCCACGGTGGCTTGAATTGTATGGGTGGCGTTGGCATTACCCGAAGAAAAGAGGTAAACACCCGCGTGGAAGTTAAAAGGACTGGTAGCCAGTTCTCTCACATCGAAGCTCCCTATGAATGGCACGCTTACATTCGTTGGTAGCGTGGACTGGGCTACTCCATTGAAAGCACTCATATTCACATTACTTACCTTGAAAGTGCTAGCCGCCAAGTCTCCATCCGTATCTTCATTAATACAAGAAAGCCCCTGAGCCCCCCCGCTGATATTGCCTCCTGTAATTTCTAAGTTGGCGGCAGCATCAATTCCAAACAGGGTGTAGCCATAATAATAAGTACTGATATCATTATTGCTGACCAAAACTGGCACATTGATTTCGCTTAGCGTAATGCCCACATTGGGAGTTGTCAAATCTCCGTTCACACTGGCTATTGTAGTCTCTCCTAAAATAGGAACGGTTGCCACCACGTCCACATTGATGCTAGCATTCAGCCCCTGAACGGAGGCATTCAGAGTATTGTTTTGCACCGTCCAGAGAGAGGCAGTTGTCAAGAAGTCTTTCAGCGTAATTCCTTGTAAGCGAGCATCGACCACATTGCCTTGTATGAGCGAAGCTTGCCCCGAGGCATCAAAGTTATCAATCAGAATTCCTTGGGTACAATTCTGAATTTCATTATCTTGTATATTCGCGTAGCAGCTGAAAGCCAGACAAACACCTGAACCTAAGATAAAATCATTAATACTCGGGATGGGAATGTCGGCTGGATCAAGGTCAGAGACATTGATATCTTGGTTTAGGCTAATCGCTGGTTCTGAAATACTATCAATCACATTGCCCCGAATTAAACTGCCCGTGCTGGCTCCTGCTCCCAGAATACCCACGGGTTTATCAAAAACATTGGGATTACTTTCGTTAGAATCAGTCGTGAATTTTTTAATATTGCAATTTAAGATGCTTACATCACCAAAGCCATTGATGTAAATTCCTCGTAATAGTTGGTCATTTCCATCTAGCTGGAAGCCGTCTATGGTAACATTGGAAGCAAGAATCTCGATCAAGGTACCATTAGCCAGATTGGTGGTCGTGGGCGTAATTGTGCTCTCGGCTCCCGTACGTCCTGGCGCAGCTACTCCCTGCAAAGCTCCTAAGAGCGTGATGGACTTATCAATAATCAATTCTTCATTGTAAATACCAGCCGATACCTCGATGGTATCTCCCGGGTTGGCCACCGAGATCGCGTAGCTGATGGACGCACAGGCGGCACCGGTGCAATCTCCAGAGTCAGTCCCCCCATTGCTAACTAATCTGGTAAGCGCCTGACCTTCTTGACAAAAAAGAACAAGCATCAACAGGGCAAATTTGAAATAAGTTATCTTTTTTTTCATAAGCTTGTAAATGATGGTGTTGTTGACGGTTGGATTGGGCACCTAATATAGTTATTCACAAATAATAACTGCTGGCATTTATAAAATGATTTTATAACTTTAAAGTTAAATGCTATCTGATATTTATGAAAAAATCAGATCATATTTGTTAAATATTCTCCCATGAATCCCTTATTAGAAACTTTTCAAACTCCCTTCGAGACGATTCCTTTTGATAAAATTGAAAATCACCACTTCCTACCCGCTTTACAGGCGGCCATTCAGGAGGCCAAGCAAGAAATCAAAGCCATCTATGAATCGGGTGATGAGCCTGATTTCGTCAATACCATTGAGGCACTAGAAACAAGTGGAGATCGGGTAGGCATCGTGGCCAATACCTTTTTCAATCTTAATTCTGCTGAAACCAATGATGAAATTCAGAAGCTGGCCCGTGAAATGTCCCCTTTGCTTACCGAATACCGAAACGACATTTTACTGGATGAGCAACTCTTCGCCCGCATTAAAACTGTGTATGAGCAAAGAGAGCAACTGAATCTATCTCAAGAAGCCCGTATGCTGCTCGAGAATACTTATAAAAGCTTCGTACGCAACGGCGCCAACCTCCAAGATGCAGATAAGCAAAAACTCCGAGAAATAGACAAAGAGCTGGCACAACTCTCACTTGCCTTTGGCGAAAATGTACTGGCTGAAACCAATGTTTTTGAATTGGTCATAGAGAATGAAGAAGATTTGGCGGGCATTCCCGAAGATATCTGCAAGGCGGCCGCTGCCAAAGCCAAGGAAAAAGATAAGCCCGGTAAATGGGTCTTCACCCTGGAATATCCTAGCTATATTCCCTTCATGAAATATGCGCAAAAGCGTGAACTCCGCAAGCAAATGTACCAGGCCTTTATGTCCAAAGGCTTCAAAGGAGATGAGCGAGATAACCAAGAAATCGTCAAGCAGATCGTCAAGCTACGCCACCAACGCGCTCAGCTCTTAGGCTACAAAACCCACGCTGATTTTGTGCTGGAGGAAAGAATGGCCGAATCGCCTCAAAAAGTCCAAGCATTTTTAGAAAATATTCTCCAATATGCTCTGCCCGCCGCCAATATCGAGCTGGAAGAACTGACCGAGTACGCTAATCGATTGGACCAACTGCAATCCATCGAGCGTTGGGATTTTGCCTACTACGGCGAAAAATTGAAAAAAGAAAAGTTTGCCTATGATGACGAAATTCTCAAACCTTATTTTCAATTAGAGAAAGTGATTCAAGGCGTTTTTCAAGTGGCTGAAAAACTCTATGGCCTTCGGTTTGTAGAAAACCCAGATATTCCGGTTTATCACCCCGAAGTGACCGCTTATGAAGTCAAAGATGCCCAAGACAAACACTTGGCCGTGTTTTATGCTGACTTTTTTCCCAGACCTGGCAAGCGAGCAGGTGCGTGGATGACTTCTTACCGAGGGCAAAAACGGAGCAAGGGCCAAGACCAACGTCCACACGTTTCTATTGTTTGTAATTTTAATAAGCCCAGTGAAGATAAGCCCTCCCTGCTCACCTTCAACGAAGTAACCACCTTGTTCCACGAGTTTGGCCACGCTCTGCACGGAATGTTAGCAGATGGCCAGTACGAAAGCCTCTCGGGTACTAGTGTTTATTGGGATTTTGTAGAATTACCCTCTCAGATCATGGAAAACTGGTGCTACGAAAAGGAGGCTCTCGACCTCTTCGCTCATCATTATGAAACCAAAGAAGCCATTCCTGCCGAATTGATCCAAAAAATCATAGACTCCGCCAATTATCTAGAAGGCTATCAAAACGTACGACAAATCAGCTTTGCACGATTGGATATGCATTGGCACAGTCAAAATCCCACGGATATAGACTCGGTAGCCACCTTCGAGCAAGAAGCCATGCAAGCCACTGAGCTATTTCCCCCGGTAGAAGGCACTAACATGAGTACGGCTTTTTCACATATCTTTCAAGGAGGCTATTCTTCTGGCTATTACAGCTACAAATGGGCAGAAGTACTCGATGCGGATGCCTTTGAATTGTTCAAAGAAAACGGCATCTTTGATCCAGAAACCGCTCGCTCCTTCAAAGAAAATATCTTGTCTAGAGGTGGAAGCGAACATCCTATGGAATTGTATCGCCGCTTTAGAGGAAAAGAACCTTCTCCCGAAGCATTGCTCCGAAAAGCAGGTTTATTACAATAATTTAATGGTTAAATTGTTATATTGCTAAATTGTTGCATCAAGGTATTGCTTAATCGTGGGCAAGCCTAGCCGTACAGCCGTTAAACAATACAGCAATTATTCTATTTAAAATTCTAAAAATGAAATATACACACTTACTAGTAGGTTTTTTTGTCTTTATTTTACTGATCGGACAAAAAACCTGGGCACAGTCCCCTACTTCTCAGGCTGCTCTGGAAGAGTACCTGAGATACTTAGCCTCTGATGAACTCATGGGTCGGATGACCGGTACCGAGGGCAACAACCAAGCGGCTCAATACATCGCCGATCATTTTCAAAAAGCAGGTCTGAAAACTTTGGAAGGAGCCAAAGACTATTTCCAACCCGTTTACCTGGAAAAAACGGCTCCTACCGACGAGCATACCCTCACTTTTAATGGACAAGGTTTAGCGCATAAGGAAGACATGGTCGTATTCCGAGGTCAACCACTTGAAATAGAAGGTGATGTCGTGTTTGCTGGCTATGGCTACGTCAATGCAGAAGAAAATCGAGACGACTACGAGGGACTAGATGTGGCTGGCAAAATTGTCGTGGTCAAAATGGGAAAGGCCGAAGACACCGAACCGAGAGCGGCCCTGGGCTTACTGAGAGATAAACGAGTAACCGCTTCCAAAAAAGGAGCAGCGGCTTTGATTGAGCTTTACCAAGCCCCCTTGCCTTGGCAAATGCTTTCCAATTATTTTAGTCGTCCTCAGTATACGCTCTCCAATGAAGAAGATGTGAACCAAGAACAAGAAATGGTCTATCTCTGGATCAATGACTCCGAGGGAACCTACGCTGAAATGCTGGATTCTCTGGGAACAGTTGGAGTATCGCTCAAAACCCAAGGCATTCAATCCGAACGCATCCAATCTCAAAATGTGATCGGTATGATCGAGGGCACCGACCCAGTCTTAAAAAATGAGTATGTATTCCTCACCGCGCACTACGACCACGTGGGTGGTGGAGACAACACTGGTAGCGGTATGCCGAGCAATTCAGAAGATAATATTTACAACGGAGCGCGTGATAATGCCATGGGCACCGTTGCGGTAATAACCGCCGCCTATGATCTGGCTAAAAATCCTCCCGCACGCTCGGTCATCTGCATGGCTTATACTGGCGAAGAAATAGGATTATTGGGAAGTGCCTACTACGCCGCCCATCCCTTGATTCCTTTTGAGCAAGTAGCCTTCAACCTAAATTGCGACGGGGCGGGCTATAATGACAAAAGCAAAGTAACGGTCATCGGGCTGGAAAGAACCAATGCCGAGAAACTCATCCAACAAGCTTGTGAAGCTCAGGGATTGGAGGCCATTCAAGACCCCGTGCCCGAGCAGAACCTGTTTGATCGCTCCGATAATGTAAGTTTTGCCCAGTTAGGCGTACCCGCCCCCACTTTTGCTCCGGGGCTTACCGCTTTTGATACCGAAATTCAAAAATATTACCACCGGGTAGAAGACGAAGCCGAGTCTCTAGATTTTGAATATGTTCACAAATATGCAAAAGCTTTTACCCAAGCAGCTGAACTCATTGCCAATAAAAAAGAAAAATTGCGTTGGGTAGCCGGAGACAAATACGAAAGTGCCTATCAGGAATTACATCCAGACGAATAATAATTTTTAAAAGTGTGGTGGAATTGTTCCACAAAAGGTATATTTCTGCCACACTTTATAGTATCCAAAAAGATTTTTCGAAATAAGGCATCGGCCTGCAAACGCCTTTGGAAAGACATCAATTTTATCTCAAAGAAGCCTCTATCACGGTCAGTCTAGACCCATCTCTTCATTGCATAGAAATTACGTGGTCGGGAGCCGCCTGCAAGCAAGATTTTCAATGGATACTGGAAAAAGCTTGGGAAATCGGTCAGCATCAACTCATACAAAATTGGCTTCTAGACCTAAACGAACTCACCTTCGAGCAACCACCAGAACCCAATTGGATACCAGAAACTTGGATGGAAAAAGTTATACACTTTGGTCTGGAAAAATGGCTAGTGGTCGTATCAGCAGAAACTTTCTCTAAACAAGAGCTCAAACTGATCGCCCAGCGTTCGGTAGCTGAGCGTGATACCGTGGCGTTCTTCTGCAATAGAGCAGAAGCTAGGCAGTATTTACAAAGTTATCATTCAGATTGAGGAGACTAGGTGATCCTTTCTTTTTGCTCAGACCACGATAAATCGTTTGTATCAAGCCCTTACGGGAAATGGGTTGCTGATACCAATCATCAAAATGTTTGGCCTCGAAGTGCTTTTCCTCATCTGGGCTGGTGAAACTACTCAGAGCAATGAGAGCCGCCTTCTGCCAGTTTTTTTCCTGCCTAAGCAATTCAATCAAATGAGTATGAGGAACAAGAGCCACACTCCAAAGTACCGCTTCGGGTTTAGTTTCGTTCATCCAATGTTTGGCTTCCCGAAGGTTAGAGGCATGGTAGAGCTGAAAAGCTTCCTCTAACATCTTTTGGCAGATCAATAGATTCACTTCGTGTTGCTCTACAATTAATAACTTATATCTCTCCGCTTGCATAGATGCTTAGGGATTGAAAGTTTCCACAATCAGCTTAAAGCTTGTTACCTGAACAAGCTCTTTGCTAAATATAAGCAAATTCGTGGCCGAAAACGAATTTGCCTTCCGTTATTCTTAAAAAAATCAAATTAATTCTCTTCATCTGAAAACAAAGTCTGATTTTGCTCACCCTATCGTCTAGCATGCCCAATCAAGGATCTACCTAGATGCCTTCATATGATCTCACATCTGCAAGGGTAAAATTTTCCAAAACTATATCTAATTAGCAAATAAGGGTTTTAAAAGATTTCAAACTTGCATAAATCTGCTTAGATTTAGAAAATTATCAAGAAATCTAGCACCTTCTAATCAAAACGATAAGCGGATGAATTACCAAGAAATCTACCAAAGCTCCATCCAACATCCCGAAAAATTTTGGGAGGAACAAGCCAAAGCTATTGACTGGTTCCAATTTCCTGAACAGATTCTCTCTCAGGACGAAAAGGGCTTCTACCGATGGTATAAAGGCGGAAAAATGAATACCTCCTACCTAGCTCTAGACTATCACGTGGAGCAGGGACGAGCAAAGCAGAAGGCTCTTATTTACGACTCCCCTGTCACCAATACCATCCAAAGCTATACTTATGAAGCCCTGCGAGACGAAGTAGCCAAGTTTGCGGGCGTACTCCAATCTCTGGGTGTAGTAAAAGGGGACACCGTAGTCATCTACATGCCCATGATTCCCGAAGCGGCGATTGCTATGCTCGCCTGTGCACGCTTGGGAGCGATCCATTCGGTGGTATTCGGTGGTTTTGCTCCACACGAGCTAGCCATTCGTATCGACGACGCGGGCCCCAAAGTGTTGATTTCTGCCTCATGTGGCATCGAGTTTAGTAAAGTTATTCCCTACAAACCTCTTTTAGATAAAGCCATCCAAGAGGCGAAGCATAAGCCTGAGCACACGGTGATCTTCCAGCGTGAAATGTGTGAGGCCGACCTGCAAGCTGGCCGCGACCACGACTGGAAGGTGCTCATGGAGCAAGCTCAGCCTACAGGCTACGTGGAGGTAGAGGCTACTGATCCGCTTTATATTCTCTACACTTCCGGTACGACGGGTAAGCCCAAGGGAATTGTCCGAGACAACGGCGGCCACGCAGTAGCCCTCAAATTCAGTATGCACACGGTCTACAATGCTCGCGCGGGTGAGGTCTATTGGGCAGCTTCGGACGTGGGCTGGGTCGTAGGGCATTCTTACATCGTATACGGCCCTTTGATTACAGGTTGCACCACGATTCTTTTTGAGGGTAAGCCCATCAAAACGCCCGATGCCGGTACCTTTTGGAGGGTAATGGAAGAGCACCGGGTGAATACTTTTTTCACGGCTCCTACCGCTTTTAGAGCGATCAAAAAAGAGGACAGCGCGGGAAAATTTAAAGAAAAATATGATTTGTCTAACCTCAAAGCCGTTTTCTTGGCAGGTGAACGCTGTGATATTTCTACTTATCAGTGGGTCAAAACCCAGACAAACGTCCCAGTAATTGATCACTGGTGGCAAACCGAATCTGGCTGGCCTATGCTGGCTAATATGCTGGGGGTGGAAAAACTGCCCGTCAAACCTGGTTCTGCTACCAAGCCAGTTTGCGGTTATGATTTACAAATTCTAGACGAAGCGGGTGAGCAATTGCCCCCGAACGAAGAGGGAGCCGTCGTACTCAAGCTCCCCATGCCTCCTGGCTGTCTGCCTACCTTATGGCAAGATGAGGAACGGTTTCAGTCCTCTTATCTGAGTAGATACCCAGGTTATTACCTGAGTGGAGATGGCGGCTACAAGGATGAAGATGGTTATGTTTTTATCACGGGTAGAATTGATGATGTGATCAACGTAGCAGGGCATCGACTTTCTACGGGAGAAATGGAAGAGATAGTTTCTTCGCACCCAGCCATTGCCGAATGCGCCGTGATTGGTATTGCGGATCATCTGAAGGGGCAGATTCCCATTGGTCTGGTGGTACTCAAAGACGGGCAGGATACCGACCAAGAAACACTACAAACAGAACTGGCACAGAAAATTCGTGCTGAGATCGGTCCAGTGGCTTGCTTCAAGAATGCCTTGATCGTGAAGCGCTTACCCAAAACTCGCTCGGGTAAAATCCTGCGAAAAGTCTTACGCAAAATTACTGACGGTGAGGAATATACGGTTCCTTCTACCATTGATGATCCGGCCATTTTAGATGAGATCAAAGCAGAACTGGAACTGCATAAGCTAGGAGTGGCCTTTGTTTAAAAAGAAGCTGTCTAAAGTTGACCCTTGGGCTTTTTGCTACCAAATCAAAACTTTAGACAGCTTCAATCCATGAGCTACTACTCCAGAATATCTACCAGTTGATGCTGAACGGCATATCTTACCAGATCGGCCGTATTTCTGACCTTGAGTTTTTGGATCAGGTTCGCGCGATGTTTATCCACAGTTTTGATGGAGAGAAACAATTTATCAGCGATTTCACGATTACGATAGCCTCGGGTAATGAGGGTGAGCACTTCTTTCTCTCTGGGACTAATGACCTCGGGAGAGACATTGGATTCATCATTTTGATAAAGCTGATGAATGATCACGTTGGAAACTTCCCGAGAAAAATAGCGATTACCGTCTACTACCTGCTTAATTCCTTCTATTACCTCTCGCTCAAAAACGTCTTTGTGTAAATATCCATCCACTCCTGCTTCAACAGCACGCAGAATATAGGATCGCTCTTTATACATCGTCAAGATGACTACTTTAATCTGGGGAAATTGTGCTTTAATGCGTTGAGTGAGCGTGATACCGTTGGTACCGGGTAGATTAATATCACAAATAATCACGTGAGGATTATAATTGGGAATCTCTTGCAGGACGAGGGCAGTATCAGCAAACTCAGCTACTATTTCCATTCCACTTTCTGCAGAGAGCAGTTTTTTGAGCCCCCAGCGAATCAGGCGATGGTCTTCAATCACGAATACTTTAATCATATCAATTTTGCACATTAGGGTTGATTCCGTTCCTTCTCGGGGAATCGAACGTGAATCTAGGGGTGCCTGCTTAGGCAAAGTTTTTAAAAATCATTTAACTGTAAGTTTTCTGTGAAATTCACCGCCCCATTACTCTCGATCTACCTCAATTAGCCATTGGTAGGCGGCTTCGTGATTTTCAAAGTAAGCGGCTGAGAGGCTTCCTTGGGGGAAAAATTGTTTTAAAGCCTGTTTGACGGCGTATTCTCCATAGTAGTTTTGAGCTAATACAATGGATACAAAAGCCTCTTTCCCTAAACTATTGCTTAACACGGGATATAATTCCTGCAAGGCCCAATCAAAATCTTTGGGAAAAATCATCATGCTTTTTTGATCAATAAGCCATTTTCTAATTCCCCACTTGAGCGCAATGTCCACGATCTTGTGGCCTGCTTTCCTAAACTCCTCACTAGAAGTTAAGCCTTTCCAAAATATCTCAAGGATTTGATGTTCTTGGCTGGCATAAACCATCATCCCTTTTCCGGCGAATACACGCTGCATTTCAAAGATATGTTTCATAATTTTGCTGTCATTTGTTTCTGAAAGTTGTAGATCTTAAATTATATCAATAAAACGCAATTGATAAGTGAGGGGCTAGGGGAGAAACTAGGGAATTCGCTTAGAATAAATAGTATTTTAAGGTAGGGTTTTTACTATGAAGTGGTCTAGGGAATTTAAGGGTTACTTTAGTCAAAAGTCTTTTGCACTGACGCCTGGAAAAGGATGGTTTGGCTTTTGCCGTTCATCCCGGAGGTATTTTCGCGCCTCTTCAGCATCATTTACCCCAAGAAGAAATGGTCGCCCTCGGCTGGATCGATGAAAATGGAGAGCCTTCCGAGCTGGCCAAGCAGGGCTTCAAAACCCCCGAACTAGGATGCTCCACTACTTTGTAGGCTGCTACTTCAGAATTGCTAGCAGGTAAACCCGGTGTGTACTGCGAAGATTGTGACATTGCCACCCCCACCGACCCTAATAGCCCGATGGCTCGGTATTTTGGCGTAAATGCTCACGCTTGCGATGATGAAGCGGCGGAGCGATTGTGGAAGCTCAGCAAAGAACTTCTGCAAAAAGCTTGAGCTTAGGCGACGCGGTCAAGGCCGTCAACTTAGGGATTTGTTATTGATAGCTATCCTATTGATCTCAGAACTCATTCATACACTTTTTCCCAATGAATCTTCGCTCGTGCTACATCAATGCAAAAAATCTTTTTCTCAAAAACCAAGATTAAGAAATCCCCGTTCAAACCCACTTCCAAGCAATTGGAAGTGCTTATTTCTCTCGGGTTTTTACTGGTCAAAGGAATGCTCCATTGATTCTCTACCCGTGGAGATAGCGTCACTCCCGATAACAAAATCTCTTTGTCTTCTCCGATTTTACTCTCTGAAAGCACAAAGATCATATGACGCTGAGCATGGTACAAAGCATCTGTTCCTGAGCCAAGGGAAAGATTACAAAGGAATAAGGGGTTTAGAAAATTGATTTCCGAAAAGGTTTCCCGATTCAAAGTAAGGGCTTTACGAAGCTCTCCTTCAAGAGTAAGTCGTAGCGAATCTTTCAAAGTAGCTCGTATCTGAAAATATTGATCTGAAAACGAAGGTACAAGCGGTTTTTCACTTTGTTTGTGTAAAAGCAAATTTTGGTCATCAAAGAGATAAAACTGTCCACTGGCCGCGGTGATGAATAGCTTTTTGATCTCGGGCAGATAGGTGTAATATCGATCTATACTCCCCGCTTGGCGAACAAATTCATCCCCCCAATCGGGGTTTTTAGCCAAAATATCCGATTCCCGATGTAAAACTTCCAAGCTCTTTGGGTCTCTCGCATGCAAGCCTAAGTCGTCCTTAGGACTCCAAAACCAAGCCTTTCCATCTATCACAGCCAAGAGTTGTTGTTTTTCAAAGTAGTCCTCCGCCGTCTTGATTGATACTCGTTTCTCACCCGTCGCAAGATCATAATTAGTCAGGTAATAATAGGTATAGCCTCCTTTTTGAGTGATTCCTCCTTCCCGAGAGTAAGAAGTGAGTGTAAAGCGATTTTCTTGTACCAACAGGACAGAGCTATCCGGATCAGCCACCAACATGGCCTCCTCTGCACTCCATTCTTGGCTACAAGAGAAAAATGAAAAGCTCCAAACAAGTAAGCCAATCCATTGTGCATGGTTTGTGTAAAGCTTCATTGACCTGCATCTTTATTTCCTCTAATATAATGGATAAAAATGAATTACCACTTTTTTAGGCTTTACAAGAAATCCTCTTAAAAAAGAAGTGCCTCGTTTTAAAGCAGCAGACTTGGCTCAACTCGCCGAAGGCTTCAAGCTACCTCCAATGCCTGCTTGGAGCGACTTAGCCCCAAGTGGTAAGCCACCAAGATGGGCAACATAAAGTGCGGAATTCTCACCAAAAACTCAAAGAGCCACTGGTGCAGGCTAATCCAAAAGAAGTAATCCAAGCTCACGAAGCTAGTCAGCCGGGCGAAGGCCGTCAGGAAGCCCCACACAATGGCATAGGCCAGCACGATTTGGTCTAGCTTGGGTACAAAGATACCTACTGCTACTACTATGTCTAGCCATCCGACCCACCACAAAAAGGTTCTCGCTCCTGCCTCCGTAAAGCCTAAGGTACGCACAAACATTTCTATAAAAATCCCCGGCACAGGATGAAAGCCCATCGCGTACAGCCCGTGCCCCAGAAAGGTCAACGCAATGGCAATTTTGGTGAAAAACATCACCCGCTCAGCGCGTTTATAAACCAAAAGATAGAGCAGAATAGGCGTGAAAATCTGCGCAGCCTGCTCGATCAGCTGGGCAATTTGGTAGCCCTTATTGGCAAAAGCACAAAAATTATGAAAGGCCAAAATCAGTGCCGAAATCCATAAACCTAACCCCACGATTTTCCATTTGCGCTGAGCCAATAGACTCCCCATCGCCGCTAACAACAAGCAAACGCCCAGCCAGCGTACCAAAGTCTGCGTATAGGGGTCTGTATGGGGATGCGCTAGAAAATCTTCCCAAGTCATTCCCAACACACCTTCTACCCAAAAGCTCATCCACACTGGATTCCAGAAAATGGCTCGGTAGGGGGGATCAAAGAAAAAATGCTCCCAGGCACGGCCAGCCAGCAAGAGCGCACACACAATCTGAAGGATTCGGATGAGTTTGGGGGAGAAGATTTCACGCATCAGATAATTATTCGTTTTTAAACCTAGCGGTTTCTAGATAACCATACAAGACAAAGATAAAGGAATTGTTACTTTCTTAAAATCTTCACATCAATTTAACACGAAATTGGAGAGAATGCCTTTATTTAGAGGTTCCAAAATCCAAAGAATAAGTAATTCAAACATCCGCATTTATCTATTTACCGATACATTTACAAAAGACATCTGCGACTTACAATCTCTAACTTACCGTGATTTAATGATGAAACCTGATTACTTTAACCTCCTCTTTGTCGGGCTGTGCTTATTGTTGTTTTGGCCTTCTCTGGCGCAAGCGCGTCAGGATAAATTCCGCCTCATCGTGCGTGAAGACCCTGCCCACCAAATGACCATCGGCTGGGATCAACGCTCGGGGAGCAATCCAGTCGTTTATTATGGCAAAGTGGATCAAGGAAGGAACTACAGCCTCTATCCATTTCAACAAAGCCCCGACCGCACCGTGAGCTTTAAAGGTATGGATAATTACTTCGTACGCCTGAGCAATCTAGAGCCCAATACGGCTTATTATTTCGTGGTCAGAGATAGTGAAGGCTTAAGTCAGCGTTATTGGTTCAAAACCTTACCCGACCATTCTGGAGAAAGACTTTCTATCGTGGCGGGCGGCGATTCGCGTCGCTCGGACTGGTTTTCAACCTCTAGCCACGATCCACGGGTGCGCTCCAATCAAATGGTCGCCAAATTACGCCCTCATCTAGTGGTCTTTGGTGGTGATTATACCAATACAGGCACCAATGGACAATGGAAAAGCTGGTTTAACGATTGGCAACATACCATTACCGCAGATGGACGCCTGACGCCCATTTTGCCCGCCCGAGGCAATCACGAGCTTTCCAATGAAGTGGTACAAAGGCTCTTTGATGTCAAAGATGACAATATCACCTACGCTGTGAATTTGGGTGGAAATCTGATGCGGATTTACACGCTCAATTCACTCAATGCTATCAGTGGTAGCCAAACCGAGTGGCTGGCGCAGGATTTGGCCGAGCATCAAGATCAAGTAGTTTGGAAGATGGCACAATATCATTATCCCATTGCACCGCACAATTCGGGCAAGTCTTACCAAACCAGCCAGTATAGTAACTGGGCCAACCTTTTCTATGAATACGGGGTAAACTTAGCCGTAGAGTGCGACGCCCACGTGGTCAAAACCACCTGGCCACTCCGCCCAGATACAGGATCAGACAGTGAGCAGGGTTTTGTCAGAGATGACCAGCGAGGAATCGTGTTCTTAGGAGAAGGCTCTTGGGGAATCACGCGGAGTAATGATCGCACGTATGGCTGGACGCGCGATTCGGATAGTTTTACCCAGTTCAAATGGATTTGGGTAGATTCTACGGGCATAGAAGCTCGCACTGTCAAAACGGCCAGCGTGGAGCAAGTGGCCTATTTGACAGAGGATAGCCTTTTTACTTTGCCCAAAGGCATTGAGATCTGGGAGCCGAGCAACGGTTCTGTGGTTTACATTGAGAAAAAGGATACAGCAGTGCCGCCTATCTTCACGGGTGAGATCGCCGCTCGAGTCTTTGCCAGTGAAGACGATGCCGAAGAAAGCTGGCTGGGAACGATGTACCTGACTAGCTCAGATTTGGAACTGGTCTACGACGGCTGGATACAAGGAGAGCAAAAAATAGGCATGCGCTTTCAAAATCTTTACATTTCGCAGGGAGCTATCATCACGGAGGCTTACCTTCAATTTACCGTAGATGAAACCAACAACCGAAAGGGAACGCTGACCATTGCGGGAGAAGCCATCGGGAATGCACCCGCTTTTGTGAATGCAAATGGCAATATTTCCAAAAGAAGCCTGACCCAAGCCCGTATCCAATGGAAGCCAGCCAGTTGGAACCGTACCGGAGAGGCTGGCTTAGATCAGAGAACACCAGATTTGTCTGGCATTGTGCAAGAGATCGTCCATCGAGCAGATTGGGAAGCGGGGCATCACTTGGCGATTATTATCAAAGGCTCGGGCAGAAGAACGGCAGAAGCTTACGACGGGGTAAGTAGCAAAGCACCGCTTTTGGTGGTGAAATATGAGCTTCCACGAGCGCAGAGCAAGGGTTCATCCCCTGAGGAAGATCATTCCGAAGAAGCCCTAAAAATTTACGCCAATCCTTTCTTGGATCGCTTGAAAATTGGAATAACTTCTGAAGACCCTAGTGATGGAGAAATTTTTATCTACGATCGTTTTGGCCGCTTGGTACATCGCCAAAGATTACAAGGCATCTCTGGTGATTGGGAGTTGGACTTAGCAAGTTTGAGATCAGGAACCTACCTCCTCCGAGCCGAATTAGGAGCACAGACTTACACCCGAAGAATCATCAAGAAATAAGACCATTCAACATCAAAAATTCTAAAAAAAACTTGCCAGACCTCCAAAGTCTGGCAGGTTTAGATAAGCCATTGAAAGCCAAGAGAATCTCTCATTGACTCCAAAAATCTGCCTTCAATCTGAGGATGGAAATATCTTGCCTACCCAAGAAGCCCTGATTTTCTTCGGTAGTACCAATAATGGTCATATTTCCCTCTGGGGATAAATAAAATCTGCCCGCATTTTGTTGTCTATTGTTCCCGAGCAGATGCACCTCTCGGAGAAGGCCATTACGACTACCGAACCTAGCTAGCAATATATCTGTACTGGATAACGGATTGCGATGCTCTCCCAGTAAGATGAGGTCTAGATTTTCATTTTGATAAATATCATAAAAACGCTCTTGATACAAGACAAAAGATTGGAGCCAAGCTTCTACGCCTCCCACAAAATCAAATTTTGCCAGAAAAGCGTTGGTACTGTCTTGGGTATTTGCTCCCTGCTCTCCGGCCAACACGTATTTGCCATCTTGTAGCTGCGTTAAAGCTAAGCCTCGTCCCGAAAGATTGAGGATGCTTCTTGCTTCGTAGCGATAAAGAGGGCCGAACTTGACAATCAAGGGGCGATCTATACCCGTGCCCGCCACCGCAAAACCTCCATCACTAGTGCGGCGAATAGCTTCTGCCGAACAGCTCCTACACAAGCTTTGGGGTAGGGTGTAAGGTGAGATTAAATTCCCAGTTGCATCATATTGGTATACTACGATGGCCGGACGATCTGAGGTAATGGTACCGACCACAATCAATTGCTGATTTTCGTCCTCGAATATACCCACGAAGCGTTCGTCTTTTTCTGAATCTAGGATTCTACGCCAGACTTCATTGCCTTCTGAGTCCAATTTTAAAATAAAAGCCTCGTGGTCTGCGCTTTCATACTGAAAATAACCAACCAAGATCAGACTTTGATCCAAGGTCTCGACCATATCTCGGACAAAAATTTGTCCCGTCCCAAAATTACTAAATGTGCGAGGCCATCCGGCTTGGATTATTTGGTTGGTATCGGTCTTGGCAACCAGTAAGGTGTTGATGTTCCTTTGTCCTGCCCAAGCGAAGCCATTGGCGCGAGTAGGAGTTAGTACAGCTCCTCGCTCGTCCATTTCTGCCTGCCCAAAACGGCTTTCAACACTATCACCGAGGGTTTCGGTGGCTGGTAATACGTTGATATTTCGGGTGAAAGCATCTACCTGCAACCCATTTGACTTTTCAATCTCCACGGTGAGTTGTACCGAATAAGTACCGATGGAATCATATGCGTAACTAGGGCTAGCCAACAAGGAAGAGTCTTGGCGTTCGTTCCCGAATCTCCACAGGAAACGCTTGGCCTGATCGGTACTAGCAGAGGGAACAAAGCGAACCATTTCATTTTGCCGTACCACCAAGGGGGCCTCAAAACCTGCTTCAAATGCAATGAAAGGAATTTCCTTTATGTCTACACAAGTGGTTAAGAGGAGGACGAGTCCCCAGCCCAGCCAGTATTTATTCATAGTCAATCAATAGTTTGTGATTAATGCAGCAGCACTTAATCTTTTTAGTAAACTAATAGAAATGTCAAATAACGCTTCAATTTAGCAAAAAACTTCTGTAATTTTCCAAAAAATTGTTTTTCAGTGCGCTTCCGCTGAATTTGCCCGCACCAAAAAAACTTCTACACTCAAACTAGATTTCTATGAGACTACTGATCATTTTTCTGTGCCTCTTCTCTTGCTTTCAGGTACAGCTTAGAGGGCAAACACGAGATCAAATCCAAGCTTTCTCTTCACCGATTCGGTTCGTGGAAAATAAGGGTCAAATCAAAACCCTCATCGATGGGCAAAAAGTCTTATTCCAAGCGCAAGGTGGTGGTGTACAAATGTATTTTACCGCCCAAGGTATTCATTATTACTGGCTAACTTCTTCAAGCGAAACAGAGCAGGTCAAACCCTCCACGCCTCAATTTCATCTGGTGCGTATGCAATGGCTGGGAGCCAATCCTGAGGTAGAAATTCTTGCCGAAGAACCCGATCACGATGTAGAAAATTACTACTTAGGGCATTGTCCTCAGGGAATTACGCAGGTGCGTCGTTTCCAGAAAATTATTTACAAAAATCTTTATCCGAACATTGATGTGATTTTCTACGGTAAAGATCAAAATATCAAGTATGATGTGGTCGTGAAACCAGAAGGACGTCCAGGTGATTTTCAGATAAAGTATACAGGAGGCGATCTAAGACTGGATCCTCAGCAAGGCACAGCACGCCTCGAGCACGATGAGGGCTTTCTGGTAGAAGGCAAGCCGATGGCCTACCAAATGGCTGAATCTGGTCAGGTGAGCACCTCGGCCATTTATCAGCTCTCCGAAGCGGGCGTGCTTTCCTTCGCCATAGGAGAATACAATGTACAGACTACACTGGTGATTGACCCTGATCTGTTTTGGAGTAGCTACTACGGAGGGAGTGGCATAGAACAAGCCCGTGGAATTGTGGCTGCCAATGCGGATGAAATCTATCTAGGAGGTTTTACCCAGAGTGCCAATAATATAGGCTCAGGCGGGACGCATCAGCCCAATCTGACCGGAGGAGAAGATGCTTTTATTGCCAAATTTAATGCAGACGGTCAAAGACAATGGGCTACCTATTTTGGGGGAGATAATAATGATAATGGACAAGGAATTGCGGTGGACAATACGGGGCAAATTTACCTCACAGGCAATACTAGAAGTGCAAATGGAATCCATATGAATGGATTTCAGCCCAACTTGGCCGGAGGCAGTGATGCTTTTTTGGCAAAGTTTACACCCGACGGACAACTGGTCTGGGGAACTTACCTCGGAGGCACAGAGAACGACGAGGCTCTTTCCGTAGATGTCAAGGAGGACCAAGTGTATGTAGCAGGAAATACACTTTCCAGTGGATCAGGGTTTATTACGCTCGGGATTCATCAAACCGTTAATGCGGGCGGAGAAGATGCTTTTTTGGCTAGATTTGATACCGACGGTAACCGCATCTGGACAAGCTACTACGGAGGTACTGGTAGAGACGAGGGCTTAGAAGTCCGCGTAAGTCCTGCGGGAGAGGTTTATCTGGCGGGGATCACAGAGAGTACGGGTGGTATTGCTTCTAGTGGGCATCAAAATACTTACTCAGGAGGCCAAGATGCCTTTTTGGTTAAGTTTGATCTCAATGGTCAGAGACAGTGGGCTACTTACTACGGGGGAGGAGATTTGGAGCGAGATGTATCTGTGGCTGTGGATGAAGCAGGGCAAGTTTATCTCGCAGGAGGAACTGGAAGCAGTAATAACATCAGCGCAAATGGTTTCCAAAATACCTACGGGGGCGGAGCCTCGGATAGTTTTTTAGCTAAATTTAACCCCGCAGGGCAAAGGCAATGGGCGACCTACTACGGTGGAGACGATACAGATACACAAAATCAAATTACTGCTTTTGGCGACGATGTGTACATGGGTGGCTTTACGCGAAGTGCCAGTGATTTTGTCTTTGCAGGCTATCAAACGATTTACGGAGGAGGTGGAGATGGTTTCTTGGCCAAATTTAATGATGACGGAACATTGGAGATGAGCACTTACTACGGGGGAGACGGCAATGATGGAGTTTACGCAGTCACGGTTTCAGATGACAACTCCATCTACATCGGGACCGCCATTGGTCAGGGTAGTAATACCAACGTTGCTTTCAATGGTTTCCAAGATGCCTACGGAGGAGCCACGTTTGATGCGGGTATTGCTAAAATCAGTGATGTTGATCCTTTTACGGTGACCAATATCAATGACAGTGGGAGTGGCTCTTTGCGTTGGGCGATTAATAATGCCAATAAGGTGAGCACTTTGAAGACGATCGAGTTCGAGGTAGGAGGTACGATCATACTGGCAAGCCCCTTGCCTGTAATCACCGATCCAGTGACGATTGATGGCAATAGCGCACCCATTCCAATTACAGTGAATGGTAACAATGCAGGTGCAGGTGCGATAGGCTTACATCTATCTGCTAGCTTGTGTACCGTCCGTGGATTGCGGATTATTAATTTTACAGACGGTATCTACACGGATATGAACGCCAATAATTTTTCTATTTTTAATTCCTCTCTGGATAATTGTACCAATGGCTTTCACATAGAAGAAAGTACAGGTGGCGAAATAGAAGGGAACATCATCGGTGGCAACACACGGGGTATTTTCTTGGAAAATGCGTCCGGAGTTCAAATCAGCGAGAATTTCATCGGTGTGCAAGCGGACGGCGCAACCGCTTCGGCTAACAATACGGGCGTTGATATCCAAGGAATCAGTAGTGCCAGCCACAGTATATCGAGTAATATCATCGCTTTTAACCAAAATGGAATTATTTTTCAAAACAGTACCGGTCCGATTGCGCTCAGCCAAAATCTGGTATATTGTCAGGTTGGTCCAGAAATTAGCCTCGAGAATGGTGCAGCTAATCTATCTCCTCCGACCATCACAAACGCTTCTACCACCCGAATCACGGGTACTTGTATCGGATGTACCGATGGAGACCGAATAGAGGTCTATACGAATGGTGGGCAAAGCTGCCCTGCTGGTGGCACAGATGCGCAGGCACGTTTTTATGTAGGAGCGGCTACCGTCGCTGGCTCTGCTTGGGAGTTGGATAACAATATCACCCCCTTTCAGACGAGTTTAGCCTTTGGTCATCAGGTAACGGCCACCCTCAACCAGATTGATCCGTCCAGCATCATTATCAACTCTTCGGAGCTGGCGTCTTCCTTTGCGGTTCGTCCTCCTGTGTCAGGGAGTGAATGCGCTCTGGCTATCCCATTCTTAGCAGGTGATTGCGATGTACCCTTAGAGGTGGTGGGAACAGCGGATGGGAATTTTTTATCTAGCCCCAATACCAGCAATTGCCCTTTCTCCAATGTAGATATCTGGCTCAGATTCACCAGCGTGAGTCCATCGTTTCTGGTGCGATACGAGTCTACGAATGGTAAAATCCCAGATTTAGCTATTTACCGAGGGAACTGTTCTAATTTGATATTAACAAATTGTAGCATTGACAATAATATCCCAATCGCCAGTATAACACAAGAAGCCACAGTGGGTCTGGAATACTTTATCCGTATCGGAAATAGTAGTGATGCCTCGAGTATGGAAGGCAAAATATGTATCGTGCCCACACCAGCTCCTTCCAATCTGAGTGCCATCACACTTTCAGAAAATCAGATTGAATTGAATTGGAATGACAATTCTCAAGAAGAAACGGGTTACCGCGTAGAAAGAAGACAAGGGCAGACGGGTTCCTTCACGCCAGTGGCTGACTTAGCTGCGAATACACGAACGTTCCAAGACAATAACCTCAGCCCTAATGTAGAGTATTGCTACCGGGTGAGAGCCATTGTAGGGCTTGGATTTTCTCCCTATAGCAATATTGCTTGCGAAACCACTACTGAATTGCCGGAGGCTCCCGCGAATTTACAAGCTACGGCCGTGAGTTTTGCGCAAATCAATCTCAATTGGCAATTTTCTGGGAATAGAAATGAAATTGAGGATTTTCGTATTGAGCGTCGAGATGTACTCAATGCTAATATTTTCCAAGAGATTGCCCGTGTGAGTGCGGATAGTAACACCTTTAGCGACCTGAGTGTCAGTGCCAACATCAATTATACCTATCGAGTACGAGCTTTCGGGGCCAACGGTAATTCCAATTATTCTAACGAGGCTTCTGCCCAGACTCCTATTGACCCCAATGTCGGCACGCCCGTTCCGCCCTTCAATCTAGATGCAAGCGCGGTGTCAGAAGGGCAAATTGATCTTACTTGGGAATACGATGTAGACCCAGATGTGATTTTTAAGATCTTTCGCTCACTCGGTAATCCTGACAATTTCTTGCTCCACGATACCTTCATCAGTGATCAGCTCATAGACGTGAAGACTTATAACGATACCCTTGATATCTCCGCCAATACGCTCTATTATTATCAGGTACGGGCTTGTAATGCAGGGGGTGAGTCTGATTTTAGCGAGATAGACAGTGCCTTGGCCGTCTGTAATCTAGAAATTGTAGTTATTCCCGACGGTGGAGAAGACGAAGGAGGGACACAGGCTATTTGTGGAGGTAAAGCGGCTTCTCTGATTATCAACAACACTATTTTTCAGGCGAATTACCAATGGAAAAAGAACGGTGAGAATATCGAGGGAGCAAATTTCCCCAATTACTTAGCCTCGGAAACAGGACTTTATAGCTGTGAAGTTTCAGTAGGAGGAGGGTGTTCGGAAGTCTCCCTGAATGAAGTCTTGGTCGTAGTTTTAGGTTCACCAGACGATATTTTGATCGATTTGAATGGAGATAGATTGCAAGCTTCTATTCGGGATGCCGACCATTACCAGTGGTATCATGATTATACATTGGTTCCGGGTGCGAATGACGATTTTTATGAACCTACCGAGCCAGGAGTTTATTTCGTGGTGGTGAGCTTTCAGGAATGCGCTTCTACTTCCAATTTATTTTATTTTGGGGTAACCTCTCTGGGAGAGGCTGATATTTCCAAAGCTTTACAAGTATCTCCCAACCCCGGAGAAGATCAGGTGCGCTTGCAGTTAGCTCACCCCCAAAATGCATCCATGCAAATAGAATTGATAGATCTTCAGGGGCAGGTGGTGGCAGTTTGGAAAGACCAGAAAGTGGCTTTTGACTGGCAGCGTACCTTGGATACAAGCTCTCTTCCGCGCGGCCTCTTTTTTTTAGAGATTCAGCTAGGCGAATTGATCGCTCGTAAAAAAATCATACTGCATTAATTTTTCTTAAAAAAAAACTTTCCAAAGGGGTAACAAATGCCTTTCATCAACACTAATCCTCGAATGGAGAATGCATTCGCCTTTTAAGAGATGTTACACTTAAACCCCTTGCCTTATGATACTCATTAACCGAAAGTCATTTCCTCTTCATCTAGGATTTATTTATTCATTAATGCTTATTTCCCTGAGTATACTATCGTCTGCGAAACTCCCACAGGAACACACAGTGTATATCAACCGCCAAAAAATCAACGATCAAACGATTAACTACCTTGAACAACGTTATCGGATTAAGATTGAGGATGGACGATATTGGTATGACTCCCAAACCGGTCTCTGGGGCTACGAAGGTGGACCTACCCGAGGAATCGGAGCGGCAGGTTTGAAGCTAGGAGGTACACTCGCAAGCAATGCCTCTGCTGGAAATACTAAAGTGTTTATCAATCGACGGGAGCTTCCACAAGCAGATTTGGATGCTTTAGAAAATCTATTGGGGCCTATCCAGAAAGGATATTACTGGATGGACGCCCAAGGCAACGCTGGGCCAGTAGGAGGAGCTGCCATTGTCAACGTATGGGCGGTGGCCAAACAGAGCCAAAGAAACTCAAGTAGTTGGATTTATCGGAATAATTATACCGGTATTGGAGGCGGAAGCGACGGTGAGACCACTTATTTTATCGGTAAAGATTTTTACTACATCAAGTAGTTAGCCAGAAGGATGGAGCACTTGGTCTTTGCTTAGCTCGAGCCAAGGCAACTTATTTAATTCAAATTCAAATGCTAAGTTCTTTATTTTCAATCTGATTTGCTGCCAGAAGTGAATTCACAAAGGAATTACAATATTCGTAAATTTTCTTCCTATCTTTATATTTGATGTGAATGAGTAGCGACGATCTATGATCAAAATTTTTTTTGGACTTCTGGAGGCACGTATGGCTCGATGTTGTTGTTTTTGGTGTCTTCTATTTTTTTTCGCCTGTACTCCCTCAGAGAAGGATCAGGGTTATACCATTGGCTTTTCCCAGTGCACAGAAGGAGATGCTTGGCGGCAGGCCATGCGTGCGGAAATGGAGAGGGAAATAGCATTTCACCCTGAGCTAAAATTAGAAATTCTGGACGCAAAGAATCGTAATCAAAAACAGATTCAAGATATTCAATTTTTCATCGAGCAAAAAGTAGACTTGCTCATCGTTTCTCCTAATGAAGCCGAACCAATTACGCCCATCGTGGAGAAGGCTTTCAACACGGGGATTCCCGTGATTATCCTAGATCGTAAAACGACTTCCAGTCAGTATACAGCCTATTTAGGAGCGGATAACTACGAGATTGGCAAGCTTGCCGGAAAATACATCACTAATCTGCTCGAGGGGCAAGGCAAAGTCATCGAGATTTGGGGTCTAGCGGGTTCCTCTCCTGCCATCGAGCGTAGCCGTGGCTTTCGGGAAGCATTGGCTAGTTATCCAGAAATACAAATCATCCACGAAGTCAAAGGAAAATGGCAGAAACAGATTGCCAAGGCAAAACTGTTGAAACGGAAAGCAGAAATCGAGGAAGTAGACTTAATTTTTGCCCATAATGACCAAATGGCTCTGGGAGCATTTGAAGTCTGTAAAGCCTTGGGCAAAGAAAAAGAAATTCGGTTCGTAGGCGTAGATGCGCTTTCTGGTGCCAGAGGAGGTATCCAAATGGTAGATGATGGTACGTTGGATGCTAGTCTGCTCTATCCCACGGGAGGAGATCAAGCGGTTCGTTTGGCTGCCAAGATTCTTAATAAAGAAGATTTCAAAAAGGATAATACGCTACAAACCACGATCGTAGACTCTAATAACGCACGGGTCATGCAACTCCAGAATCGTAAAATCCTGAGTCAACAGGAAGATATCATGCGGCAGGAGAAAGTTTTGGAAACGCAAAGGAAACTCTATCGCAGTCAGCGAAATTTACTTTTTATTCTCTTGGGTAGTTTGGTAATGAGCTTGGCATTGGGTTTTTTGACTTGGAAAGCACTTCGATCCAAACAAAAAATCAACCAAGACCTCAAGCAAAAAAATGAGGAAATATTACAGCAAAGAAATCAGATCGAGGAAATGGCCGAAGAAGCCCGTGCCGCAAACGAAGCAAAGTTCAAGTTCTTTACTAACATTTCTCACGAATTTCGCACACCTTTGACACTGATTTTAGCTCCGGTCGAGGAAATGCTCCAAACCAGCAAAACGCTGCCTGCCTCATTCCAAACAGATCTAAAGTTAGTACGCAAGAATGCCTATCGCTTGCTCAGATTAGTAACACAATTGATGGACTTTCGGAAGATTGAGAATCAGAAAATGGTGCTCGAGGCTACCCAAAGTGATCTCATTTCCTTTTTGAAGAATATTAAAATGTCCTTTGACCGAACGGCTCAAGGTAGAGCAATCGATTACCAACTGAAAAGCAATATCTCGACTTTGAATTTATGGTTTGATCCTAACAAACTAGACAAAGTCCTGTTTAATCTGCTTTCTAATGCCTTCAAGTTTACTCAAGACAAAGGCTTGATTTATATAGAAATAGAAGAAATTTCCCAAAAACAGATGGTCAAGATTCGCGTCAAAGACAACGGAAGAGGCATGTCGCCAGAGCATACCGCCCATGCTTTTGACCGATTTTATCAAGGCGAGAGCTATAGCACTTTAGGTACAGGCTTAGGCTTATCTTTATCGAGAGAGTTGATGCTATTGCACCACGGGGACATTAGCGTGGAAAGCCAGAAAGGCAAAGGCACCTGCTTTGAAATTACTTTACCTCTCGGGCAGGCTCACTTAGCCTCAGAGGAAATGAGCCAATTACCCACGAGCGAAGTCTCCAAAGACATCGCTACTATGTATGCTGAGGAATTGAGTCAAGTGGAAGTGCCTTCATTTGAAGAAAAGATCACCACCAGAACACAAAGTATTTTGCTCATCGAGGATAATCCTGATCTGAGAATTTTCCTGAGAAGCAAATTATCTGAACATTATGAGCTCTGGGAAGAGGCCGACGGGCAAAAAGGACTGGAAAGAGCCATGGAAGGAATCCCCGATTTGATTGTATGTGATATCACACTTCCTAGTCTGAACGGTTTGAGTATCACGAGAAAGCTCAAAAATGACATACGCACTTCACACATCCCTATCATTCTGCTCACAGCTAGTGATACCCAAGAGGAACAGGTTCGAGGTATGCAAACTGGGGCAGATAGTTACTTGATTAAGCCCTTTAATCCCGTTTTTTTGATGGAAAATATTCGCTCCCTCTTACACAATCGACAAATTCTCAGGGAACGTTATCAACACGATTTATTAAAAAATGACACCCTCAACCACGTCAATCATCTAGATAAAAAATTCTTGAATGATTTTATTAGTTGCGTGGAGAAAAATATCCACGATTCTGATTTTCAAGTAGAAGATATTTGTCAAGAGATTGGTTTATCCCGTGTGCAACTTTACCGTAAGATCAAGAGCCTGACCGAATATACTCCTACCGATTATATCAAGGAAGTACGTCTCAAAAAAGCCGCTCAGCTCCTGAAAAAACCAGAACTCTCTATCGCCGAAGTTGCTTATCAGGTCGGCTTTGCCTCCCCTGCTTATTTTTCCACTTCTTTCAAATCCAAATATCAAGTCTCTCCCTCTGAATTTAAGCAGCAAGGGTCTCCTAAAAATTCCTAAATTTCATCTTTGAATAAATCAATAACTAGCCTTCCTGCTCTTTGTATGTAACCAGATTGAAAGCAGAAGTAACCAAATTGAAAGTCTAAATTCTCTCTTGTGCCAATTTGTTTTTTATTAATCTGATTATCAGCGTTTTAGAAATTTATTAATTTGTGTAACCAGATTTAAAACATTTGAAACAGAATCCAAATTTATCTTGGTAAAGGTCAATTAGCTTTGGGGTACAATTAAACGCTACCCCGTATGAAAAACAGCAAAACCTTTACTTGGTCTATCACCGTTGCTCTAGCCGGATTTTTATTTGGCTTCGATACGGTGGTCATCTCCGGAGCCAACCTTCCCATCAAAATTCTTTGGAATACGAGTCCTTTCTTTCACGGAACTTTCATCATGTCCATGGCACTTTGGGGTACGGTTCTGGGCGCGCTCTTGGGTGGGATTCCTTGTGATGTGTACGGCCGTAAAAAGACCCTCTTTTGGATTGGTATCTTGTATCTCCTTTCTGCTCTGGGTTCGGCACTTGCGCCTGATCCCTATATTTTCTCTTTTTTCCGCTTCATCGGGGGCGTGGGAGTAGGTGCTTCTTCGGTAGCCGCTCCGACTTATATTTCCGAGATCGCGGCTCCCAAGCAGCGAGGAGGTTTGGTTGCGCTTTATCAATTTAATATTGTTTTTGGAATTTTGATTGCCTTTATTTCCAACTATTTGCTCTCGGGAGTAGGTGGAGATAATGATTGGCGGTTCATGCTTGGCGTAGAGGCCGTTCCGGCTTTATTCTACTCTATTATGATCTTGGCCGTACCCAATAGCCCACGCTGGCTGGTACTCAAAAAAGGTAAAAATGAGGAAGCATTATCTATCTTAGAGCAAACCGCTAGCCGAGCAGAGGCCAAAAATATTCTGCTTCAAATCCAAACTCATCAAGAGGCCAATCAAACGCGTGTTCGTTTTTTCTCTCCTCAGTATTTCAGACCTATTACCTTGGCTTTTTTAATTGCCTTTTTCAATCAACTATCGGGTATCAACTTTATCCTCTACTACGCACCCGAGCTACTGGAAAAAGCGGGACTGGCTTCCCAAGAGTCGTTATTTAACTCCATCGCCATTGGCGGGATCAATCTGGTATTTACCCTTTTGGGCATGTACTTGATAGATCGGGCAGGACGTAAGCAATTAATGTATATCGGTTCGCTAGGTTATATTCTGAGCCTCGCGATGGTAGCTTACTCCTTTTATACTGGAGCCTCCTCGCTTCTCCTACTGGTCTTTATCTTGGTATTTATTGCCTCCCACGCCGTGGGTCAAGGCTCGGTGATTTGGGTCTTTATCTCCGAGATATTCCCCAATCAGGTACGTGCTTACGGACAGTCTCTTGGCTGTGGCACTCATTGGGTTTTTGCGGCTCTGATTACGCAACTTACTCCGATATTTATAGATAGTGAAGAAGGAATCTACGGGGACAATCCCTGGCCTGTCTTTGCCTTCTTCGCGGGCTTCATGGTATTACAACTCCTGTTTACCGCTTTCTTGATGCCCGAAACCAAAGGCACCTCTCTTGAACAATTAGAAGATCAACTTGAAAAAGCAAGCGTCTCATGAAAAACACAGACAAAACCATTATTGCTTACGGCGAAATGCTCTGGGATGTACTTCCCAATGGTCGCCAACCTGGCGGCGGCCCTATGAATGTCGCCGTGCACTTAAACAACTTCGGGATACCTACTTTCCTCATTAGCAAGATTGGAAATGACAACCTGGGAGAAGAACTTCTCGCTTTTCTCAAACAGAAAAATGTTCCCGTAAAGTTTGTCCAGAAAGGAGAAACGCATCTCACGGGCGTGGTCAAGGCCAATATCACCGATGCCAAAGAAGTCATCTACAAAATTGTCCAACCCGTAGCCTGGGATTACATTCAGTATCGAAGTGAGATGGAAGAGTTAGTCAGCCGAGCAGATATCTTTGTTTACGGGAGCCTCATCACGCGTCAAGAGCCTTCTCGCAACACGCTGTACACGCTTTTGGAGAAAGCTTCTTACAAAGTCTTTGATGTGAATTTGCGCCCTCCTCACTACAACCAAGAACGAGTTAATCATTTGCTAGAAGCGGCTGACATGGTCAAGATGAATCACCATGAGCTTCACGAAATTACAGGCTGGCATACTGATGTGGAAGATGCTCAGAAGCAAATGCGCTTTCTTGCCAATCACTTCGCTTTACAATCTGTTTGTGTCTCCTTAGGCGAAAAAGGGGCTTGGCTTTTAGAAGCAGGGCAGTTTTATCATCAGCCTGCTTTCAAGGTAGCAGTCAAAGATACCATTGGGAGTGGGGATGCTTTTCTGGCGGCTTTATTAAACAAAAAAATAGAAGGAGAAAACCCTCAAGAATGCTTGAAATACGCCTGCGCCGTCGGGGCTTACGTCGCAACCCAAGAGGGAGCAACCCCCGCGATTAACGCGGAAATTATAGAAGATTTTATTCAAACATCAGCCCAATAAATCAATCAAAAAAATGAACAAACAAAACCTAAAATTCTTATGAGAAAAATAGTCATACTTTTTATTTTATGGCTGGCTGCAATCGATTGCAGTCTGGCTCAAGACAAGATCACCGTCAGTGGTACAGTCAGTGATGCCTCCAACGGAGAAACCCTCCCTGGGGTAAACGTGATAGAAAAAGGCACCTCCAATGGAACCATCACGAACATCGATGGGAAATACACGGTCGAGGTTTCTCCCAATGCTACCCTAATTTTTTCTTTCGTGGGCTTGAAAACTCAGGAAATCTCGGTCAATAGCCAAGCGAATATGGATGTTACGTTAGAATCAGATTTTCAGAGCCTAGATGAAATCGTGGTAACTGGATATACCGAGCAGAAAAAAGCCGATATCAGTGGGGCAATCTCGGTAGTAGACGTGGGAGAAGCTTTCAAAGAAGCCAACGCCAATCCCTTGCAATCCTTACAAGGGCGGATACCCGGGGTTACCATCACGACCGACGGAGCACCAGGAACGAATGCCAATATTCAGGTAAGGGGCTTTGGTAGCTTCAGTGGAACGAGTCCTTTGTATATCATCGACGGGAATCAGACTTTCTTTCCCAGTGGTTTGAACCCGAATGATATCGAGTCTATTCAGGTACTACGAGACGGAGCTTCCAAAGCTATCTATGGAGCACGAGCGGCCGGAGGGGTTATCATTATCACGACCAAAAAGGGAAAGTCTGGTGAGCTTAAAGCCAATGTCAATGCCTTCGCAGGGGTCAAATGGAGCCGCAATACGCTGGATATGCTCAATGCTCGCCAATACGGAGAGGTGCTTTTTCAGGCGCAGGCCAACGACGGCCTGCCCATCGGCAATGACGTGTACAGCCAAGATCCTAATACGGGCGAGGTAATCATTGCCGATTTCATTGATCCCAATCAAACAACCCCTTCGGGCGATACCGACTGGCAGGATGAAGTATACCAACCTGCTTACAATCAGTCTTACAGTGTGAGCCTTTCCAAGGCAAATGATGGTTCCAACTTCTATTTGGGTTTAAATTACAACCGTGAAGAGGGACTGGCTCGTTTCACGGATTTTGAGCGCTATTCTATCCAATTGAATAACTCTTTTAATCTCTTTGATCGGGTCACCATCGGGGAGAATTTACTGGTTTCCCAATTTAGCCGTGTGGATATTCCCGAGCCTCGTACCTTGGAAGCAGCCGTGGTGCAGCTGCCCGTGATTCCCCTCGAGGATAATCAAGGAAATTACGGAGGCCCCTTTGGACAATTAGGAAACTACCTGAACCCTGTCGGGCAATTAGACCGAAATAGTAACAATCGTCGTCGAACATGGCGGGTTTTTGGAAATCTCTACACGAACATCAATCTCGTGAAGGGCTTAGATTTACGCACTTCTATCGGGATAGATTATTCCAATGCCCGATTCAGTGCCTTCTCACCTACTTTTACCGAAGGAAGTTTCAGGATTGACAATAACAGCCTCTTTGAGGAACAGGCTGAGGATTTTAACACGGTCTGGACGAACACCCTACAATACGCTTGGAACAATGAGAATCATGATTTTAAAGTCTTGGTGGGTTATGAGCGTGTTCATAATACTTTTGAATTTTTCAATACTTCCGCTAATGGTTTCGTGATTGAAAATGAGGAATTTCAATTTATTGGTGCTGCTGCCAATCGGGATGTAGGAAGTGATGGAAACGGCGGAGAGAACGGTTTAGAATCTGTTTTTGCCCGTGTGGATTACAGTCTGCTGGATCGCTATATCTTTGCGGCCTCTATTCGCCGAGACGGTTCTTCCAAGTTTGGGGAGAATAATCGTTTCGGGGTTTTCCCAGCGGCTTCTTTTGCTTGGAAAATCATCAATGAGGATTTTATGTCGGGAGTGGATTTCCTCTCTGACCTGAAACTAAGAGTATCCGTAGGAGCCAACGGAAACGAGCAATCTTTGGGCAATTACACCTTTGCCACTTTCTTTGGTTCGAGTGTGGTTAACTCTTTCTATGACATAAGTGGCTCTAACAGTGGTAATCAGCAAGGATTTCGTACCGTCCAAATTGGAAACCCCAATGTGCAATGGGAAACAGAGATACAAACCAATATCGGCTTAGACGTGGGATTGATTGAGAACCGTCTCTACATCACGGCTGATTATTTTATCAAAGATACCGAAGATTTGCTTGTGGCCGTAACCCAGCCCGACGTAGCCGGGGAAGGAGCAGTTCCCTTTTTCAATGTAGGAGATATGCGCAATACTGGATTTGAGTTATTGGTTAGCTATCGTAGTGATTACAGCAAGGAATTCAAGTATGACATTGACGTGAATGTGAGCCGCTACCGCAATGAAGTGAAAAGGGTCTTTGGAGACGATGAAATCGTGGGTGCACTTTCTCGGATTTCTACGGGACAGCCCATCGGTTCCTTTTATGGTTTCTTCGCGGATGGTCTTTTTCGTAGCCAAGCAGAGGTGGATGCTCATGCCGAGCAGCCGGGCAAAGCACCAGGAAGGATTCGTTTCCGTGATATCAACGAGGACGGAGTGATTGATGATCAAGATCGAGGCTTTATCGGTGATCCTAATCCAGATTTTTCTTTTGGAATAAATTTCCGAGCCGATTACAAGGGCTTTGATCTCTCCCTCTTCATCGATGGGGTCGTCGGAAATGATATTTATGATAATTTTATCAATTTTACCGATTTCTTTTCCAACCTCAATGTCTCCAATCACGGCACGCAACTCCTGAATGCTTGGACACCCGAAAATCCCAACGCTGACATTCCCGCCGTAACGACGCTAGGAGCGCAGGGCTTTGAAAATCAGCCCTCCAGCTACTTTATAGACGATGGCACCTTCGTGCGCTTGAAGTCCATTGCTCTGGGTTATACCTTACCTACTTCCCTGACCGAGAAAATCAAAATCAGTCGGGCTAGAATTTACATCCAAGCTCAGAACCTCCTCAACCTGACGGCCTTTGATGGGCTGGATTACGAGGTGCTTACCACCAGCCCTGTAGATGGCATCGGGGTACTCAATACTGGAGCCTATCCACATAATAAATCGCTCACGCTGGGACTTAACCTTGAATTTTAAAAACTGAAATACATCATGAAAAAATTAATCTTATTACTTATCACGGTCTTTTGCTTTGCTTCTTGTGAAGATATTCTAGACCAAACGCCCAAGGCGGCGATTAGCTCTGAAAATTTTGACGATCCTGTTGTAGTAGAAGGCCTGGTCGTGGCAGCCTACGCGAGTTTGAAAAACATCATCGATGATGACTTCATCGCCACCATTTTCAATCCACCTTCCAACTGGAGCTACTGCGATGTACGCTCCGACGATGCCTACAAAGGTGGGGGAGGAACTGGGGATTTGAGTGAACTCAACGCGATGGAACTCGGCGTAGTTCTGCCCACCAATAGCTTAATTGCTCGCAAGTGGAGAGCCCTTTACATCGGCGTATCCCGTTGCAACAAAGCCCTGCAAGCTCTCAATGCCATCAGCGAGGAGGCATTACCTGAGAAACAAATCCGCATCGGAGAGGTCAGGGTGCTCCGAGGGCATTACTACTTTGAATTAAAACGCCATTTCTTCGTGTATCCCTACGTTGATGAAACCGTAGAGGCAGGCAACGAGGCCAGCGTACCCAATGACCTATCTTCTCAGGAACTCTGGGATTTGATCGAGAATGATTTCTTGGCGGGCATCGCCGCGCTGCCCGAAACCCAAAACGATCTGGGAAGAGTCAACCGGTTCGCAGCCCACGCTTATCTTTGCAAAACTTACATTTATCAAGGACTTTGGACAGAAGCTCTTGCCCAAGCCGATTTGGTTATCAATTCTGGTCAGTATCGTTTATTGGATGATTTGAATGCTCTGTATTCTGACCCTCGGGCAGAGTTTGACGGAGAGCACATCTTCGCCATGCAAAACAATGTGGGTGGCGGTGGCCCTGATGGTGGAAATTATAACTGGGGAGATTTACTGACCTCCCCCCGTGGTCCAGCCTATGTAGGCGGAGACGTGTTCCATGTTCCCTCTCAAAACTTGATCAACGCTTTCAAGGTTGACCCGAATAGCGGCCTGCCCCTGTTTGATACTTTTGACCAAAACAATCTAGCCTCTAATGATACGGCCACAGCGGTAGACCCTCGCTTAGATCATTCCGTGGGAAGAATTGGCATTCCTTGGAGGGGCTATACCGAGGGGACTTTCAGCCCCGAGTGGCTCCGTGACCCGGGTACTTATGGTAATTTTGCCAAAAAGAAAAATCTGATTGCCCCTACTTTGACAGATTTTCGTCCGCCCGGTCCCTTCCCTTGGGCCAGAGGTGCTTTGAATTATCCTTTTATCCGGTATGCCGAAGTATTACTCTGGAAGGCCGAAGCACTTATTGAGTCAGGAGGAAGTCTGGAAGAGGCTCGTCAATTGATCAACCAAATCCGAGAACGAGCTATGAACAGCCCTACGATTCAAACCCTTGATCCAAATAACCCCGCACCTGCTGCTAACTACCAGATTGGACTCTATCCAGCGACCGGCTGGACACAGGATGTGGCACGGGAGGCTTTACGGTTTGAGCGTCGTCTGGAGCTTTGTCTGGAAGGGCACCGCTTTTACGACTTGGTGCGCTGGGGAGTAGCCGAGCAGGTCATGGACGCTTACTATGCTTCGGAATCACAGGATCGTCCTTATCTGGGTGGTGGGGATTTTATAGCGAATCGCCACGAGTATTTGCCCATTCCACAGCAACAGCTTGATTTGTCGGACGGAACGCTGACCCAGAACCAATTTTATCAGTAACACTTACAACATTGACCCGCCTTCTCGGAGGGAAGGTGGGTTGATTTCACTCCTAAATTTTCAACGCTCATCCTTATGAAAAAATATTCCCTTATTTTATCGTTTGCTTTTCTTCTGAGTGGCCTGCTTTCTTCCTCTGCTCAGGTAGCGACCTGGAACTTTGACGAAAGTTCAGGTAATCTCACGACCGAATCTGTCTCCAATACGCAATTTACTTATCAACAAGGAAGGAATTATCTGGAGAGAGCCACGGGTGTGTCGGGCTCGGCTTTTCGCTCCGATGGCTATTCTACTTGGGTATCTGGCAATTTGAATACAAACCTGCCTAATCAGAATATGAGCGTGAGTGCTTGGTTAGCACTAGAGTCCTATCCCGTGCAAACGGCTTCTATCCTTTCCATTTGGAATCCCACGAGCAAACAGGGTTTCGAGCTAAGTGTCAATAAATTCGGACAAATTCACGCCAAGCTGAACTTGGGCGGGGGAGCTGAGGTTTTTACCAGTTCGGAATCTCTCCCGCATTACGCGTGGAGCTATGTTGTCTTGACGGTCGAGGGCAGCACGGGAACCGTTCAAGCTTACCTTAATGGACAATTAGTGCTGGACGCAATGATGGGGATGGGTACTTTTACGTTCCCCGAGCAGGTGCTCATCGGGAAGTCAAATCGTGAAGTCAAACGAGAACCTTTTGACCAGAATGTACTCAATGGAATTTTGGATGAAATCAATATCTGGGATCAGGTATTCAATACTTCCGAGATTTCCAATCAATACAGCGATCAGCTTCCAGATACAGCCCCTGACCTCAGTGTACCAGAAGAACGCTTTGCTGGTGATTACTTCCGCTCTCAATACCATCCGATTCCGCAGGCAGCTTGGACAAATGAATCCCACGGCTTGATTTATTATAACAATCAATACCACATGTTTAGCCAGAAAAACTCCAACGGGTCTTACTTTTCCAACCAAACCTGGGCGCACTTTGTCAGCGATGATCTATACGACTGGCAAGAAGTACAGCCTGCGCTTTGGCCTCAAAACCAATTTGATAGCGTAGGAACTTGGTCGGGACATCTGATTTTGGACGAAAATGATGAGCCGATTATTTACTACACCGGGGTGGATGGGCGCATTGCTTCCATTCACTTAGCTAAATCGGAAGATGATGACCTTTTAGTTTGGAACAAACCGGATAGTATTAATCCTTTAGTCGCCGAATCTCCCTTTTTGGATCAAGGAAAGGACTTTAGAGACCCTTTTGTTTTTCGGGAGAATGATAGTTGGTATATGATCATTGGCTCAGGAACGCCCGAAGGCGCCGGGACTTTACCGCTTTATAAATCCGATGATTTGGAAAATTGGGACTTGATTGGCTCTCTTTACACGGGCAATCCGATCATAGATTTTGCTGGAAGCTTTTGGGAAATGCCAGTTTTCTGGAAATTTGGTGAGAAATATGTGCTCTTGGTTACCAAAATTCCCGAAGGAGGCAATCTGGCCGAGGCTTTTTATTGGGTAGGTGATTTTGTCAATGAAGAATTTGTACCCGATAATCCAGTTCCCAAGGATTTCGAGATCATCAACGGGGCACTTTCTCCGGCCTTTGCTACCGACGAGGAGGGAAGAGTAATTTGTATTGGCATCATTCCCGATGAAGTCTCGGGTGAGGTACATTACGATCTGGGTTGGGCTAATTTGTTCACGCTGCCCCGTGTCCTCACCTTAGACGAAAGCACGGGGACACTGATCCAGCAAATTCATCCCAATATTGCCAACCTAGAGCAGCCCCAAATCACTTTCAATGACCTGAGCATTAGCCCCACGGGGAGCAATTATTTAAATAATCTTCGTGGCTTTCAATATGAAATCAAAGCGACCTTTCAAAGAGGAGACGCGAGTCAGGTCGGTTTTATCTTGGGTGCCAACAGCAATGGTTCGGAGCAAACCCGTGTATATTATGACTATATTTCTTCCCAATTTGTATTCGAGCGGATCAATTCTACCACCGAAGCGGGCTTCCCCAGAGATAACCGCACGGGTTTCTATGCTCTGGAAGCGGGAGAAGATTTAGAAATGCGCGTTTTTATTGATGGTTCCGTGCTAGAGGTTTATGTAAATGAGGAAGCAGCTTTCTCGGCACGTTATTTTCCGAGTAGTGCCGATCACAATCGAATTGATCTTTTCACGGAGGGCGGGACGGCTACGGCAAGCTCAGTAGAAATTTTTTTTATGAGTGAAGAACCGCTTACGACTGGTTTGGGGGAATCTTTTCCACAAGAAGAAGCTTTGGGCATCTATCCCAACCCCACTTCAGAGCGTTTTCTGATTGATGCAGCGCTAAAGCCTGGCACCTCTTATCAGTTGAGCATTTGGGATGCCAAGGGTAAGCTCGTGAAAGATTTAAGTTTGAAGGCTCATGATTTGACCAAGCCAATCAGCATGACTGGTCTACCCGAGGGCGTGTATATATGCTACCTCCGTTCTGGCGAAGAGGGCTTTAAGGTGCGTCGCTTAGTGGTTAAATAGATTTTGAAAAATTAAATAAATAATTCGCATGAAAATTTCTGTGCCAACCTTTCTATGTCTTTGTCTATTACTTCAGGGTGCGTGTCAGCAGAAGAACAAGACTGAATCTTCCGAGAAGAATCAATCAGGTAACATGAAAACTGTACAAAATAACTATCAAGAGACACACCGCCCCCAATTACACTTTTCTCCTCCTTCCCAATGGATGAACGATCCCAACGGTATGGTTTATTACGAGGGAGAATATCATCTCTTTTACCAGCATTATCCCGATAGCACGGTTTGGGGGCCAATGCACTGGGGGCACGCTGTGAGTCAAGATTTGATTCACTGGGAAAACTTACCCATTGCGCTTTATCCCGATAGCTTGGGCTATATATTCTCGGGAAGCGCGGTAATTGATTGGGAAAATACCACTGGCTTCGGTACCAAGGAAAATCCGGCCATGGTGGCGATTTATACCTACCATGATCCGGTAGGTGAGAAAAATGAAACTACTGATTTCCAAACCCAGGGCATTGCTTACAGCTTGGATAAAGGCCGTACTTGGGGGAAATACAAGGAAAATCCCGTGCTCCCGAATCCTGGCATTCGTGATTTTCGGGATCCTAAAGTTTTTTGGCACGAAGATACCAAAAACTGGGTCATGATCTTAGCAGCGCAGGATCAGGTAAAGCTCTATGGCTCCAAAAACTTAAAAGATTGGGTATTTTTGAGTGATTTTGGAAAAACGTATGGCTCTCACGGGGGAGTTTGGGAATGTCCTGACCTCTTCCCCTTGTCCGTAGAAGGGGGCGAGCAGGAAAAATGGGTGATGATCGTGAGCATTGGTTCGGGAGCACCGAATGGAGGGTCAGGAACACAATACTTTGTTGGAGATTTTGATGGCAAGACCTTCAGCCCCGATCCTACTTATGCGGAGAAAGATCAAGCGCACTGGCTGGATTACGGTACGGACAATTACGCGGGGGTTACTTGGTCGGATCTTCCCTCGGAAGATGGACGACGGATTTTTATGGGTTGGATGAGCAACTGGCAGTATGCTACCGTGGTTCCAACCAGAGAGTGGCGGAGTGCCATGACGCTGGCGAGAACTTTACTACTAAAAGAAATTGGAGGTGAGCTTGTGTTATGCTCTAAACCAGTCAAAGAATTTAGTTTTGTTCGTCAGGAAGCGGTTGAGATTGAACCACAAACGATTGTGAACGAATTGAATCTTAGTGCTTTACTCCCTGAGCCAAGTGCGCTACTGGAAATAGATCTAGTTTTAGAAATGGAGGAACCTGATCAAGCTAGCTTTATGCTTAAATTCAGCAATGCCCGACAGGAGGAGCTAACCCTTGGCTTTACGGGAAAAGAGGCAACTTATTATATCGATCGTACAGACGCGGGTAAAGCTGATTTTCACGAAACCTTCGCTGCCATACACGAAGCCCCTCGCTTCTCTAAAAGCAAGGAAATCAGTCTGAAGGTTATTTTGGATGTTTCTTCCATTGAATTATTTGCCGATGGGGGAGAAGTAGTGATGACGGATATTTTCTTCCCCAGTGAAGATTTTACCCAAATTAACTTCTCGGCCAAGGGTACAGTTCAAATCAAAAGTGGTAAAATCACGCCTCTTCAATCTATCTGGACTGTGCCACTGTAGAAAATCCAATTCAGTAGGAGGGAAGGGTTTCCATTTACCAAAGAAAAAAGATAAACAAGCGAACCCCAAGCTATTTTAGGAACCCAGCCTAGGATGGCTTGGTTCTTACGGGAAGAAATCTGTACATCCATTGGCGGAAAACGTCCATTTTTAGAGCCATTTTTATAAGCGATCTTTGTCATGTGATTAAAACAAAGCTCCTCATCGTAAGCGAGCTAAGTATAAATAAAACCGACGAAGATTATGTTACAATATTTAAATCAAGATGTTTTCGCCACCACCGTCCAACAAGAGGAAATCGTATTGGTAGATTTCTCAGCCGATTGGTGTGGTCCTTGTCAGATGCTACAACCGATCTTGGAAGAAGTAGCCGAGGAGTTTGACGGAAAAGCCACGATTGCCAAAGTAGATGTAGACCAAAATCCGGCTCTGAACGCCGTGTTTAATATCCGCAGTGTGCCGACTTTGCTCTTTTTCAAAAAAGGTGAATTGGTCAAGAATCTACAAGGTGTCCAGAGCAAAAAATTGCTTCGTGAGGAGCTGGAAAATCTGCTTTCTAACCAAGAAGTCGCTTAGTTCTGAGCTATTAGAGCAAGTCAAATTTGCGGAAAGTAGATAAGGCACTTTTACCCAATGCTGACCGTTAAATGCCAATAATTAAACACAACTAATCATTCAAAATCACTAAAGTTATGACACATCAAACCGAAACCACTTGGCAACAAGATATGCATTTTGTCTCCAAGCTCGACGAGAAAGAAGTTCATTTTGACGCCACCGCCCTTACGGGGAAACACGATCAGGGCGTAAGCCCCAAGAAAATTCTACTGAGTAGCTTGGCTGGTTGTACGGGAATGGACGTGGTGGCACTCTTGAACAATAAGTTCAAGGTAGATTTTCAGGATTTTAATCTCAAAGTCAGTGGAGAATTGACCGAAGAACATCCTAAGTATTACCACAAGCTGCACATTGTCTACCAAATTCGTGTCGCCGAAGCAGACCGGGCACACGTAGAAAAAGCCGTGGAACTATCAAGGGAGCGATACTGTGGCGTCTCGGCTATGCTGGCCAAAGCCGCTGAAATCACGCACGAAATTCAATATTTATAAATTCTGAAAAAACCTGCCAGATTTTCAAAGTCTGGTAGGTTTTGGATACGCGACTTCTTCTTCGCTGCGAATTTATTTCACATCCTAAACTCATTCTGAAATCGTGGAACAAAAACATCCTTTGCCACCCTTTACCCTAGAAACGGCCAAGCAAAAAATACAAATGAGCTAAGAATGCTAAAGAAACTAAAGAGGGTGCCCCTTAGGTTTTCAGTTTGGAAATTATTTTCTTAATTGGAAGATAATCTGAATACGAAGCCTATGACTGCTCCCGACCATTACCAACTCTATCATCCTGAAACCCAAAGACTAGCCTTTAAACTAGGAACTTTGGATCAAGCCACTTTTGCCGAAATGCAACGCCTGCCTTATTATTCGGCCATTTGGGTCAAAGCCGGCAGAGGAACGCTCAGGACAGATTTTAACCTAAAAACGTTGGGAAAAGATCATTTGCTATTTTTTAGCCCTTATCAGCCTTTCCAATTGCTAGGAGATGCGCAATTAGCTGGAGAATATTTCCACTTTCATTCAGATTTTTACTGTATTTTCCAGTATGACAAAGAAATTGGTTGCCACGGGGTGTTATTCAATAATATCTACGATGCCAATGACCTTCCCCTGGAGGAGCAGGATGTATCTATTTTTGAAAATATCTTCTCCATGCTCAGAACGGAGATGCAAGCCTCTGGCTTATCACAGCACCAGATGTTGACCGCCCAACTGCGTATGCTTATCATCCAAGCCGTTCGCCTGAAGGCTCGCCAAGATGATTCATTTGTCCAAGATTTGCCTCAGGATCAAGAACCCCAATTGCTCCAGCAACTCAAGGATTTGATCGAGGAGCATTTTCGGGAAAAACACGCTCCTGCCGACTACGCCGACCTGCTTTACATTACTCCCAAGCATTTAGGCAAACTCACCAAAACTCATTTTAATAAAACACCCACCGAACTGATCTCAGAGCGTGTTACCACGGAAGCCAAGCGAGATTTGTACCTGACCGATCAATCCGTGAAAACCATTGCTTATGAACTGGGCTTTAAGGATGAATATCACTTCAGCCGCTATTTCAAAAAACACGTGGGGGTGAGTCCACAAGGCTTTCGAGATAGTGTGGGTTTTGATGCCATGAATCGGGCAAAATAAAATTTGCGATCAGATGGGAAACCCTGAGTTTCAGATAGATGTGAAGTCTACTCAATTCCTAGTTTTTGAAATACCTCTTCTCGGTATTTTCGACTGATGGGAATTTCTTGCTCACCCACAAAGAGATGATCTTGATGAACCCCTTTGGCAAAGTTGATATGCTTGAGTCCCACGATGTATTTATTGTGTGTCCTCAAAAAAAGTGTGGAAGGAATTTTCTGAAAAAGCTCTTCCATATTCAAGCGGGCACTCACTTTTTGCTGAGCTGTGTAGATATCCTTGTAGTTTCCATCACTGACCACCCACTGAATATCTAACAATCTAATTTTTTTGTAAGCTGCCCCATCTTTGAAATAGATAAATTCTTTCATCAAAAAACTCTCTTTGTCAGATGCTAGAAAACTGTTTTTTTGTGTAAAGTTGTGCAATGCCAATTCGATAGAGGTATATAACTGCACGCGGTCGTAGGGCTTGTAAAGGTATTGGTCGGGAAAGGTCTGAATGGCTTCTTGTAAAATATGCTTATCCCCCTTTAATCCCGTCAGGAAAATAAAGGGCATATTGTATTCCTGCCGAATCCAACGAGCCAACTCGATTCCATTATCTCCATTTGCCAAGTTAATATCAATGATGGCCAAGTCGGGATTGTTAGCCTTGATGGCACTGATGGCTTGGTGCAGATTACGCGCCATCCCCACGGGGGCATAATTTTCACTTAGCAGGGCAGACTCTAGGCTTAATGCCTGCGTGGCATCATCTTCTACGATCAAAATTTTTAAGGATTCCATGTCATTTTTTTCTTTGGAGATAAATCTGTCCCTCGGAGCTATTTTAGTTTTCAAAATCCACCTGTATGTTCGTTCCAGATTTAGAGCTAATTTTTAGCTCTCCCTCCAGATTGATCGCGAAGCAACGAACCAATTTGAGTCCCAAGCTCTGAGCCTGATAAGGGTCAAAATTTTCGGGAAGCCCCACCCCGTCGTCCTTCACTAGCAGCTGATGATGATTTCCTAATTTGAATATGGCAATAGAAATTAGCCCTTCCTGCCGGCCTTTGAAAGCATATTTAAAAGAATTGGAGACTAATTCATTCACGATCAGACCGATGTTAGTTGCTTTATCCATATCCATGCGAATATTTTCTATCTGAAATTGGCAGTGAATTCTCTGATGAGGAGAGGCCAAGGTCTGTAAGAGATGATCCACCAGATTTTGAATATAATCTTTCATATCAATCGAGGCTAAATCTTCAGATTGGTACAACACATCGTGAATCAGGGCCATGGAGTAAATACGGCTCTTGATATCTCGGATGATGTGCTCGGTAGATGCCTGCCCCTTCACGTCTGATTGCAGGTCTAGAATGCTGTTGATATTTTGAAGATTGTTTTTGACCCGGTGATGTACTTCCTGTAGTAACTGCTGGAGTTGAGTAGAGAGATGCAGAAGCTGTTGTTTTTGTCCACGAATGCGCAAAAAAAGATAGATAAAAAGCCCTGAAATCAGAAAGAGAAATAACAAAAAGGACAGGATGTACACGATCAATCTTTGGTTGAAGACGAGCGCGTGGTTCAGCAAGTCTTTGGTGGTTTTGATCTCCTTGGCTAGATTTTGCAACATACGCTGGTAAATCAGGTTTTTATTTTTTAATTGCTGAGAAAGGTCAGAGAAGTTCTTCTCAAGCTCTTCCAGTTTATCCCCCAAAACGACCTTTCGTTCTGGAGTTAGGAGCCAGGTTCCAAGCAGTTCTTCTTTGATTTGTATGATGTTTTGCTCCAATTGCTGAATATTTTCTATGATATTTTCTCCTGCCGAAAGCACCTCCAAACTATCCAAGAGTTGGCGGGAGTTTTGTAAGAAAATTTGCATCTGATGACTTTTCTCAGAAGAAGTGATTTGTTCTTGGTTCAAATATTCCAGACTATCTAGCAATTGCCTAGAGCCTCGGATGATGGACAGCACTCTTTGTTGATCCAAAGGAGAGGAAACTGAGAATTTAGAAGACTTAGCTGATAAGGTATCACGCGCTTCTGGTTTTGTACTCATTTCACCGCCCTCAAGGCTGAGTGCCAAGTTTGCGGTTGAATCTTTGGGTAATACTCCCGAAGGCTTAGATAAATCTGCCATCGCAACATAAGCTGGCAGGGAAATATTCATAAGAAAAGGTTGGGAGTCAGCGAGTGCTGACCGCGCGAAATATCCCCCATACTCGAATTGGTCTTCGCTCACATGAATTTGAATCTGCACGTGAATTTGCTCAAGTGCTTGTAAAGAGTCGGGTAGTTTCAATGAAAAATAGCCCTCGGTATTCGTTTGGGTTTGCCATTGAGGATTTTTTTCTAAGCGGATGGTTGCGCTCGGGATGGGTTGTTGCGTTTTTTCTTCCATCAGGCGAGCTTGTACGAGGAAATCTTGCCCCTTCCCAAACTGCGGAAGCAAAGCCAAAACGAGGAGGCTTACCCAAGTTTTTTTCAAATTTGTCATAACTAAGATCTAAAAATTTATTCCTGAAAACCTAATTCCACATTCAGATAAGGATTCTCCAGTGGAAGTCGCGTATGTCTAGCCGAAATCTGTATTTGTGACTCAGAGATGCCCTGACGCATCAAATAATTTTTAATTTCCTGGCAAACTGCCCGTGCTCGACGCTGATCTTGTTCAGGGTCAGCTGTGGCTTGAATCTGCCCTTGTAACCATAGTACTTTAGGAGTGCGTAAACCTTGGAGGGTAGTGGAGAGATGGTCTAGTTTCTGCCTTGCCTTTTGATCCAGAAGTGGTTGCTCTGGACGGAAAGAAATTTGCATCCGAAAAGCAGTTAACTCCAGCCCCAGAGTGGAAGAATCAGGCTGGGATTGCCTTGGAGGAGGAGCTTCAAGTTTCGCTACTGACTTGGCAGGTAAGTTTGTATGGGGCAATAGACTGTCTGCCCCAAGGCCAGAAAGTATAGTTAGTTTGGGGAAGGTAAAAGCATCTTTGCTTGAAGACTTTGAAGACTTGGTTTTGGAGAAGAAAATGCCTAAGCCAAACTCCCAGGCACCCGCGCCCAGTACCTCTTGCGCACGTTGTGAGAGTAGCAAATCGTGACTAATACTGAGACGAAAACTATTAATCTTCCATTCTAGGGTGCTAATCAATTGCTCTTGATTGTAGTACCATATTCCCAAACGAAGCCTTCCACTCTCCCAGAAACTGGAAAATGTGTGGAAGTGGTATTCCCACCAAGAGCCCAAGTAGAGATATTGAAAATCTAAACGACTTACCCAACGAATTTGTGGTCGGATTTGAAATGATTTCCGAGCAAAAAGCAACCCGCTTCCACTAAGAACCCAAGAAATAGGTAGACGCGCTTGGGAGGATGAATTACCCAAATCCCAAGACATGTTAGGACGATTCCAATTAAAAACAGACAAACCCAAGGAAAACTGCTCCACTCCTGATCTTTGCTCGTGCTTCCAGTGTAGCCCCGTACTCACGACGCCAAAGGTGTGTTTTTGAAAGGGTAGATTCTCTTGAAGAGCTTGACTGGGTAAAAAACCAAGACTCGGATCAAATTGGCTCCCCGTAGTAAAATTCCCCGAACCCAATCCTTGTTGAAAAACACCTCCTTGCAAACCAAAATAAAGCTCGTCTCTGGGTAAGTCCAACCGATAAGCTCCTCCCAAGATGAATCCTTGGGTCTCTAGAATTTCTGCCTGTGATTGGTAAAAAAAGGAAACTCCCACACTACCCCAGGGTTGACCTGTCTGTGCTCTCAGGAAAGGATAAGAAAAACTCAGCCAAGCAGTGGATAAAGTGGCATTCAAAAGGGCTTGTTGACGATAATGCAAGCGCACCGCAATATCTTTGCTTTGCCCTACCAAAGCAGGATTATGAGCACTAGGAATCGCCTGATACTGGGAGAGAACCGCATCTTGCGCCGGGAGTGGGGCGAGGCTCAGTCGGGCAAGCATCATACAGAAGAGAGATTTATAAAGTCGCCAAGACGCTATGTGCAGAGAAGGCGTCATCAGTTTCTCAATAAAGTTAAGGTTCCTTTTTGTTCATGAGCACCACAGCCAACCAAAACGGCTTTGAGCCTCCAAGAATAAAGTCCAGCGGGATGCGCTCCGCCATTCCATCCTTGCTCTAGGGCTTCCTGTGCATCTGCTCGGTAAATAAGATTCCCCCTTGGATCAAATACTTCCAAGGCCATTTCCTCGATTTGTGCTGGTTCGGTAGAATACACGAGAAAGCGATCATTTTTCCCATCCCCATTTGGAGAAAAGAGATTAGGAACAAAAATCTCCAATGCTTTGACTGCAAACCAATCAGAACTCAGCAGACCGCAGGAAGTTTGTACCGTGACACGATATCTCCCCGGCTGGTCTATGCTAAGTTCAGAAGCTGTACTCAACACTTGCCTACTTTTCTCCTCAATCCAAGCATAGGCTTGTGCTTCTTCTGGAATGACTGCCCTGAGTACCGCCTGGCTTCCTAAGCACAGGCTGGCAGAGCCAGAGATACCTACAGAATCCATCGGATTTAACACCTGCACCTGCGTCTGTGTAGTATCAATTAGTCCATATGGGCTTTGTACAATGAGTGTAAGTTGCCCTAGCCCGGGTTGAAGCCATTGCACCAATAGGCTGTCTGAGAAAACGGAGGAAAGTGCTTGCCCTCCGCTCATCTGCCAAGTATATTGGTGATTTGGATAAAGGGGGGCACGGTAGAGATAAGTGTCGTTTTGGCAGACGATTTTCTGTCCTTCAATCAATGGCAAATGGAGTGAATCGGTTACAATGTCTAAACTCACTGGATTACGAATGCCCGAGCTAACCACTTCTCGTATCGCGGAACCGTCTAGATTGGCTTCATAAATCTTATCGTTTCCCCAGTCCGCCCAATACATCTTTCCTTCGGGCACATCTAAGAGTAACCCGACCGGGCTGATAAGTCCTGTATCCACGAGGGTTTCTATGGCCGAACTATTTGGAAAAGTCCTTCGGATGCTGGTGTTAGTGCCTCCTCCATTAATCCAATAGATTCTACCCGTCTCAGGGTTTAGTACGATTGCTTCGGGCTTAGATAGCCCTTCGGTAATCACTTCTTCTGGGTTACCGCCCTGAATGTCGACACGTTGAATCGTATTCAAGCCTTGATTAGCCCAGTAAATTTTTCTTAGTTTTAAATCCAAATGCAGACCAGTGGGATTACTGGAGGTATCTAAGCTTAGGAGTACTTTTCGGTTAAGTCCATTCAGGTCAGCTACTTGTATTTCGTCTAGCTCTCTATCTGTCCAGTATATTTGGCCATGCAGGGTATCCACGACTATATCGGTGGGCGAACCGAGTCCAGTCATGATATCCTCGATTTGGCTACCGTCTGGATTGGCTCTTTGTATTTTTTTGGTTGCAACGTCAGCCCAGTAGATCTTGTGGTTTTTTTGATCTAAGGCAATCCCGACCGGGCGCCGCAACTGAGGCTGAAAAATACTTTGCGTATTTTTGCCATCCAAATCCGATTGGTACATACTTCTTCGCTCCACATCTGTCCAATAGATTTTTGAGCGAAGTGGGTCAATCACTAATCCATCTGGAGCCTGATTATCTGTGGAGATATCTTGTATTTGGTCAGTACCAGAAACTGTATACTGAATTTTATGAAGTGTTGGATTGGCCCAGTAAATTCTACCTGTCGAGGGATGTAGCGCAATACCATCTGGTTTGCCCTCTTGGGTTTGGTAAAGCGTATTGATTTGACCGTTGTTCAAGTTTATTTGTTGCACCTTACCAGGAATCAGTCGTTCGTCTGTTCTCTTGCCCCGATCTGTCCAATAAAGGATTTGTAAATTAGTATCTATGGCCAGACCTCTGGGGTTAGCTAAGCCTTGGTTCACGAGAGTTTCAGGAGAGGTTCCGTCCAGATTTGCCCTTCGGAGTTCTCCTTCTCGAGTATCCAGCCAATAAATTTTTTGGGTTTTCAGATCTAGCGCGATGCCCACGGGCCCTTTCAGCCCTTTCAGAATGGTTTCTACATGCGAACCGTCTAGATTGGCTCTTGAAATATTTCCAGAATCTCGATCAGACCAATACATCTGTTTTTGATCCGTGTCAAGTGCAATTCCCCAAGGAGTTTTCAGATTGTTATTAATGAGATCTTCTACTTGGCTACCATCCAAATTGGCTCTCTGAATTTTTTCTTTTTCTGTATCCGTCCAATAGATTTTGCCCGCCTCTGCATCCAGTGCGATTCCTTCGGTTTGCCCTACACTGGAGATAAGGTTTTCAAGATGTTGGGTAGTATCGGCCAGTGAAATACGCCTGATGGCCTGTGCTTCTGTCCAAAAGAGTTGTTTGAAGGTCTGAGCCACACTACTTTCAGCGTAGTAGCAGGTCAATAGGAAGCAGAGAAAACCTGTAAGAAGCTTTTTAGTACTTGACTCCCGCAGAGACAAAATTTTCTCTTTTCTTTTCAAATGTAAATTGCCCATACGCTAAGTGTATAGAGAACAATTTAGGAGCTTTGTACTGAAAAGTCAATCAAAATGTGATGAATGGCCAGAAAATGTTACGAATGACCGCCAGAGCACACTGGTTTGTCTGAAAGTATCCATTTCAAAGACCAACTTCAGACCACTCTGGCATTTGAAGAGGACAAGATTTTTCAAAATTTGGAAAATGCTACTGCATATACTTCTTAATGCCTTCACTGGCGAAGGTTTGCATCTTGCCCGCTTCATCGGAGTAGATGAGGAGCACGTCAAGGTCGGTCTGTTTTTGGGCAGTGGCTTTGGCTTTTTCCGTGCCCATCACCATAAAAGCCGTGGCGTAGGCATCAGCGGTCATGCAGTCGGGGGCAAACACGGAAGCACTCAACAAGGCGTGTTCTACGGGATAGCCCGTTTTAGGATCGATGGTGTGGGCATATTTTTTACCATCTTTGATATAGTAATTTTCATAATTACCCGAAGTAGCAATGGCTCGATCTTCTAGTTGTACGGCGGCTTGGGTAGGATTTTCTCCTGAATCCTGATAACGAGGATTCACGATACCGATTACCCACGTTTCGCCCCGGGCATTTTTGCCTTTGCAGACCACTTCTTGTCCAATTTCTACCAGGTAGTTTTGAATGCCTTTGCTGGTTAGCAACTGTGCTACGCGATCTACGGCATAGCCTTTGGCAATCGCGCTGAAGTCCAAACGCATCTGTGCCTGGGCTTTGCGTACCTGCTTTTGATCAAACTGAATTTGGTCGAAGCCGATGAGTTTTTGTAGCGAATCCACGGTTTCGTCCGAAGGGATTTCGGTAATTTCTCTTTCTCCAAAACCCCAAGCTCGCACGAGAGGGCCTACGGTGGGGTCAAAAGCACCATTGGTCGCTTGGTAAACTTCCTGGCTTTTTTGCAAGACAGGATAAAAAAAATCAGACTCAAAGCTTAAGACAGAATCTCCTTGATTGAATCTAGAAATTTCGGAATCGGGAATGTAAGTAGAAAGCGACTGGTTGAAATCAGCTAATAAAGTATCAATCTCTGCTTTGAAATCTCGATTGTGCTCATCCAAATATTTGATATGATACTGCACGACGCCCATCGTCGTACCTTCTACCTCCACCAAAGAGCCTGCTTCACTCACTTGCCCATTTTGTGATTGGCGGCAATAATACACGCTGACCATCACAATTACCAAAACGAGAGAATACAATGCATTTTTTTGAAGATTATTCATAGAGTTGTTATGAGTTGTCTGTTATATGCTTATCTATACAGGGAAATTACTTTGAAAAGTTTATAAGACATTTTTCCCTAAAACTTTTGCTCATTTGCTTGTAAAATTAACCTTTGGTAAGGAAATGTGTTCGAAAATTCTTATTTTTAATCTTAGTATCTAAATTTCAGATTGCCAATTAGACTGACACCCGTTTACTGATGACCACTCACTGATCTATGAAAGAGTACTTAAAAGGAGATAAAGATCATCTGTCCGAAGCCGAAAATGCCTTGGAAAAAGCCCTGCGCCCCCTGAGCTTTGATGATTTTAGTGGTCAAGACCGAATTGTAGAAAATTTGAAAATTTTCGTGCAAGCGGCTCGCCAGAGAGGGGAAGCCCTTGACCATGTGCTTTTACACGGGCCGCCTGGTTTGGGTAAAACTACCCTCTCCAATATCATCGCGCAGGAGTTGCAAACCGATATCAAAACGACCTCCGGCCCCGTGCTGGACAAGCCTAGCGATCTGGCGGGCATGCTCACCAATCTAGAAGACAACGATGTGCTCTTTATTGATGAAATCCATCGGCTCAACCCCATCGTGGAGGAATACCTTTACTCAGCCATGGAAGATTATAAGATTGACATTGTACTAGACTCTGGCCCCAATGCGCGTTCTATCCAGATTAGCCTGAATCCCTTTACCCTCATTGGTGCAACTACCCGTGCGGGGCTTTTGACTTCTCCTTTGCGAGCGCGCTTCGGCATCAAAGCACGCTTGGAATACTATGATTCGGCTTTGTTAGCCAAAATTATCAAACGCTCTTGTGCCATTTTGCAGACTCCCATCGAGGAGGAAGCAGCCATGGAGCTAGCCGGCAGGAGTAGAGGAACCCCTCGGATTGCCAACAACTTACTGCGTCGTACCCGTGATTTTGCTCAGGTCAAAGGCGAAGGGAAGATCACGCTGGAAATCGCCCGCTTCGCACTAGACGCTTTAGAGGTAGATCAATACGGCCTAGATGATATGGATAATCGTATCCTGACCACGATCATTGGTAAATTCAAAGGCGGCCCCGTAGGAATTTCTACCATTGCCACCGCCTGTGGAGAAGAAGCAGAAACCATCGAGGAAGTCTACGAACCCTTCCTGATCAAAGAGGGATTTATCAAAAGAACTCCCCGTGGACGAGAAGCCACCGAAAAGGCTTATCAACATCTGGGCATGACGCCTGACCGTCCGCAAGGGCTTTTTGATTGATTTTTGTTGTAGAAAATTGAAAAAAAGCTTGCACGCAAAAAGAGGGAATCTTTTTTTGAAAAGTAACATGAAAGCCCTTCCAGACGTTATCAAAACGAATTCTCTTGGCTACCTTACAGGTTAAATCCATTGTTTGAATCATCCAAAAAAATCTAAACTTTCTAGTATGAGAAATCTTTTGTTTGTCCTGCTTTGTCTCTGCCTCAGTTCTTCCCTGCTTTTTGCACAGAAAAATAAGAATAAAAGAGAGGAAGCTGAAAATACCGAAAATACTAATCTCAACGAAGAGAATCCAAGCAATCCCGTAGCCAGTGCTGATACCTTAGCCCGCATTCGCAAGCCACTTAGCCAAGAAGAATTAGAGCGTCAACCTGTTTACTACAGTGTAGAGGCGGCTTTGCCCAATGCTGATAGTGTCTTCGTGATGGATTTTCCCCAAAGCTGCTGTTCTGAGCTACCCAAGGATTTGGAAAAGCTGACCAACTTACAAGCACTTTACATGGGAGCCTCCCAATTGATCAATTTGGACGCGAGAATTGGGGGCTTTGACCATTTACAAATTTTAGATCTCAGAGATAATAACCTAAGCCAGCTCCCTCCTGAAATTGGACAACTGAAATATCTAGAGGTTTTAGATTTACAAAATAATAAATTTGAAGAAGTACCCGGAGTAATTGGTCAGCTACCCAAACTTAAGTATCTCAATCTCAGCCTGAATTTAGGTTTGACCAAAAAAGGAACTCTTCCTACCGAAATCGGTAATTTGACCGAATTAGAAGAACTGCACTTAGGGGGTAATATGCTCCGCCAACTACCTGCCGAGATCGTTAATCTAAAGAACCTACATACGCTGAGCTTGGAAGTAAATCGCTTGGGTGAAATTCCTGTCACGGTTTTAAGTATGAGGAAATTAAAAGCACTTAACCTCAAGCAAAACGGCTTAAAAGAACTGAGTGCCGATCTCAGCAGTCTGACTAATCTGGAAGCACTGAATTTACAAAGAAATCAATTGAGTAATCTTCCCGCGCAATTGGGGAGTTTGAATCGTTTGAAAAGTCTGAATATTGCCGAAAATAAGTTTACTAGCCTACCCAGTATGGTTTTGCAATTGAATAATTTGGAAGAGTTAGACCTGCGTAATAATCAATTGACTTCATTGCCGAGTGATATTACCCGCTTGTCTAAACTGAAGGTGCTTCGTCTGGAAGGAAATCGTTTTAGCCCCGAGCAGATTAACCAAATCAAAAATAAAATGGGCTTCGATACCAACGTTACTTTTTAACTGATTAATACTGAATCGTCATGTCCTCTAAATCAAGCTCTTATTGGGTATATAACTTCGCGGCTGGGGTTATTTTTCTGGTCTTACTCGTTTTTGGCATCATGAAATTGCTTTCTCTGGAAACGGGAGCTTTGATTGACTGGCTGATCGGTATCGGAACCTTTGCTTGGTTGATGACCATCGTGACGGTTCCTTGGGATATTTATTTCGAGGCAAGGGAAGTACTCAATGAGGCTTCCCTGTCTTTACAAAAACAAATTGAGTTTGATGCCAGTCAATTGCCTTATGTCAAGCAAGTCAGGCGTTGGTCCTTGACAGGAGCCCTGGTCTTGCATTTTGTTTCGGCCATTTTACTCTATTGGATTGCCTGGGCAGATATCAGTGTTGTGGGTTATTTTGGAGCAGGAGCGGCCTTACTGCTGACCTTGCTTCGCCCCGCCATTCGTGCTTATGAGTATATTTCCGCACGTTTGGCCAATATTCGCCAAGAAATCACCTACCCCCGTGATGATTTAGCCAAATTATTGAATTCACTGGAAGATCTAAAGCTGAGAATGGAAGATATAGAAATCAGAATGGACACAGAGAAGGAAGATTCTTGGCTACGTCGCACCGAATTTCGTCTGGAAGAAAACACCCATTTGATTCGTAGTACCCGACAAGAACTAGAAAACTTCCAGCAGAATAACGCTCAGGATCACGAGCGCATTATGAAGGAAACCCGACACGCCGTGGCGCAGCTCAGTGAGGACGGCAAATTCATTGATAATTTAGTAGAAATTATCCGTTTTATTAAAAAAGTCTGATGAAATGCTTTATTTCTGGATACTGATCATCAGTGCCATCCCCGTGATAGCCATTTTGAGTAAAATTATCAAAAATATTCGGCGAGGCGGTAATCCATCTCCCTCCGAACCTCCACGTCGTTTTCAGCGTAAAATTCGCCGTTAGCATTATACTTTTCCTCGATTTCTTGTTGTTCGTAGCAAAAAAAGGTAGTTCGTAACTTTCTTTTGTGGAGCTGCTCGCTGAGCCCTAAATTTGCTTTCAATAAATCATCTATAGATAAGCACCTGATCTTGATGCAATCTTGTATTCTGGTCAAAAGCCCTAAGCCCTGTTTGCCCACGGCATACAACCAGTAAATCATTTTTTTCATGGACTTTTTTGTAATGTATTGCGTGAGTGTACTGCCCTCAAAGATGGCTAACGCCTTGGCTACACCAGCTTATCAGTGGCATACCCTAGAATCTGGTGTGATTGGCTGGATACACTTACCATCGGTGAATGCCTGGCAAGAACTCGCTTGGATGGACTGGGGGTTTTTACTGACATTGGCTACTTTGATCATTTTACATCCCTTATTTTACGTTTGGTATCTTTCCTCAAGGCAGAAAAAGACGGTTGCTTCGTATCAGAAGCAACTGCTACAGCAACGCCAAAAAATCTTAGATCATCAATTACAAATTCTACATACGCAAGAAGCCATCGAGACAGCCAAACAGCAGGAAGCACAACTTTGGCAGGAAATACATCAGGAGGCTGAGCGTAACTTACAAACCCTAGGCAATTTTCTAAATTGGCAATCTCGCTGCTCAGAGACGCAGGCCAAAGATGGTACTTGTCACCAAAAGTAATTAGCCAGAAAGATAAATTCTTGAATAATTTGGCTCAACAACTAGGCGGCCAGTGGGTCATTCCGTCCATTTCGGGAAAACCAACCCTGATTCAATTTGCTTCTTAGAGACGGCCCAAGTTCTTTTACTTATTATTTTAATTTATCTGTGATTTGATGTAATTTTAGCTGGATTAATGAATGAAGCTTCTATGATACATCAAATGACACGCAGAAAATTTTTGCATTTTATCGCCCTGACCGGAGCTAGTCTGCCTTTATCCCCTTATGTTTCGGCTCGGGCAAGACCCGAAGATACCCCATACTTAGCAAACATCGGGATTCAGCTCTATACCTTTCGTAATCAACTGAAAGAAAACTTCGAGGATACAATCAAAGCCATCGCTGACATGGGCTACCAAGAATTAGAAGCCTTCAGTGGAGTAGATTTAGCCAAGTTAGACCCTATCGCCAAGGTTGAGGGTTTAAAAATATCCAGTACTCATATCCCCGCAGATCAGTTGGATAACATCTCTTTGTTAATTGAACAAGCTCATCGCTTCGGCATTGATTATCTCGTATTTCCCTATTTAAGTCGTGAAAAAAGGGCAACTTTAGATCAATTCAGAGTATTGGCCGATCAGCTAAACCAAGCGGGAGAAGCCTGCCAAAAAGCAGGGATACAACTCTGTTATCACAATCATTCTTTCGAGTTTGGCTCTATCGAGGGGACAATTCCGATGGATTTATTGAAAAAAGAATTGGAGCCTGACTTGGTAAAATTCGAGCTGGATGTATTTTGGCTAAGTGTAGCTGGCCTGAATCCTGCCAAATACATCAAAGAAATGAAAGGGAGGGTCAAGCTTCTACATTTAAAAGATAAGGCCGCCGATACGATCCAAACCTTTGATGAAGGCGAGATCAAACCCGCCAATTTCCAAGCATTGGGACAAGGCTCGCTAGCTATCGCGGCGATTCTCAAGGCCGCCAAAAAAAGTGGGGTAGCGCGATGCTTCGTGGAGCAAGATCATTCTCCCGACCCCTTGGCTACCACTCGCCAGAGTCTTGAATATCTCAAAAAGCTAAACTAAAAATTTCTCGTTTCATTCTTCAAATTTACCTCAAATGATGTATCGCACTTACTTCAAAGTAATTGCCCTCTTGGTGATTACCTGCTTTCAAGTTCCCTCACGGCCATCTGCTCATAATTAGAATCAGTTTAAAAAATATTACTTTTATCAAAAAACACACTTAAAATTGTATTTTCGCAAGTAATAATTGTGAGATGAATCGGAGAGAAAGTCAAAATCTTCCTGATAGCTACCTCACAACCGAAAGCTCAAAAAATAAAAGCACTTTATGGAAACAAAGAATTTCACCAAAATAGGCTTAGTAATGCTACTCGCCTTGCTAAGTTTTGCCTGTAGCGAAAATAAAAACGAAACTGCCTTCGAGCGAGACAACATGCCTTGGGTTTTCCGTTCTGTTCTGGACGAAAAGCCCCGAATGGTCACCATGGCTCTCCAAGAAGACCTCTGGGTGGCTTACAGTACCGAATATGGGAGCATTTATAAAGCTTGGAAAGGCGGCGTTAACTTTGACGGAGCCGTTTATACCACGCGCCACGGGCCTCAGCCCAACTCCGAAGGAGGAGATTATTTTGTAAGCTCATTTGACCAACCTTGGGTCATTATCAAAGACGGAAAAACAACTCCTGCTAAGATTCAATACAAAGGGCACGAATTTTATCGCCACCAAGTAAAGCTGAAATATGAGTTGAAAGTAGGTAAACAGGTGGTCAAAATTGAAGAAACTCCAGAGTTTATCCGGCAAGAATCAGATCGCCCCGGCCTAGAGCGAGTCTTTATCACTTCGGATGTGCCAGACGGCGTCACCATTGGCCTCAAGACTAATTTAGGGTCTATTCTTTCCGAAAAAAGCTATTCGGTAACCGGCGGAGAATTAATGGTAGAAAAAGAATCTTCCGAAGCCATCTTGGGTACCAAAGTCATGAAGTTAGAAGGTCTCTTGAAGCTCAAATCCAACGGGCAAACTACTTTCCGCGCATTTTTCTATCCCGAAGCCCTCCAAGAAGAAACGCAAACCGTGGCCGTGGCGGATATGAGCCCTACCCAATTGATCGAGGGGAGTGATTGTAATTCTTGCCACAACGTGGTGGAAAAAACCATCGGTCCTTCTTTTACCACCATCGCCGAGAAATACGAAAGCAACCTCAGCAATGTAGAATATTTAGCCAATAAAATCATTCAAGGAGGTTCTGGCGTTTGGGGCGAAACCGTCATGAATGCGCACCCTGATATGCCTTATGACCAAGCCTCCAAAATTGCCCGCTACGTACTTTCACTAGACAAAGAAGAAGGCGAAATCGAGGCCGCCTCTGACGAAGCCAAGGGAGTTGTGGTCAATGTGTATCAATATTTTGAGCCACTAAATCGCATCCCCGAGATCGAGGCAGACCAGCTACCCGTGGTTTCCAAACAACACGGAATGACAGTCATCAATACTTCTCTGGTCAATCCTATGCGAGATCGTTTCTTAGCCGTAACCACGGGCTACCTGAAAATAGAAAGAACCAACAATTATGTCTTCCGCACTCGCAACAGCAACGGCGGCTCCCGCTTCACCTTAGATGGCCGTGTCTTGATTGATTTTGATGGAGTACACGAAGGCGGATGGGTTGCTAGTCCTGACGCTGAGATCGAGCTAAAAGCAGGAATTTATCCTTTCAAATTTGAATACTTCCGTTCTCACTCCGATCCGGGCGAAAATGGCGACAAGTGGTACGGCGTGCTACGCTGGAAACCATTCGGAGCCGATCAATTTGATATCATTCCGTCCGAATTTCTGACTTACGACAATGGTGACCTCGAATCGCAAACCGAAAAAGCGGTGCTCACTTACACGGGGCCAAAAATCCCCGGAGATAAACTTCCCTTGGCCGGAGTACATCCCAGCTTTGACCTCAGCCAAGCCCGACCCGATGGATTTGAGCCGAGAGTAGGAGGGATGGACTTTTTATCCGATGGCCGCTTGGTTATCAGTACCTGGGATTCGCTGGGGGCGGTCTATTTGTTGGAAAATGTGGAAACAGGTGATCCTAGCCAGATCAAAACCAAACGCATTGCCACCGGACTCGCCGAACCCTTGGGACTCAAAGTAGTAGATGATGAAATTTACGTTTTACAAAAACAAGAACTCACCAAGCTCATCGACCACGACAATGACGAAATTATTGACGAATACCAAACCGTTTGTAACGGCTGGCGAGTTTCTAATAATTTCCACGAGTTTGCCTTTGGCTTAGAATATAAAGATGGACATTTCTACGGGGCTTTGGCAGTGGCGATTTTACCCGGAGGAGCCAGCGCACAACCACAGATTCCTGACCGAGGTAAAGTTATCAAAATTAACAAAGAGACAGGTGCATACGAACTCATCGCTCACGGCCTGAGAACGCCTAACGGTAATGGTATCGGAGTAGATGGCGAACTTTTTAACTGTGATAATCAGGGAGATTGGCTGCCAGCCTGTAAAGTGGTACACGTGGAAGAAGGCGATTTCTTCGGCTCTCGCGCCGTAGATTTTGAAGGCACCAAAGATCTAAAAATGAAGCCCCCCGTGGTTTGGATGCCTCAGGATGAAATTGGAAATTCCCCCAGTGAAATCGGCCTGCTCCAAGATGGCCCCTACCGAGGTCAGATGATGGTCGGCGAAGTAACCAACGGAGGACTCAAAAGGATTTTTGTAGAAAAAATTGGAGGGGAATATCAAGGAGCACTCTTCCGCTTCACCCAAGGCATCGAGGCGGGAGTGAATCGCTTTGCCTGGGGGCCAGACGGTGCGCTCTACGTGGGTTGTATCGGGGTGTCGGGCAACTGGGGGCACTATGTCAATGGAGAAATGGGCAAGTTTGGCCTCCAACGTCTGAAATTTAATGAAAAATCTACTTTCGAGATGCTAGCCGTGCGTGCTAAATCTAACGGCATGGAAATCGAATTTACCGAGCCCATCGAGGCTGGAGCGGGCCTCACTCCCGAAAGCTACGAGGTCAGCCAATGGTGGTATTTGCCCACTGAAGAATACGGCGGTCCCAAGATGGATCAGGAAGCCTTGCCTATTAAATCCGTTCATATCGCCGAGGATCGCAAAAAGGTTTTCTTGGAACTGGAAGGTATGAAACCTGAGCATGTCGTTTATATCCGCCTGAAAGATCACTTCCTGAGTGAAAGCGGTCAAGGACTTTGGTCAACTGAATGCTGGTATACTTTGAACCAAATTCCCAAAAACCGCCCCGGATTTGAACGGCAAGCCCAAGTGGAAACCAAGGACAATGAATTGACGGCTGCCGAGCAAGCTGCCGGATGGAAGCTCCTCTTTGATGGCGAAAGCACCCAAGGCTGGCGCAACTATAACGCAGCATCCATTTCTTCGGCCTGGACTGCACAAAATGGAACACTGACTTTCAATCCTCAAGTACCCGAGGGAGGCGATATTATCACAGATGAAGAATATCAAAACTTTGAGCTGAGCTTAGAATGGAAAATTTCTGAAAATGGCAACAGTGGTATTTTCTTCAATGTAGTAGAGGACAAAAAATATGATGCCGTCTACCTCACGGGGCCGGAAATGCAAGTGCTGGACAATGCTGGGCATCCCGACGCCCGTATTCCTAAGCACCAAGCCGGTGATTTGTATGACCTGATTTCTTGCCGTTATATCACCGTGAAGCCGGCTGGAGAATGGAATCAGGCGCGCCTCATTGTCAATAAAGGAAAAGTAGAACACTGGCTCAATGGTCATCGGGTGGTAGAATACGAACTTTGGACAGACAATTGGAAGCAAATGGTCGCCAATAGTAAGTTCAAGGAAATGCCTGACTTTGGCAAAGCCAAAAAGGGACATATCGCTCTACAAGACCACGATGATCGGGTCTGGTACAAAAACATCAAGATTCGGAAGCTGTAGTTTGCTCAGAGCCTGCAAGTTTTAGGTTGTTGGGTTGGGTGAATGCGCTTTTTAGGCGAAAAAAACATTCTACCCATCTCCATCCGTTTAGGTAGATGAGTGGTGTTCAAGATAAACCTTGAAGCCCTACAACCTGTAACTTGCAACCTCATGCTAAAAGATGATAAAAACCGTTGCCCCTGGGCCATGAATCACCCCTTGAATGTAGTGCATCACGATTTGGAGTGGGGCATTCCTGAGTATAATGATATTTTGTTGTTTGAACGCTTCTCCATCATCGGGGCGCACGTGGGCGTGGGTTGGATCACCGTTTTGCGGAAGCGATTTAATTTTCGGGAAGCCTTTGATGATTTTGATCCGGAGTCAATTGCTCGTTATGGAGATGAGAAGATCGAGGAGCTTTTAGAAAACAAAGGCATTATCCGTAACCGCCAGAAAATCAAGGTTTTCATCAATAATGCTCAAGCTTTACTTAAAGTGCGAGACGAGGTAGGTAGCTTTCATCAATACATCTGGCGTTTTGTCAACAACCAACCCATTCAAAATCATTTCCATTCCCAAGAAGAAATCCCTCAAACTACGCCCGAGTCCGACGCGATGAGTGCATCGCTCAAGAAACGAGGCTTCCAATACGCGGGTTCTCGCATTTGCTATGCTTTCATGCAATCCGTGGGCATGGTCAATAACCATCTGACAGATTGCTGGATGCACGATAAGGTCAATGAATTTCAGATTTGAGAGAGGAATTGCTTTGCTACAAATTCCTTTCGTTAATCTTTATATAAAAATAAACCGCCACGTTACGAGGACGGGTCTCGGCCTCACCAGTTACGTAGGTAGAATCACGGAGATTTTTCCCGCCATTCAAAGTGCGGCTGCGCTTATTCCCACCAAAGCTTTCTAACTGGCGAGAACCAACCGTGGCTGATTTATGGGCGTGCTGACCCAAGGCATCGGCTTGGTAGCTGTGTTCTTGGATCGTTTTACGGGGGCCGGGGTCATTGCCGTTTTGGTATTTTTCGGGTTCATAAGCATCACTCAAAAAATGATTATAACCTCTTAGAAATTGACCTCGTAGATCGGGTAGGTATTTATTCCCAGTGATTTCAAAATACTTGGAATTCGTAATTTCTCGCCCGTCGGCGGGTGCCCAGATGCTTTTTTGAGGGTCAAAAGCAGCGTTATCTTTGACTTCTTTGGCAAATTTGGCGTGATCTAAGATAGAGGTAATCACACTCCCCACGGGAAGCTCGACGTAGAGGGTTACTTTTTCTTTGTTGGCAACGGCTTCGTTGAGAATTTCTTTATTCTGACTTTGTTCTTCTTCAATGGATTTGGTCTTTTGCTCGATGGCCTGCTCCACTTCCTTGACACTGGGTTTGGGTATAATGGCATCTTTGAAGATGGTAGCCAAGGACACGACCGCACCAATCACCGCGACGATGATTGCTTGCCGAGCCGTGGTACGGGCGATGGTTACTTCGGAATTTTCCCCTTGTTTTGCCATATAGAGTAGAATTTTTTGCTTAAAGATCGGATTGGAGTGAACTTTTCGGACAAAAATAGATTTATTCCCGAAAAGTACAAAAATTGCTCCTAGTATTCTTGTCGGTTTTCCTGCACCGATCCTTTTTTCATAAGCAATCCTTTTTTAGTAACTTTACATTTCAAATTTTAGCATCACCCTAGAATAACCATCTGCTTTGCTAGCCATTAATAATCTTTCTTTCTATTTCGGCAGTCGTGTTTTGTACGAAGAGGCCAATTTACACATCAAACCCAAAGACCGCATCGGCCTGATTGGAGCCAACGGTACGGGCAAATCTACTTTACTACGCCTCATCGTGGGTGAATATACGCCCGACGGAGGTGAGATTTCTCGTTCCAAAGACTGTACCATCGGTTTTTTGAATCAAGATTTGCTTTCTTACCAAACGGACGACAGCATCTTGGAAGTAGCTTTGGAAGCTTTCGAGGAGCAAAATAAGCTCAAAGTCGAGATCGACCAGCTTATCAAAAAATTGGAAACCGATTATTCCGAAAAACTTATCAACAAACTGGCAAACCTCCAAGAACGCTTTGAACTGCTGGACGGATACTCGATCCAAGCCAAAGGCGAAGAGATTTTGGAAGGACTGGGCTTCAAAACCGAAGACCTCGAGCGGCCTTTACGGGAGTTTTCGGGAGGATGGCGGATGCGTGTGATGTTGGCCAAGTTACTTTTGCAACAGCCCTCCCTGTTGATGCTCGATGAGCCGACTAACCACTTGGATTTGCCTTCTATTCAGTGGATTGAGAGCTATATTAGCAATTACGAGGGAGCCATCATTGCCGTATCGCACGATCGCCAGTTTATCAATAACGTGTCAACCTCTATCGTGGAAGTGTACGGGCAGCAATTGCATCATTACGCGGGCAATTACGAATTTTATTTGGAAGAAAAAGCCCAGCGCATGGAAATCCAAAAGGCGGCCTTCGAGAACCAACAGCAAAAAATCAAGCAAACCGAGCGTTTTATCGAGCGTTTCCGAGCCAAGGCCACCAAAGCCCGTCAGGTACAGTCTCGGGTCAAGTCTTTGGAGCGCATGGATCGGGTGGATGATGTAGTGGATGAAAACGCCACCGTAAATTTTCAGTTTAACTTTGGTCGTCCTTCCGGTAAAACGGTGATTAGTTTACTAGATATTGACAAAGCCTATGGTGACTTGCAAATTTTAAAAGAAGCCAGTACCGAAGTGTTAAGAGGCGATAAAATTGCTCTCATCGGGGCGAACGGAAAAGGAAAATCTACCCTCCTTCGTATTATTGCGGGTACGGAATCCATCCAAAACGGCGACCGGGAATTGGGGCACAACGTAGAATTTGCTTTCTATGCCCAGCACCAGTTGGAAGCCCTAGAGGTAGAAAACGGAATCTTAGAAGAACTCAAACAGTCGGGAAGCCAGAAAACAGAAACCGAACTCAGGGGAATTCTGGGTTCTTTCCTTTTTACGGGAGATGAGGTTTTCAAAAAAATTAAAGTCCTCTCAGGAGGAGAAAAATCCAGAGTGGCTTTGGCTAAGGTCTTGCTTTCCGAAGCAAATTTCCTGCTACTCGATGAGCCTACCAACCACTTGGATATCCAATCCGTGAATGTACTAGTAGAAGCCCTCAAGCAGTACCAAGGAAGCTATGTGATCGTATCCCACGATCGCTATTTTATTTCTCGGGTGGCCAACAAAATCTGCTATATTGAAGACCAAGATATCAAAGCTTATCCGGGTAGCTATGAAGAATACGAGTATTGGCGCAAAAAAAACGCGGCCAATCAACTAGAAAGTAGCCCCAAAACCAACGGCCAGCCCACTACTGCCAAGAAGAAGAAGAAGCCTTCATCCAAAGAAAAAACATCCGAGCAAAAGCATCTCGAGAAAGAAATCAAACAACAAAAACGGGATTTACAGGTTCTGGAAGATGAAGTTACAAAACTCGAGAGCCAGAAAGAAAAACTAGAAAAGCAACTTGCTGATCCTGAAATCTACGAACAAAAGGAAAAAATGCTCGAGCTGCAAGAAAAATACAAGCAAGTGGATCAACAAATCGAACAAAAACAAGAGAAATGGGAAAGCCTCGGCTTAAAAATAGAGGAGCTAGAAGCTAAATTGGAAGAATCTTAAAGCGAAAGCATCACTTCTGACTCATTTTTGCGTAAATAAAAAAGAATACATCTACGTTTACCTCATCCTAATTTTATGGAAGATTACATTCAGGTTATTTTTTATATAATCATTGCCTTTCTCTACTTAGTTTCCAGCTTAGCCGGAGGCAAGAAGAAGAAAAAAAACATTCCCCAACCGAAATCCCGAAAGGCTCAACCCAACCAGTCTACCAATCCAGAGGCTAGCCTAGAAGATCTTTTTAAGAAAATGCTCCAACCCCAACCCCAAGCGGAAGTACAGGAGCCTCTTAAAAAGCTGGAAACCCCCGAACCCTCTTCTTCATTTGATGCCGAGAGTAGTTTTTTTCAGGAATGGCAGGCCGAAAAGGAAGAGATGGAGCGAGAAGCCACCAGTATGGACGACGTGATTCAGGATATAGAAAAAAATATTGCTTCCAGTAAAAAAGCCATACATACTACCTCCAAAGAAGCTCCCCGAAAGGGAAATGAATACCAAAAACTCTTTGCTGACAAAGACAGCCTCAAACGCGCTTTTATCATGAGCGAAATTTTTAATCGGAAGTTTTGAGTTGAGCGCAGATGGCCAATTGCAGCAGGTTTTTTCTAAATTGGTCAATGGCAACCCTTACAAGCCTCGAACCTCCTCGAAAAAAGCTAAAAAGCGATCTACTTCATAATCCCAATATTGATAATTATGGGCATATTGCGTGGGCATATTCAATTCCATTTTCAAATCTGGATGAGCCACCCGGAGGGAATCGTAGAATAATTTAGTCTGAACCGGAGGGCAGACCTGATCCTTTTGGCCATGCCCAAGGTAGATAGGCGTACGAAATTGCTCAATTTGTGTAACTAAGTTATCCTCACCTGCCCATCTTTCTGGAAATTGCTCGTAACTCCCGTAAAAACCCGTGAGAATACGCTCTTTGGGAATTTGTCTCTGGTCATAATCGCCCGAGAGCGCAGCCACGGCCTTGAAAAAATCGGGCATATGTAAAGCCATCAGGGCGGCTCCTCTGGCTCCGGTGGAGAGTCCGACCACGAGATTATCTTCCTCTTCTTGCATTACGCAATAAGTTTCTTGCAGATAAGGAATGAGCGTATCGCTCAGCCAACGTCGGGTGGGGTAGGACCGCCATTCGGCACGAGTCTCTCTATAGAGTCGAGTAGAATAAGTGCTCTTGCCCATTTCGGGCATAATCAGGCGGTAGCCCAGTGCTTTGGCTTTTTGGCAGAGAGAAGAGCGCTGGCACCAATCCTCCTTGGGAAAGTTCCATCCTTGTAAAATCAAGAGGTTGGCCACGATTGCTATGGAATCAGGTGGTAAAGCAATAGCTACCTCATGCCCTGCCACCGTGATTGTTTGGAAGCTAGCCAGCGAATCACAGTCAGAAGAGGGCTGAGTTTTCTCAAGGCTAGCTAAGACATGGCCTCTCGCTTGCTCAGATTCTGATTGGGAGGCTGGTGAAGAATTTCCACAAGACCAGAGTAGACCTAATAGGTTGAAAATTAAAAACTTGTGTTTCATGTAAGCATAAATTAATCTTCAAATAAATTTTTTGGAGAAAGTGCCCAGTCAGACCGTCCCTCATTTGTAAGCAAGGCATCACTTGGTCAATAACTGCGGAACTAGATAGAAACCGTGGAAAATCTCGGTGAATTTGCATTTTCCTAAAAAATTTACTACCATAAGGCCAAAGATATAAACCAAAAGACATAAAACAAGCGAGAGCCTGACCTTGCTGTTTCAAGGGTCTGTCTGAGAAGTATATAACAGGAACTTGTATTCGGTTCGCAACCGAACTCAGACCCAGCCTCTGAAATGTGTGTATACGGAAACACGTAGAAATGATGGATCACCGAAACTAGGCTCGTTCTTATTTTGAGATTGGATATGACCCCTAATGGGGACACGTCCATATGGTTTTACCCTATAAATCTAAATGTTTACGCTTATTCTGTGGCGAGAGGTACGAATACTTTTTTCCGCAGTTTTAATTCATTTTAGGTTTTATTTATTCCAAATGGGTTTCTATTCAATGAAGCAGAGACCCAGCTCAATTAATAAGTTTTATCCTTTTAATTACTAGGTTTATGATCTATATCTTAGCCCTTCGTGCACTTTTGGACATGGAGCTTTCTTACAACTATGATAAGCTTTTGTACTTAATTGCCGAAAAAGAGAGCAAGTTTCAGTGCCAAGTGGTTGACCCTTACAATATCACGTATGGGAAATATCAAATCACACCGCACTTGATTCAAAAATTTGGTTATACACAACCAATGACTTGCGAACAACAGGATGAGCTGATGATCAAAGTGGTCCAGATGTACGAGAAGATATTGGATTTTGAAAAATATGAATTCAAATATCACAATGGTATCTTGTTACATCGTACTAATTTGCTCATAGCGATGCACTTCGCGCCTTATGGTACCGTTCGTTACTTGGAAACTGGAGTAGATTTCGGTAACGGATTAATCACTGTAAGCGAGTTGTTGAAACGCTACGAGCAGACCAATTTCTACGCAATTCAGTAATTCATGCATATACAGAGGAAAGCCGCTGTCGTTTGGCAGTGGCTTTTTTTTATGGATGTTATAGACAAAACACCCCTATTGTGGGTAAGTAATTCTACAAAATAAAGCAGATAAGAGATTTAATACTTTCTGAAAGTTAAATAAATCATTGGATTCCAATTACATGAGCAGACTCTGGCAAGAACGGTATTATTTAGGTAATGGAAATAGTAAATCATATCTTAACATTTAAAACATTATTGAAATGGATATTATCAGTTTGGTCGCCGTTATTTTAATCGTTATGTGGCTAGTCGGTTACGTGAGCTTCGGAGCAGCCGTTGGCCAATTTATTCACATTCTACTAGTACTAGCCGTGATTGCTATATTGGTCAGATTGATTCGTGGACGTAGAATACTGTAGCTTTTTCTCTGCCTAACTTATTTATTTTTTTTTAATGAAAAGATCGTATTATGGAACGTGAACAAGGAATTGTAGGAGTATACGATGATCACCTGAAAGCTGTCAAAGCCATACAAACCTTAGAGCAAAATGATTTTCCTCTAGATCATGTCTCGTTTATAGGTGATCACGAAAAAATCAAAGAGGTAACAGATGCAAAAACTTGGGCAGATCTTACCAAGCAAGGAGCCAAAGTAGGAACCGTAGCAGGAGGTGTTTTTGGAGCCTTGGTTGGTCTAAGCTTGATCCCTATCCCTGGCATTATTGTCTTTGCTGGTGGGGCAATCAGTGCTACTCTCGGTGCCCTCAGTGGTGCGCTCACCGGAGGACTCGGGGGAAGTATCGTAGGAACAGCTCTGGGAGTTGAAATTGGCTCAGAAGGCAAAATAGAGGGAGAAGGAGAAGAAATTGACCTCAAAGCCTATGACGATGAGATCAAAGCAGGAAAGTATCTAATCGTTATCAGAGGTAATGCGAAAGACATAGAGTGGGCGCATCAAATCTTGAAACAAGAGACAGAATACAAGCACGTGAGATCGTTCTCACTGGCATTTTAATCATAGATTGAATATCTATACCTTCGGTTAAGTAGCTGAGCAAACCATTGAATCCTCTGTCGCATCGGGAGAGCAACACGATTTTCGTGTTGCTCTTGCTTTTCTTTGATCTTATGGTAGAAAATAATCGAAAACATTGATCTCTGCTCTTACCCCAAATCTGATCTTGTATTGGGAGGTGCCTAAGCCCGCGGAAACGTATAAAATAGGTTTTTTGTCATTATAGAAACCCTGTATATATTTTCCCGAACCCTTGGGAAGTATGGGAATGTAATCTCCTAGCTTCACCTGTCCCCCGTGCGTATGACCAGAGAATACATAATCAATTTTTAGGTTAGGATCTTTTTGCATGGCTTCGTGTATTTGATCCCGATAAGCAGGGCAATGTGATAAAACAAGGTGTGCATCTTTCTGCGGATAATCTGTGCCTAGCAGGGCTTGCGCCAAATTAGGTTGCCCCTCGATCAAATCATCTAGCCCTGTAATGAGTAGCTTACGCCCCTGATGCACATATGCTAGCGAGCGATTTACCAAGAGTGTGCAACCCTGACGGTGATAGGCTAAGCGTAAGTCCTCTATTTTCAGAGGGTTTTTATACTCCCAATTTCCTAACACTGCTAGTCTTGTAGCTTTTCTATTAAAAAGAGAGAGAAGCTTCTCCACCTCACTCATATCCTCAGCGGTATCAATAAAATCTCCTGTAAAGAATAACAAATCAGGATCCAATTCATTGACTTTCTGGGCAATGCGGCGGTGTCTCCGATTGACTTTTCTCAAATGCACATCCGAAATTTGTACCATTCGGAGAGGCTGTACTTCCGAGGTAGCTTCCCCCAGGACGTGATACCGAACCCGAAACAGATGACGCTCTAAGACAAAAGCATCTAAGGCCAGTAAACCTCCTCCCAGCAAGGCTCCACCACTCAGCAGTGGTAAAAGTGTATTTTTTTGATTTGACATGGAAAATAGATTTGGATACGAGCTCATGAGCACGAAGTTTACTCCAAAAAACTAAAAAGACTATAAATGAATGACTTAGACGAATGCATATGTTTCAATTTATGGTCTTATGTAGACAAAATACCACAGAATCACCGCACCTTATAGCAAAAATTGCCCATTTTTTATCACGCTATTTTTCCATAAAAATTTACTTACATATATTATTAATTGATTATCAACTAGATAAAAACAATACATAAGCCAGTGATAATTCTGGAAATGCGGTTGCAATACAATTTGACTGGAGCTCAGTCATTTTTTGGACTAATTCACACGATAATTTTTTATTTACTATGATCATTCTAGGACATCTTATCAAAGAAGCCATTCATTTGAGTCAATATTTGGAGTTTAAAGAGCAATCGCCTCTGCAAAAACAAGAAAACACTTTAAAGAACTTACTACAAAAAGCCAAAGACACGGCCTTTGGTCAGCATTATCAATTTGCTAAAATCCTGAAGGCTTCCAACCTGAGAAAGGCTTTCCGAGAGCAAGTACCTACCTTTGATTATCCTCAAATGCATCAAAACTGGTGGTATCGCTCCTTGGAAGGAGAAGCGGATGTGAGTTGGCCCGGACAAATCCAGTTTTTCGCCCAAACTTCGGGTACAACGGGTTCAAAAAGCAAAAAAATTCCAGTAAGTGAAGAGATGCGAAAAGCCATCCGTCGCACAGGTATTGAGATGGTACTGCAGCTACGGAATTTTGAGCTTCCTCCTGAGGTTTTTGAGAAATCTATTCTGATGTTGGGCAGTAGTACTAATCTCCAGCAGGAAGGACATTATCAAACTGGGGAAATTAGTGGCATCGGAGCGGCACATATTCCCAATTGGTTCAATAGTTTTTACAAGCCCGGTACGCAGATCGCCTCCATTGACAACTGGGACGAGCGCGTCCAAACCATCGCCAAAGAAGCCCCCCAATGGGATATCGGTGCCTTATGCGGTATACCTGCCTGGCTCAAATTGATGCTCGAGGAAGTAATTGCCTATCATGAGCTAGATACCATCCACGATATCTGGCCTAACCTGAGGCTCTATGCCAGTGGAGGAGTGGCTTATGAACCCTATGTAAAAGACTTTGAACATCTGACGGCCTATCCATTGCAATTCTTAGATACTTATCTAGCCTCAGAGGGATTTCTGGCTTTTCAGGCGCGCCCTCAAACCAAGGGGATGCAATTGGCACTCTCGAATGGGATTTATTTTGAATTTGTTCCTTTTGATGAACAGAATTTTCCCAATGGAGAAATGATTGATAATCCCCATATCGTTGATATAGAGGAGATAAAAGCCGGTCAGACCTATGTACCACTGATCTCTACCTGTAGCGGTACGTGGCGTTATAGCATCGGTGATACGATTTTGTTTACCGACGCGGAGCGTAAAGAGATTCGGATTACTGGACGCACCAAGCATTTCTTAAATGCAGCAGGTTCGCAACTTTCTGTGGATAAAATGAATCAGGCGATTCAAGAACTGGAAGAAAAATTTGATCTAGAAATCAATGAATTCACAGTATCTGCGCAGAAACAGGGTGGAGATTTTGTGCATCGTTGGTATTTGGGTACGAAAACACAGGTAGAAGCCTCCAAAATCAAACTCCACCTGGATGAGTATCTCAAAAAAGTTAATAAAAATTACGGGGTAGCCCGCCAAAAGGCTCTCAAAGATATAGAAGTAAAAATTGTACCCGAAGCCTATTTTTACGATTGGCACGAGAGCCGGAAAAAGAAAGGTGGTCAAATCAAAACCCCCCGCGTGATGAAAGACGAGCAATTTGCCGAATGGGAGCAGTTCGTGGAAAAGAAACAAGGAGAAAAAACCGCTGGCTTTAGTTCATGACTGGGAGGAGTATATGGATTTTTTAAAGCTAAACATGGGTCATCCCAAATTCTGGGATGACTCATGGTCATCTCTTAGCTATTTCACCACCGTGGGAGGGAGCTTATCAGCCCAAGGCTGGGCTTTTTCTAATTGAGCAGCTAAGCGGAACAGCGTAGCTTCATCTCCAAATTTAGACACGAATTGTGTGCCCAAGGGTAATCCCGCCTCCGTCCAATAAAGTGGCACCGAAGCAGCAGGTTGCCCCGTGATATTAAACAAAGCCGTGAATGGCGCAAACTCCGAGGCTCGCTGGAAAGCCGCCAAGGGATGATCGGGATTTTGCTCAAAAACACCCAATTTGACGGGCGGTTCTGCCAAGGTAGGACTGAGCCAAACGTCAATTTTCTCGAAAAATACGCCGATCTCACGGGAAATTTTCTGAGAAGCAATCCTAGCTAATTCATAGTCTGTAGCCGAAGTCTTTTGAGCAATTTCGTAAAAAGCCCACGTGAGTGGTTCTACCATCTCGGGTTGAGGCTCAATGTTCATCATCTGCTTTAACAAACCCAGCGTCGTAGTGGCACCTGTGGCCCAAATCACCGTGAACGATTGCATAATCTGCTCAGGGCTCATGGAGATGGGCAATTGAACCTCTACCAACTCGTGTCCCAAATCCTTTAATAAAGACAGCGCGTGTTTCAAGGAAGAGGTGGCTTCTTCACTCATGGCACCTCCCAAGGGGGTTTGCAGGCTGTAAGCAATTTTTAATTTGCCCGGATCAATTTTAGTTTCTTCTAAGAATGGTCGCTCTTGAGGGGGAGCATAATAAGGATCACCTGGCGCTGGACCCGCCGTCAAATCCAGCATCGCGGCACTATCTCTCACGGAGCGGGAAACAATATGCTCCATCACCAAACCACCGATGATTTCTGTAAACTGAGGCCCCAAGGGATTGCGGGCGCGAGTGGGTTTCATGCCAAAAAGGCCACAGCAAGCCGCCGGAATACGAATCGAACCTCCACCGTCGTTGGCGTGTGCCATCGGCACGATTCGTGCTGCCACGGCCGCCGCCGAGCCTCCACTCGAGCCTCCGGGGGTATGACCCAAATCCCAGGGGTTATGAGTAGGACCAAAAGCCACGGGTTCGGTAGTAGGCAGCAGGCCAAACTCGGGCAGATTCGTTTTACCCAAAAATACCAAACCTGCCTCTTGATAACGACGGGTCAGTTCGCTATCGTGGTCGGCTACAAAGCCTGAGAGCAAGCGAGAGCCAGCCGAGGAACGTACGCCTTTGTACATGGCCATCAAGTCTTTGAGGAGAAAAGGCAAGCCACGGAAGGGACTCTCGGGCAAATCACTTTGGGCACGTTCTCTCGCCAAATCATACATGGGCGTGATCACCGCATTGAGTTGCGGGTTCAATTGCTCAATTGCCTCGATACACATTTCGGTTAATTCAAGAGAAGTGATTTCTTTTTTACGGATTAGTTCGGCCTGAGCCATACCGTCTTGATAGAGAATAGAAGTGTCAATTTTGCTCATAAGATTGGAATTGTATAGGGACGAACCGATACATCAAAAGATTTTAGAGTGGCAAGAATTATTTTTTGAAGTCGGCATAATTTATAAAATTCTGGGAAATATTTATCCTTTTTCTATGCATAAATATTCAGCTTCGGATGGAGTTGCTTTCTGGTGAACATTTGTTTATATTGACCATGCATGTTCTTTCGTCTGTCTTAGTTTTAGAAAATGCTCCCATGGAAGAAAGCTTTAAGGATTCGGATATCCGCTACGATGATACTGACCACGATCGCTTTAAATTAATACTAGCAGCGACCGCCGAGGGGTGGTGGGACTGGAAAGTGCCTGAAAATGAGGCTTACCATAGCCCCGCTTGGTACAAAATGCTAGGTTATGAACCCAATGAATTTCCTGCCTCGGTAGAAAGTTGGCTAAATTTACTCCATCCCACGGATCGAGAACGTGTGTGGAGCCTGCAAAACCAATACATGGAAAAAGATGAGGCTTGGGAAATCACTTTCCGAATGCGGAACAAAACGGGAAACTATCAGTGGGTTAGCTCCCGTGGAAGGGTAGTAGCCAGAGACGAAAAGGGAGACGCCACCCGAGTGGTAGGCACCCACCAAGATATAAGCGAAAAAGTTCACCTCAAAGAAAGGTTGAAAGCTAAAAGAGAGCAGGAAGAGCTTCTAAGAGGGATTATCAAAATATCTCCGGCTACGATAGACATTTATGATATACTACACAAACGAATCGTGTACTCTTCTGGACTGAGTCCGCAAATGTTGGGCTACTCAGAAGAGGAATATATCTCTCTTTCCAGAGAATTTACAGAAAAATTAATTCATCCCAAAGATCATGCTGTGTTGGCTGAACACTTACAGAAAATAATGCAGGCTCGAGACGAGGAGATTATTCACTGTCAATTAAGGATCAAAAAGAGTTCGGGAGATTTTATCTGGATATCTCTAAACCACGGGGTTTTTAGAAGGGATGCCAACCAGAAGCCTGCTCAGCTCTTAGGTTCAGCTTTGGATATTACAGATTATAAAGATAAAGAGCAGCATTTACGCAAAGTACTCAAAATTTTGGAGACTTATTCTTTCCGGAATGCACACGAGCTTCGCGGACCAGTCGCTACTATTCTGGGTTTGGTACGTTTCATGAAAGAAGAAATATCCTATCCACCTCGCGCCATACAGCTCATTGGTTACCTAGAACAAACCGTTCAAAAACTGGATCAAATCATTCATGAGCTGAATGAGAATCTAGATTCGGGTTTTTAGCCATTCGTATTTAGTCCGATTGATGCGCACTAGCCAAAAGCTAAAAACGATCATTATTCCATCTTGACAATCTCGAATTCTACTCTACGATTAATCCGGCGGTCGTCATCCGTTTTTTCTTCCTGAATGATCGGCAAGGTGCTTCCATAGCCTATGGCCTCGATCCGTTCCGCTGGGAAGCGTCCATTCTTGACCAGATAATCTTTGATGGCGTCTGCTCTGGCCTGAGAGAGTTGCATATTATCATTGGCATCTCCTTGTGAGTCGGTATGACCAGATATTTTCAGTCCTAGCGTAGGGTTGTCTGAGAGGAACATGACTAGCTTTTGCAAATCACTGGTCATCTTGGGCGTAATCTTCGCGCTATTTTCTTGAAACTCAATGGCCTCGAATTTCCATTTTTTAAATTTAATAGAAGGGGTGGCAAAGTTGAGAGTCGTATCGCCTTTGAGCAGAAACTGCCTCTCGACCCTAAAAAAGTCTTCTCCGGTGATGATCACCAGATAATTGTTATTACGAATCAGGTCAAACTGATAAGAGCCATCTGGTCTTAGGTATTTCGGGGCGACCTCGATGCCATTATCCAGATCAATGATGGAGATAATGCCCTCCAGAGCCTCCCCGCTGATAGAGTCCGTAACGACGCCTTTCAGAGAAGTTGTGGCTTCGGGGCGAGCTTCCATCGGCAAAAAAGCCGTGTGTAGGTTTAGTGCTTCCTTGGTGACGGTATCTCGCCGCGCGTAATCGTAGGTGCGAAATTTGACCAATTTGGCATAATATAAATTTTGAGAGCGGGCATCAATGGTAAAGTAATATTCATCCTTGTGGTAGTTCACGAGTGGACCAATATTCCAAGGCTCAGTCCATCGTGTATCTTCTCGGTAAGATTTGTAGATATCAAATCCTCCAAAGTTAACCAAATGACCATTAGAGCTAAAATAAAGTAACTCATACTTCGGATGATAATAGGGGCTTACTTCGTTGTAGCGTGTATTGATAATAGGCCCCATGTTCCTAGCCTGCGCCCATACCCATAGGGTATCCCGAATCGTAATGTTTCCGTCTTGGTCTTCTATTTCTTCCACTTCATATTCATTGGTTCGATAAGAATAATAAATATCAGACAGACCGAAGCCACCAATTCGGTCGGAGGCAAAAAATAAAGTATCTTCCGTATGCGAAAGAGCCGGTTGTGAATCCCAACCTCGGCTGTTGACATTGATTCCCAAGTTATAAGCTTTTCCCCAACTCCCGTCTTCTCGTTGTTTGATGACGTAAAGATCACAATCTCCATAGCCATCTGGACTTTGACAACGAGCAAAATAGATCGTACGTCCATCTTTGCTGTAGCAGACGGAGCCTTCATTGTATTTGGTATTAATTTCTTTCAAAGGTTTGGCCTCAGTCCAAGGAAGTGTATCAACTCGGGAGCCTGCTTCGGTTTCGGTAATGTAAAGACTATCGGCCTTCCGGCTGTAAAATAAATCCTCATTACTCAAATAACGCATTCCTTCTTGATAGCGATTTCTTTGTGAAGTGAATACAAGTACCAAGTCATTACCCGTAAGGGCAGGAGCATAATCGTTGTAGATAGAATTGACGGAATCGCCCACGCTGGTGTAAATGCTCTCGGGGATATCTAATGTGTCGATATTACTTGCGGCATTGGCATAAGTGTAGTAGTATTCTACGGGAAGGTAATATTCTCGTTCATTAACGGTGAGTGAATCAAAATAGCGTTGGTACTGACTACCGCGTTCTAGTATTCTCTTGTATTCAGGATTATTAGGATCGTAGAGTCGGTAATCCATGGCATTCCCCTTGGGGTGATGCTTGAGTACGAGACGATAATAAGCCTGAGCCCTAGCGCGTAAACCTAATTTTTCGGCCAGGTTGCCCAGACGCCAGAGGAGATAGTGATCTTCCTGAAAGTTTTTAATCCTGAAGTTGGTCACGTATTTTTCCAAAGCGTCTAGGGCTTTAAGGCTATCGTCTTTGTCTCCTTTCTCCAAATAGCGCGTGATTTCCTTGAGTTTTGTATCATCGCGATAATAGCGGATATTCTCATGATCGTTAATCTTATTGAAGAATAAGGTAGTATCCGCAATAAAAGCAACTTGATTGCTCGCTTGAAGATTTTGTCCAAGACCATTGCTTAGAGACAAAGAGAAATAGAGAAAAGTCAGAAAAATAGGGCGAAGATTTTCCATGGATGATTTATTAAAAAGTTCTGCCAGAGAGATAAAAACTAAGAGCCCAAATCCATTTTATCAAGCCAATTGCAAGAAAGAGGTGGCATAAGGCTTGCAACATCTATTATAACGTTACAACTCCCGATGCTGTACTATTTTTTTACTAAATTTGTGCCAACTTGGCAATTTTGCAACCTAACTCACGTATGAAGCATACTGTTAAAGATTCTTTTGTCACTGTAACAATGGCAGAATCCCGTGAAGATGATACCTTAGAGATGATTCCCCTGATAACCAGCGAAGATGAAGATGAAGACGAATTTGACGATATCATAGACGAAATTCCGATTTTACCCGTCAAGAATACGGTTCTTTTCCCAGGAGTGGTGATCCCCGTTACGGTAAGTCGTAAAAAATCGGTCAAATTAGTAAAAAAAGCTTACAAGGGTGATAGAATCATTGGAGTTGCTGCCCAAAGTAATCCACACATTGAGGAACCTTCCCCCGAAGATCTCTATCAAGTAGGAACGATCGCACACATCGTCAAAATGTTGGTATTACCCGATGGTAACACGACGATCATTATTCAAGGTAAGAAACGTTTCGAAGTCTTAGACTTTCTAGGCGAAGACCCTTACATCACGGCGCATGTTCATACCATTGGTGAAAACTTTCCTAAGAAAAGAAACAAAGAAACCAAAGCCTTGATCGCTTCTCTGAAAGAAGCCGCCCTGAAAATTCTACAACTTAATCCCGAAATTCCTCAGGAAGCCAAAGTAGCCTTAGATAATATTGAAAGCGCTAGCTTCCTGACCCATTTCCTCTCTTCTAATGTCAATGCCGATGTAGCAGACAAGCAAAAGCTCCTAGAAATCAACGACGGGGTAAAGCGTGCCACGGTACTACTAGAGTATATGCTCAAAGATATTCAGCTTCTAGAGCTCAAACAGGAGATTCATAGCAAAGTTCACTCGGATATAGATCAGCAACAACGAGATTATTACCTCCGGCAACAAATTAAAGTCCTCCAAGATGAATTGGGCAGCGAGGGCCAAGACCATGAGATCGAGGTGCTACGCAAAAAAGCCCATCGCAAAAAATGGAGTAAGGAGGTGGCAGAGCATTTTTACAAAGAACTGGATAAAATTAACCGGATGAACCCTGCTGCTGCTGAATATCCAGTCGCGGTTAATTACGTGGAGTTATTGGTAGACTTGCCTTGGGGAGAATTTACCAAGGACTCTTTGGACCTTGCCCGTGCCCGTAAGATTTTAGATAAAGATCATTACGGCTTAGAAAAAGTAAAAGATCGTATCATTGAATACTTGGCGGTCATTAAGCTCAAGCAAGATATGAAAAGTCCTATCCTCTGCTTTTACGGCCCTCCGGGTGTGGGGAAAACCTCTATGGGTAAATCCATTGCCAAGGCGCTCAACCGACGTTACGCGCGCATTGCACTGGGGGGACTGCACGATGAAGCCGAAATTAGGGGGCACCGTAAAACTTACGTGGGCGCTATGCCCGGAAAGATCATCCAAAATCTAAAAAAGATTAAATCTTCTAACCCCGTTTTTATTTTAGATGAAATTGACAAGGTTTCCTCGGATATGCGAGGCGATCCTGCTTCCGCACTTTTAGAAGTGCTAGACCCTGAGCAAAACCATAGTTTTATAGATAACTATCTGGAAATTGAATATAATCTTTCCAATGTACTTTTCATCGCCACGGCTAATTCTTTGGATACCATTCACCCCGCACTGAGAGATCGGATGGAAATTATTGAGATTAATGGCTACACGCTTGAGGAAAAGGTACAGATTGCCAAAAAACATCTCATTCCCGAACAAAGAAAGGAACACGGCCTGACCGCAAAAGACATCAAGTTTGAACCCAAAGCCATCTCTAAAATTATTGAAGCATACACCCGCGAATCTGGAGTACGTAACCTGAAAAGACAAATCGGAGCCATCTCTCGAAAAACGGCTAAATCTCTGGCTCTCGAGGAAGAGTATAACAAATCAATACAACCGCAGACCGTGCGCGAACTCTTGGGAGTAGAGCTTTATGACCGAGAGCAGTATCAGACCATTGATATGCCCGGGATCGTGATCGGGCTTGCCTGGACGCCTGTGGGCGGGGAAATCCTTTTCATCGAGTCTAGCCTCCATCGGGGTAAGGGTCGTCTGACACTTTCTGGTCAATTGGGAGAGGTGATGAAAGAATCTGCTACCGCGGCTCTTTCGTACCTGAGAGCGATCGCGCATAGCTTAGAAATTGATTATAGTCTTTTCGAGAAATTAGATTTACACGTGCACGTACCTGCCGGAGCGGTACCCAAGGACGGCCCCTCAGCCGGAATTGCGATGCTTGTGGCCATAGCTTCTATTTTTACCCAGCGTCAAGTGAAAGATCATCTGGCGATGACGGGCGAAATTACCCTGCGCGGACGAGTACTCCCCGTGGGCGGAATCAAGGAAAAAATACTGGCAGCCCGCCGGGCAGGGATCAAGGAAATTATTCTTTGTGAAAAAAACGAAAAAGATATCACGGAGATTAAAGAAGATTACATCAAGGGGCTGAAAATCCATTATGTCAGCCAGGCTCGTGAGGTTTTAGAGCTTGCACTGGTCAAAGACCCTGTAGAAAACCCACTTTTTGACTTGTCTCGCTTACAAGAAGAAAATAATCAGGCGGCAAATTAGCAGTGGAAACTATTGCCTTTGCCTGAGGAGCCTTTTGTTAGTTTTGATTGTAAAAATCAAACTACAAAAGCATTTATTTAGCCAAAAATAGCTCAACTTGACATTTCAAGTATGCGCTTGCCTAACCTTCTTTGATAATCTCGGATCGGAAAAAGGGGCACTTCAGCTGCTCCTTGCGGTATGTCCTCTCCGTATTCAAAAGGATCGTCCATATCTTTGATAAGCTTGTACATATAAATGTAAATCAATTCTACAAAGAGCACGATAAACACCTCGGCCACCAATGAATTGAAATTAGCTGCCAGGAGCAAAATACTCACGATCACAATCAGCAGTTCCAACAAAGCGTAACCCGTCTGCAAAAAACCAGTCTTAGAAATCACATTGGTGCGAGTAATCAGCTTACGCAGATCGTGCATCTGGATTATCAAACGGCCCACGATGGGGGGAGCACCGCCGGCACGGTCTAGCTCGTGAACAATTTCGTTATACTCTGAAAGTGTCTCGTGTATTTCGTCATCGTCAATTCTCCGATAGAAACGATCCAGAATACGCTGAGTCAATTCCATCATTTGATGACGAATCTTGGGCACATCAACCTGAGTCTGGGTGGCTAAGATCACGCTAATTTCCTCGATAGCTTCTAAGGTAATGGCGATTTCACCCGGTATTTTTTCACTTTCTTTATAATCTGAGAGCGTGCCCGCGACCATGAAACCGATCAGGAAAACACCTGCTGTCAGGATGACCCGAATTTCTTGTATATCAATAAAACCCTCAAAGTCAAGGGCATAGATTAAAGAAATTTTCAGTAATAAAATTGCGATAGCGTAAGGAAGTGCTTTGAAAATGAGTCGCCACTTGAGCATAATTCTCTTTTGGATTGGAGTAATAATTTCTAGTATGACCAAAGACCGAAAGAATGTTCATTTTTGCAAGCATAGCTAGGATGAATTACGAAAAGATGCTGTCTTGGGTTAGTTTTTTATGCGAACAATCGTGCCAAAGCAACCTACTTCCTAAGCTAATCGTGAAAAGAAAGCACGGGGAAGCAGACCTTTTCCCTTTAACTTCTAGAACTCTTAACTTCCTTCCGGAAACAAGAATTTTTCTCTAGCGAAATTTCTTGACCAAACCCGTAAAACCACCTTCTTGGAGCACTTTTAAAGCATTTTGGGCGTACTCTTCGCTTACATACAAGCCATAAATCATACGATATTTACCTCCCTCGAGGAGAATATACACATTTTCTATAAAAGGAATATCTAAAAATTCTTGGATATTGAGCTGATTAAAGGCTCCCAGTTGAATCGTATATTGAATATCGGCTCCCGTTTCTCCTTGAAGTGTTACGTTATCCCGAACAATGGTCGGATTCCGAAAGCCCCGTGATTGAACGCGGTTGAGCATCGCTCGGATGGTTGCATCACCGATGTATTTCCCCACGAACACACGCTTGTACTTACTATCCTGTACACTAGGATCAATGGGCTTGGAAGTAACAAAGCCTACATCTTTCAGGTTTTTGAAGCGATCCCAATCTACCTCGTCTTCATATGCAGCCAGTTGAATTTGATAGATCACATTTTTATTGCCAGATTGTGCCCACGAAGAAGTAGCCACGAAACAGCTTAGCAAGAGGAAAAAATAGCAGATTTTCTGATTCATAGTTCTGGGAATTTGGTTTCGCATGACAAATTAAATACTAAACTAATGGAATTTTTCTAAATTCCTGAACATGAAGCCCTTCTTTGTGAAAAAATTAGGATTATTTGCTTAATTCACTCGCTGCCAAGTGCGTGTACCGTAGAGAAAGCCCACGTAAGCACGCATTTTGAGTTGGTTGGGGTTTTCTAGCCAAACTTTGCAGTTGTATTCTTTTCCTTTCCAAGGGTCGAGGATTTTGCCGTCTTCGGCGCTTTTCTGGTCGGCACTGATTTCCAAATCTCTCATCACGATGAGGTCTTGGGTAGGTTTGCCTTGGCGGTCACCGGGGCATTTGTCGCAAGTATGTTGGGCGAGTTTGGGGTCTAAGATTTCTACCATTTTGCCATAATATTTGCCATTTTTGGCCTTGTAAATTTTGATGATAGAGGAGGGCTTGCCGTCTTCAAAGGTTTTCCATTGGCCGATAATGGTTTGGGCTTGGAGCTGAAAGCTTAGGATAAATAAAAGAGTCAGAGCAAAGATTGATTTCATTTTTTAGATTTTTTTTAGAACACAGAGACACGGAGGCACAGAGTAAACAGCCGAGACTTGATTTCGGATGTTACTTTGAACACAGAGACACAGAGTAAACAGCCGAGGCTTTTGATACAATTTTTTGATAAGAGAGTAAACAATAAAGTCTTTCTTTAGTCTACAAAGTTCCGTTGATTCTTCTGCGAACTCCTTGTTTCAATATTGAGACATTAAAGTTGATTAGTAAACCAAGTTTCTTTTGTGAAAGTTTGAGATAAGTAACTAACTGCACTTCGTGCACAGGCAAAATAACTTCTACGGCCTTAAGCTCTATAACAACTTCATTAGCTACCAGTAAATCAATTTTAAAATCTTTTTCAAGGTTTCTTCCCTTGTAGATGAGAGGAACACAAACTTGTCTTTCTACTCTCAAAGACTTATTCCGCAATTCATCATACAAACAATGCTCGTAGACCGATTCTAACAAGCCAGGGCCTAGTTCTTGGTGTACTTCAATAGCGGCACCAATGATTATACCCGTTAAGCGATTATATTCTATTTTGTCCATAAAAGGTTGAATGATTTCAAAAAAAAGAATCCGAAAACAAAGCCTCGGCTGTTCACTCCGTGTCTCTGTGTTCAAAGTAAAACCGAAAAAAAGAATCCGAAAACAGGTCTCGGCTGTTTACTCTGTGCCTCCGTGTCTCTGTGTTCAAAGTAAAACCGAAAAAAGGAATCCGAAAACAAAGCCTCGGCTGTTCACTCCGTGCCTCTGTGTCTCTGTGTCTCTGTGTTCAAAGTAACCCTACTCCCCCGTCCAGTTGGGCTTACGTTTTTCGGCAAAGGCTTTCAATCCCTCTTGGGCGTCGGCGGTTTGGACGGTTTGGTCGAGCATTTTTTTAAGAAAAGCCTGTTTTTCGTGATCAGGAACGGCACGCATTTCATCATAAGCCTTCAAGCCGAGCCGAATAGCCGAGGGAGAATTCTCAAAGATAGCTTCCACCAGCTTCTGTACATTTTCGTCTAGTTTATCCTCGTTTACTACTTCCGTAACTAGGCCTAGCTCCAGTGCCTGATGAGCCGGGATGCTTCCCCCGCGAATACACCAGTCTAGTACCTTGCGAGCCGGGAGTACTTTCAACAGCATATCCATCACCTGAAAAGGAAACAAACCTCTTTTTACTTCAGGCAAGTGGAAACTCACTTGCTTCGTGGCAATCACGTGAGTGCAGCCCGCGATGAGCAAATGCCCGCCTGCGTAAACAGGTGCGTGCACTTTAGCAATGACAGGCTTGTGAATACGCGCGAAAAGATCACCAATCACGATTTCACCCTGAGGATGAGGAATGCTTGAGTCGTTTTCTTCTTCCTGACCGCGCATCGCTTTGAGGTCAGCTCCGGCGCACCAGATATTTCCCTCGGCGGCGAAGACCACGGCCCAGATGTCTTTGTTATGATGGGCATAGCTCATCGCGTAGGCATATTCACGTACCATGGTGGGGCTCATGGCATTTTTGGCTTGGGGGCGAGCCAAAGTGATGGTGAGTAGATGGTCTTTTTCCTCTAATTTCAGATAAGCAAAAGTGTGCTCGGAGAGGTTGGTAATTTGGTCTTGGGTGTAGATCATGTTTAAGGAATTTTGGGTGCGTAGGTTTGGATGATTGATTATTTAGCCAATCTTCACCAATAAATCATCAGCTTGGATCAAATCTCTTTCTTGGACATAGATTTCTTCCACCGTGCCCTCGGCAAAGGCATAGATCGTATTTTCCATTTTCATGGAATTAATGATTAAAAGCGGATCACCCGATTGGACGGCCTGCCCCGTCTCGACCATGATCTTGACCACCTCGCCGGGCATAGGTGCTTGATAAGAACCCTGAGCCAGTTGATTTTGGGTTTCGGGTAAGCGAGGAATCCGCTTCAAGTGAATTTGATGCTCCTCGTGTTTCACGAAAATATCGTCCCCGTGTACCGCCAAGCGGAGCTTCTCGCGTAGCTGCCCTCTTTGAAAAGTAACTTGTTGACGATCAACGGATAATAAAGTAATTTGCTCGGTTTCTGGTTCAGAAATAGACTCGTGGTGGATTTGCACTTCAAATCGCTGATCGCCCAGATGCCGATAACTCAACTTCATTTCCTCTCCTTGAGCAGTTTGGTATTTTTGGAAAAGGGGTTGGTAAAAATTATTACGCCATCCAGCTGGGAAATGAGGGAGAATCTTGCGCTCCTCTTGCCGTTTTGACCAGTCATAAAGTAAGGTTGCCATCGCTGCCTCTGTCCAGGCGGCTGGACTAGGAGCTAAATCTGCTAACAAATGTGGATGCTTCTCGATAAACTGCGTATCAATTTGTCCTTTTTGGAAAGCCTCCTCGCGCACTAATTTGACCAAGAAAGCCTGATTCGTTTGTACGCCCAAAGCCGTGATTTCCGAGAGAAGATAAGGACTTTTCTCCACGATTTCTTCTCGGGTTTTCCCGTGGAGAATCACCTTGGCTAGCATGGGATCGTAGAAAGTACTGACTTCACTGCCCGATTGTACGCCACTATCTACCCGAATGCCTTCGGGAACGCTCCATTGGTGCAAAGTACCGATGGCGGGACTAAAATCTTTCTGGGGCTCTTCGGCGTAGATGCGATACTCGATGGCGTGCCCCGAGATTTGTAAATCTTCTTGTAAGAAGGGGAGGGGTTTACCGCGCGCCACTTCGATTTGCATTTCTACCAAATCGACTCCCGTGACATACTCCGTCACGGGATGCTCTACCTGCAAACGTGTGTTGACTTCCAGGAAATAAAAATTCTTCTCTTCATCCACGATAAATTCTACCGTACCCGCGTTGCTGTAATCAATGGCCTGACCCGCCCGAATGCCCACCCAACCCATTTTATTTCTGAGAGTTGCGTCTAGAAAGGGAGAAGGGGCTTCTTCAATGATTTTCTGATAGCGGCGTTGCACCGAGCATTCTCTTTCCCCCAGATGAATCATTTGCCCGTGCTGATCGCCGATGATTTGTATCTCGATGTGGCGTACCGACTCGAAGTATTTTTCTAAAATCAAATGATCGTGGCCGAAGCTGTTGCGTGCTTCCCGCTTTGCTGATTCAATAGCTGGTTTTAGTTGATCTTCTGTACGAACTATTTTCATTCCCTTTCCTCCTCCTCCTGCCGAGGCTTTGACTAAGAGGGGAAAACCGATTTTTTTCCCTTGTGCAATGAGATGATCCACGTCTTGATTCTCCCCTTCGTAGCCGGGGATGGTAGGAACATCATTTTTTTGCATGATTTTTTTGGCTTCGGCTTTGGAACCCATGGCCGTGATTGCTTCGGGAGAAGGGCCAATGAAAATAATGCCTTCTTCCTGACAGAGGCGGGCAAAATCGGCATTTTCAGACAAAAACCCATAACCCGGATGAATGGCTTCTGCCCCGGCCAGTTGAGCCGCCTGAATGATTTTTTTCTGGTCTAGGTAGGACTCCGTTGGACTCATTCCTCCCAGAGCTACTGCTTCATCGGCAAAATCTACAAAAGGCGCCTGTTGATCGGCTTCGGAGTAAACGGCCACGGTGCGAATCGCCATTTGCTGGCAGGTACGCATGATACGGAGGGCAATTTCGCCACGGTTGGCGATGAGGATTTTGTGCATGATATTTATTTGTAAATTGTGAGTGGGAGTAGTTTTTTACAAGATTCATTGTAAAATCAAGGAATACTTATAAAACAACATACAACTCGCAACTATTTTACTGTTTCTTTTCTTGTTCAAAAGTCAGAAGGCGACGATGCAGTTCTCGATCCCAGCGAGCATCCCAGAGGGCGTGATGCTTTTTGGGATTCTGGGGAAAACGCTCTTCGGGAAAGCCAATGCGATCTACTTCTTGCTTGAGATCGTGACAGAAAAAGGGAAAATTATAAGGTAAACTGGCCATTCCGCCGTAGAGCCAAGTGAGCAAAACCCAGTCAAAGGCGGCAAAATAAGCCCAAAATTCAGGAATCTTCGGCCCGATAAACTCCACGACCTCCTCTCGGATTTCTTCCAGAGATTTGCGATCGGCTTCAGAGTCTAGGAAGGGGATAACGTGCTCACGTACCCAATCGTTGGCTAGTTTTTCATTAAATTCAGAAGAGACGGCATAATAGCTTTCGCCATCCTCTTTGACCAAGGCAATAGAGATTAATTCTAAATGATTGGGTTTTTCTATAAATTCTGTGTCCAGATAAATTTTCATAAATAGGTGGTTTTCTAATTTGGGATGCCGAAATTAAGAATTTCTTCTTGAATCATAAAGAACTGAGTCAGGGCTTTTTTCGTTTGGTGAAGGGCGATGCTTTTATTGAAATTTTTAACCCAGATTTTTCACGGAGGGTTAAAAGCGACAAGTTGAGCGTTCATCATTTACATTCTAAATACCCCAAAAGCTTCACTTCCTTTGAATTCAGCATTATAAATAATAGCCAGCAATAAAGCCAGGTACTCACGGGTTTCCTGAGGAGGCATGATGCCGTCGTCCCACAGATGTCCCGTGGAGTAATAGGCAGTAGACTGGGACTCCAGCATTTTTTTGATTTGCTCATTGACCATTTTTTCTTTCTCCTCGTCGTAATCTTTGCCAGATTTTTGGGCAGAAGCCCGCTTCACAATGTCCATCACGCCCACTAATTGCTCCGAACCCATCACGGCAATTTTGGTATTGGGATAGCTAAACAAAAAACGAGGTTCGTAGGAACGCCCGGCCATGGCGTAATTGCCCGCTCCGTAGGAAGCACCCGTGATGAGCGTAATCAGAGGGACTTCGCTATTAGAAACGGCATTGATCATTTTCGCCCCGTGCTTGATGATGCCTTCTTCTTCATACTTCTTACCCACCATAAAGCCTGTAATATTTTGCATAAAGAGAAGGGGCATTTGATTTTGATTGCAAAGCTGGATAAACTGCGCGGCTTTGTTGGCTGTATCTGAAAAAAGCACCCCATTATTTGCGATGACAGCCAAGGGGTAGCCGTGCACTTTGCTGTAACCACAAACTAGCGTATTCCCAAAGTCGGGCTTAAACTCGTGAAACTCCGAGCCATCCGCGAAACGGGCAATAATCTCCCTGGCATCGTAGGGAACGTGAAAATCGGCCGAGACAATTCCCAGTAATTCTTTCGGGTCATACAAAGGAGGGTTGACCGTAGCTTGGGGATGAAAAGCTTGTGAATCAGTGTTTAAATGTCCCATCAATTCTCGGGCAATGCGGATGGCGTGCATTTCGTCCTGTGCCAAATAATCTGAATTACCCGAAACTCGCGAATGCATTTCTGCTCCGCCCAGAGATTCATCATCTGAGACTTCGCCCGTGGCCATTTTTACGAGGGGAGGGCCAGCGAGGAAGACTTTGGCATTATCCTTTACGTAAATGGCATAGTCTGACATTCCGGGTATGTAGGCTCCACCGGCGGTAGCATTTCCGCAGACAATGGCAATACTGGGTATGCCCGCCTTGGAGCGGCGGGTAATATCTTTGAAAGAAGAGCCTCCTTGGTTAAAAATCTTGGCTTGCTCGGGTAGATTGGCTCCTCCTGATTCCACAAAAGTGATGGTAGGTAAGCGATTTTCTCGGGCAATCACATTGAGGCGTAACGTCTTTTGCAAGGAAATATAATCGGTAGTTCCGCCCTTGTTGGTGCCTACATTGGAAATAATCATGGCCAACTTGCCACGCACGAAACCAACTCCAGCGACCACGGTTCCGCCCACGGCTACGGCATCTTTGAGCCCTAAACCAGCCAGTGGCATCAACTCCAAAAAGGGTGAATCCTGATCCAGAACTAACTCGATACGCTCCCGAGCCAAGAATTTTCCTTGCTTGCGAGCCGCTTCTAAATATTTATCTTTGCCTTGAAAAAGGCTCTCTTGTAGCTTTTCACGCAGGTCTTGATCGAGTGCCTGCATGTGGGCATAATTTTTCTGATATTGTTCTGAGCGTGTATTGACCAATGATGAGAGAATGGGCATTCAGGATTTAGGTTAAGTTTGCAGATTTCAGGTTTTCTTTTCTTTTTTCAAAAAAAGAAAGTACGCATTCCCAAAAAAAAGAAATAAATTATACAAAAAGTAATATTAATTTATAAGATTGGAGTCCATAACTCGAAACCTGCAATCTGTAACTCCTAAAATATGTTCCAAGCAAATTTATTTCAAAAACAAAAAGTCCTCATCACGGGCGGGGGAAGTGGAATTGGCTACTCGATCGCTGAGCAATTTCTCAAGTACGGAGCCGAAGTTTGGATCGCAGCTCGTAATGAGGAACGCTTGCAGAAAGCTGCCCACGAACTCAATCAACTGGGAGAATGCCATTATTCGCTGGTAGATATTCGGGAAGAGGCAACCATCGAGGCGCTGATGGAAGAAATTTTTCAGAAATGGGGTAGGTTGGATGTGCTAGTCAATAACGCCGGAGGGCAGTTTCGCGCGCCAGCTGAGAAAATCAGCAATAAAGGCTGGACGGCCGTGATTCATAATAATCTCGATGGTACTTGGTATATGACCAAAGCCGTGAGCGATCGTTTTTTTATCCCGCAACAGCGAGGGAATATCATCAATATTGTGGCGCAAATGTTTCGGGGTTTTCCGGGCATGGTACATACCGGTGCTGCCCGTGCGGGGGTAGATAATATGACCAAAACTTTGGCTGTGGAGTGGTCTAAATTTCAGATTCGGGTCAATGCCATCGCACCGGGAGCGATCATGACTTCGGGATTTGATACCTATCCAGCTGAATTTCAGGAATATATTTTAAAAGAAGTTCCCAAACACATCCCCATGAACCAATTGGGCAAGGCAGAGGACATTGCCTACTGTACGCTCTTTCTCGCCTCTCCGATGGCGCACTATATCACCGGTGAAACCATCTATATTGATGGCGGTCAAAAACTCTGGGGAGATAGTTGGGAATTGCCAGAGGGAAGGTGGAAATCATTATGAATCGCCTCTTGTTATTCCAAGTTTCTTGAATGGATACCATGGATAAATAGCCGAGTTGCGTATAAGTGCAGGACTTTTAGGTATTGAATTAGTGTATTTGGAGATTTACAGTAAAATTTGCATATTCAAGTTTTAGCAAATCCCTATGCAAGAGCAGACAACAGACCAGATTCCTCCCAATGCTAGACCTCTTTGGAAGCGTATTTTCCGATTTTTATGGAAAGCTATGCTCTGGACGCTGGGCATCACTTTATTATTGGTAATTGTCTTAAAATGGATGCCTATCTTGTTCACGCCTACCATGCTTTTTCGGAGTATGGGGGCTTGGCTTCAAGGGGAAGATGCGCATATTTATTATGAATGGGTAAGTTATGAAAATATGGCCGATCACGTGAAAGTAGCCGTGGTCGCCTCTGAAGACCAGCGCTTTCCACAGCATTTTGGGTTGGATTTTGCGGCCATCAAACAGGCTATGGAAGAAAATAAATACCGCAAACGGAGGAGAGGAGCCAGCACGATTAGTCAGCAGGTTGCTAAAAATGTTTTCCTGTGGCAGGGGGGAGGCTTTTTCCGTAAAGCCCTCGAGGTGCCGCTTACTTATCTGATAGAAATCATTTGGGGCAAGCAACGTATCTTGGAAGTATATTTGAATATTGCCGAGATGGGTCCTCAAACTTTTGGGGTACAAGCTGCCTCTAAACGCTACTTCGGTAAGACGGCCCAAAACCTTAATGTGGTAGAAGCAGCTACTTTGGCTGCGGTTTTACCCAGCCCTCAAAATTACTCTGCTCAAAACCCTTCTTACTTTGTCACACAGAGACGAGGGCAGATTATGTACCAAATGCAACTCTTGGGTGGTTTTTCCTACCTCAAAGATTTACGGAAATTTTAGAAAATCGCCCTAAAAACCCGTAATCTGCCCTAAACCGAAAATCCTCCATCCACGGTAATGACTGCGCCTGTAAAATAAGAACCCGCATCTGAGGCGAGTAAGAGGGCAGTTTGAGCCACATCATCTGGTTCACCGATATACTTGAGGGGCTGGCTTTCCATCAGGTTGTCCATAATGGCTTCGTTTTTGGTAAATGTTTCGGCAAATTTGGTGCGGATCACTCCAGGGCAAATTGCATTCACTCGGATATTGTCTGGCCCCCATTCCTTGGCCATCACTTTGGTCATCATATTCAAGGCCGACTTGCTCATGCTGTACACCCCCAGACCTTGGTCGGGCGTCAGTCCCGCTACACTACTGATATTCAGGATACTTCCTCCACCGCGCTCACGCATAATCGGGTAAACCAACTGGCTAAAATAAAAAGGGCCTTTGACGTTGACTTCCATGATCTTATCGTAGGCTTTCAAATCAGCCTCTACAATAGGGCCATAGATCGGGTTGGTAACGGCGTTGTTAACGATAATATCAATCCCGCCGTAGATTTCCTCTGTTTTTGAGACCAAAGCATCAATCTGTGTGCTATCTCCCATATGACAGGCGATACCCGTGGCCTCCAAACCCTTTTCCTTGAATTGTGCAGCTACGTCGTCGACCGCGTCTTGCTTGCGACTACTCACCACTACCCGGGCACCCGCTTTGGCAAAGAGATGGGCAATCGCCTCTCCGATCCCCTTGCTAGCTCCGGTGACAATGGCTACTTTTCCTTGAAGATTTTGTCTAGGATTATTCATAAACGATTAAGATAAATATGAGCTTGTATAGATGACTTCATATTTTCTGATAAGAATACAGTACATCTGCTCGAAAGCCAGTCCAGTATCTCAGAAAAGCAATAAGTAACATCAAATAAAGCTAATTTATTTGATTTTACCACGAATCTTTATCGAAATATATAAGTAAGCCAATCAAACCTTGCACTGGCAAAAAAGGGAGAGCGTGAAAATGGGAAGTGATGAGTAGCTAGTCAGAGAAAGGAATTAATGAAATGAGTCAACAGGCAGTGCTTAGTAATCAAAATCAGCTTTAAGAAGCGCACCAAACTGATCAAAAATGAGGTCTACTTCCAGATTACCTCTTTCCAAACGAACGATGTAGGTAAGAGATGTTTCTTGATAATGCTCTAGTTTGACTAGATCAATGAGAAAGCCCTCATATCTATCGGTCAAATAAGCCTGTATAGATTCTGGTAAATCAGGATATGGCAAATGCAAGATATGATTATTTTTTTGGGATTGATTTTTAAAATTTGAGTCAAGTACCAAAGTTGTCATTATTTTACTGGATTAAATGGATAGTAATGGTAGAAAAAAGAGCCTAATTAGGTAGCATGGAAACCTAGATTTAGACAAAAAGTTTAGAAAGAATAGAGTCAAATAACTTACCATTTATACCCAAATACCACCAGCGTAACCCTCCATAAAGGCATAGATGGGCGGCAATTTTGTGAACAACTAGTTTTTTGCTGTGAAGGGAAGTTATTTATAGGTGAATGGACAAGTTTTGAATAAAAAAATCTTTTCTTGATCAGACTTGACAGCGTAAGAAAAGCATATGTATTTCATATGAAAACAATTTTTCCTGAAATGGGAATAGTACATTGCAACCCTTCTTTGGTCAATCATGATTCAGAAACAAGGCTGTTAAAAAACTGTTAAGATAAATCAGATTCCAGCCGGACTGAGTTATATTTACATATATTCACAAACGAAAAATAATACCTATGAAAAAAATCATATTAGTTTTAGTGCTAGTTGGTTTTCAAGAGCTATACGCACAAAACATCGAGCTGGTCAAAGTAACAGATGTGATGGAAGAGATCAAACAAAAGGATGATACTACGCGCATTGTTAACTTATGGGCTACTTGGTGCGCTCCCTGCGTAAAAGAACTTCCTTACTTTGAAGAAATCAACCAAAGCTACCAAGACAAAAAAGTGAAGGTAATTTTAGTAGCCGTGGAGGATACCGAAGAGAAAGTGAGGCGTTTCGTGGAGAAAAAACAACTGAAAGCCGTTGTCTGGCTGTTAGACGAAACCGATGCCAACTACTGGATACCCGAGATCAACGACGATTGGCAAGGAGATATTCCAGTAACTCGTGCGGTAAATGAGGCGCAAGGCTTAGATGTTTTCCACCGCGGAGAAATTACCCCAGAAGAATTAAAACAATTAGTTGAAAAATCGCTTAATTAAACTCGATTATATTTCTGAAATTAAATCCATTCTTAAACTCTATGAAAAAGCTAAGTTTATTATTCACACTAGTACTTACGATCGGAATTTTCGTAAATGCGAACCTAGTAGACGATGGTTATCAAGTAGGAGACAAGGTAGATGCTAAAGTGGCTACAATGTCTATGAAAGATGTAGATGGCAAAATGAAATCCATCAAAGACCTCATGGGCGAAAACGGTGCTATCGTGGTTTTTACTTGTAATCACTGCCCATTTGCCGTGGCCAGCGAAGATAGAATTATTGCCCTAGATAAAGAATACAAAGCAAAAGGTTTCCCTGTTATCGCGATCAATCCGAATGAGGCTTCTCATCCAGATGACGACTACCAAGACATGATCGCCCGTGCCAAAGAAAAAGGCTTTACCTTTCCCTATCTAGCCGATAAAAGCCAGAAAATCACCAAGACTTTTGGAGCAACCAAAACGCCGCACTTCTACCTAATAGACAAAGGGATGACCGTACAGTACATCGGTGCGATGGACGACAACGTGAGAGATGCTAGTGCCGTAGACAAGACTTACTTGGCTGACGCTGTAAATATGATGTTAAAAGGTGAAAAACCCCAAGTAACCGAAACCAAGGCAGTTGGTTGTACCATCAAGTGGTTGAAGCAATAGAAAAAACTAACTGAAAATTGCAGATTACAAATTGCAGATTCTACACGCATTAACCAAACCAGAGTTTGTGATTTGTAATTTGCGATTTAAAAAGGATACCCAATCCCAATATTCAACAGCAAAAAATCTTTCTCGAGAGGATTCAAGGGATTAAATTGACGAATTACCCAACGACGGTCTGAGCGACGAGCTGGATCATAAACTTTTAAGCCAAAGTCCAAGCGAAACAATAGAAAAGGTAAATTCAACCTGACTCCAAAACCAGTCCCCAAGGCAATCTCATTCCAAAAAGACCGAAAGCGAAACTGACTCCCCGGACGCAATTCGTCTCTTTCAAAAGTCCAAATATTTCCTGCATCTACAAATAAAGCCCCTCTTACAAAACCAAATATTGGGAAACGATACTCTATATTGCCTTCCAATAGAATTTCACCTGGTTGCTCAAAACGATAATCAAAAGTGCCATCCTCATTGACAGGTGGACGAAAAGAGCCTGGCCCTAAACGACGTGGCTGCCAAGCTCGAATACTACTACTACCACCCGCGAAGAAGAACTTCTCGTACGGAAGCGTAGTAGAAGAGCCGAAGGGACGCGCCAGTCCCACGTTAATCCTAAAGGCCATCGTGTGAAACTTCTTGGCAAGAGGCATGTAGTAATTAAAAGAAGGATTTACTCGCCAAAATTGGAAAACCCGCAGGCCAAACACGCGATTTTCTTCAATCAAGCTACTCCGACGGAACAAGCCTAAGGTCATCCCGCCACCTTCCACTAGGACGCGCACTAAAAATGCTTTCTTGCTCTCGTTGAGCACATTGGTGTTGTAAGTGTAAATGACATACATACTGCTGACCAAGGCACGATCAAAACTCTCGATGATAGGATTGCCGCTATCACTCAAATCAGATAATACCTGATTGAAAGCATTGCTAATATCACGGGTGTTGACCACGTTCAAATCGGCCAGGGTAATGTTGTAGGTAGAAAAACCAAGTTGCCCCTGATAAGAAATAGACGCAGCTAGGTTGGTGCGGGTATATTCTGGACGGTTGGTGTAATTAAAGCCTAAGTTCAGGCGAGTCGTAGGATTATATTCGTGTAAGCGATTGCGAAAGCGGGAGGGAAGTGGAAACAAAATTCTGGGAAAAGTCAGAGAGCTATTGAAGCCAATTTCTTGGCTGCTGTAGAAATTCTCCTCTTCGGCAAAACTAGTCTGACCATCAATCGCAAAGCGCAAACTGTTTTCAAAGATTTCAGCCCCGCCGAAGGTATTTCGGTTTTTGAGTGATAAATTAATAAAAGGCCCTGGTAAGCCTTGGATCACATTGAAGCCAATCTCGTCCGTGATTTGATATTTATCCATGGGGGTGGTATAAATATGCATATCCAAGTGCGAACGGCTGGTATCGGGGTTGATATTCACAAATTTAAACATGTCCAAGATTCCCAGAGAGCGCTGGGTTTCGGTGAGGCGGCTTTCTCCATATTTTTGCTGCGGTCGCATCCTGACCCGCTGGTCTAGGATTTTATAGTTGTAGCGAATCCGTTTTCCTTCATAAACATAATGAATGCCACTGTCTGGTGATCGCAAGGTATCTATCTGGGAGGCTCTTTGCACGTTTTTGGTGGTATTGACCACGTGGAAAAAGATGCGATCTAAACGATAAGATTTGTGTTTACCCTGATTGGGGTCGTTGATAATGACTTTTACATCTGCATTTCTTTTCGCTTCTTTTGCTGATTTGGTGGCTGCTTTCTCGCCGTTGACCAGTGTATCTGCCTTGGCCGCTCGCATCAGGGTATCTTCGGATAAGGAATCAGCGAAGTGGAGGGTGTCTATGGAAAAGACAATATACTGACGGCTAAAATAAAGATAGCCATTATTACGCAGTAGTTTTTCTATTCTTTGGTATTCTTTGGCGATAAGGTTTTCATCGTAGTGTTCACCGGTCTCGAGGTAGCTATTTTTTTCACTTTGCGCAAGAATACTATCAATATCCAGACTACCGCTGACATAGGCAATGTCTCCAAAGAAGGTAGGTTCGTTCTCTTCAATGAAATACTTTACCTTGATCCGATTTTTGAAAACCTTTTGGGTGTCAATTTTTACCTGACCTTGAAAGTACCCCTTGGTACTCAGGAGCTCTTGCATTTCCTGCGCCGTCCGCCGAGCTTCCAAGGAATCATAAAACACGGGCGGCTCCCCCACGGAGCGCATCAGCCAATTACCTTCTTGTAGCTTGCGATTTAGTTTTTGAATCTTTTTATTTTTGCGCTTGATCAAACGTCGTATTTTCTTCTCTCGGCCCCTGCGAGAAGCGCGCTGAATTTTTTGGTCAAATTTTTCTTCCTTTTGCTCAATTTTAGTCTGAACTTTTCGTGGTCTGAATAGCTTTTGACCCAGTTGATAAGCCCATACGTAGGGAAGTAGCCCTAGTATTTTCCGGTTAGGCTCCTGGCGATAGAGAGCACCCAGTGCCTCAGAAGACACCTCTTTATTACCTTTGACCTCTTGGCTGTGAAGAATATATTGATCTTTGGGCAGACGACTGGTGCTGATACAGCTTTGAAACAAGCCTAGCAAACACAAAAAATAAAGCCTGTTGGGGATGATATATGACGCGGGATGTATGATATATGATGTGGAATGTATTGTATGATTAGATCGTTAATGCTTCAAATTGATTACAGAGACTATATCAATGAACGAGCTTATACTTTGGAAATTTTTTCACCCTAAAATTAATTTATGATTTCTAAAAACCAGTTGAAATTTTTGAAATCTTTACAGAAAAAAAAGTATCGGAAGGTACATCAGGCTTTCTTGGTAGAAGGGGAGAAGATCGTGGAAGAGGCGCTGCTTTCGGATTGGGAAGTTCAATCCGTCTGGCTGAACCCCGCACTTGAAAAAGCCTGGCAACCTTTGCTCCAATCCAAAAACGTCGCTTACCAGACTGCCACGGAAAAGGAGCTGGCGCAAGCCGGTACTTTGGTAAGCAACGCTCGTGCTTTGGCCACACTGAGCATTCCTACTCAGGAAAGAGTCCCGCCACAGCGGGGAACCTACCAACTCGCATTAGATGGTATCCGTGATCCAGGAAATTTAGGCACACTTTTGAGAGTAGCCGATTGGTACGGAATCAAGCAACTGATCTGCTCACTTGATACGGTAGATTGCTACAATCCGAAGGTAATCGCGGCCAGTATGGGTTCTTTCCTGAGGGTGAACGTCGCCTATGTAGACTTGAGCACTTATCTGGGCGACCTTCAGGATGGCAAAATTTACGGTGCTTTGATGGAAGGGGAGAATCTGCATCAAGTTAGCTTCGCTTCGGAGGGAGGGTTGATCGTGTTGGGGAATGAATCTCAGGGAATACGCGAACACCTCTTGCCAAGCATTCAACAAAAAATTACCATTCCACGCTTTGGGCAGGCCGAGTCTTTGAATGTGGCACTAGCCGGAGCAATCATTTGCGATAATCTATGTCGGCAACGCTCCGGTCGCTAATTTAGAGGCTAATCCAGTAGATTGGACTCGTCAATTACCATAAAAGTGCTGTCAAGTGCCAAAAATCCTAAAGTTGTCTAAAGTTTTGATTTGATGGCGAAATATGAATTTTGCAGCCCAAAGACAAACTCCAGACAACTTCTTTGCCAACCTCAATTCTTCTATGTCCAGATCACGACCGATTCAAAACCAGCTAAATTTCCATCGTACCCAATACCTACTACATAGACCGGATGGTTTGATTCCAGATCAGGATGGTTATCTTCTCCGACAATGATGACATGATGGTCGGCTAGGTTGGTTTTCATCAGGTCTACCACCATTTGCGCTTGGCCGGCCAGTCCAGAGGAAACGTGTTGCTCTATAAAGGTCAGAAAAGATCTATCGGCGGGTGCATAGCGTTCTATCTTACCCTTGGGCGTGTCGGGGTCTAGTCCCATGGCGCGAGAGAAGGATTCAGGAGTCAGGGTCGCATCTTGATGCACCACGAAGAAGGGCTCAATGGCAATACCAGCTTCCGAGCCATAATCATCAAAGAAAAGTCCTTCCTTCAAGTGAGCAATCTGTTCACTTACTTCCTTCGGGCTTAGAACGCCATCACTGCTACTACTCGTGGCTCGAATCAATTCCATGGCCATGGGGAGGGCTGCCGGATGGGCTTGGGCAATTTTCTGATTGGTGCTGGGCGTAAAATGATCTTGAATCTCGAAATTAGGAATGATTTGTTCTTGAATGAAGGTAATTCCTTTGTCAATCGCCTCTTTGGTCACACGCATGTTGGGCTTATCTTCTAGTTTGCGAAGAAAACCATAGAAGAATTCAAGAAATCTGCTCTCAAGCGGATCTCGGGTTTGCTCGAGCAAATTCTTGAGGTCATTCCGACTCACGATCCCGTCTCCATTCGTGGCTGATAACAAGGCAGCACGAGTATCTTCTAAGGTTTTGATGAGGTCCGTAATTTTTAGTTGCGCCATGAGAATTGTAATGGTTTTTGTTTTGAATGGAAATGATATAATTGATTTTCTTAACCCTTATTTATTTGCCGTCTGTCTCCGTACAAGGGCATTTACTTTGTTTCCGATGGGTCAGTTGCTTGGACTGGCTCTAGGGAATAGTAAAATTTTTCGTGGATAATCTGTCCGTCTTTCCATCTCTGCACGGCTACTTCCTCGCGCTTGAATCTTTGTCCATCCACGCTTACCTCGATAAACTGCACGACCATAGACAGGTTTTTTTCTTCATCCACCACAAAATCACGCACTTCTACCTTATGCCATTGATCTACGCGGGCGATGGCCTTTTTCTCATATTCCAGATTGAATTGCCTACCAACCCTCGGGGCTTCATAATTTTCTTGGCGGACTACCTCGGGATGATAAATTTTTTCAAATGCCTCATCAATATTTCCCTCTAGCATCAGACGGTTAAGCTCCTGTACTTTTTCTTTGATACTCATTGTCATAATTTTTTCAACCCAATTTAGAAAAATAAAATGGCTTTTAGTCATTGGAAGCTTGGATTTCTAAGGATTAATTAAGGAAAAGTCAAATCGTGGAAAAATAAAAAATTTGTTCACCCGAATGCCCTTGCTCCATGCTTAAACTCTCACACCCAGCACCAAAATATCATCAGTTTGTTTTTGATTTCCTTCTTGCATCCAATGTTGGAGGGTGCGGTCAAGGATTGCTTGCTGCTCGGCCATAGGTTTGGTGTGGATTTCGAGGAGTAATTCGCGGAAGCGTTTAGTCATAAATTTTCTTTTTTTCGGCCCTCCAAACTGGTCCTGATAGCCATCGGAAAAAAGATAAAAAGTAGTAGGCTCAGAAATATCAATTTCGTGAAAAGTGTAGTTTCTTTCCATGTCTCGCTGTTCGCCTCCAATACCAAAAATATCTCCTTTGATTTGATGTAGCTCCCCGTTTTGAATATAAATCAAAGGATTCTTTGCCCCGGCAAATTCCATTTTTCTGTTTTCCAAATCAATACTGACCAAAGCCATATCCATCCCGTCGTAGGTTTTGGTTTCTTTTTGACGTAAGATACGCCGTATGCCTATATGCATTTGCCCTAAAATTTCACTTGCTGATGCCATTTTTTCAATAACCGTTAAAACATTCAAACTCAAATAGCCAATTAAACTCACAAACGCCCCAGGTACTCCGTGACCGGTACAATCTACGGCGGCTAAAATGATTTTATTATGGACTTCTCTGATATAATAAAAGTCTCCAGAAACAATATCACGGGGTTTGAAAAAGATAAAATGATGGGGAAGCAGGGCATCAAATGTGGCGTGCAAGGGCAAAATGGCGTTTTGGATTCTTTGGGCGTAGTTAATACTTGCCAGAATTTGATCTCTTTGATGCTGGACGGTATTTAAGGTGAGGTGAAGCGTCTCGTTTACGGATTTGACTTCTTCATTGGCCTCGTGCAACTTTTGATTATTGATTTTTTGGTTTCTAAAAAAGAATATCAATGTAATGACCAGAGCCAGAGAAAGCCCTAGGCCGATCAAAGTAGCGATTTGTATGTTGTGTCGGTTCTCGATATCCTTTTCGAGCAGTGCTTGCTTGGTCTGATTAGCTAATTGAATGGAATCCTTTTCTTGCTCAAATTCATAACTTAGCTCCAAAGTGGTGAATTTTTTGGTTTGTTCCTCGTTAAAAAGGCTGTCCGCCATTTCTTTGAAAAGCACCTGATATTCATAAGCTGCCTGGTAATTGCCTAATTCTTTTTCTACCTGAGAAAGTCCGGCTACTGCTTCTTTTATCCCCTCTAGTGTTTGGATTTCTTCTGCAATCTGAAATCCTTTTTTTAAATAAGTCTGGGCAAGTCTCCATTGTTTGAGATCCTTATAGGTTTTCCCCAATCCAATCAAGCTCCAACAGGCTATACTCTTATCACTCGAGTTTTCTACTATCTCCAAAGCCATGAAGTTATACTCTAGGGCTTTCTCAAAATTACCCAAAGACCTATAAATATTTCCAAGGTAATTATAAATTAAGCTCACTGAGTTTTTATCTGCTAATCTCTGGTAGAGATTCAGTGCCTTTGCAAAAGATTTAAGAGCCTCATTGTAATTCTGTTGAACGCAGTTTATTTCTCCAATGTAATAGTAAATATCAGCAATTAATGCTTCATTATTAGCTTCTCCGCTGGTTTTCAAAGCCGTGGAATAATACTCCAAGGCTTTCTTATAGCTCTTTTGATAAGCGTATGTTTTTCCAATATTAACATAACTTTTGGTAATTCCTCTTTTATCTTTTATCTTCTTATTGAGATATAAAGCCTTTAAAAAATTATCCAGCGCCTGATCGTATTTGTGCTGAAAATAGTAAACCTCTCCTATATTATTATAATTACGGACAATGAGTTTATGATCTTTTGACGCTTTACTGACTTCCAAAGATTTGAAAAAATTATCCAGCGCCTGATCGTATTCGTACTGAAAATAGTAAACTTCTCCTATGCTAATATAACTACGGACAATGAGTTTATGATCTTTTGACGCTTTGCTGACTTCCAAAGATTTGAAAAAATTATCCAGCGCCTGATCATAACTAAATAAGTTGTAGTAATGATAACCTAAACCATTGAATCCGTTTGCTTTTCCTTTCAAATACTGGCATTTTTCCGACTCTTGAATTATTTGTTGAAAAATTGCTTTTGTTTCTTGATAGTTCTTTTTTGATAAGTTCAAAAATCCCATTAGGTAAAGCGCATCAATTTTTCCTTCGGGGTACTTGATTTTTTTGGCTAATTGAATGGCCTGTTGGGCATAATGGTAGGTTTTTGTGGAATCGGAGCTACGATATTCCTCAGCCAGCTTTACGTAGGTGTCAACCTTGTCTTGATCCGAAATATTGGACTCGGTAACTAGTAGAAGGGAGTCGAGGGTGGCTTGGTTTTGGGCGAGTAATAAGCTGCTGTGAAAGAGCAGAAAGATTAAAAAATAATTCTTCATTGGGGGGCAGTTTTACTGTTCTCTTAGCAAATTTAATACAAAATAATATGGCTGTTGCTTTAAGTTTATACTAAACTTTGCCTCCCAGCACCAGAATATTATCAAAAAAGGCTGCCCTTTTAGACAGCCTTGTATCTTTTAACAGATTCCATTCAATCCGTAGTGCCAATGTGGCGAGATTACTCGAAAGCTTCTTTAGCCAGTTTTTTGACCAGACTCTTCGCGTATTTATGGCTAGCCTTATCAAAGCTGGTGGGATCTGTGATCTTGATTTTGCCAATCCAATGAAGGCTATTCTCCTTGGTAGACCCGCGTAAGTCATAAAGGAGGGATTCTAGCAAGTATTTTTGATGCTCTTCTATCGTGGCAGGACTGTAAGACCCGACGGTAGCCGTACCGTAGTACCGGCCAAACCTGCCGTAGCGCACGGGGACGGTGCTGGTGTTGTATTGAGCAGGATTGTATTCTACGGAGTGTTTCGATTCTATCAAACTTGTTACCAGTATTCCGTCAAAATTATTTTCTCTGAGCTGTTCCACGAGTTTTTCAAGCTCTTCTTCATCTGGTTCTTTGTTTTTTAGCATTTCATTCGTGAGGCGCAAATAAGAAGGCACAGCCTGAATGTCCTCTTTCTTTAATCTCTTGACGATATTATCTTCTGTTTCTAATCTGTAAGCGGCATCTTTGGCCTTGACCACCACCAGTATTTTGGAGTAGCTCTTGGTTTGCTCGCCAACAGTATGCGTGCTTAGGAATTTCTGCGCGTAGCTGTTGGACACGAATAAAGTCAGAAATATGAGCGTAATTAATTTATTCATCATGGATTGTTATTTAAAAAAAGCCGAAATACTACCTTGAAGACAGCATTTCGGCCAAAAAAATTATACCATTTTATTGGTTCAAGATCTCCTTTTGTTTAGCAGCTAGTTCCTCTTTGAATGACTCGTAGGTAGCAAATTGCTCCTCGTCTAGCATTGCTTTGATTTCGGCGTCTTTATCAGCTTTAATGGCTTTTGCCTTTTTAGCTTTGGAAATTTTGGGTCCTCCACTTTCCTTAAGTTCAAACATTTTTTCGGCGTACTTCATACCAATGGCTTGAAACTCTTCTTTCTGCTCATCGCTTAGATTGAGCTTCGCGATATATTCTTCGGCTACCGCTTGCATTTCTTTTTTCTGCTCTTCGGTAATTTCAGATTGAGCAAAGCTGATGCTTACTGCTGAAAAAAATAAAATGGCGAAAATTGAGAATACTTTTAACGTTTTCATAGAGTTTTATTGTTGTTTGTTTCGGAAAAGATTTGTTTGCGAAATGCTTGGGGCAAAAATAGCGTAATATTCATCATCAAATGATAAGTGATGAAGTGAATTGAACATTTTTCGAGCTGAATCAGCCTTATTTAACCAGCTAGTTATACATAGCTAACATTGGCATAACAGCTCTGCCTACTATTTGCTTGATACCTCTTAGCTCAAAAGTAATACAATATTTATCATCAAATGATGAATTAATTCAAGTGCTTACTCGCACGATCTTTTAGAAGCTGGTGAGTCCGTGGACAATGTATGGATCAGAAGCCCGATTGACGACATTTAGTAGAACCTTCTGGTATAAAGATTTCTCCCTTCTCATAGAAAAACCTTCTCTCCAAAGGGTAGGAGAGAAGGTTTTAAGTCATACAAAAATCTATACTTAGCGTAAAATCATTCTTTTCATGCCAGCTTCTTGCTGGTCAATGATGAGGGCATAGAGGTACATACCTGAGGTCAGTGTATTTCCCACGATTTCCACCGCTGTTTCCCCTCGCTCGTGGATATTGATTTACTTCAAAGTTTGCCCCTGCATATTGCGCCAAAAAAAGCATTAAAATTACCTGTGGTGTTACTTGCACCGGTTACCGCCCCAAAAAAAGCATTGCAAAAACCAGTTGTATTCTGCCCACCTGCGCTGAAACCAAAAAAGGAATTGCTACTACCAGTGGTGTTAACGTCTCCTGCGGTGGCTCCAACAAAAGTATTTAGAGTTCTGTTGGACATTGTATCCATATTGGTGAAAAACCGCAAACGGCTAGGACTATAAGTACAGCTAATTTTTTCATCTGTAAAATAATTTGAAATTGGAGTAAAAAAGATATGTTGAAATAGATGATGGAGCTGCTTGAAGAGTTGTGTAGAATTAAATAACAGGGTAGGTTTGCGCAAATAAATGTTACCAACGACAGTTTTATGCTACGAACGGGGGAGAGGTCGGCGGGAACGAGAGAGGCCAGTCGAGGAGTATATCTTGGGGATGGCGTGAAATATTTTACCCGGTTTTGTACCTTGGAAATTACTAGAACATAGGGTACAAATAAGGTACAAACATTTGTAGAAAAGCTGCTAAAAAGTACAAATCAAAAAAAAGAGCTACTCATAAATAATTGATTATGAGGTGCTTATTTGTTTTTATTTGCTCTGGCTACCCTCTTTTCATAGGTTACTTTCCAATACAGAACTTACTAAAAATAAACTCCAACAAGTCTTCCGTATCTACTTGCCCTGTGATCTCTCCCAGGTAATGAATAACTTGGCGCATATCGCTGGCAATCAGTTCGGTAGAAATACCTTGATGAAGGCTTGCTTCTACTTGACTTAGGGCTTGGAGGCTTTTTTGGAGGCTTTGGTAATGACGCAGATTGCTGACGACCACCTCGGAAGGAGATTCTGTGGCTACGGATTGGTAGAGCAGTTCGCTGAGTTGATCTAAGTTTTTTTTCTCCAAAGCCGAAATAGCGCAGCCGACTAAATCTTGGGTTAAAAAGAAATCATAGCGTGCGAATTCATCCAGTTTATTAGCTACCACAATCAATTGTGCCTGAGGAAAATCTGCTTGTAGCTCCTTGGCTTTCGCCAAAACGTCTGGTTGCTTTTCGGTAAGCGCATCAAATAAATAAACCAATACTCGGGCTGTTTGCATCTTGGCGCGCGTGCGCTCCACACCAATTTTCTCGATCTGATCTTCGGTTTCGCGCAAACCTGCCGTGTCTACAAAGCGAAATTTAATGCCTTTAATCGTTTTTTCGTCTTCAATGGCATCTCGGGTCGTACCGGGAATGTCGGAGACGATGGCTTTCTCTTCTTCCAGCAAAGCATTCAAAAGGGTAGATTTGCCCGCGTTGGGCTTGCCTACAATCACCACGGGAACACCGTTTTTGATCGCATTTCCCAAACTAAAGGAATCCTTTAACTGCGTCAGGGCTTTTTTCAAATTTCGGGTTTGGCTTTGCAAAGTGTCCCGGTTGGCAAACTCTACTTCTTCTTCACCAAAGTCTAGCTCTAGCTCCAAGAGCGCGGCCAGAGCAATAAAATCTTCTCTCAGCTCTTTGATCTTTTGAGAATAGCCGCCCCGCATTTGTTGCATGGCCACACGGTGAGCCGCTTCGGTATCCGCGTTGATGAGATCGGCCACAGCTTCGGCCTGCGCCAAATCCATTCTGCCATTCAAATAGGCTCTTTGGGTAAATTCTCCAGGCAAGGCCAAACGTGCACCTTTATCTATAAATAATTGAATCAATTGCTGAATCACGTAATCGGAAGCATGGCAAGAGATTTCAGCTACATTTTCGGTGGTAAAAGAACGAGGCGCTTTGAAGACAGTCACGACCACTTCATCAATCACTTCTCCCGCCTGGCTCAAAATAGACCCAAAATGCGCTGTGTGTGAAGCAGTTTCTTCTAAATTTTTTCCCTTAAAAACTTGACTTACCCATTGAATAGCCTGCTGACCCGAAAGGCGAATCAGGGCAATCGCACCCACACCGGGCGGGGTAGACAGGGCAATGATGGTATCTTCTTGCATTTGCTTGCAAGTTATAGGTTACGAGTTTCTTGATTCAGTAAAGATAAGAGAAAAGGGGCTGAAGTTAAAAAACTTATCTTTTTGCTTACCTCGTGTAAAGCTAGTAGAAGGCCATTGGAAATATCCTTTAATATTTCACGGTCTGGTTTTAAGCTATTTATTATCTACCAAAAAAATCTAACCAGCATCTCGCAGATTCTTGTAAAAACGGTAGATTCTTGAGTAGCTAGAGTTTGTCGGAGCGGAACAATCGAGTAAGGGCTGCCCCAATCAGTAAGGCAACCCATGATTCAATTTTTTAGAATTTATACCAAAGCCCCAAATTAAATCCAATCCCATTGGCATTTACAAATTGAGTAGGCAAGGTGCGTGGCTCATTTGGATCAGGATTTTCAGACTCTACAAAGTCATCACTAAAATCAAATTGCTTATCCCGAATCGGCAAATCTGCTAATTGCTGTCCTGGTACTTCTTCTCCTTGGGAGGTAGTACGATAGGAGATAATTTTGGCCTCATTGCTCTTGAGTGTAAAGCTTTTGATCTCCACTTCTGCCATGATACTAATTTGCTCATTAATTGGGTAAAGTGCTCCCAAAGCTCCCAAGTAGCCTATACTAAATTGAGGTTGCACTTCGCTTTCAGCTCGTATTTCTACGGGCACACTGGTGTCTTGAAAGTTGTCGTCCCTTACGTAAGTATTGAGCTTCAGATCTCCGGTTGCCGTGAGGAACAAACCAATCCGTGCGTAGGGGTTTAGTCCTGCCAAGCCCGGCGTCAAGACAATAGCGGGTGTAATATCAAAGCCTTCAATTTGCGTGGTAACTTCCGAGAAAAAGGTGGGCGTCTCCAAGCGGCCAATCAGTTCTTCGGTTCCGTTAAAATAGTTTATGCCCAGTTCGGCTCCAATGTAGAGATTAAACATATACCCCCCAGCCAAAGTGAGTTTATAGCCTCCACCTACCGTACCTTGTAGAGACTGTACTCTGGTTTCACCAATCGCATTTACCCGAATGTCGGTAGAAGGCTCAATCCCGGTGATACCCAAGGGGTCAGCATCGTTGAAGGCAGTTTTAGAAGCCTGAAAAGAGTAGCCGCCACTGGCTCTTACGTAAAAGCCTGTCTGTGCTTCGCTTAGGAAGGGAATTATCAAACAGAAAGCACCTAAAAAAAGGGAGCGTGTATTGATGGAAAGGTAGTTCAAAAAATAGTTCGTTTGCATAGCGTATAATTTTTAATAAAAAAATGCTTTCTAAAAATATTACAAACTTGCCTCCAAAATACCTAAGAGCGTCCTGATGAATTGCCTATATGTCTTGAGCTGGAGATAAGCCCCTTTGAGGCTCGGCTGGTACTTTTTCGTTCTCCCGATGGTTGAGAATAAAATGCCCATCCGTGTAGAGTTATCTGCACAAATACGACTCTTGTCTCCAAAGCCCTGAACCCAACCCAATTACCCCGCTCATTGTTAGTCGGAAAATTAATGACACAGAAAAACTACATGTAACTCCGCTTTCATTTTTTATTCAAAAAATGAAATCAACTAATCAAATTCTTATCTTATGCAACCATCCAGATTGTTTGATCTCCTCGCTCATCAGCAGAAAAATTATTCCCAAGAAAACATGCTGGTGAATCTAAAAAACCAACAAAGATATCCTTACACGACCGCCGAGGTGATCGAGCAAGTTAACCAGGTAAGTGCTGGGCTTCTTTACTTGGGGATAGAACCCGGCGATAAAATCGCAATCATTTCTTCTAATCGTCCCGAGTGGAATTTTATTGATTTGGGATGCCAACAAGTGGGAGCCATCACGGTTCCAACGTATACAAAAATCAATACAAAAGAACTTGAGCATATCTTTAATCACGCTCAGATAAAACTAGTCTTTGCCGAAGGTGAAAACGAATTCTCCAAAATTCAAAAAATTCAATCTGAAATTCCTTCCATCGAGGGTATTTATACTTTTGAAAAAATCTCCGATGCTACCCACTGGAGTCAGATGACGCAAGCGGCGGAGGGTGAGGTAATGGAGCAAGTCAATCGGCGAAAAGAACAAGTTAAAACAGATGATCTCGCGACCATCGTGTATACCTCGGGTACCACGGGTCAGCCCAAAGGTGTCATGCTGAGCCACCATAATATTCTCTCCAATGTTTGGGCTTGCCGTGCGTTAATGCCTGTGAATCATCAGCACCGTGCACTTAGTTTTTTGCCGCTCAATCATATCTTCGAGCGTATGCTCAATTATTTATACATGAGCTCAGGTTTGTCTATTTATTATACTGAAAGTACGGAAACAATCAGTGAGGATATTTCCGAAGTAAAACCCCACATTTTTACCACCGTACCTCGCCTGCTGGAAAAAATCTACGAGCGAATCGTAGAAAGAGGTAAAGCGCAACCCTTCCTTGCGCGAAATATCTTTTTTTGGGCACTTGGGCTTGCTCAGGATTACGATTTTCAGGGCAAATCTTGGTGGTATCAGCAACAACTGGCACTGGCCGACCGATTAGTTTTCAAAAAATGGCGCAAAGCCCTCGGAGGCGAAACAATTGCAATCATCTCGGGAGGAGCGGCTCTCAACAAACGGATTAATCGTGTTTTCAATGCCGCCCGCATATCCGTGATGGAGGGTTACGGCCTGACCGAAACCTCTCCGGTGCTGGCCGTCAATCGCTACGAAAAAGAAGGGCGAAAAATCGGAACGGTGGGTCCTCCCTTAGAAAATGTAGAAATTAAGATCAGCCAAGAGGGAGAAATTCTTTGTAAAGGACCCAACGTTACGAAGGGCTATTATCAACAAGCAGATAAAACTCAGGAAACGATCAAGGATGGCTGGCTATATACGGGTGATATGGGAGCATTTGAACAGGGTTTTCTCAAAATCACGGCTCGTAAGAAGTCTATGTTCAAAACCTCTGGTGGAAAATATGTATCCCCCGAAGCCATTGAGGAACACCTCAAATCCTCTCATTTAATCGGACACGCCGTGGTGCTGGGAGAAGGTAAGAAAATGGTAACAGCACTGATCGTACCCGATTTTGAGAACCTCGAGTCTTGGAGTAACGAAAACCATATCCCCTGGCAACTCCAAGAAGAAGCAGTAAAACACGAGGCGGTTCGCCAGCATTATGAAGAAATTATTGAGCAAAAAAACCAGCAATTCAATCATACCGAACAGATCAAAAAATTTCGCCTCATTGGCGACGAATGGAGTGAAGGAAGCGGCGAGCTTACCCCTACCCTCAAAGTAAAGCGAGCCGTGGTTGAACAAAAATACGAGGCACTCATCGAGGAAATGTATGGAGAAACCCCCGTTGAGAATTAGAATTTTCCAAAAAACAAAACCCAACCGAAAGCTCAATACCCAAGACTGAAAACTAAAATTTAAAATTCAAATCAAAACTCAATTTATGAAACGGAACATTCGCCAAGTAACCATTTTAGGATCAGGAACGATGGGGGCACAAATTGCCTGCCATTTTGCCAATATCGGCTGCTCAGTGCTCCTGCTGGATATTCCCCCCCGGGAGCTCACCGAGGAAGAGAAGAAGAAAAATCTTTCTCTCCAAGACCCTAAGGTTAGGAACCGCATTGTGAACCAAAATCTTCGGCAGGCGGCCAAATTAAATCCTTCCCCTCTTTACGAGCAAGACAGCCTAAACCGAATTAGCACAGGTAACTTTGAGGATGATATGCCTAAAATTGCCCAGTCGGACTGGATCATAGAGGCCATCGTGGAGAAAAAAAATGTCAAAATGGATCTCTACGAAAAAGTAGAAGAACACCGGGAAAAAGACACGATCATTTCCACTAATACCTCGGGTATCCCCATCCACGCACTCTTAGAAAATCGCAGTTCGGATTTCAAAACCCATTTTTTAGGGACGCATTTTTTTAATCCTCCTCGCTATCTGGAGCTCCTCGAGATCATCCCCTCCCGAGAAACTAAGCCCGAATTAGTGGATTTTGTACAACATTACGGCAGCAAAATGCTGGGCAAAACTACCGTAGTTTGTAAAGATACCCCCGCTTTTATTGGCAATCGAATCGGGGTTTATGCCACGATGCTCACTATCGATTTGATGCAAAAAATCGGTCTGAGTGTTGAAGAAATCGATGCCATCACGGGTAAATTCGTAGGCCGCCCCAAAAGTGCCACCTTTCGTACGGCTGACTTGGTCGGATTGGACATTCTGGCCGATGTAGCCCAGGGTGTTCACGAAAATGCTCCTCAGGACGAAGAAAGAGCTGTTTTTAAGCTTCCTGCTTTTTTCCAGCAAATGCTGGATCAAGGCTGGCTCGGTGAAAAAACAGGCCAAGGTTTTTACAAAAAAGTAAAAGACGAAGACGGGGAAAGCAAAATTCTAGCTCTTGATCTCGAGAAAATGGAATACCAAGCTCAGGATAAGCCCAAATTTGCCATCATTGAGGAAATCAAGAAAAAAGCTAGCACCGAAGATAAATTGGAATCTTTTGAAGAGGGCGATACTTCCACGGTAAGCATCTTCAAAAAACTGTACTATCGTCTTTTCGGTAGCAGTGACGATAAAGCTGTTCATTTCTTCCGGGAGTTTTACTATCGTCTTTTCGCCTATTGTTCACATCGCATCCCCGAAATCACGGATGATCTTTACAAGATAGACCGAGCCATCAAAGCAGGTTTTGGTTGGGAATTTGGCCCCTTTGAAACCTGGGATATTCTGGGTTTCCAAGATACCTATCAGCAAATGCAAAAGGCTGGACATCTCCCTGCCGACTGGGTACACACGATGGTCAATAAAAAAATTACTTCCTTCTACGAAGTAGAAAATAGTCAGCGGAGATACTATGATCAACTTTCGGGTAAATACAAGCTCGTTCCTGGTACAGATCAATTTATCTTCTTAAATAATTATCGGAAAGATCGAACAGTATTTAGCAATGCCGAAAGTAGAATTATAGACATCGGAGAGGGGGTTCTGCTGGTAGAATTTACTTCCAAGAGTAATGCCATTGGTATGGAACTTATGGCTGGAATACAAAAAGCGCTCGATCTGGCCGAAAGTTCTCAAACCGAATATCAGGGCGTGGTTATCGGAAATGAAGCCGATGATTTTTCCGTGGGAGCCAATTTGGGTATGATCGCCATGAATGCCTTCAAAGGCAACATGGAAGAGGTGGGAGAAGCCATCACCATGTTTCAGGCCACTAATCGTCGTCTTCGCTATGCGCCTGTTCCCGTAGTCAGTGCTACCCACGGTAAAGCACTCGGGGGCGGAGCCGAAATTGCTATGTATTCAGACGGTGTACAAGCCGCCGCCGAAACCTACCTGGGATTGGTAGAGTTTGGAGCGGGACTTATCCCCGCCGGAGGAGGGAGCACTGAGTTTGCTCGTCGTGCTAGTCATAAATTCGTGGAAGGAGATCCTAAAACCCATCACCTCCAGCATCATTTGATGACCATCGCCCAGGCCAAAACCGCCCGTTCAGCACATCAGGCTTTTGATCTGGGATTTCTACAAGCAGGACGAGATCAGATCACGCTGAATCGCCATCATATCATCACCGAAGCCAAACAGCGTGTATTGGAAATGCTCCAAAGAGGCTACACCCCACCGCGAGAACATCCTGTCCCTGTCTTGGGCAGAAATGGGCTTTCCTTTTTTTACATGGCCATCGGCAACATGCGTTATGGTCATTACATCACCGACTACGAGCAAGAGATTGCCCGCAAATTAGCTTACGTGATGTGCGGAGGTGATGTGAGCGGAGAAGTCGAGGTTTCCGAAGAATATCTACTTCGCTTGGAAAAAGAAGCTTTTCTGGAATTGATTCAAAACAAAAAGACGCTCAAGAGAATCGAAAGTTTGCTCAAAACCGGAAAACCTCTCCGTAACTAAATAACCAAGGCTAAGAAAACTCGAGCAAATATTTCAAAAAAAAACGAAACCCAAAGCTAACAGCCATTTGCTCTTAGCTATTAAAAGTATTAATTATGGAAGCATATATAGTAAAAGGATATAGAACCGCCGTAGGCAAAGCCAACCGAGGAGGATTTCAACACACGCGCTCAGACGATTTGGCGGTCAAAGTAATTCAATATTTACTCAAACAAGTCCCCCAATTAGACCCAATGCGGGTAGACGATGTGATCGTGGGTAATGCTGTACCCGAAGCCGAACAGGGCTTGCAAATGTCCCGCTGGATCGCTTTGATGGCTATTGGTAAAGAAATTCCTGGAGTAATCGTGAATCGTTATTGTGCCTCGGGGCTGGAAACCATGGCGATGGCAACCGCTAAAATCCGCGCAGGTATGGCCGATTGTATCATCGCCGGAGGAACCGAATCCATGTCGCTCGTTCCCGAACGAGGCTGGAAAACCTCTCCCCATTATCGGGTAGCCCAAGAGCAAACAAATTATTTACTCAACATGGGATTAACGGGTGAGGAGGTAGCCGATCAATATAAAGTGAGCCGTAAAGATCAGGATGCTTTTGGCCTCAAGTCGCATACCAATGCCATTCACGCCATCGACCAAGGTTATTTCAAAGACCAAATCGTACCCATCGAGGTGGAAGAAGTCTGGGAAGAGGGTGGAGAGCGCAAAACCCGAACCTTTACGGTAGATACGGACGAAGGCCCCCGCCGAGATACCTCCCTCACCGCCTTGGCTAAGCTCAAGCCTGTCTTCCGACAAAATGGCACGGTTACGGCTGGAAATTCCTCTCAACGTTCGGACGGAGCAGCCTTCACGCTCATCATGTCCGAAGCAATGGTCAAAGAGCTCAAGCTAGAACCCGTAGCGAAAATAATTGCCTGTAGTTCGGCAGGAGTAGACCCACGCATCATGGGGATTGGCCCCGTGGTGGCTGTGCCTAAAGTTCTTAAACAGGCAGGCGTGAAACTCAAGGATATTCAATTAATTGAACTAAATGAAGCCTTTGCCGCTCAGTCCTTGGCGGTAATTCGCGAGTTGGATATGAACCCCGATCTGGTCAATGTAAATGGAGGCGCGATTGCCTTAGGCCATCCTCTGGGCTGTACGGGTTGTAAACTTTCGGTGCAGATTATGGATGAATTAAAGCGTCGTAAGCAGAAATATGGCCTAGTAACGGCCTGTGTGGGTGGCGGACAAGGAATTGCAGGAGTGATTGAAGTCTTGTGATAGGAAACAAGGGTTGATTGTCTATGATTAGTTTTTTCAAGTTTAGGATCGACAGACGACAGCCTATAATTTGTTTTTGAGACTTTGACTTTGATAGTGGTCTTTTTAGGTACGTCCAAACACGCCATCATGACAAAACCCTAACCAATTTAGAAATTGGTTAGGGTTTTATACTGTTCCAGATTTATATTCTTCGTGCATCTACCTGAATTCTGATTCCAAGACAGATACCAAAAGAAAATAGCTCTGTTCTGTGAACCAAAGTATGGTCATCCCACAGATAAATTGGTATCATCGTCAGGTTTCTAGAGATTCATCTTTGTTGGAAAACTCCCTGACTGCTCGCCAAGCGGCTTGATGCGCGATTTCTTCGGAATTGGGCCGAATTTGATCTCTATCGGATGGATAATTTCGATTGAATGTCTCCCGATAAACAGTCTGCGCTTGTTCGGAGAGAGCATTCTTAATGCCTATGGGCAGTTCTTCATTTTTTTCAAAATACATGATTAGTTAGGTTTTTATGAGTGGGTTTCTATGGATTTATTCTAAGACTTACTTATATAAATGCGCTCTGCCCCGTGATGGCTCGCCCCACGATTAAGGAATTAATTTGTTTTGTACCTTCATAAGAGTACACGGCTTCGGCATCAGCCACGAAACGGGCAACATTGTATTCTAGTAAAATTCCGTTTCCGCCCATGATTTCTCTGGCTTTTTCCACCACGCTACGGGTATGGCTGGTACAAGTTACTTTGGCTAGAGAAGCCTGTGCATCAGTCATAACGCCTGCATCTTGCAATTTAGAAAGCTGGAATACCATGGTCTGCATCGCGGTCAGGTCGCTGAGCATTTCCACGAGTAGGTTTTGCACCAACTGGAAAGAAGCGATGGATTTACCAAACTGTTTGCGGTTGTTGGCGTACTCCAAGGCGTGTTCATAAGCTCCACGGGCGCAGCCCACGGCTTGCCAGGCGACTCCGGCGCGGGTCATTTTGAGCACCTTGGCCGTATCTTTAAAGGAATTGGCTTCTTGTAAGCGATTTTCTTCCTTTACTCGGCAATTTTTGAGGGTAATCACTGCGTTTTGCACGGTACGAAGTGCCATTTTATCTTGTTGCTTCTCTGCATGAAAGCCTGAACAATCCTTCTCAACGATAAATCCTTTGACTTGACCGTCTTCCTCATCTTGTGCCCAAATGATGGTAATATCCGAAAAGGTAGCATTTCCGATCCATTTTTTCTGACCGTTGAGCACCCAGTGGTCGCCTTCACGTCGGGCGGTGGTCGTCAGTCCTCCGGCCACAGCTGAACCTACATTGGGCTCGGTCAAGCCAAAGGCACCGATCATTTCCATGGTTCTGAGCTTGGGCAACCAGTATTTTTTTTGTTCTTCGGAGCCGCAGAGATAAATAGAACCCATAACCAATCCACTCTGCACGCCAAAGAAGGTACTGATAGAAGTATCTACGCGAGCCATTTCCATAGAAATGACCCCCTCGGTGAGGAAAGAATGCTTTGGTGATCCATAATCCTCTAGGGGGGCGCCACAGAGGTCAAGTTCGGCCAACTTGGGGATAATGTGGTGTGGAAATTCTCCTTTTAGCCAATACTCATTGGCAATGGGGCTAATTTCTTTTTTCATGAATTCTCGCACCTTAAGCTGGATTTTCCTTTCTTCTTCGGAAAGGGTCTGACTCAACGCATAAAAATCACCGTTGATTTCGGGGATTCTTACTTCACGATTACCTGCATTCAAAGCTCTCTTGAGGTTATACAAGTCAGTTTCGTTCATATTAGCGAGTGAGCTAATCAGTTCGCTTAGGTTAATATGCTTGGAAATGTTCTTTAATTTGCTAAGGTCAATCCCTTTGAGCATATCTAGTAATCCTTGGTCTCTCTTTTCGGCCATGGTTTTGTATTTTAGATTCGTACTACTTTGAATAATATAAGTCCAAAAAACACACCGATACAAAAAAATGCCTACGACGTACTTTTGAGCCAGATTTGGCTGAAAGTCAGTGGGTAATCTTATGCACAGTTGGGCATAAATTTTTACAATCTAGACTTACTTTTTTGGGGTAGTATTAACTCGATATGCTTGATGCACGAATCTGGACTCTGATTCCAACACAGAGAGGAAAGCTCTGTTTGATAGAGGGTTGTCTATGGTTTGTGAACCAGAGCCTAGGCATCCGAAGAATGGATTGGTAGAAGTTGATGGCAAAATGCCTAAAATTCGTAAGATTTTCTACACCTCCAATCACAAATTTTATTTTTTGGCACAGGAAGGGCAAGGTGGAACCAGAACACTTTGCCATTTTACAACTTCGTAATATAAATATTCTCGGCTACTTCTTTAGAAACCATCAGAATACGATCTTGGTTGATCTCGATTTCTAAGGATTCGTCGTAGGCTATTTTTTCCAAAATCTTGATTTGTGTACCGATATTGACCTGAATTTTATTGAGATGTTTGAGAAATAAGGGCGTGCTTTCTTCCACAGCGATGACTTTGAGTAATTGTTGTTGGGGAGCATTTTTGAGGCTAATGCGTTTGCGCTTGATGATTTCTCCCTTCTCATTAGGAATCGGATCGCCGTGGGGGTCGTGTTCGGGAAAGTCTAGAAATTCATCTAGCTTCTCGATCAATTTTCGGGATTGAATATGTTCCAATTGCTCGGCAATTTCGTGGACTTCATCCCAAGAAAATTTCAGCTTTTCCACCAAAAAAGTTTCCCAAAGCCGATGCTTTCGGATGAGATAAATGGCATGTTTTTGTCCACTTTCAGTCAGGGTAACCCCTTGGTATTTTACATAGTGAACTACCCCTTTCTGGGATAGCTTTTTGATCATATCACTCACAGAAGCGGCACTGAGATCGATCCGTTTGGCGATTTCATTGGTACTAATTCCTTTGCTTAGTTCCTTATCTGAAAGGTAATAGATAGCCTTGAGGTAATCTTCTTCGGTCAGACTCAATTTCATAGGCTAGGAAATTGATTTTAGCCCGATAGATTGATCGGGTGTAGATTTATGTTCGCAACTTTACTAGTAAAAGTAAGCAAAGCTCACCAAAAAAGCCTTACTCCTCCAGATTAATTTCAAAGCTTGGGTCCTAAAAGTGGGTTTTCCTGAGAATAATATTGGGATCAAACCTCTTGTGTAGGTTCAAATGTTTGTGGAATTAGTCAGGTTGATTTTTTCTCAAAAGTTCGTCTGCGCAACGTTGTAAGTTCTGTTTCTAAAAAAGATAAGCTTACTCATTCAACTACACAAAATGCTTTTGGAGAGTTAATAACCTTAGAATAGCGGTCAATTCACGAACTTATAGGCTCAAAGAAAGTAATCTTTTACCCTGATTTATCACGCAATTTTTTGTTTTTAGCTTAGCCCTTACACCTAGCTATTGTCTATAAATCAACTCTGGGAAGCTAAATGCGTATTTTTTTTCAACTCATCATTCTCAATAAAAATGAACATTCCACAAGCAAGTAGCACGCAGGAAGGAATCTATATTGTCTACGATGACCAACACCAAATTCTGAAAGGGATTTGGACGAAGGCTTCCGCCGACCTTAGCGATGAAGAATATAAAGGCTGTGTAAGAAAATGGCTTCGAGCGGTCATTGACCGCCAGGCAACACGTGTCATCGTAGATACCCGTGAAATGTATTATACCATCGTCCCCGAAATACAATCTTGGTTCGACCAAGAAATCTTCTCGCAACTACGCAAATACAAGCCTCTCCGCATTGCCTTTATTTTAGGAGAAGATGTATTTACCCGTATTTCCGTAGAGCAAACTATAGAAGAAGATTCACACGCAGCTTTTTTTGCCAATTATTTTTCTAACGAAGAAACCGCCCTAGCTTGGCTCTTGTCGGCGTGAGAAAACAGATTGATCCCAAAAATATTTCTTAGGTTTATATGGTTAAAGGTTGAAAAGTATCCTGACGCTTGTCGGGATATTTTTTTTGATGCTCAATGTGCCGCTTTGTAAGAAGAAAATTAAACCAATATCATTTATATTAGAACTTTTGAACAAAAAAGACGAAATGATATGCACAAAATTACATCTCTGGCAGTCTTAATAACTGTCTTTCTTCTACCGCTTAGCACCCATGCACAGCAAGCAGAATTACTCGCCAACATGGATCAAATGGCCGATGACATCGAGCCAAAGGTCATCTCTTGGCGACGCGATATCCACCAAAATCCTGAACTCTCTAACCGTGAATTCAAAACGGCCGAGAAAGTAGCCGCCCATCTGCAAGCACTCGATATAGAAGTCCAAACCCAAGTAGCCCATACCGGAGTGGTCGGCTTATTGAAAGGAGGGAAGCCTGGTCCAGTCATCGCCCTGCGTGCTGATATGGATGCTTTGCCCGTCTACGAAAAGGTTGATGTACCCTTCGCCTCCCAGGTAACCTCTACCTACAACGGTAAAGACTGTGGCGTGATGCACGCCTGTGGGCACGATACCCACGTGGCTATCTTGATGGGTGTGGCCGAAATCTTGAGCAAGTATCGGAATGAAATCAAAGGCTCCGTCAAATTTATTTTCCAGCCCGCCGAAGAGGGTGCGCCCGAAGGAGAAGAAGGTGGCGCAGAACTCATGGTCAAAGAAGGAGTGATGGAAAATCCTAAAGTAGATGTGGCTTTTGGCTTGCACATTAATTCCATGACCGAAGTGGGTAAAATCCGCTACAAACCCGGTGGAGCCTTAGCCGCCTCCGACAAATTCGTGATGAAGGTAAAGGGCAAGCAAACCCACGGCTCTACTCCTTGGACGGGTGTTGACCCCATCGTGACCGCTGCCCAGATCATCATGGGCTTACAAACTATCATCAGTCGTCAGACCGAACTGACCAAAGAAGCCGCCGTGATCTCCGTGGGTAAATTTGACGCGGGCGTTCGCAACAATATCATTCCCGAAGAAGCCGAACTCATCGGTACCATTCGTACCTTGGATACCGAAATGCAGGACATAATCCACCAAAAAATTATCCGTACTGCTACCAACATTGCCGAAAGTATGGGCGCCGAAGTAGAGGTAAAGATTGATAAAGGCAACCCAGTCACCTACAATGATCCTGAACTTACCGCGCAGATGCTTCCTACCTTACAGGCCGTGGCGGGCAAGGAGAATGTGGTCCTGACCAATGCCTTCACGGGAGCGGAAGATTTTTCTTTTTATGCCCGAGAAGTGCCCAGTCTGTTTTTCTTCTTGGGGGGAATGCCCAAAGGCAAAAATCCCAGCGAGGCAGCTCCCCATCATACGCCTTATTTCTTTATTGATGAAAGTGGAATGAAACTCGGAGTGAAGACTTTCTGCCATTTGGTGGTAGATTATATGAATAATCCGTGAGTTTTTAGTCCTTAGTTTTCAGCAGATAGTAAAGAAATAGACTGATGGCTAAGGGCTTCTACCAATCCATCTCTGTGAAGAGCACACTTAAAGGAGAGTGGATTTTCTGCTACAATACCCCGAAATCCCTCTGTGTCTTGTGTCTCTGTGCCTTGTGTCTCTGTGTCTCTGTGCCTCTGTGCCTCTGTGTTTGAATAAGCCGTTCAGATCTATGCAGGGAGAATAGCGAGAGCCATTTCTAACTTTATGAGATTATTTAAACCAAAAATGCATTTAAGAAATTTACTTCCCATAGGTTCATTAAGCATTTGTCTTTTACTAGGGCAGTGCCAGTCCGATTCTGAAACAAATCGTTCCTCAGAGCAAATGGAAATAACTCCTAGCCAAACACCAAAGGAACCCATCCGCTCACCGCTTTTGGAGCAGATTCAAGACAAAGCACTAGAGCTAGGAGAGGGGCAGTATTGTGAGGTTTACGTGCCAGTTGATGCTTATGATCAGTTATTTTTCAAAGCGGATTCTATGATTGAGCACGTTCTGGTAGGATACGGTTCCTTCTGTGGTCGCACGGAGATTAAATACACGGGAACTTATGAACTTACTTCTCCAACTCAAATCAAAGCACATTTCACCCAAAGAACCAAAAAAGTAGAGAATCCCCTTCCCGAAAATAACTGCGTCAATGAACAGGAAGAGCTAGATGTAACGATAGATTTGACGCTAAAAAATTGCCCCAATGGCAACATCCGAGTCTTTAGCCGCGATCTAGCCAAGCTACTGGAAATAAACGGAGGGCATTGGATTTGGAATCAAGCTCGGGCGGATTATTGCTTGTCTTCTGGCTATCAGGATAAAACCACGGGCGAAACCCTGAACTTTAATTTCATCGAAAATGACATCTCCGCCGCCGTCGAGATTCTTTATAACTCCCCCAAACGCGGGCGTTCTGTACAACTGAAAATCAGGGACTTCGATGCAGATCACCTCATTTACCAAGTTCAATTCCCTGATGATCCTGAGGAGACCATCTACCGCATTCAATTAGACTCTAGCACCAGCCGCAAAGTGTATAATTATAACCCCGATGGCTCCAAGCAGACGTTTTATTGTATGGATTAAAAAACCAAAAAAGCCCGACCAACTGGCCGAGCTTTCTTATTTTATTTATTTGAGAATTAATCAGATAATTAATTCTTTTTCTTCCTGAACAATCGTTAATACTTCGTCATCCATCAAGCGCGTAGCCAAGCCCTGTGTCTTGGGCAATTCATAGGCGAAGAAGTACTTCATGGTGTGGATTTTACTTTCATAGAAGTCTAAGTCATCACCCTGAGGATTTTTCGTAAGCAAAGCTTCCTTGGCTGCCGTTGCTTGCTTCAACCACTGCCAAGCGACTGCGCTTAGGCCAAACATTTCCATATAAAGAGTTGCATCGGATAAGAAACGCTCTACTTGCCCTTTCATCGCAAAGCCTACTAAGTGCTGCGTTACCTTCTGCAGGTTTTGCATTCTTTCCGACAATTGATCCGCGTATTTTTTCAAATCATCGTAGGTTTTAGCCGCCTCAATGTCTTTGGTTACTTCTTGGAAGTAAGCCATGGCCGCTTTGCCATTTTTCATGGTAATGTTTCTACCAAGAAGAGCCTGAGATTGAATACCCGTAGTTCCTTCGTAGATCGTGGTAATACGAATATCACGATAGAATCTTTCCAGTGGGAAATCTTCGCAATAACCAGCTCCACCCAAACACTGTAAGCTAGAACTGATAGAATGCTGTCCGTACTCAGTGGGGAAAGTCTTGATAACTGGAGTCAAGAAGTCTAGTAGCAATTGATAATGCTCCTGCTCTTCGCCTTCGGTAGTATGGATTATATCCGCATACTTGGCTCCTTGCATAATTAGAGAAAGAGAGCCTTCTACCACGGATTTTTGGAAAAGTAGCATCCGACGCACATCCGGGTGATTGATAATAAGTGTCTGAGGAGCATTAGGGTCTTGGCCTTTGATACTCAATTTCTGACCCTGAGGACGCTCATTGGCATACTCCAAAGCCGCATAGTAAGCCGCCGAAGCGATAGAAGCCCCTGTCAATCCGACGCCCAAACGCGCTTCGTTCATCATCTGGAACATATAGCGAAGACCTTGGTGAGGCTCACCGACTAACCAGCCGTAGGTATTATCTTCCGAACCAGTTTGTAAGTGAATGGCCGGGGCACCTTTCTGACCCATTTTGTGGTAGATACCGATGGTTTTTACATCGTTGTCTACGAGTTCACCATTTTCGGGGCGGAATTTAGGTACAACAAAAAGAGAGATTCCCTTCGTTCCGGCGGGGGCACCATCAATTTTTGCTAAGTACAAGTGTACTACGTTTTCGGTTTGGTCGTGGTCTCCGCAGGTGATATAAATTTTTTGTCCTTTGATCTTATACTTTCCTTCCTCATCGGTAGGACTAGCTGAGGAAGTGATATAGTGTAGTGAAGAACCCGCCTGCGGCTCGGTCAAACACATCGTTCCTTGCCACTTACCCTCGTACATATTGGGAAGATAAGTGTCTTTTAATTCCTGAGAACCGAAAGAAACGATTAGGTTAGCGGCGCCGGCGGTCAATCCGATGTAAGAGGTGATTGCATTATTAGCCGAGCCGAAGATAAATCCGGAGGCCATATTTACGGTTGCAGGGATTTGAGATCCGCCTACTTCCATGGGAGCACTACTTCCGATCATGCCCGCTTCACCCAAAGCTTGCATGTAGTCTTTTACTTTGGGGTGCACGGTTACGCCTCCATTTTCAAATTCGGCGGGAGTGCGATCCATTTCTTCCGCGACGGGAGCGGCGATGTTATCGGCCACTTGTAAGGCAGAGTCAAGAATCATTTGGATAGACTCTGCATCCAAGTGCTCGTAGTAGGGGTGTTTGGTTACATTACTTGCATCAAAAACCTCATTCAACAAGAATTTGAGGTTACGCATGCTGAAATATTGTTTTGCCATGGGATAGATTAATTTATTTTGTTATCAGAACAATGATTTATCTTTTTGTATTAGAAAATGCACAACTCGACTTACTGGGTGCTATTTCTAGAATTTAAAATTAGGGCTTTGCGACCAAATTGCCAAGCAAAACTCGAAAATATTCTGTATGCCGAGTATTCTTATTATTTACGAGAAGGGGATTCACAAGTTGCCACGTGAAATTCCTGCGTAATATTTTTAATAAAATTACGTATCTTTAGTTTAATCAAAAATACTATCTTCAAAATAGAGTAGTGCTAAACAAGTCAAGTTTTTGAGCAAATCGCCGTGGTTTGTGTCTCCAAGAATTTCTTGTTGTTAGATTCTTAATTATGTAATAACTTATCCAAGAAAATTGTGTTCTGTTCTTAAAGTCTCTATCTTCCAATCTCTAATCGCTCCATGCAAAACCCCGAACTCACGCGTATCCAGCAACTTTTGGAATCTCAAAATTATATCACCGAGCCTTCTATTATCATGTCTGTTTATTTGGCGATGCAATTGCGCAAGCCCTTGCTCATAGAGGGGCCAGCCGGAGTAGGTAAGACAGAAATTGCCAAAGTGATGGCGAAGGCTTTGGATGCGTCATTGATCCGTTTGCAATGTTATGAAGGGTTGGATGCCACGCACGCGCTTTACGAGTGGAATTATCAAAAGCAGCTCTTACATTTGAAAATGGAAGAAGGAGGGCAAAAAACCTTGGAGGAAAGAGAAAAAACGATTTTCGGGGATGACTTTCTGCTCAAAAGACCGCTTCTGCAAGCCATTCAGCAAGAAAAAGCTCCCGTCCTCTTGATTGACGAAATGGACAGAGCCGATGAAGAATTTGAAAGTTTCTTGCTGGAAGTATTATCAGACTGGCAAATTACCATTCCTGAAATGGGTACCATTCAGGCTACCCATGTTCCCTACGTGGTTATCACCAGCAATCGGGTGCGTGAATTGTCCGAAGCACTCAGGCGGCGCTGCCTCTATCTTTGGATCGAGTATCCCAGCTTTGAAAAAGAATTAGCCATTATCAAACATAAAGTTCCGAACATTGACCAAAAGCTAGGAGAGCAAATCTGCCGCTTTATGCAGGAAGTCCGCCAAATGAAGCTAGAAAAAGTACCGGGCGTGGCCGAAACCTTGGATTGGGCGGAGGCATTGGCCTCTCTGCATTTTGACCATTTAGATCAAGAAATTGTCGAGTCAACCCTCGGAGTGGTCCTCAAAGATTGGCAAGACATTCGCCATACTCAAGATTCCCTTTCCGAACTTTTCAAGAAGACGGGGATTGTACAGAAAATCAACTAAAAACTCGAAGATGGCAAGATCTCGATCCTCGAGTCTTCCCATCTACGATCTCCAAACTTTAAAATTATCAAGCCAAGACTCGCTTCAAAATGCCCGCCTCGATGGTACGCATGACCGTATTGAAACAAGCACGGGCACTTAGCTCCTGATAAGCTTCGCTGTAAAGCAAACGAGCGTCCTCGATATTGGTAAAAAATAGATTCTCGACCAATACCGCGGGCATGTTCGTCCAAATAAGTTCATGAAAATCTGCCTCGAAGTCCTTGTCTCGATCACTTAGATCTAGGCGATATTGAATAGAATTACCCGCTAACTTTTGGTGCTCTACAAACCAAACATCTGCCACCAAATCTGAAAGCGTTGCCCCCCGAGATGTAAAAATGGAGAAGCCTCTGGGACTTTGGGAAGGGCCACGTGAGGAAATACCAAAGGCATTGCTATGAAAAGAAAGCCAGAGACCGAGTGGGCTTTTGCTCTGGTAATGAGCATTGGCGATGGCCGTCCGCTCTTGGTTGGTACGATCTTCAAAAGGATGATAGACACGCATGTAAGGAATGCCTTCTAGCTCCAAGAGACGAATAAATTTTTCCGCAATCAGCCGATTGGTTTCTCCCTCAAAGGATTTGAAGATGATATTACCTGCCCCGTCTGTAAATTCATAAAACTTTCCGTGTGATTTGAAGGTACGATATTCACCCGTTTCGGGATGGATGCCACCGTGCCCCGCATTGACATAGATCATGTAGTCGTCATATTTACGCACGGGTTCGGGCGTTTCTTGCTCTAGTTCTTGTAGTTGTTTTTGGAGCATAGCAATCGCCTCTTCTAATAATGGGTATTTCATATTTTTGTCGGGTTAAGTAATGGGTTGCAGGTTATCAGTTAGGGGTTACCATTAGCTTCTGATGATGTGTAAGCACTGACAACTTTTAGTTGATTTGGGTGATAAATAAACTTTTTCTTTCGTTTCCTTCTCGGTATTCTATCACGAAATTTTTCTCCACTTCAGAGATCAAGTGATTGGCTTCCATGAGGGTCATCAGGTAGCGGCCTACTACTTTGAGGCCGAGTTCTGGATTTACATTCACATTACCACCAATCATGGAGAAAAGGCTTTTATAAGCTTCTTGAAAAGGCCGTTCGTGATCTTCTTGGTTGATAATGGCTTTTTGTAAGCCCGAGAAATCATCGTACAAGTCTTTCCACTCGGTAAAGAGATGCACGTTACGACCGATGTACTCGGCCATGGAGAAAGCATGATTGCGCTCGTAAACCGCCAGGCGACGGTCTGATTTGTACAAATCGCGATAGAGAATATTGCCTAAATTGATTTGATCCAAGCGTGCTTTGGCCGTGTAGCTTCCTTTCATGAATTCCTTATCGTTGAGCAGGGCGAAGAAATAAGGTTGGTAAGTTTCTTCCCGTTCTTGTATGATCTGGCGACGGTTAGAAATATCGCTGTAAGGCAAGCAGGCGGCTAAGAAACGAGCCAAAAAGGCATTAAAACGGCCTAGCTCTAAGTTGCTAGTTTGAGCCAGAGCTATCTTCATGAGTTCGGGTTTGATTGCTAAACTCAATTTGAAGGTAACGTCGGTATGGCGGAAAAGAATGTTAAAGATACGCTCCTGCCATTCGTGAAAACTGTCCTGAGGAATGATTTTCCAGAGGATTGCCCAATCCAGCATTTTGATTAAATCTTTCCGATCATTTTTCTTAAAAAGTTTATCAAAAAATTCTACACTCAGGAAAAAGCTGTAATCAAATTCATCGGCTCCGGCCTTTCTGAATTCGCGAGAGAATTGGGGCATCTGCGCATTCAGGTCAAAAAGTACGCTTACTTCTTCGCCACCTACCCGTGTACGGATTTCTCTTTTGCCCTCGTAAGCCACTTGGATTTGTCCTAACTTATTTTGGGTAACTACTTGGCTAATGTCTTTGATCTTTTTCTGTCCTGCTCTCATCCATTCGCCTAAGCCCAAGCTCAGTCCCATCGCACTGCGCAGGCGATCTTTTTTCTCGAAGAAGTATTCATCAATGGAAATGCCTGACTCGGGAGTACGCGCCTGCGCTATGATCTGGTTGGTATTAAACATCACGATTTCTTCGTGGAGCTTATCGATGGCTTCCTTGGATAGGCGAGCTTTCAAGAAAGTAGTTTGGCGGCTCAGGCGATAATATTCATAGGTAAAACCTGTGGAAAGTCTTTGTTGAATTCCCATTTTGATAGCACCGATGATTTGGCTTTGAATTTCTTGCCAACGGTTGCGGTATTCGGCCATACTTTGCATTTCATCAATCACACCTAAGCGATGAAAAAGCTCGGCCAAGAGTGCTCTTTCCGCTTCATCTAATTCATTGAAGCCACTTTTGGCAATGAGGATTTCAATTTTTTCCTTGGGTTTGGCGATCACATTGGCTTGTACCTGATTGATGATTTTGTCAATCGTGGCATCTACTAAGGTATTCACATCTTCTTTGTTCTTGAATTCTACTTCCACGCCCAAGCCCATTTGCAAGCCTCGCTCGGCTGAGAGTGCTTTGCGAATGGATAATTCATAATTATGCTCGTTGCGTTTTTCTAAGAGCATAAAAAAACGATCCTTGAGCTTCATCTGAAAATCTATCTTGAAACCTCCGTCAATGACCAAGCCCAGTACGCCGTTGCTCAATCGCTGGACTAGATTTCCCAGTCCCTTGGCAATCCCAGAAACACTTCCCATGAGTAATTCTGTTACATTGACGGACAGGTCGGCGTTCAAGTGCCCGGGTATTTCAAAACCCATGGCTTCACCGGGTTTGAGTTGTTCTAGACAGTGAGACTTGACCATGGGGAGCAAAAAGGGGGTCATATCTGAGAAGATGGCTTGCAAAAGATCTTTATCATCGCTTTCGTGCCGACGATAGCAATTGATAATCACCTTCTGCTCTCCGTCCAAATTAAAAGCTAAGCCCGGCATTTTATCCGCGTCACCTTGCACACGCATGGCACTGGTCAGTTGATGCTCGAGATAAGCTTCTCCAGCCTGAGGTTGTGTCTGGAGTGGCCAAGTATCTTCGGGATAACGGGATAAATTCTGAGGATTGAAAAGGCGGACGGTATATTCAGTATCCGCATTGATGTCTAGCTGGAGTTGGTTTAGTATAAGCGCGGGTTGATTAAAAGTAAAATTTTTGATTTGCTCGTCCAGTGCTTGGTCAAGACTAAGTGGTTTTTTAAGAGGCTCAAGGGTTTGTAAAACCTCCATGAGGTCTTTGAGGTCAAGTTGGCTCATAAAGATGAAAGTTTAATTCACAGTTTTGAAAAGCAAAGGATGCTCCAAGAATTTGGTACTCGGCGTAACATTAGACTTATGAGGTTCAATTACTACATTTAATCGCAAGGAAACAAGGATTGATTTGAAAATTCGGGATAAATACTGGTTTTTGAGAAGAAAAAAATAAGCCGATGGTTGGCTGATGCTCATCAGCAGACCGCCCCAAAAATCTCTTTTATCAGGAGATAGACGAAACATTACTTTGTATAAATGAGTTACTTCTGAGCTGTAAGAAAAATTCCTTAAATTTGCGTATGGAACAGAGAAAAAGCACAGTGGAGCGACCCCTTAGTGATTGGTTGCCCATCACGATGAAGGAAGTGAAAAAGCGAGGTTGGGAAGAGCTGGATGTGATCTTGGTTTCGGGAGATGCTTACGTAGATCATCCGGCTTTTGGTCCCGCCGTGATTGGTAGAATCCTGGAGCACGCGGGCTATCGAGTGGCTTTGATTCCACAACCCAACTGGCAAGATGACCTGAGAGATTTCAAAAAATTTGGCAAACCACGCCTGTTTTTTGGAGTTACCTCCGGCTGCATGGACTCCATGGTCAATCATTACACGGCCAACAAACGCAAACGCAATACGGATGCTTATACGCCCGGCGGGGAAGCAGGTTTTCGCCCTGACTATGCGGTGAACGTGTACACTAAAATTCTCAAAGAAATCTACCCCGACGTACCCGTGCTCATCGGTGGGATTGAAGCTTCTCTGCGCCGAGTTACGCATTACGATTATTGGGCAGACCGACTTTTTCCTAGTATTTTGGAAAGTAGTGGAGCCGATTTGCTTGTCTATGGTATGGGCGAACAATCTCTAAAAGAAATTCTGAAACTGGCCGAAAAAGGAGTTCCCTTCTCTTCCATGCGCACCATTCCCCAGACAGCTTTCTTGGTAAAGCCTGACGAGAAAATGCCCCGCAATAAAAACTGGACAGACGTGGAAATTAGCGCTCACGAGCTTTGCCTGAAAGATAAATTAAAATACGCCGCTAATTTCAAAATTGTAGAACAAGAATCTAATAAAGTACAGGCTCGCCGTATTTTGCAGAAAGTTGGTCAAAAAACCTTGGTCATCAATCCGCCTTACCCTCCCATGGACGAGGCGACCATCGATCAGTCCTTTGACCTGCCTTACACGCGTCTACCGCATCCTAAGTACAAAAAAAGAGGCTCTATTCCCGCCTTCGAGATGATCAAATTCTCGATCAACATGCACCGAGGATGCTTCGGCGGATGTAGCTTTTGTACCATCTCCGCCCACCAAGGCAAATTCATCGCCTCCCGTTCTGAAAAGTCAATCATGAAAGAGGTAGAGGAAGTGACCAAAATGCCCGATTTCAAAGGTTATATCAGTGATTTGGGTGGGCCTTCGGCCAATATGTACAAGATGAAGGGCAAGGTACAGGAGATTTGCGATCGTTGTACTTCGCCTTCCTGCATTCACCCTGTGGTTTGCCATAATTTGGATACGAGCCACAAACCCTTGACAGAGATTTACAAAAAGGCAGCCGCCCATCCTGAGGTCAAAAAAGCCTTCGTAAGCAGTGGAATCCGCTATGACTTGCTGGTAGAAGGCCACAACAAGGTAGGCGACCCCAAAGATATGGAGGAGTATATGGACAATCTTGTGGAAAACCACGTGGCGGGCCGCCTGAAAGTAGCTCCCGAACATACTTCCGAGCAGACTTTGAAAATCATGCGGAAGCCTTCTTTTAAATTCTTTCATCAGTTCAAGAAACGCTTTGATCGTCTTAACCAAAAACATAAGAAAGATCAGCCTTTGATTCCCTATTTTATTTCCAGCCATCCGGGTTGTGAGGAAGCAGATATGGCTAATCTAGCTTGTGAAACCAAAGATATGGGCTTTCAATTGGAGCAAGTACAGGGTTTTACCCCCACTCCCATGACCGTTGCCACGGTGATTTACTACGCGGGTGTGCATCCCTACACGCTCAAGCCAGTTTATACGGCCAAGTCTAAGAAAGAAAAGCGCAATCAGCATCTTTTTTTCTTCTGGTACAAGAAAGAAAACCGCCGACGTATTGCCGATAAGCTTCGTAACTGGGGGCGCATGGATATGCTAGAAAAGTTATTAGGGAAGAAATAATTGCTCTCCTCCATATTTCTGGGGGAAAACTCGAGTTTCTGATTACCCAGGCGTTTGCGTTAGGAGAAGATCGCTTGTTAAATCGTTTGCGCAGCTTAAATGCTGTGATTAATACGCCGGTTTTTTTGCTCCAGTTCTTCTCTCTGATGCTCAACAATTCTAAAATAAAAGCTTAATTTTGCCCAAGTGGAGCTAAGAATTTCACTTTATTTCAGAAGTAGTGCAATTGCTTGGCACTAGTAGTTTCATCTAGCTAATGAGTCTTAGTTGGCACGAAACCAAACACAAATACTCGAGTGTATTTGATAAATTTTTATCCTCAACCTTAAACATTTACCAAGTTATGAGAAATTTCTTTTGGAAAATAGCAATGCTCTTCTGTGCTGGCTTTTTGAATGCTTGCGTAGTAGCCTTTCACCACGGTTCTCTCACGGGGAACGATGCTGCCAACCCTGACTATCGGCCCGTTGATTTTGCAAATGGATACAGTAAAGCCACCCGTGTGCTCGGCTTTGGAGGGCTGAATAAAGATGCTTTAGTACTTGAGGCCAAGCGTAATTTATACCTGAGCAATCGTCTTGAGGAAGGGCAAATATTTTCAAATTTTACCATTGATTTCAAAGAATCTTTTTACTTGTTGGTAGTGCATACTACGAGTGTTACGGTATCCGCAGATATTTTGGAAACCGACCCTAGTGCTCAGTTTGATTCTTCATCTTTTTATGAAAAAATCAAAACATCATCAGCCACACAATCCATTACTACTGAGATTACCCGAAATTCAACCCAATATAAACTGGGAGATACCGTGTATTTCTATCTGGGAGTTTACAAACAAGACGGTGATAAGACCTCTGGAAAAATTGTTGAATTGCTGGATGAAACCGCCAAAGTGAGCTACAAAACTGACAAGGGCAAAACCAAATTTTCAAAAATTCCTTATGTTAGATTAAGCTTGGAAAATACGCAGTAGCAATTTGATTTGGCTAACTAAATTATCTCGTCAAAATGCTAAAAAACCTGTTGCTGTTTCTATTTGCCTTCTTTTTTCTAGATAGCCTATTGGTATTTTCTCAAGAAAATAAACCCAAGCCAGGTCCGGTATTCCAAGAAATGGGAGCCGTATTTGATGTGCCCAATGCGGATTTTATTCCTGACTCCAGTTTAATGCTTAAGGCTATTTTTGATATTGATCGCCAACAGAAAGACGCTAGTCAGCCTAATCCACTGATTAATAGCCTCCATCGATATTACAACATGCACGCGCGAGCAGGGGTGGCTCCCCAAAATATTCAACTAGCTTTTGTGCTTCACGGAGGCTCCACCAAAGATGCCCTATCCGACGAGGCTTACCAAGAACGCTATGGCACGAGTAATCCCAACCGTGATTTGATCAAAGCCTTGGCCAAGCGGGGCGTGAAGATGTTTATCTGTGGGCAGTCTGCCGCGTATGCAGGTTATCAGAAAAATGAATTAATGCCCGAAATTCAATTGGCACTCTCGGCCATGAGCGTCTTGACGGTTTACCAAATGGATGGATATGCCATGATTAAGTTTTGATATTAATAAAAGTATTAGATTCTATAAAAAAAGCCTGTTTCTGGCTGAGAAACAGGCTTTTTTAGGCAAAATTTAGAAAAATCTAATCTCCTGAAAAACGAGATAAAATGCTTAGGATATACCAGAATAAAAGCATTAAAGAAGCAAATAAACCGAGTGCCGCGGCCACGTATTGTGTCTGGTTATAATCCTTCATAATGGCCGAAGTTTGGTAAAGAATAGAAGCAGAAGCCAACAAAACCATCGCGAAAGAAAACCACAATCCAAGCGAAAAGCCGAAAATCAAACCCGCGGCGATCAAACCCAGAGCAACCATTCCTCCCACGGAGATATACGCTCTCAACATGGAGAAATCCTTCTGGGTCATAAAAACAACAGCCGTCAGGCCACCAAATAGAGCCAAGGTCATCACGCCTGCCTGTTGAATCAAAGCAAAATCACCGCTAATCGCCACGGCAATATAAAGCAGGGGCACGAAGATAAAGGCCTCTGCCAAGATATAAATACCGAGTGCCACGTACTGCATCCTGCGATCTGTAGATTCAGATGCCCACTTCTCGGCGTAGCTGGTCACGAACATAAATCCACCCAGCACAATGAGCCAAGTAAAACCTTGCGTCATTGCAAGACCAACTTGCACGATAAAAGGCGTACTCAGAAAAATAGCTTCTACGAAAATGAAGGCCAAAACCGCAACGGCCAAGTGAAGGTAAGTTTTGCGGATAAATTGTGAGCGTACACTCACCGATTCCTGAATGACGGGAATCACATTAGATTGATAAGAATCCATGGGATACTTGTTAGATTTTTTGAATAAATAAATAGGTTGATAAGACCAGTCTGCTGGTCAAGCCGCTGCATGCTGAAGGACATTTCTGACGGCCATCTACTAGCTATATACGATCTCCACAAAAAAAAGATAGCTTTTCTTTTCGTGGCTTTCCTCTTATCTTTACTTGAATCAAACCTAAAACTTGTATTCTGCAACATATCCAAAGACATACCGCCCTCAGTGCGAATATTTTGGCTTTCTGTCGCTTTCTGCGAAGCAAAGGCTTTACGGTCAGTCCTAGTGAAGAGGCCGACGCTCTACAGGCTTTGACTTTACTGCCTTCTTTGCAAAATCGAGATGACTTCAGGCTAAGTTTACAAGCTGTGCTCGCCAAAAATCGCCAACAACAAAAGCAATTTACCGAACTCTACAAAGAATATTGGAAAAACGTGGAGCGTGCCGTGGATTCCAAAACCAAAGAAGCAGAAGAGGAAACCCAAAAGCCAAAACCAAAAGAATCTCGTCCTGACCAAAAGCCTTCCATTCAAACCCTCAAAAATTGGCTACAAAATCAAGCACAGGAAGAAGAAATGGACATGGCCACCTACAGTGCCCAAGAGGTGATGAGTCGTCGAGATTTCAGTACTTTTCATGCAGAAGAACTTCGAGAAGTTGCCCAGCTCATCCAGATGATTGCCAAGACCTTGGCAAACCGTTACAACCGCCGCTACCGAAAGAGCAAAAACAGTCGTTACTTTGATATCAAGCGTACCGTGCGCCTGAATATGCGTCGGGGGGGAGAGATTGTAGAGATTGCTTTTAAGAAAAGGCGCAAACGCCGCTTCCGACTCGTCATGCTCTGCGATGTGAGCAAATCTATGGACTTGTACAGCCAGTTTTTGATTCAGTTTATATACGCTTTCCAGCAAAACTATCGCCGCATCGAGACTTTTGTGTTTAGCACCGCCCTGCATCGGGTAACCGAGCAATTACGAGAAGATAGTTTTCAGGCAGCCCTCCAGAAAATGGCCGAAGCAGTACCGCATTGGTCGGGTGGTACGCAGATTGGCTCGGCGCTGCGTGATTTTTTAGAAAAACACGCTAGTCGTTCCCTAGACCAGCGCACCATTGTCTTGATTCTCAGTGACGGCTGGGACACGGGCGATACCGAGCTGTTGGCCGAGAGTATGCGCCAAATTCAGCGCAAGGCCGCCAAAGTAATTTGGTTAAATCCTCTGGCGGGGCATCCTGATTTTAGCCCCAGTGTGCAAGGCATGCAAGCCGCCTTACCTTATGTAGATGTCTTCGCGCCCGCGCACAATGTAGAAAGTTTGCGAGCCGTTTTGAGGGAGTTGAAGGCTTGAATTATGATCAAAATTTGATTTCAATGGATTCACTAAAATAAACACTTTGCCGATAAAAAATATCTCTTCATAGGATTCCTTCCACTTTTCTCTTTCTAAGGCCTGCCTGAAATCAAATTTCTCTAAATTCAGAGTTTTTTTGTAGGTATAAAAAATCCTATTGGGTTTGAACCTTTCTTTATCTCTTCTTAATGCTCAGGCACAAGTGGATGCCCGCGTTCTCAAAGATTTTTTTTTGGAGAAAACTTTTACATAGGCTACATACCATCCTATTTCAAAAAATATAACTCACCGCCAAACCTCCGTAATAGTTGCGAGGTAAGCCCGGATAGAAATAACGAGGGAGGGCATTGCCAAAGGCCGCTGCGTTGATTTGGAGCATGGAAGCGTATTTTTCATCCCCTAGATTTTGGATGCCGCCGTAGAGATTGATATTCAGATGATTGAAAAAAGTTCGTTGGTAGCCCCATTTGAGATTCAGCACGGTGTAAGCGTCAGAAAAAACTGTGTTATCATCGCGGATGGGCATTTCGCCCACGTGCTGAAGATTGAGATTGCCATAAAAACCTTGATCACTGAATAAGTCCAGTCCAGCGTTGATCGTCGTTTCGGGTGCGCCCGTGAGTTGATTACCAGAAAAGTCATTTTCTCCATCTACAAATTCATCAAACTCAAAGTCACTGAAAGTAGCATTGACAAAAGCTTGCAAACTCCAACCTTTGGGATTTTGGTAAATCAAATAACTCAGAGCCAGTTCCAGCCCTTGATGTGTTGTTTGCCCGGCATTCACCCCCACGAAGGCATCTTCGGCCGTACGACGCGCAACCAGTAAATTCTGAATCTGCATGCGGTACAGAGCCACATCAAAGGAAAGTCTTTGCGCGAATAAACTACCACGACTACCAATCTCAAAGTTCCAGCCCGTTTCGGGTTCAATATCGGGATTAATTTGACCCTCGGGCGTCAGAGTTTCTTCCACACTGGGCGGAGAGAAACCGTGGCTGGCACTCGCATAGAGCGCGATTTGAGGTTGAATTTTATAATTCAAGCCCACGCGGGGCGAAATGATTGGCTCAAAACCATATTCTCCCGACTGATTCAGACTATCGGCAAAGAAGAGGTCCGTGAGTTCGTAGTCGGTTTCGTTGATATTGAGTCCAGCGGTTAAAATAAATTTTTCTCCAAAAGTAAAATCTGCTTGGGCAAAAAGATTATAATACTGACGGATTTCTTCTTGGTCGCTCAGCACGGAGCCAACTTCGCGGTTATTGTTGAGAATCTCAAAAGTGCGCCAGCCGTACCATTCCTTGAAATATTCTGAACCCAAGGTAAATTTACTGCTCACGGAGCCGATTTGTGGGGAGTAAGTCAAGTAAGTTCTGAAGCCATAAACCTGATTAGACTCCCGTAAGATATTGAAAGGTCGGGGCTCATGGGCATTTCTAAAATTAGCAAAGACGCCCGCTTGGATCGCCCAATCACGATTAAAATCTCGCTGGTAAGAAAATCCCAGCAAAGCCCGCTCGTAATCTTCGAAGCCTTGGATACTCGCCCAGTTCTGTGCAGCCGCTTCGGGATTTTCTTCAAAATCAGTTTGATTTAAAGAACTGGGAATAAATGATTTTAAGCTAATCAAATTTCCCAGCACGGTAACCCGACTTTTTTCATCGGGATAAAACTCACCCAAAGCGGTCAAAGATTGGCGGTTGTACTCATTATTTTCGCGGTAGCCATCACTGTTGATGCTAGAATAGACCAGATTCAGGTTAGATTTATCCGAGCTACTGCGAAAACTGCTCACATTTCGGAACAAACCAAAAGAACCCACTAAATTTTCTTGCCGAAAGGATGTCTGTTGATAATCAGCCCGTTTGGTTTTGAGATTGATCGTACCGCCCAAGCCTGCTCCGTAGATGCTGGAAGCAGGCCCCTTGATGACTTCCACCCGATCAATGATCCGCAAGTCAATGTCCTCAATCGTGGTTTCTCCTTCACCCGTGGTAAGGGGGATTTCATTGAGATAGGCTCTTACCTTATTGGTAGAAAAAAGGGAGCGAGAGCCAATCCCTCGAATCACGATACGATTGGTGCTGTAAGTGCCCGAATGCATATACACACCCGGCACCCGATTGAGCGCGGGAGCGATGATGATGTCATTATCTCGGTGTAGCTCGGCTTCGGTGATGATAGAAATAGCGCCACTGGTTTCTAAGAGTTTGCGTTCAGACTGGAAAGCCGAAACCACGATTTCATTCAATTCCAAAGAAGAGGCATTCAAAGTAATTCTCAAAAAAGAGTTATCTGGAGAAAGGGCAATTTTTCGGCTTTGGTAGCCAATCAAGGAGACTTGAAGGCTGTCTTGCGCCTCTAGCTCGAAATAACCTTGAGCGTTGCTTACCGTGCCTCTCCCCGAACTAGGGGCAAGAATGTTAGCTCCGGCGAGGGCTTCCCCATTGGATTGGTCAAAGACGCGGCCTTTGATCATAGTTTGTGCTTGGATATTTAGACTAATCGTCATTAGAAGGATTCCTATGTTCCATTTTTTCATGCCTGGTGCGATTCTAGCTTTGATCGGGATGCTTATGTGAGAAGTTTGTTTAATAATCGACTTGAATTGAGAACGTTTCGTCTCTGAAGAATTAGCCCTTCAAAGTTAGTGTATTTTTATCGCTCTCGGATTTGATTTTGAAAATCGGAGCGTGTCTATCAAAAATTGGAAAGAAATTTATGACCATTCCCAAAGGAATTATTCACGTGAGTGACCAAGACCCTGGCTATTCACGCAAGCGTCAGGGTCAAGGATTTATCTACCTAGATGAACAAAGCCAACAAATTCAGAAGGTACCCATTTTGGAACGAATAGAAGGACTGGGCATTCCGCCCGCTTGGGAACGGACGTGGATTTGCAAAAGCGAACAAGGACATCTTCAGGCCAGTGGTTATGATGAAAAAGAACGTAAGCAGTATGTTTATCATCCACGCTGGATGGAACATCGCCAGAAGAACAAGTTCAACAAACTGTACGAGTTTGCATTAGCTCTGCCTCAGTTACGTCAGCTGGTAGAACAAGACTTGAATCAAAACCAATGGCCTAAAACTAAAATCCTAGCCCTAGTCGTGACGCTTTTGGATAAATTTTATTTGAGAATCGGGAATGAAAACTACCGCCAAAAAAATCAAACCTATGGCCTCACCACGCTGCGCCGCAAGCACTTGGAAACAAGCCAAAAAGAAGTATCTTTCCACTACAAAGCCAAAAGTGGAAAATATCGCAAGATCAATGTTCGCAATAACCAATTAATGAACCTCATCAAAAAAACCTCAGAACTCCCAGGCTACGAGATATTTCGCTATTTAGACGCCCGAAAGAAAAGTCAGAAAATTGATGCTCAGGATGTAAATGAATATCTGCGTGAAATCACCGGAGAAGATTTTACCTCCAAAAACTTTCGTACTTGGGGTGGTACTTCTTTAGCAGTATCCAGTTATCCCAAAGCACTTCAAATCATTGCCAAACATCCCCGCCGTAAGCTCAAAACTACCCTCGTGAAAGAGGTCGCACAGGTACTCGGCAACACGGTTTCTATTTGTGAAAAATACTACATTCACCCCAAGGTACTCTCTGCTCTCGAAGCACAAGCGTTAGAGGCTTACCAAGATGTACCCCTCACCGAGCTAAGTGAGCAAGTCAACTGGCTCACCAAAGGAGAGCGCTTGGCTTTGAAAATTATCGCCAGTGATTGAACCATTATAAAGGAAAACTATCTAATTCAAATTTTCTTCAAATAATTTCAAAATTCGCTTGTACTCATCCGCCCAACTTGTAGCTTCGCGGAAGCCGTGGGGTTCCAAAGGATAGACGGCCAACTCCCAGTTTTCCTTGCGAAGCTCAATGAGTCGCTGGCTTAGGCGGACAATATCTTGGAATTGGACATTTCCATCCACCATCCCGTGGCACATGAGCAGTGCCCCTTCCAAGCCTTCGGCGAAGTTGATAGGAGAACTACGGGCATAGGCAATACTATCTAATACAGGCGTATTCAAAATATTACTGGTATAACCGTGGTTGTAATGCGCCCAATCCGTCACCGAACGCAAAGCGGCTCCTGCTTTGAATACCCCCGGCTCTGTAAACATGGCCATCAAGGTAATAAACCCGCCGTAAGAACCCCCGTAAATGCCAATCCGATCGGGACTGATTTGATACTTTTCTACCAAAAACTGGGCTCCATCTACTTGGTCGCTCAGGTCTTTACCGCCCATATAGCGGTAAATGCCCGTGCGCCAATCTCGCCCATAACCTTTGCTGGCTCGGTAATCAATATCCAAAACCGTGTAGCCACGCTCCACCAGCAGATTATGAAACATATACTCCCGATAATAGCTACTCCAGCCCTTGTGTGCATTTTGCAGATAGCCTGCTCCGTGCACAAAGATCACGGCTTTGCCCTGTGGTTCGGGGTCAGTGGGACAATACAAGCGAGCGTAAACCTCTGCTCCATCTGCTGCGGGGAAAGTGATGATTTCAGGCGCGCGCCAACTGTATTGCTGAAAATCATCTCTAAGGGATTTGGTAATTTGTATCGCCTGCGCATTGGCTTGATTGGGCATCACGAAGAGTTCCCAAGGTTGGTTGGAAGCAGAGTAGCGCAGGGCAATGTGCTTTTCGTCAGGGGAAAGCGTGGCTTCATACATGCCCGTTTTGGGCGTAATGCGGGTACGCTTGCCACCTTTGAGGGGCATTTGGTAGAAATGATATTCTCCCGGATGCACTTCGTTGGTAGTGAGGTGCCAAGTGCTTTGATCCTTGGAAAGATCAGCCTCAGTTACTTCAAACTCACCACTGGTCAGTGCCTTGATTTCGCCACTGACGACATGGACGGTGTATAGATGAGAATAACCCGTTTTTTCGGATTGGAAATAAAAATGCTGGTTATCGAGTAGCCAACCCACATTTCCCGCTGTAAAATTCCAATTAGAAATGCCGGGACCACCAATCCAAGCCTCGTCTCTCTGGTGATCAAGTGGAGTGAGTTTTCCCGTTTTCGCGTCTAAGCTAACGATCCAGCGGTCTTTAGAATCTAAGGAGCGAACCACCAGCACAGCGTATCGGCCATCATCCGACCAAAAAGGCCCGTGCGGAATCACTTCTCTGGCCGTAGTATCTTCACGCTCATAATCCTGATAATAGGCGGGAGCCTGGTTAATCCCTTCCAATTGCTTAAAATCTACCATGAAGATAGTATCTCGCTCGAGATCATAGATACCAAACTCGTAGATATCATCAGGACTGCCCACCTTGGGACGGGCGCGGTCTTGATCGGTGTAGCCTGATTCATTGACAAATTGAGGCACTTGGGTATACTCGGGGTTGGCTTGTTGGGTAAGTCGGAAGCTAATAAAATCTTCCTGAGGGCTAATTTGCAGATTGCTCAGGCGTTTTTCTCCCAGATAAAAAGTTTTGGGGCGAGGTAAAGTCTGTTTCTCTTGGTCGGCTTCGGCGGTTTCTCGGTTGGCCTTGCGCGCCCGAAGCACTTCAAAAAGTTCCATTTGCTGTTTTTCCAACCATTCTTCCTGCTCGCTTTTTTTCTTATCTTTTTTTTCGGAGCCAGATTTAAAATCAGTCAATTGGCTCAGGGTTGCTTGCTTGAGATGCAAGGAGAAAAGATTATTGTCTTTTTCAAAAAAGATCTTTTGCCCGTCTCTCGAGAATTGAGGATCACTTTCTGATGCCAAGGTCTTAGTGATTTGCTCTATTTTCCCATTTTTATAAAGAAAAATATCTCCCTGACGGGTAAAAAGTTTTTGGCTACGATCTTGGTTGTAATTTCCGTAGGGCGGTACGATTTGCGCCAGCTGCTCGTCGGCTACTTTTTGGGGTTGGCCTTGGGGCTTACCTTTCTCGATATTGATAAAATAAAGCGAGGGACGAGCTTCCTGCGCTGGGTTCCAATCAAAATAGATTTTGGAGCCATCTTCTGACCAATAAATATCTTCTGGAGAATAACCCACGAAATCCTGCCCCTGCATGATCTGATCTATCGTGAGGACTTCTTGGGCAAAATTGATTTGGTAAATAAAAATCAAACCAATAAAAAGGGAATAGCCGTATTTCATAAAATTCTTGTTTCGTGTGAATCATAAAAAAAACAAGAAAATTTGAAAGGAGGAAATGCGAGAAGGATTAGCTGAGTGATTTATGCATACTTAACATCTGATTTCCTGAGATCAAAGCCTAAATAAGCGCTTGTAACCCCGTTGCGGTGAGGTTACAAGTTTATTCAAAAAAACACTAAGGATTTATTCTGATGAGTTCATTTCTCCATTCGGCGGGAATATCTGCCAAATCATAAATCCTGAGTTGTGGCAAATCAGCCTGAGCAGAAGCCTGCACCATGTCAAACGTTAGAAATGGCACCTTGGGCTTATACATAGCACCCGTGGCTGGATCAACGATCAGAAAGCCGATAATGCCTCCGAAAGCAAAGTTGCCAAAATACCATCCATCTAGCTTGAACTCTAGAACCTTGGTTTGCGCCTCGTATCCCTCACTGGATACCGTAACGGTATAAAGCTCTTTCTTGAAGAAACCGGCTGAGGCCCTGAGTGTAACATTGACGGGCGACTCCCCTGTGTAGATGGTTTCTTTCGCCCGATTTTGAATGACGACCTTAGCGCCTTTGGGTAGGGTCGTTACCGCAAAGGGATAGGTACTTTTGCTGACAATACTGGCGCAATTACTCAGGAATAGCACGGGCAACCACAACATAACAAGCTTAGCTAAATATTTCATTTGCTTTTTTGAAAAATTAGGGTTGAAATGATTCAAGATATGGTTGAAGCTTTTCAAAATTAACGGGCAAAGCTAGTAATTCTTTGAGATTTTCACTTTGTTGCGAGCCTTTTTTGTAAGCAAAAATGCTCCAAATTTTTCCAAAGAAAAAGCTTAAAAATCAGCCTTTTCCGCCCATTCCAAACCCTTGGGCAAATCTACGGAAGCAAATTCCAAATGAATCACCCGACGGCGTTTAGCTTGGACACTTTTGGAGGAACTGTGCAACAAGAGGGGTTTCATCAAATGCACGCCACCCGTGCCTACCTCGCAAATATAGGGAAAGGTATTTTGGGTAATGGTCTGAATTTCAGCATCACTAAAACGACGACCGTGGGAGCCAGGCAGTACTTTCAAAGCCCCATTTTTCGCATCCGTATCATCTAAGTGAATGCGCAGGGTGAAAATATTCTTAAGCGTGGCTTCGGGAGGGCAAACGCTCAAAGTTTCGCCTTTTTGTGTCCGACTCTGGAAGCCGGGCATTTCTTTTCTTTCTTTTACATTAACAGTCAAATCCTGATGCCAAGTAACGTACCAATTGCTTTGAGGGGCTTTGTCAAAATACATGCTTTTGATCAAAAAAGCCTGAGGATCTACCATCCGCAAGATACGTTTCAGGTTGGGTGTAAAAATCAGATTTCGTAGCTTGGGAATATGGATCAACAAGCGTCTCAGGGCGTGTGCTTGTGAATCCTCGATCTCATTTTCTTGCATATATTGATGGATCAAGCCTCGCATTTGGTTTACGGCTCTTTGGCTATAAATCTGACCGAGAACACTAAAGCCCTTGGCTTGCAAGCCTTTAAGGTGATTTTTGAGACCTTTCTCGTTGATTTCCATCTGGTAGGCTTCCAGGCTTTGGCTAATTCGGGTTTTGATTCTTCGCTTGAGTTTGGCGGGAGCTAAGACACGCACGGTTTCACCAAAACCTAAAATTTCTTTTTCTAACTCAAAATTCAACTGTACTTGCAGCTCAATCACGATCCCGTGCGGGTGCTCCTCGATGAGTTGTTGACTGTGGTGCAAAGGCTTGGTCAAGACATAGGGCGCACTCCGATGGTCTACAAAGAGTTGTACTGTTTCTACTGCCAAAGTAGGAGACACGCTCACGCCAATTACTTGCTCAAAATAACGATGGACATCCATCTGAGTAGCTAAGTAAGGTTCGGCCGAAAGGGTAATATTCTCCATTCGGTCTAAGGCCAATAAAGTCAGGTCGGGTTGATTTTCTCTCTTCCCCAGTAAGAACCAACGATTGCGAAATTCTTTGAGCAAATAAGGATGAAAAGTGAAAGCACTCGCCTGCTGAGCACGAAAAGACTGGTAAGTAATTTCCAAGGTTTTCTGCTGTAAAATGGCCTGATAGAGTATGTCTATGTATTCAATACCTTTGAGATTCTCATTTTTTTCAAAATCAATGATCGGTGCCGATTGGGTTTGCGCGGTATGAATTTGATCTTCCAGCCTTTGTACCATCCCGTGGAGGGCTTGGAAATGCTTGAAGCCTTTGAATTGCTTTAAAATCTCGGTCACTTCTTTCAATTTTCCCAAATCCTGCTCATTCAGGGGACTATTGGTAATAGAATAATCAGGGTCGGCGTAGGTATAAAATTTCTTATCCACCACGATAATCGGGGCGTGGTAGCCCAGCTTTTCACTTCGCATCATCTGGATATCCATCTGAACGGTGCGCTTACTTACACCTTTGTCGATGCCTTCGTATTCGTAGAGAGCTTCGGAGCAAGCCTCGATCAAATCTTCCAAAGTCCATTTTCGAAAGCGATTTCGCAAACACTGGTCTAGGGTGCGATAACGAATGAGAGCGTTGCGGTTGACGGGCATTTTCGTAGTTTAGAGCTTACAATATACTTATTCTGCGTCTTCGGCCAGGATAATATCTTTGTATTTTTGATAAAGAAAAGCGGTCAATAAGAGCAAAATACCCATACCGATGAGTGCCAAGGTGGTCTGCAAAGTCGAGGCATAATTAATATCTCTCAGAAAGATTTTAGCCAAAGTCAAAGCAATTAAAGCAAAACCTGTCAAACGAAGAAAGCGACGCTTCTGCCAAATTCCGTAGGCGATCAAACCGAGTGCGTACGTGCCCCAGAGTAAGGTGAAACCTGTTTTGAGGGCAAATCTCTGCGCCTCAGCAATGTTTTCTACGCTCAGAGCAGCTATGCTATACAATTCTAGACTTAGCAAGGATAAGGCTAAGACATTGGCCGTGATATGGAAAAGAGACAATAACCTGTCATTCTCTTTTGGAAAGTATGACACCAGAAACCAAATATAGATACTAACCGCTAAATAAACCCACAGCCGAAGTAAGTGGTAATCATTGCCAAAAGCATAGGCGTCAGCCTGATAAAGGAAACCAGCCGGGCGACCTAATACCAGCGAAAGGATGGCCGGAAAGCCAAATCTGAGGAGTGCTCCAAGTAATACAAAATGTATCACCAACAGAAAAAACGCCTTCAATTCTGCCTCCAATTTAAATTTCTTGAAGAAGAAAGCAAGAACCGCCACAAAAGTAAATGAATAAGCTACAAGGTAGAGATCTCTAAAAGAAAAATAAATCTGATCTTTTAGCAAATTTGCCTGATGAGAAAAATAATGGTGAATTTCCACAAAAAAACTACCGTACAAAAGCAAAATGCCCAAGCCAGCTAGTCCGTGAAAAAGATGAAGAGAGCTTGTTCGTGTCTCCAAATCGGACGTTTCACCCTCCTCTGAAAAAGGTTTCCCGTAAGCAGTGGCCACCGTCACGATGGCTACGACCGCCAAAGTAGCCAAGGTACTGAGGAAATAATCGTTAATAATGAGCCCGAATGCTTCCTCCAGTGAATTTGGAAAATAAAAAGCCGACCATTGCGAGAGCAAAGCCAGTACTGATAAACCCAGCAGTGCCAAACTCACATTTCTCAAAGCCATACTTCGGAAAAAATAAGCCAGGGCCAAAATGACCAGCGTTTCACCGAGCCAATAATAAAGAATGGCATAATCTCCATAGAAAGGCACGAAACTAATCGCCGCGATTAAGGCCAAACCCCAACTGATTTTTTCCAGTAAAGGAAAATCCTGATACTTCGCCACGAAAATCAATACCAGCGTTTCGCTTAGCCATAAGTAGCCCAGCCACTCTCCTTCAAAATTAACAGCGATGCTCAAGGTGGTCAGCACCGTCAGGATGTAGCTAATTTGCCGAAAGAAGACCATTTCACTTCGCTTGGTCAGCGTGAATAGCAGCACGGTTTCCAGCGTCCACCAGACTGTCATCCATTCGCCTTGAAAATAAATCGGGATGGCCAAAGTAAGGGCAAGGATCGCCAAGCCCGCCGTACTGTACCGAATTTGCTTGTCTACCTCTACCCGAAAAAACAAGTACAAAGCCACCGCTCCGTGTATCATGAAGTTTAGTAAAGTAAACCAAGCCATATTTTGTCGGAAAAGAACCGCATTTACGTTATCTATTTTTTCATAATAAACCGCGTGCACACTCCAACCAATTCCATAAAAAAGCAAAGCATTCAACAAAACCAAAAACAGCCGAAAATCGCCAAAACTTTTCCGATGATTGATCGGGTAAACCAGTAAATCCGCGTAAAAAGTGGCAAAGAAGATCAAATTAAAAATAGAGGCCGTCCAATAATCCTCCGTACTGCTGACTAAGAGCATCCAAGTACCAAAGACCAACCAACTCACCCAGAAGGCCGTACCGTTCATTCTTTGCCAGTCCTTGCGGAAGGCCAAAACCAATACGCCCACATTGAGCAAACTCATATAGCCAAAGAGTACGGCTACTTTTCCCCCGCCATCACTCAGCAAAATAGGCACGCAATAAGCACCCACCAACCCGACGATGCCAATGATTTCTTCGTCATAGCGTATCGCTTCGTAAATCGTGTAGACCGTACAAATAAACATCAAGCCAAAAGTGACGCCTTGCGGTAATAAACCAAAAATCGTATTTCCAATAAAAGTAGTAAAATACAGTGTAGCCACGCCACCACTCAAAAGTACCGCACTGTAAGATTTGTATTTAGGCTTGAGCCAATAGGAGAGGCCAATCAAAGCCGCCCCTGCACCGTAAGCCAGAAGTAAACGCCCCAACGGACTAATCAGGTTTTCGTCAATGGCATATTTCACAAAAATGCCCAACCCAATAATCAAGATCAAAACCCCAATTTTGCTGATCAAATTACCCCCGATAAAGTCTTCCGAAGTCAATTGCTCCCAGAGGGTTGGGCCCGAGGGAACTTCTGGCTCTGCGTTGGTTTCTGTTTCAAAAGTAGGCTTGGCTTGGGAGGCCGCCTCGTGTATGGCTTGTTCTAAGGCTTTTTCTGCTTCACTTTTTTTGGGAGACGTGGAGATTTCTGGCTCAGTAGCTTTTTGGAAAATTGGCTTCTGAGCTGATGTTTGCGGTTGTTGAGCCAGAGAGGAATCTGCTTCGGAACGCATGGAAATCCTTAGCTCGGAAACTTCTCGTTTCAAGCCATTGATTTGCGCTTGCAAAGCATCAATTTTCTTAAAAACTTCTTGAATGCGTTCTTCGGGGTTCATATACATTGGGATAAGCTCTACACGTATTACGAAGATCAGCCTCGCCTCGTTGGATCAAGGAAAAGTAGCAGTATACTCTTCGTGCAAATTAGCAAAGCAATCTGAGGTTCCGAAAACGATCTCCAAATTTGATCCCTCACGCCGGGATTTTTATTAATTTATTGCTGGATAATTGACTTCATCTAAGTTTTTTGCACTTATTAACAAATCTATAAGACTTAAGACTTGTGAAAAAGAATAGAATTCCATTGCTTTGTTCGCAGATGCGCTAAGGAGTAAATCTCCAAAAACCATCCCACATTTTTGTATGAACTATATCAGTACATATCTCCACGATCAAAAAACTGCCGCTTCTAAGCGATGCGCTTGCTGGTTTTGGTGTTGTCCCCACTTCGGGAAAGGCTGATGTATGTCCAAACTTGAATTAAATTCATAAAATATAAATCAGACCTTTCCCACGCAGGAAAGGTTTTTTTGTACCCCAAGCTCTGGTTCGCCCAGCTTTAGCCAAAACCTTTCCGCTTTCAGTGAAAGGTTTTTTCATTTTTCAATCCTTATACCAAAGACCCAAGAATGCAAAGCTTCCGAACCGAATTAGAAAACCCTATCGTGGAACGAGACATCCTAGAGTTGGAGAAAAAAATCCGACTCTTCCGCGAAGGCAACATCGACGAAGAAAAATTCCGTAGCCTCCGCCTCGCCCGGGGTGTCTACGGGCAGCGACAACCCGGCGTACAAATGGTGCGCATCAAGATTCCCTTTGGCCGGATGACCACGGAGCAACTCATCAAAATTGCTGACATTTCCGACGAGTACGCCAGCCGAACCTTGCACGCCACCACGCGTCAGGACATTCAGATTCACTACGTGAGCTTGGATCGTACCCCTGAGCTTTGGGCCAAATTAGAAGAGAGCAAGATTACCCTGCGAGAAGCCTGTGGCAACACTGTCCGCAACATCACCGCTTCCGAAACGGCGGGCGTTGATCCCCAAGAACCTTTTGACGTTTCGCCCTATGCTTACGAGATGTTCGAGTATTTCTTACGTAATCCAGTTTGTCAGGAGATGGGGCGCAAATTTAAAATTGCCTTCTCGGCCAATGAAGAAGACTCAGCGTTTACCTTTATCCACGACATGGGCTTGATTCCCAAAGTCCGTACCGTGGCAGGGCAGGAGCAGAGAGGCTTTAAAGTCGTGATCGGAGGCGGTCTGGGAGCCATTCCACAATTGGCCGAAACTGCTTATGAATTTTTGGAGGAGGATCAATTGATTCCCTTTACGGAAGCTATGCTACGGGTTTTTGATCGTTACGGAGAGCGAAATCGTCGCCAAAAAGCGCGCTTTAAATTCCTGCTGAAAGATTTGGGTTTGGAAAAAGTCCTGGCTTTGATCCAGCAAGAATGGACAGCCCTTAAATCCAAATCTTACCAGATCAAGCGAGACATTGTTCCCCAAGCCGAGCCACTTCCAGCCAATCAAACCTACCCCGAAGTAGAAATCCAAGACACGAAAAAATACCAAAATTGGCTGCGCGCCAATATCTTTGAGCAGAAGCAAAAAGGCTTCTTTGGGGTGCGCATCAAACTTCCCCTAGGGAATCTGTCTTCTGATACGGCTCGTGCTTTTGCCAAAATTGTCCGAGCGCACGCCGCTGATGATATTCGGGTAACGATCAATCAAGGCTATGCCCTGCGTTTTGTTCGTCCCGAGGCTTTGCCTTCCTTATTTTACGCATTAGATCAACTGGGACTGGGCGAACCTGGCTTTGACAGTACGGCCGATATTACCGCCTGTCCGGGCACAGATACTTGTAATTTGGGCATTTCTAGCAGTACGGGCATTGCTCAGGAATTGGAACGCGTCATTCGTCAGGAATATCCTGACTTGATTTTTGACCGAAACATCAAAATCAAAATCAGTGGTTGCCCCAACTCCTGTGGTCAGCACGGCATAGCGACCATTGGTTTTCACGGAAGCTCACTCAAAAATGGGAAATTGATTTTACCCGCTCTGCAAGTGCTATTGGGTGGAAGCGTTGGACAAAACGGTGCGGGTACGATTGCTGATAAGGTGATTAAAGTGCCGAGCAAGCGTGGCCCCGAAGTGCTGCGCTGGCTGCTCCAAGATTATGAAGAAAATGCGCAAGCAGGTGAATACTACGCCGATTATTATCAACGTCAGGGCAAAATGTATTTTTATCACCTACTCAAACCGCTCACCAATCTCGAAACCCTGCAAGCCAAGGACTACCGCGACTGGGGGCATCAGGATGAATTTGAAATCCAAAAAGCAGTAGGTGAATGTGCTGGTGTGATCATTGATTTGGTAGCCACCCTGATTTACGAAACAGAAGAGAAATATGATTGGGCCTTGGAAGCACTGGCACAGGAACAATACGCGGACGCGATCTACCACGCTTACAGTGTTTTTGTGAATGGAGCTAAGGCTTTATTACTAGATACCAAAGCTAAAACCAACACGCAGGCGCAGATTATCAGGGCTTTTGATCAATATTTTCAAGCAAAGGATTTTGTACAGACCGAGACCTTTGAGGAGCAGGTTTTACAAATTAACCAAGAAGAACCACAGCCGGCATTTGCCAAAATGTATGTTAGCCAAGCCAAGCATTTTGTAGATCAAGTCAAAAAATATCGTGCAGATCAGTTACAGAATACAGCAGGAGAGGAGGTGAGTCATGGCTAAGCCTCATCTCAGTCTGGTGGGCGCAGGCCCTGGCGACCCCGAATTGGTTACCCTCAAAGCCCTGCGTACTTTGGAAAAAGCGGATGTAATCCTTTATGATGCTTTGGTAAATTCTGAACTCTTGAATTATGCCCCTGAGCATTGTGAAAAGATTTTTGTGGGTAAAAGAGCTGGTCAGCATAAATTTCCTCAGGAAGAAATTAACCGCCTGATCGTAAAATATGCCTTCACACACGGGCACGTGGTGCGCCTGAAGGGAGGCGATCCCTTTGTCTTTGGGCGAGGCCACGAAGAGCTGGAGTATGCCCAGTCTTTTGGCATAGAAGTGAGCATCGTGCCGGGCATTAGCAGTGCGGTTTCTGTACCTGCTTTACAGCAAATTCCACTCACTAAGCGAGGACTGAGCGAAAGCTTTTGGGTAATCACGGGCACGACTCGGACGGGGCAAATTTCACAAGATGTAGCTCTGGCCGCGCAATCTACCGCAACGGTCATTATCCTGATGGGTACGCGAAAATTGGCCGAGATTACGGAAATTTTCCAGCAAAATCAAAAAGGGCATACGGGTGTCGCCATCATTCGCAACGGGAGCCTGGAAAACGAGCAACGCGTAATCGGCACGATCAATACCATCCAAGCCTTGGCCGAAAAGGAAAAAATCGGTGCTCCCGCGGTGATTATAATCGGAGAAGTGGTACAGACGCACCCGGAATTTCAGAGACAAAGCGCCTATATCCACCGAGAATTGATCGCAACTTATGAAGAACAAACTCGATTTATCGCATGAATTAGTTGTGGGTTGTGTGTTTCTAGTTGCGAGCATTTTCTCCTCTCAAAATTTGAGGGATGAGAAAGACTCCAAAAAAGAGACGCATAACCCATAACCCACAACACACAACTCATGACAAACACAGGCAATCGCTTATTTCCAATTTTTTTGAAGCTTGAAAACCTCCAGACCTTGGTGGTCGGAGGAGGGAACGTGGGGCTCGAGAAGCTAAGTGCACTCCTGAAAAATAGCCCCGAAGCTCCCATCACGCTGGTGGCCGATCTGATCCGAGAAGAGGTGAGAGAATTGGCAGCCAAGCATCCTTCGGTACAATTAGTCCATCGTCGCTTTGAGTGGTCGGATTTGGAGGGCAAGGATGTGGTAGTTTTGGCAACGGATCAGCCACAACTGCACGAGGAAATTCGCAGGGAAACACGCGAGCGGAATTTATTGACCAATGTGGCCGATACACCGCATCTCTGTGATTTTTATCTGGGGTCAGTGATTCAAAAAGGAGATTTGAAAATTGGCATTTCTACCAATGGCAAATCGCCCACGCTGGCGAAGCGATTGAGAGAGTTTTTTGAGCAGTTATTCCCAGAAAATACCCAGACACTTTTAGACAATCTCTATGCATATCGGGCTCAGTTGAAGGGAGATTTTGAGGCCAAAGTCAAGGCTTTGAACGAATTGACCGAGCAGGTATTTGCCCGAAAAAAATAAAATCATTAATCCATATTATCACCTCTTTAACCTATGACCATTGTGAGTACACCCATGATCTCGAGTCTTCCTGACTTAAACGAACAATATCGATCGCTTTCTCCTGAAAAGCGTATCGTTTCTTTGTTTCTAGATTTTCCTAAGGAAGAAATTCTGTTGACTTCCTCTTTTGGTACGACAGCGGTTTATTTATTGCACCTATTTGCTAAGCAAAATTTACAGCTTCCAGTGCATTTCATCGATACGCGTTTTCATTTTCAGGAAACCATTCTTTACAAAAACAAACTACAAAAGCTACTTGATCTCGAAGTCGTAGATGTGCAAGGAGCGCATTGGAAATATGAAATGTCCGTGCAGGAGAAACTCTGGGAGAGTCATCCTGATCTTTGTTGTACGGTCAACAAGGTAGAGCCTTTGGCAGAAATCAAAAAACGACATCACGTTTGGATTTCAGGGTTGATGGCTTGGCAAAGCGAGCGAAGAGAATCGCTCCCGATTTTTGAAGAAAAAGGAGATATGCTCAAATTTTACCCCATTATTGATGTAGAAGCGCAAGAAATAGAAGCATATCTTAGAGACCATCAACTTCCTGTGCATCCACTTAAGCCCTTGGGTTACGAATCTGTTGGCTGTAAATATTGTACCGTGAAGGGAAGCAAAAGAAGCGGACGTTGGCAGGGTCAGGCCAAAAATGAATGCGGCCTGCACGACTGAGCAGATTTGAACACAAGGAGTTTTGTATTTTTATCTCTTGGGATACTTTTCAAGAGCTTGTAATATTTTTTTCTGAAAAGCGCACCTGCTACCGAGATTTGCCTCGAGAACCTTTTGAGGCGCGGCGATAAAGTACCAGAGATTGATTACGCATTTGACCTGTATTAAACTTAGCTTATTTGGCGGAGTAATAATCAGGGTATATTTCAAGCAGTGAAGGCTAAGATATAGCTTTGTGGCTGAGTTCAAACGAAGGGAAGGAGAGATGAGTGAGGCATTTTTGGTACCAAATACGTACCAACACTTAATTATCAATCTTCTTCAATGAGTTATGAAAACAATCTCAGGTCACGTTATTTGCATTAGTAGTCTGGAGCCTCTATACAGTCCTATTCTTTACTGGTTCGAGAGAGATGGAGAAATATACGAGCAATTAATTCAAACCGATACAAAAGGTCAATTCAAGCTGGCTTTACCTCCGTATATCGACAAGTTGTATGTTGCTTCGCGTGGTTACGCGCCTCGTGAGATCAACATCAAACCACACGTGAATAAGCTTTGGATTTATTTAAGCAGAAACTAAACTCAAGAAATCAGCCATCAGCCACCAAAAACAAATCATCTCCGCATTCTTGTCATTATATTTGCTTGGTTTATATGGATAATTACAAGAGAGTTAAGCTAAATTAAGGGATGCTTCTCTTTTTCTGATGCAATTTTTAAATTGCAAATCATTCAAACTACCTAAAATTAGACGTTGAGTATGCCCACTGAAACCAAGCAGCGGATCGGTCGGAAAAAGATGGAAAAAAACATCGGTAAATTAATTATCGGTGTGGTTTTTTGCCTGACGGCAGGCTTGATTGCTTCTTTGGCTACCCGTAGCTCTATCCTTACTTGGTACCCAAGTTTACAGAAACCCTCTTTTACCCCACCAGACTGGCTTTTTGCGCCAGTGTGGATACTTCTCTATATCATGATGGGGATTTCAGTGAGCTTGGTTTGGATGCGAGGTTGGCGGAAACAGTCAGTGCGGACGGCCATGATTCTTTTCGTAATTCAGTTATTCTTTAACGCCATGTGGTCGATTGCCTTTTTTGGGTTGCGATCTCCCCTGCTGGGTTTAATTGATATCACGATTTTATTTGTTTCACTAAGTATTACGATTTTCTATTTCTTTCGCTTGTCTTCTTGGGCTGCGAGCTTGTTAATTCCTTATTTACTTTGGGTGAGTTTTGCGGCGATCTTGAATTACACGATTTTTATCTTGAATTAGATCTTTGCTAAATCACACAATGTATCTGAGTTTCTTTTTATAAAAAATAAAACCTCAAAAGAGGTCAAATGCCCTTTATTTTTGAGGTTTTATGAATTTTGTACCGCCTTGCCCTTAGATCGGTAGACAAGATGTCTTCAAATGAAGAAGTCAACAGATAGAATGAGGTGGAGTAAATAAGTAGAAAGGTAACGATTAGTTAGGTTCGTAGACTTCGGGTATCGTGTGGAAGAAAACTTATGGCCTACTTTATAAATTAAATCGGTTGTAAAGCTGATTTAATGGGTTGATAAGTTTTGCTCTCAGATTTTGTAAGCTTTATTTACTTAGGTAACATCCTATTATTCATAAATAAACGGAAATATTAGCAAAAATGCAATAGGATTGCTGAATATTTGTTCGAATATTTTATTGAGTTGAATTTAGTTTCAATTTTTTGGAAGAGATGCCTGCTTTCCATAAATCAAGCCATGCACCCAAAGATACAATAGAAAAATGAAGTAGGCTCCCGTTATGCCTACGAAGGCTCCCACCAGAATATCTAGCGGGTAGTGTACGCCCAAGTAAATGCGACTATAAGATACGATAAGTGCCCAAAGCCAAAGGAAATTTACCCATCGCCAATTTTTACGGAAAACCAGCCAAAGAAACATCGCCAAGCCAAACGAGTTTGCCGCGTGGGAAGAGGCAAAGCCGTAAGCACCACCGCGATAGTTATTGACGGTGTGTACTTGCTCTTGGAGGCTAACCTCACGTGAAGGGCGGGGTCGGGCGAAGAAAGGCTTCATGAATCTCGAGGTAAAAGCATCAGAAAAAGTAATTACCAATGCTATTCCAATCAAAACCAACCAAATTTTCCATTTAACAACCCTCCACATCCAGAAGATCAGCAAAAGATAGAAAGGAATCCAAGTCTTGGTTTCGCTGATGATAAACATGGGCTGATCCAACCAAGTGGTATGTAAGCTATTGAGCCACAGGAAAAAAGCCTGATCCCAACTAATAATTGTTTCCACGGTAGATGGTAATTTGAGTAAGGGGATTGATCTTGCAAGCCCTAAACTAAGAAGAAGTTTGAAGGAAGCAAAAAATCCCCTCGAGAAAGACAGTTCGTTCTAATCTATGCCTGAATTTGCGCAAATTCCTTGGCAAAATACGTCAGGATCACGTCCGCTCCCGCTCTTTTAATGCCCATAAGGCTTTCTTGCATGGTTTTTTCACCATCCAGCCATCCTTTTTGGGCGGCCGCTTTGACCATAGCGTATTCACCGCTCACATTATAGGCGGCAATCGGAATATCAAAGCGTGTGCTCAGCAATTGAATGACATCCAAATAGGGGAGGGCAGGCTTGACCATCATAAAATCTGCACCTTCTTCGTAATCCAGTTCTGCTTCTATCAAGGCTTCACGGGCATTGGCAGGGTTCATCTGGTAGGTCTTTTTATCGCCGAATTTAGGAGCCGAGTCCAGCGCATCACGGAAAGGGCCGTAAAAAGCACTGGCATATTTGGCGGTGTAGGCCATGATCGAAACCTCTTGAAAGCCCCCTTGATCTAGCTCGTCTCGTAGGTAGCCTACACGACCGTCCATCATGTCGGAGGGGGCAATGATATCAGCTCCGGCTTCGGCCTGTGCTAAGGCCATTTTTCCTAAAATTTCCAAGGTTTCATCATTTAAAATTTTCCCGTCCCGAACAATCCCATCGTGACCAGCAGTACTGTAAGGATCCATCGCCACATCACTGATGATACAAACGTCCGAAAATTGTCGCTTGATCTCTCGGATGGCTCTGAGATACAGACCCTCCTCACGATAGCTTTCCGTGGCTTGTTCGTCTTTCAAGGTTTCGGGAATACTGGGAAAAGGTGCAAAAGTGTGCAAACCCAACTCTACACATTCGGCGATTTCTTCTAGCAAAAGATCAATACTGTAGCGATAGATGCCGGGCATAGAGGGAACTTCAATTTTTTGATTCTGTCCTTCTATCAAAAAAAGTGGGAAAATGAGATGCTGAGTAGAAACATGATGCTCTTGTACCATATCTCGGATCACGGCAGACTTGCGGTTTCGACGCGGTCTTCTAACTAGCATAGGCTCTTGAACAATGTTTAATTTAGGCAATATTTGGTAAGAATTTGGATTAATCACGAGTTATTCAATCAGTCAAGAATAGGATTTTTTTAGCTTCCTAAAATCAGGCAAGTATATAGCCAAAATGAGATTTTCTTTTAAAAAAATTAATACTCCTGACAGGTTTCTTTCTTATCAAAAGTTTTGAGCTAAAAATTTTTGTAGAAAAAATCAAGTCTGAATCTATATTAGAAGCTAATTCCTAGTCAAAAACAAATACTCAGGAAGCGTTTTTACGAAGATGTAAACGCTTATTCCTAGACTTTTGATAAGGTACGCTTTTTTCTTCCAAGAAAAAATTAAAAGTGCCTTTGACATAAACTCCTCTGGTTTCGCCTTCGTACACCATTTTACCTCTCCCCATCACCAACCATTCTACCCTGATTTGAGGAAAAGTTTCTAATATCTTAACTAAAAGATCAAAGCTGGGTTTATTCCTTTTTCCTTTGATGATGTTGTAAATCTGTGTGTTGGGCACGCCTAGCTCCGCACTGAATGCATTAGGATTTTTAGCAAATACTTTAATCATCAACGCGATGCGATCTCTCACGTCTTCGGGGGTTTCAATTTTTTGGATCATATGCTATTTTCAGTTAAATATTTATATTTACAAGCAAATATAATAATATTTAATAATAAAAAGCAAGAGATTTTCTTATAAATTACTAATATTTGTTGCTTCTAGATTAAAAATAATAACCAAGGGAGTAAGGTGAGGCTGAGAAGGGCATAAACTCTCCCATATGAAAATAGGTTAACATAACTTAGCTAAGAAAAAATATATTTATATTAGCTTAGAGGGTTCTTGCAAAGTCAGTGAATTGATGACATGAAAACACACAGATCTGAACCACCCATTGTTTTTCTAGCCTTTGCCAATGACCGAGAGGCTTATCTGAGTCAATTGAGAGAGGAAGAGGACCTCATTCGAGATACGCTGGCCACGGCTGAAGATGGGGGTTATCTCAAAGTACACAATCTGGGAAGCACGCATTTGGATGATATATTCGAGGATTTTAACCGTTTTCGCAATAGAATTGCCATCTTCCACTACGGAGGGCACGCCAACGGGGAAGCCCTCCAACTCGAGGATCAACACGCGAACGCCACGGGACTGGCGCAACTTCTAGCGCAACAGCAAAATTTACAGCTAGTTTTTTTGAATGGCTGTGCTACGGGCGGGCAGGTAGAAAAACTCTTGGAGCTGGGAGTCAAAGCCGTAGTGGCTACTTCCAATCCCATTGATGATACTAAAGCACAAACTTTCGCAAGATATTTTTACCTGAGCCTGAGTCAGAAAGCAAGCATTCAAGAAGCATTTGATGTGGCCAAATCTCATTTAATTACCTCCAATCAAATGAACGAGGAAGAGATTAGCCTGCATCGCTCCTTGGGCTCCCGCAAAAAACAACCAAAAATCGCACCTCAACCCTGGGGCTTGTTTAGCCAATCTGAATCCGCACTCCGTTGGTCTTTAGATTTACCTTACTTTGGCTTACCTGCCCTGCCTGACCAACTATATACGAAATTACCAGACGATCCTTTCATCGCTCTCAATCATTATACACGGGAAAAAGCCCCGCTGTTTTTTGGGAGAAACGGCGATATCTATCATCTCTACCAAAGTGTACAGGATGAAAATAAGTCCCTGATTCTTTATTATGGGGAATCTGGAGTGGGCAAATCTTCTTTATTGGATGCTGGCCTGCTGCCTCGTTTGCACGATTTTCAAGTCTGTTATCTGAGGAGAGATGTCAAATTAGGACTCTTGGGTTCTGTCCAGAAGTTATTGGATGCAAGCAGTCATGAGGAAATATTGGCTGCTTGGCAAGCAAAAGAAATCCAGCAGCATGAGGGCAAACAACCCAATCCATCTTTTATCAGGATACTCGACCAGATGAAGGAAGCTTTCAACCGCGAGGCAGAAGAAGAATTAGAAGAACTCTTTGACCTGCTTCGTTTTGTCAAGGATGAAAAAACCGTGAAACCCTTCCTTTTGATTCTAGACCAAGTGGAAGAGGCTTTTACCCGAGGCTCGAAGCAAGAACTAGAAGAACTCTTCAAACTACTTCATTTTCTTCTCGTACCTACCAAAAAGTCCGAGCAAAACGGAACCTTAGAGGTGAACGAGCGTTTTCAGAAACCTAAAATTCATGGAAAAATCATTCTCGGCTATCGCAAAGAATACCACGCAGAGATTGAGAACTTATGTCGCAAATACGAAATTCCATACCATTCTCAATTTGTAGAATCATTGCGCAGAGAAAATATCATAGAAATCGTGGAAGGTGTGAGTAGTGAACCTCGCCTCTATGAAAAATATCATCTCAGTCTAGAACCTGGTTTGGCGGATAGAATCGCCGATGATCTGGTGGATAATACGGCTTCTGCCATCCCACCCGTCCTCCAAACACTATTGACCAAAATGTGGGAAGTAGCCCGGGAAATCAACCCAGAGTCTCCCCTTTTTAGCGTTGATCTGTATGAAAATCTGCGCAAACAGGGGATATTACTGGATGATTTTTTACAAGAAAAAATAGAAGCCATCCGAGCCTGTAGACCCGAAGCCGTAGAGTCAGGGCTACTCTTAGACTTACTCCACCGGCATACCACCCCTATGGGAACGGGTGGTATCTGCGCGGCAAGTGATTTAGAAAAAAATTACAGCCATCTGTCTTTTCCCATCCTTGAACTTCTTGCGGAGTGTCAAACCCACTACCTACTTCTTTCTGTCAAACAAAAAGAACAAACTATCTATGCCCTTGCCCACGATACACTAGCTCCCTTGATCATCAAGCGTTTTAACCAGAGCCAATTGCCCGGGCAAATAGCCTATCGTATTCTCGAGAACCGTAAACAAGATCTAATTGAGTTTGAACCTGACCAGATTCTCTTCAACAAACAAGACCTCATCACACTGGAGGCAGGCATAGAGGGAATGCGTCGCCGTGAAGCCCACGAAACTAAAGCGATTCAAGCCAATCAGAAACTAATCGAGGACCAGGAACAGGCTTACGCCGAAAAAAATCGCAAGCTCCAAGAACAACTTTTGATTTCAGAGAGTATCAATCTAATTTTAGAATATCAACACAAAGACCCCACCTTGGCTTTACACATCGCCCTGAAAGCTTACTGGCAAAAGCAAGATGACAAAAATATTCTTCGGCTCATCCGCCAAAATTTAAACAAAGCGCATTACCGTCTTCTCATCCAAGAGCCATGGGGTAGCTTCGTGGCAGCTATTGCGGTAGCCCCTAATGGTGAATTTTGGCTGAGTGTAGGCGGAGACGGTAAAGCCAAACTTCGTGATCAAAAAGGTAACCTGATCAGAGAGACCAAAGCAACCAAGCACGGTTTATGGGCGGCGGCTTTCGCCCCAGATAGCCAATCTTTCTTAACCGGAAGCAGCGAGGGAGTCATCAGGCACATCGATCTAAAAGGCAAAATACTTTTGAAAATCAAAGGCCATACTCAGGCAGTTACGGCCCTTACTTTTTCCCCCGATGGACAGCATATATTAAGTGGAAGCAGTGACCACACAGTTTCCATCTGGGACCTGACGGGCAAAAAAATCCAAACTTTAATCGGGCATCAAGACTGGGTATCGTCCGTTGCCATTTCTCCAGACGGGCAACATATTTTGACAGGTAGTGGCGATCGAACGGCTAAGCTATGGAACTGGCAGGGAGAAATTATCCACGACTTCAATCGTTTGCACGCGCCTGTTAATATCGTAGCCTTCTCGCCCGATGGTAAATCCGTACTGACTGGTGGTGGAGACTTTTTTGAAAAAAGTGCAGAGGTAAGAAGGTGGAACTTAGAAGGTCATCTTCTGAGTAGCTACAAAGGACATCAGGGCACTGTGAATGCTGCCGCCTTTTCTCCAGATGGGAAGTATATCATCACGGGAGCCGATGATCACAAAATACGACTTTGGAATCTGAAAGGAAGAATGCTCAAGGTTTTGCAGGGGCATCAGGGTTGGATCGAAGCATTAGCGTTTTCTCCTGACGGTCAGAGCATTCTCAGTAGCTCAGACGATGAGAGCGTGCGTGTCTGGGAAATCCAAGGGAAAGTACAATCAGAATTTCCCAAGCAGACTGCCAGTATTGTGGGTCTTGGTTATGCCCAAGATGGAGACAAAATATTGATTGCCACCGAAGATTTTAAAATTAGCCTCTGGAATCAAGCAGGTGAGTGCCTAGAGCAATTCTCAGGCCCACAGTCTATCATCGAAGCCGCCGCCCTATCTCCTGACGGGGAAAGGGTATTGACCGGAGGAGCAGATCAGTGTATGCGCCTCTGGGATACCAAAGGAAATTTCCTAAAGGCTTATCAAGGACATTCAGCCTCCATCAATGCTGTGGTATTTTCTCCTGATGGAAAAAAGCTCCTGAGTGCTTCCGAAGACGGCACAGCCCGCCTCTGGAAGATGACAGGAAGCCAAGCACACATCTACCGAGGGCATGTGGGTTCTGTGGAAATGGCTCGGTTTTCCGCTGATGGTCAATCTATACTGACCGCCTCTGCGGATAATACTTGTCATCTCTGGGATTTACAGGGAAAAGTTCTACAAATCTTTAACTGCCCTGATAACATCCAAACGGCAGACTTGTCTTTGGATGGAAAATACTTGTTGACAGGAAGTCCTGATCGAGGAATCCATTTGTGGAACCAAGAAGCAGAAATTTTGCTTACTTTTGGTGAACAATTGGGAGGAGTCATAGATCTGGCTTTCTCCCCAGATGGAAATTATATACTCAGTGGGCATAAAAACGGAATGATTAAGCTCTGGAACCGACAAGGAAGAGAGATTCAAAACTTGGAAGAAGATTCAGAGGCGATTGACCGAGTGGCTTTCTCGCCGGATGGATATTTGATGATGGTAGCCTTCCGAGAGGGGGAGGTCAAAGTCTGGCGAAGATTTGATCACTACATTCACAAAATGACTCATCAGTTTCAGCCACTTGAATTATTTTTGGCAGGAGTACCACAGATACAAGTAGATGATTTTAAAGAGAAAATCGATAACTACGCGGACGCCATGCGTTTGGTAGCGTATTTTTGGCGTGAGATTCAAGAAGAAATCGAGTGGAGCCAAGCCAAAGCCGATCATTATCTTTATTTTTATCAAAAGGCAATCTGTTTCGCGCCTAAACAAAAACAAGGTAAAATGAAAAAAGAGCTATTAGAAATAGAGCAGTCCTTCGAGAAGAGAAAGACTGCTTTGAAATAGCCGTGTTTCGCACTTCTTTTCTAGGATTTTTATACTCGATTCCCTAAATAAAATATCTATGCAAGCCCTTCTTGAACAATATTATGGTCATTATCTCGAGCAAGAACTCTTGGCAGAGATCACTCAGGTAGGATTACTCAGGGAGATTCCAGCCGGATTTTCTCTGATAGATATTGGTGAAATGATCCAAGATATGCCCTTGGTACTCAATGGACTTATCAAAATTATGCGAGAAGATCCAGAGGGGAACGAACTCTTGCTTTATTTCTTAGAAAGAGGGGACACTTGCGCGGTCTCACTTTCTTGTTGCTTAGGTAGAAAAAAAAGCCAAATTCGTGCTGTAGCTGAGATTCCTACCCAATTGATTACCATCCCGGTCCAAAAAATGGAAGAATGGACGGGCAAGTACCCAAGCTGGCGAGGCTTTGTTTTCGATAGTTATCACGAGCGACTGATGGAGCTTTTCGAGACTGTAGACAGCCTTGCTTTTCTGGATATGGAAGGGAGATTGTTTAAATACCTTAGAGACAAAGCCCGAGCCATCCACAACGATCAAATTCAAAATACCCACCAAGAAATTGCTGATGATCTCCATACCTCTCGTGTTGTCATTTCCCGTCTTCTTAAAAAACTAGAAAAACAGGGCAAGATCATCCTGAATAGGAATAATATCCAGCTACTGGATTTGTAAAAGTTTGAGCATTCAGCGACTGCTCATTTAGTGTGGATAGCTAATCGCTGAATGCTGCATACTGACCGCTCAAACCCTGACTAATTATTCGGACAAGCAAAATCTGTCATCTCGACACCTGCTTCTTTCATGGCTGCGAAGCCACCAGCCACATCAATCAGATTATGGATGCCCCGACTTTTGAGGATAGAGGCCGCAATTACTGAGCGATAGCCTCCGGCACAATGCACGTGGAAGGTTTCTTCTTTAGGAAAAGCCGCTAAATGTTCATTAATAAAGTCTAAGGGGGTATTTTCAGCCTGTTGGGCGTGTTCTGCTTCATATTCTCCGGGTTTACGCACATCAAACAAGTTGACTGATTCCTGTTCCATTTTTGCTTTCAGCTCAGAGGCGGGAATGGAAGTAAGCGAGTCAAAAGCCTTGCCTGCGGCTTTCCACGCCTCTACTCCTCCTTTGAGATAGCCAAGCGTTTGGTCAAAACCCACTCTCGAGAGACGAGTAATTGCTTCTTCTTCGCGTCCTTTGGGAGCTACCAATAGGATGGGTTGTTTCACATCCATAATGAGTGCCCCCACCCAAGGAGCAAAGCTTCCGTCCAGACCGATAAAGATAGATCGGGGCACGTGTGCTTCTACAAAATCTTTTTCATTGCGTACATCCAGCACGATTGCTCCGGTTTCATTAGCCACTAACTCAAATTGTTCAGGATCGAGTGCTTGTGTACCGCGTGTTAGTACTTGGTCAATATCATCGTAGCCTTCCTTGTTGAGTTTCACATTCATGGGGAAGTACTGCGGAGGAGGGAGCAGCCCATCGGTTACTTCTTTGATAAACTCCTCTTTGGTCATATCGGCACGAAGGGCGTAGTTCATTTGTTTTTGATTGCCCAGGGTGTCCACGGTTTCCTTCATCATATTCTTGCCACAGGCCGAACCAGCTCCGTGTCCGGGATAGATGGTGATCTGGTCGGGTAGGGGCATGATTTTTTCCCGAAGGCTATCAAACAAAATACCTGCAAGCTGTTCTTGGGTCATATCGGCCGCCTTCTGGGCAAGGTCTGGTCTGCCCACATCGCCCAAGAAAAGTGTATCACCCGTGAAAATCGCGTGTTCTTGGCCTTGCTCGTCTAAAAGTAGGTAGGTCGTACTTTCCATCGTGTGCCCGGGCGTGTGTAATACTTTAACTTTAACGGCTCCGATGGCAAACTCCTGACCATCTTCGGCAATAGTGGCTTCAAAAGAAGGCTGTGCATTCGGGCCGTAGATGATTTGAGCACCCGTTTCTTTGGCCAGAGTGACGTGCCCACTTACAAAATCTGCGTGAAAGTGTGTCTCAAAAATATAGGCAATCTTGGCCTCATCTTGCTTGGCTCTTTGGAGGTAGGGTTTGACTTCACGCAGGGGGTCAATGATAGCGGCTACTCCTTCTGATTCAATATAATAGGCACCTTGTGCCAAACAACCTGTATAAATTTGTTCTACTTTCATTTTTTCTAAATTTTAATTTTTTATTATTTAATAAAATTGGATTGGGTAGAAATGTGAAACCGACAGTTTTGCACTACTTCCGGTTTTTGATCATAATAATCTACCGCTTCTTGAGTATGGGTAAAAAAAGAATCTGCGCCCATTTGCTGGATAAATCCAGCCTTGGTGAGCAAATCCCGCACGGGGCCGATCAAACCCGCTAAGTATACTTTAATTTCTTGTTGACTAAGCTCGTTGATGAGTTGTGAGAATTCGTAGAGAGCCGTCGTGTCCATGAAGTGAATGCTCTCCCCGTTCAAAACAAATAATTTCAGCGTATCTCCCTTTCGCGTCACTTCCTCGCGTACGGTTTGCACGAAATGATTGATATTCGCATAAAAAAGTGGAGCATCGTAGCGAATTACCAAAATATCTGCCCTCACTTGTACTTCTTCAAAGCGATTCACATTTCGGTATTCTTCTGAGGCTCTTAGCTTTCCTAAAACCGCGAAATGTGGCTGCGCCGTTCTTGAAATTAATAAAACCAGCGACAAAACCACACCTACGCCAATGCCCTGCATAATTCCTAATAATAGAGTCGCCAAGAAAGTGGTCAAAAGCATCAAGAAATCCTGTTTTTGCACTTTCCATAAATAGCGAGGGTATTTGACATCAATCAAGCCAAAAACAGCCACCATAATGATAGAAGCCAACACCGCGTTGGGCAGATAGTAAAAGAGAGGGGTAAGAAAAAGGAGCGTGAGTCCAATCAGGCCAGCCGAAACCAGCGCGGCCAAATTGGTTCGTGCTCCCGCTTGGTCATTCACGGCCGAACGACTAAAGCCTCCCGTGGTGGGATAACTGCCAAAAAGCGAACCTACTATATTACTCATTCCCAAGGCAATCATCTCTTGACTGGGGCGGATCTCATATTCGCCAGCGTGGCGGGCTTGCAGGGCTTTGGCCACGGAAATAGCCTCCATAAAAGCAATCAAGGCCAAGGTAAGTGCCACCGGAAACAAATCATAGAGGCGAGATGGATTCCAGGTGGGCAAATGCAAACCCGGGAGTCCAGAAGGAATGGCTTCTACAATCTTAACCTGAAATTGCTGTAATTGCCCCAAGTACACAAGCAAAATCCCAAAGACCACCACTACCAACGCGCTTGGAATGGTTTTATTTAATTTTTTAATTCCCTTGATAATCACAATGCCAGCCAGCCCTATGGAAACCGTTATCCAATTAATTTCTCCAAAATTTTGAAAAGCTCGGTACAAAATCATAAACACGGAATCGCTTCGTCCCAAATCTACGCCCACCAAATGCTTCAATTGACTCAAACCTATAATCAATGCTGCTGCCGAGGTAAATCCGCTAATCACCGGCTTAGACAAAAAATTCACCAAAAAACCCAAGCGTGCTAAGCCAAAGACCAATTGGATCAGCCCCATCATCAGGGCGAGTAGTAAAGCCAGGGTAATGTACTCTTCGGTGCCCGCCACGGCCATGGTAGAAATGCCCGCCGCCACTAACAAAGAGTCCATGGCTACAGGCCCAACTGCCAACTGCCGAGAGGTACCAAAAACGGCGTAAACGACTTGTGGAAGCAGTGCCGCATACAATCCATACACGGGAGGAAGACCCGCGATCATCGCGTAGGCCATGCCTTGTGGAATGAGCATAATCCCCACGGTTAATCCAGCGGACAGATCGCCCGCCAAATATGTGCGTTTGTAATTGGGTAACCAATCTAAAATGGGGAAGTACTGCTTCATCTGCGTTGATCTTTTTTGTAAAAGTACGCAAAATAGTCAGGAAGTTTTGTGACCTAAGTAACAGAGCAGCGGGAACCCAAATCGCTGAGCGGTTTATGTAGAAGTGAGCTATTTCTTTTACTGAAAATCTTTGGGTGAAATATTTTGACGATTTTGCTTTTTTTCGGAGTGCTGTCTTTTTTCCTCCAAACGTTTCTGAATGCTTGCTTTACTGGGTTTAGTGGCGATTCGCTTTTTTTTGGGTTGGAAGGCTTTATCTACCAAACGCTTGAATTTTTTGACCACTTTTTCTTTATTCGCAATTTGTGATCTTTGACTATCAGAAGAGAGAATCAGTACGCCTTCTTTGTTGGTACGATTGCTAAGTGCTTTCAGTAGGCGGTTTTTTTCGTTTTCTTTGAGCAATCTGGACTGGCGAATATCAAAGCGTAGAGTAACCTTGGTGTTGACTTTATTGACGCTCTGACCACCCGGGCCACTGCTGCGAGAGGTTTGAAATTCTACTTCGGAGATTAGATTTTTGTTTTTCACAAAGCTTGACTTTGATTTTTTTTGACTCATACAGTTAAAACCATTAATTTCTCTGAGAGTTTAGTATTTACTTCACGATCAGTTTTTAATCTACCATTTTCAATCCATTCTTACCCATGCATACTCACGAAAAAAATGTCCTTCACCGAGGAACAAGTTTAGACAAAGCCCACTGCGCCATGATTATGCTCCACGGACGAGGGGCCAGTGCCGCCAGTATTTTAGATTTATCTAAACATTTGAAAGTAGAAAACTTTGCTTTTCTGGCTCCCGAAGCTACTCAACATACTTGGTATCCGCGTAGCTTTATGGCTCCCGTGGAAGAAAACGAACCCAGCCTGTCCAGTGCTCTCGAGGTGCTAGAATCGATGGTACAAGATATAAAATCGCAAGGTTTTCAGCGTAAGCAAATTTACTTTTTGGGCTTTTCACAAGGGGCTTGTCTAGCTAGTGAATATGTAGCACGGCACGCCCAGCGATATGGCGGTGTATTTGTGCTGAGTGGTGGCTTAATTGGCGCGGACTTAGATAAAAGTAAGTATCCAGGAGATTTTCAAGGTACGCCTTTTTTGTTGGGTTGTAGTAATGTTGATGCACACGTGCCCTTGACTCGGGTTAGGGAAAGTACACAAATCCTCAGGGCAATGGGAGCAGAGGTGGAGGAACGGATTTACCCGAATGCGCCTCATAGTATCTTGGAGGATGAGATCGAGTATATCCATGAGATTTTGAGTGGTTCCTAAGATTGCGCTCCATGGAGGTGAGCATCTGTTTTTTATTTGTAAAACTGGGATCTCATGGTTACAAACCTACCAAGTCTTCAAGACTTGATAGGTTTGAGCCAGAGAGAAAAAGCTATAGTACTTCTTTGACCGTTTGCACATTATCATCTGGTATGCGGTCAATGAGTATATTGTAAGGATCAATGCCGGCTTTGATGGGCTTGCCTTCTACCACCACCTCGATGGTGCTTTCCCCGGGTTTGATCCAATGCTTTTTCAGGTAAAGCGGTACTTTCTTGGTCAAGCCTTGCTCCGTTTTGGTATCTTCGGTAAAAACACCAATATCAATCAAATTGGCTTTCTGACCAATGGCTTGCTCTTCGCCAGTTTTGTCATAGTATTTCTTCTGGCTGTCTACCGTGAGTTTAACTTTGTATTTGTTGTTTTTCAAGGGTTCAAACTCGGCATTGACAACGCGGTTTTCGTAGAGCGTGATCTTCTCGAAGCTATCTTCTAATAAATACTCGAGCGAGTCAGGGGTTACTTCTTGAATGTAGCCGTACCACTCGTTGGAGGTAACGAAAGGAGGCTTTTGCCGAAAGGCAGCTTCTTTGAGAAATTTGGAAAAAGCCTGATTCAAACGCGCTTCACCGATGTAATCCTGCAAAGCATACAGGATTAGAGATCCCTTGCGATACCAGACATAAGCCCGCGTGTCGTTTTCCAAGAGCGTTTCCTCGAATTTACTTTCGTTCGCGCGACCGCTCAGGTAACTATCCAAGCTGTATTTGAGGAATTTCTGCATAGCTTCTTCTCCGTACTCGTGCTTGAGCACCATCAGGGCAGAGTACTCGGCCATAGATTCTGAAACCTGATTGGCTCCACGGGTCTGACTAGGCGTAATCTGATGCCCCCACCATTGATGTGCTACCTCGTGCGCGGTTACATAAAAGGCATAATCGGTATCATCAGGGTTATTGAAGTTGGCAATCCAGCCAAAAGATTCGGCATACGGAACCGTATTCGGGAAGGATTGCGCAAAGGTTGCATAGCGAGGAAATTCCAGAATTCGCATCTGACGATACTGATAAGGACTGAAATTACTAGCGTAGTAATCCAAAGAGGACTTGACGGATTGAATGAAGCGATCTAGGTTGTATTGATGCGTGGGGTGGTGAAAAATCTCGATGTTCACCTCTCGTCCCTTGGGGCCTTTCCATTTTTCTCGTTCCACGGCGTACTCGGCGGAGCTAAAGTTGGCAAACAAGTCCATTTCACCCTCCATCTTGTAGTAGTAATACTTGCGTCCGTCTTTCTCCCACGTTTTTTGTAGATAGCCTGGCGAGATGGCAATTTGGTCAGGAGCCGTGCTGACGGTGGCCTCGTAGCTCACGTAGTAGGCATCGTCGTTAAAAAGTAGGTTACTCAATCCATAAGGGTCATCCTGTGGAGGGAGGCTGTATTCTTTCTCGGGCAGGTCGTGTTTTTTACGCTCATTATCGCTTGTTAACTCTCTGCCCGCGTTGTAGCCAAAGGAAGGGAATAGCCCCAAATTAAAGAAAGTGCCATTGTAGACAATAGACTGATTGTAGCCACTGTTGGTAAAGCCCTCGTTGCGTGCTTCTATTTCCATTTCCAGCGTACGCTCCTCACCGGGTTGCATGGGATCGCTGAGGGTGTAGATGCGAAAAGCTAAATCCTTGTCGTTTTTGACAAGTTCGAGAGATTTACCGTCTAAGGTCATTTCTTTGATGGCTACCTTGCTAAACTGCTGAGAGATATTCAAGTAAAGCGAATCAATGGCTTGCTCTCCACGATTCACGACGACGAATTTTCCTTTGGCCTTGGTAGCACGTTGCTCGGGATAGATATCCACGAATACTTTCACATCTTTGATCTTGGGTTGATTGGCACGCTCGAGTTTCTTGTAAGTTTTCTCGTATTCAGCTTGCAAGCGGCGGGTTTCCTTGGCCGTGCGGTAGGTATTGAGTACACTGACATTATAGTAAATGTAAGCACCCGATCCGATAAACATCAGGGTAAAAAGAGTCAAGGCCACGGCGGTACTTCCCTTGAAGCGTTGCTTCATCAAGTTCCAGCGTACTTTAAAACTCGTTTCGGTGCCTCGAGGCCAGAAAAGATTCCCCAGCACCAAGAAAACTGCGCCCAGAGACAGCCAATACAGATGAAACCAGAACAAAGGCTCGGCAAAATGGCCGAATCCGTTCATATCTGATACTAAGTAATTGGGAGTATAGCTGTAGAAAAACAGATTGTAATTGATCTCGGCAAAATTCCTTATTCCAAACATCAAGAGCCAAATACCAATGTTCACCACGTGACCCAAGAATTTACTATTCACGAGAATATGCACGATAAAAGCCAGCATGACCAGTTCTAGGTACTCGGGAAACTCGATCAAGTACAAATCGGTCAGGTAAGTGAGGAACTCGAAGCGAAAATATCCCTGTAGAATTTGATTGGCAATACCCGTTACCCACACCAAATTAACTAAGAAAAAAGCCATCAGTGCCAGAGCCAAAAACTTAGAACCGTATTGTACCCAGTTGGGAATGGGCAAACTATCCGTGATCTGGGCAAATTGAGAGGTTTTATCACGGTGCACGGTCTCGCCAGTATAAAAAGTGATGAGGATAAAGACAAAAATCAGGTACTCAAAGTCCTTGACATCCAGCATGTAATAGGTAACAGGTAGGGAAGGAGTACCATAAGTGGAGAAGCCAAACCAACCATCTAAGAACAAAAACAGCAGCCCACCCAGCAGAATGGCGAAGAAATACACATCTCGGATGATATTGCGAAATTCTAGACCTGCTAACTGGAACATACGCTTGAAAAGACTGCCCCGTGTGAAAACTTTGGTCGCAATAGGGATCGGCAGACTCACGTTGGGAAGCTTCTCTAATACCGTTTTACTTTTCTTACCAGAGGCCTTGGCCAAGAAGCGAGCAAAGTCAAATCTAAGCACCGTCAGGGCAAAGATCACGAGCGAAACACTCATCCATAAGATTCTATTAATCAGTAGATTTCCTTGCAGCGGAACCAGTAAGGTATTCTGCTCCACGGGTGTCCAGTAGCGCGTGGCGTTAATGTAAGTATTAAAAGCAAAAGGGTCGATAATATCAAGCACGTTCCGATACTCGATTTCCTGTAGTAGTGAATTTCCTAAAAGCCAGCCAATGAGCAACACGATACTACCCACGTAAGTTGTGAAAATACGCTTGGTCAGTGCTACTAAGGCAAAGAAAACGGTGCTTGCCAAAAAGAGATTGGGAATCGTAAAAATCAGCGTGGGGTAGAGATAATGCATGAAATTAAAGGGACCAAAGCGCGAGGCATCCTCCAAACCCAAAAAAGGCCCCAAGGCTGAACCCAGCAAAATACCCAAATGCAAACCCAGATTGACCAAGATCAGGACCACGAAAGAACCCAGAAAACGCCCTAGTAAATAACTGCTTTCCGAGAGTGGATAAGCAAAAAAGTATTGCTCAGTTTTGTGTTCTTTATCCCGATAGATGGGCACACCCATAATGGCCGAAGCCAAGAGCATGGAAAAAATACTCAGTATGATCAAAATCAAGCTAATCCCTTGAGGAGAATTGACATAGGCTTTTTCTGATGAAGGGCCTCCTCCGTTGATCACCGTCAAGAAAGCAAATAGAAATAAAATACCAAAATAGGCATAAGTCGCCGGACGAATCATCCGGTACTTCAGCTCGAAAGAAAATATTTTAGCAAACATGGATTTATTGTTTTTTGATTCAGCCCACAGACAACTGTCTGCAGACTACAGTTTGGATTTTTTAATTCAGGCACTACAAACTATACCACGTCACAACCGACCTTGGTCTGTCGTCTGTGGGTGGCAGGCTAAACTGTCATGACATCCATTCGTTCCGAGATATTGGCAAAGTATACATCTTCCAGGTCGGCGTTGACACTCTCGAAGCTAGCATCGGGTTGAGTTTCGCTGTACACGTGAATCAGGGTTCTACCCGTAACGAGTCGCGTGGAGATTACTTTCATATTTTGACGATAATCATCCAGCTCACTTTTATCGATGAATTTTTTCCAGACTTTACCTTGGAAATCGTGAACTACTTCTCTGGGGTTGCCTTTCAAAATCACCTCTCCCAAACAAATAATAGCCATTTCTTGGCAGAGTGTGCTTACATCGTCCACAATATGCGTGGAGAGAATCACGATGGTATTTTCGCCGATTTCGCTGAGTAGGTTGTGGAAGCGGTTGCGCTCGGCAGGATCAAGACCCGCCGTGGGCTCATCCACGATGATAAGCTTAGGGTTAGCAATCAAGGCTTGGGCAATGCCAAATCGTTGTTTCATACCACCTGAGTAAGTACCTAGGCGTTTTTTGCGTACATCCCAGAGATTGACTTTTTGGAGAGTTGCCTCGATGACTTCCTTACGTTCTTTCTTGTGATTAATGCCTTTCAGGTCTGCGATATGGTTAAGCATCATTTCGGCCGATACCTTGGGATAGACACCAAATTCCTGAGGTAAATAACCTAGGATTTTTCTTACCTCAAATTTTTGTTTGAGTACATCTAAATCATCCAGATGAGCCGAGCCCGTGTCTGCTTCTTGAAGCGTGGCCAGCGTACGCATCAAAGAAGATTTACCGGCACCGTTGGGCCCGAGTAAGCCAAACATGCCATTCGTAATCTCTAGATTCACATCTTTAAGGGCTTGTACGCCATTAGAATAAGTCTTGGAGAGGTTCTGAATCGTTAATTTCATGGGTGTGGTTTCCTGTTTTTACAAGTGTTTAATTATTTTTTGAGGATATGATTCTGCACTTTTAAAAGATGCGGCTAGTTAACAAAGTTTTTCTGTCTTTCAAAGCCTCTGAAATGATAGCATTGCTTTTCGTACTTTTATTTAGTCGTGACTACATTTAAATCATTACATATTTCATAAAAATTAGTATGATCGCCTAAAAGTAGTCAGAAGAACTTATATATACAAGCTACTATGCAATAAAAGGTAGTAAGTTTTGAGAAAATCCTCCCTTCCTGAGTTGCGCCCTGTCGCCTTTCTGATCGTATTGGTTTTCTCTGAACTAATCTGATGGCTTCTTCCTTATATTCTCGTGAAATTTCTATCTTTACTATTGAACCTTAATTGAAATCATACTATGAAATTTGGAACCAAAGCCATTCACGCTGGCATAGAGCCTGATCCTTCCACGGGTGCGATCATGACCCCTATTTTTCAAACCTCTACCTACGTGCAGGAGGGCATTGGCAAGCACAAGGGCTATGAGTATTCTCGCACCAAGAACCCCACACGTACGGTATTAGAAAAAAACTTGGCTGCTCTGGAAAATGGTAAATATGGCTTGTGTTTTGCCTCGGGAATGGCTGCTACCGATACTATTCTGAAATTATTAGAATGTGGTAACGAAATTATTGCCTGTGATGACCTCTACGGGGGAACCTACCGAATCATGAGTAAGGTTTTTAACCGCTTCCAAATCCAGTCGCATTTTGTGAACATGTCCCAAGGGCCTGAGCCAATTGAAGAAAAAATTAACGAAAGAACCAAAATCCTCTGGGTAGAAACGCCTACCAACCCGCTGCTTAATATCATTGATCTGGAAATGGTGGCCAAAGTGGCCAAGAAACACGATTTACTCCTTTGCGTGGACAACACCTTTGCCACTCCTTATTTACAAAATCCCTTGGACTGGGGAGCCGATATCGTGATGCACTCGGTGACCAAATATCTGGGAGGGCACTCGGACGTGGTGATGGGAGCCTTGATTACTAATTCGGAAGAGCTTCACGAACGACTTGCCTTTATTCAAAACTCGAGTGGGGGAGTACCAGGGCCGCAGGATTGTTTTTTGGTATTGAGAGGAATTAAAACGCTGCACATTCGTATGGATCGCCACTCTCAGAACGGGGAAGCCGTGGCCAAATTTCTAAGAGAACATCCCAAGGTGGATAAAGTATATTGGATTGGCTTCGAAGATCACAAAAATCACCATATCGCCCGCAAGCAAATGCGCCAGTTCGGAGGAATGGTTTCTTTTACGCTAAAAGGAGATCAAATGGACGAAGCGATCCGGGTGATGGAAAGTCTGAAAGTATTTTCTTTGGGAGAATCACTCGGTGGGGTTGAGTCGCTTTGCACACACCCAGCCACGATGACACACGCGAGCATTCCAGCCCCGCAAAGAGCAAAATCAGGTCTAAAAGACACGCTGATTCGGCTGAGTGTAGGGATTGAAGATCAAGAAGATTTGATCCGTGATTTGAAGCAAGCGATTGACCAATAGTTACTCCTGCTGATCTTTGGCATTACCCTAGACCATCCGAGTTGATAATACTCGGTGGGTCTAGGGTAAGCGCATAGACTTCATTGTATTCTCAGCTCCGTGACACGGTCAAGGGCACTAAAGCGAATCTTAACTAGGGGTGCGTCTTGAATATTCACCTTGGTTTTATCTTCACATTGTTTGCCTTTTTGATAAAAATAAACGTAGAAGCGTTGATTTCGCTGGTAGAGTTGCTGCAAATCGGGTTTTCCCAGTAGGCTAATGATCTGATTTTGTCCTAGCCCGATTAATCTGGATTCATTGGCTTTAAGGTTTTCCAAGAGGCTTTTTCTCAGACTTTGGCAGCCAAGCTGATCCTGCTTCCAAGTTTGTTGATCAAAATTCTCTAAGGGAGGCGTCTCTTTACAGGCAGCTAAGCTCCATATACATAGTAAGAGTGTGAAAAAGCCGAGAAAACAACGCCGACAAATTCCCAAATTGGATATGCTCTTTTCCAGGATGCTCGAAGTAAATACTTTTGCTTTCATTATCTATGAAAACACATAAAAGTCTAGCTTGTTTCTATAATCTTTACACGGCACTCAAAAAAGCAGAAGGGCGTGTCGCTTGTAGATAAACACTTTGCCAATAATCCGAGAAAAACTCTGATTCCATCACACCACGGCTGGAACTGGCGTGGACAAAGGTAACCGAACTCAAGTCTTCGCTTACTTTCGTGATTAAACCTACATGGGTGATCTTATCATTGCCAGGCTGATCGGTAAAAAACAACAGATCGCCTGGCGTCAACTCATTTAATTCCATGGTGGCTCCAATCTTCGCTTGCTCATCGGCTACTCTGGGAATATTAATTCCCCCCGCCTTGAAGGCTTTGATCATTAAACCAGAACAATCCATCCCCTCGGTGGTCGTGCCTCCCCATAGATACGGTGTGCCTTTGTAAGAAAGCGCAGTATCTATGATTTTTCGTATAATTCTTTGCATGAAGTTCAATCTAAAAGCTTTTTTTGTTAGAAAACGATCTAAATAGATTCAAATAAGTAAAAAAAAAATGAGTATCTGACAAACTTATCTACTTTTCTCTTAAAGTTTCATCCGGGCTAGTTCTCGTTTGGTATCTCTTTCCTTGATATCTTCGCGTTTGTCGTAGAGTTTTTTACCTCGGGCGAGGGCAATTTCTAGCTTGGCGTAGCCTTTGTCGGAGATAAACATACGAGTTGGGACAATGGTCAGACCTGTTTGCTCCATCTTCGCTTCTAGTTTTTTTAATTCGCGCTTTTGTAATAAAAGCTTACGCTCACGGTCTGACTCGTGATTGTAGTGAGTACCATTCGTGTAGGGAGAAATGTGCATTTGTTTGATCCAAAGCTCGCCATCTTTAAAATAGGCAAAAGCCTCTTGCATATTGACTTTTCCTTGGCGAATAGATTTGATCTCAGTACCCTGTAGTACCATTCCTGCCACGTATTTATCCAGAAATTCGTACTCGAACGAGGCTTTACGATTTTTAATATTGACTTTTTTCTGAAAAGTTTCTTTAGCTTTAGCCATAGTTTGCTTATATAGTCATGTGGTTTACTTGTTTTGTCTTGATCCAGCTGTTTAGATCATAATCTTCAAGCATTCAACCATTTATTCTACTAAAATTTTTCTATTTAACCAATTACCATCTACTGAGGCTCTCAGGAAATACAGGCCGGGAGGTAAATTAGCCACGCGAATCTCTCCGAAACCTGCGATGCTATTGGCTTTGGGTAATATTTGCTGTTCTAAAATTAGCTGTCCTACAGAATTGACAATGGATACGGTGGCTTCTGCTTCACTGACGATGCTAACCTTGAAAGAACCGACGTTGGGATTAGGAGAAATACGTAAAGTTTCAGTCTCTTCTAAGTAAGTTCCTAAACTAAATACTTCTTCTGATGTGGCATTACAGCCATTACCATTGAGAATTGAGACAGCATAAAATCCCGAATCCAAGGGAAAATAGTTCATTTCATTGGCATCCAAAATAGGAACTCCATTCAAAAACCATTGATAATTATCAGAATTATTAGCCACGGTTAGAACTCCATTTTGCACCACGATTTCCGGAGTGGAAACAGGAAGAGCTTCTAGTTGGATACGCTGTACGGCCACGAAATCACAGGGAAAACCAGGAACACCCTCGTTGTAAGTTGCTTCTAATTGATAGAGACCTTCTTGTTTGATGGTTACAGAATCTACCTGAGATAGTAATTGCTGATCGCTCAGCCTTCTCCACACTAAATTGGGTGTGAATATGGTGGGATTGGCTTTCAGTACAACACTGTCTCCCTCGCAAAAGTTCGTAGACCCTCTGACATTAATTAGTAAAAGCGGTTCTGGGCGTACAAAGAGCGAATAGGGGCTGGAAAGCTTGGAGCAGGTAGGATTATTCTGATCAAAAACTTGTACTTGATATAAACCCGACTGATTGACCTCCAGGGTTTGATCTTGGGCATTCGGAATAGCACTTCCATTCCTAAACCATTGGTAACCCACATTGAAACCAGGATTAGTAAAGTTGGCTTCTAAGAGAAGGCTGGTGCCTGGGCAAATACGATCGATTCCCTCGGGTTCAATGGCAGGGGTAGCCAAGGTTCTCCCTATTTCTACATTGACCCCCGGAGACAAAACCCCGGTAGTATTACAATCATTGGATACACTCACACGATAATTCCCTGGTTGGGTCACTTCTAAAACTGGCTCATTAGTCGTGATGATTAAACTTCCATTTCTAAACCAACCATAGGTAGCATTCGTGGCATTGGTAAAAGCCCTAAGAATCACCGTATCGGTCTTGGAGCAGGGATCTACCAAGATTCGCAGTTCACTCTCCAAGGGGGGCACTTCAAAACGATGACGAATAGTATCTGAAATAAGCGTGGCGCAGGTATTGAATACCCGGAGTATATAATCTCCACTTTCACTAACTGTTAATTGGCTTTGGTCGCCTACGCTCTCTATTTGTCCCGCACTAACCCGAAGCCAATCATATGCTAGATTGCTCCCTGAGCTGAGTTGCGCGCTCAATACTGCCTGCTCCCTCAAGCCAGAGGAGGAACAGATAAGTTCTGGACGGTCTGTACTTACCACAAGCCCACCGGGTGCTTCCTCGATGGTTGCGCCAAAAGAAGTAGAAATGGGCGTAGAACCGCAAGCATTCAGAGCTTGTACGGTGTAATTACCACTTTGGGTGGCTTGGAAGCTATTTACAAGCGTTGTGTCAAGCGTATTCTCTGACCTCCAAATGTAGATAACACCATCGCCTAAGCTTTGAGTATTCAGTTGAATAGCACCCGCACAACTAGGATTGGGATCAAAAGAATCAACCGATAAGTTATTACTACTAATATCTTCGACAATACTGATCTCAAAAACATCTGAGCTGATGACACCACAATTGTTGCTAACCGTCAATTGATAAAAACCCGCTTGATCAGCATCTATTCGTGAATCCGAACCCACGATGGTACTGTCAGGAGGAGCAAAACTGCCACCAACTGAAAACATCCACTGATAAGAGATGGCTTCTCCGTCTGACTCTGCTCGCAAAGGAACCAAACTAACCGGAGGACTGCAGGAAGGAGCCAAAGAAGGAGCCGCTTCGGGAATGATATTTGCAAATGTAGGAGCTTTTTCAATCTCTAATAGAATGGAGTCAGAATCGGTCAAACCGCACGGGTGAATGGCTCTTAGAAAGTAAAAGCCTGATTCAGTAGCTGGAGTCGAGATGGGCTGGCTAGGTTCAAAAGGGGCATCAAAGCTCTGAATCAGTTCCCCTTCGTGATACCATTCATAGCGTTGTACGTCTGCCCGAGCAGCGGCAGGACTGACCTGTGTGGCCCCTATGATAAGACTATCGCAATCCACACGAAAAGAATCAATCTGCACCGTAGTGGGTGGGGGGGTGTTGCGAATCAGAAGAGAATTATCTCGACTACCACAGCTATTACTCAGCTCTAAGCGATAAGTGCCGGTTTGGTTGATGGTAAGTGATTCTGTGTTGGCATTGTTGATGGGATTGCCGTTCAAAAACCACTGATAAATATCCACAGAGCCCGCACCGTTGAGTTCGGCTTGGAGTATGAGCGTTCCCCCGGGACATAAAACATCATTATCTGTGCTGGACTTGATCGTAAAATCAGGAGGAGGATTACTTACCAAATCTACCTCCAGAGGAGGGGAGACGGCACTTCCGCAAGCATTTGCCACGAGCACTGAGTAGCTACCAATCGAGGCACTGTTGCTTAGAATGAGTGTGTCATCTTGAGCACCTACGATGGTATCGCCTGCGAAAAGCCATTGATAACGAAAGCCACGATCTGGTTGGAAGCAGGAAAAGCTATTATCTGGATTTACCGCTTTCGCTACTAAGATCAATGGTGGTGATCCGGGTTGATCACAAATGGAGGAAAATCCATTCGTCTCGATAGTAATAAGTGGCGTAGCAGTGGTAATGCAAGTGGAAATACGTGTATTGGATACAATAGATTGCCCGTCTGCATCGTCTGTGATGCGTACATTGTATATACCGTCTGGCAGAAGTCCTTCATAGATTCTACCCGGCTCACCCAAATTAAAACCATTGAAAGATTGCCACTGAAAAGTCAAGGTTCCTAGCCCGCTGGAAAAGGCTTCTAACCGCACGGTGTCATTGGCACAAATCCGAATAATCGCATCGGTAGTATCAGGGCTAAAGCTCAGTGTATCGGCCGTGGGAGAACCTGGACGTAGAATCACTTCGATAGAAGGTTGACTGGGTTTGGCCGAAGCCGCTACGAAAAGCAATATTTGAAACCATAATAGCATCCAACCAGACTTGGGAGGACATGAGATATGACAAAAAGAATGCAAGCTTGGTAAAATTAATTTCATAGAGGTTTCGCTTCGTTATGGGATCAAGGGTAGCAGCTAATTTGTACCCATTCTGAATATAACCCAAACTTTGGCTACTCAAACTAAATAGCTAACGATTAGGTTTTATAGAAAATATATGGATCATAAAGAAATCTTCTCAGATTGCTTCAAAAAGTAAAAGAAGTCATTCCAATACTTAGGCTTAAACCCTTGAAAATCCCTCTACAATATGTCTTACTTTGACCAAATCCTTAAGAAAATCTTCGCTAATCGTACTTCCCTTGTGAATGACTACGTGAAGCAAATCCTGAAACGAAGCCCCAAAGATAAACAAGCTTATCAAAAATGGCTTTCCTCTGACCAACATAAAGAGTTTATCACAGCTATCGCACAGGCTTATTTTTACAAAAAAGCAGATATCGTTTCCTCCATACAAGTTCATCTCTTCAAATCTAACGGGGCAAATGGCTTCGCGATTAGTTATCACCCAAATTTTGGTAAGAAAAAATTTCAGCATCTGCTGGATTATTTCAAAGAACGAGTGCAAACGCTCAATTACCATCTTCAAGTGGCTGAACGAAAAATTACTGATCGAGGCGACTACGTGGAAACCAAGGATAAGTACTACCTTAAGCCTTCTATTCGCTTGGGTACGATTAATCAAGGGCTTTGCAATCAGCTCTACGGAAATATTCTCCTAGAGCACATCAGTGTAGATAATCGCCCCAGTTATATCAAAGTGCTAGTTACTTACTATAATGATCATCTTTTTGCGAAGGCTCTAGATTATGATGATTTTATCGAGGAGCTTTTTGCCGAAAGGAATTCATAAGTACTTTAATCTAAATAATTTCCAGTTTTCAGAGAAAGCATGCGCTGGGTCATATCGGCGATGATGGCATCTTGAAAAGATTCGTGAAATTTGGCCTCATCTTCCGAAGCCAACGCGGACAGGTTTTGCTTATCTTTTTTTCTCAAATAAGCACTGCATAAGGAAATGGCTCCTTTGAAATACTTGGAGTGATAGGGAATGGGTACGCTGGCATAATTGATAGCGTGGACATAGGCCATTAGCCCATTAATCTCTGGTTTGAGGATTAAATAGGCTTTTTGGCTAATCTCCTCGATACTCATTTCTGGGTTTTCTTGCCTGAGTACGGCCAGATTGACTCGGTTTTCTACAAAATCTTCATACTTCCGATCTACTTCCAGAAATAATTCTCCAAATTGACGACCGATTTTTCTCTGTTCTCGATCTGCCATCAGAATCACGAGTAGAGAAGCCATTCCCCCTATTAGCAAAATCCAGATTAGTATGCTCATATTATTAAATATTGTAATTGTCTATTTTTTTTACGGGGAATGGTTATCTACTTATTTCTTCTCGTGGTAAGTTTGTTCGGTATTGACAGCCCAAATGTTCTCCTTGCTGCGAACCCCGTGTTTAATATTCTGTACAGCTTCCATCGCGGTCAGCATGGAATGATCCTGATTGTTGTATTTGTGCATCCCATTCCTACCCACCAAATATAGGTTATGGATGGCATCTAAATATTCCCTGAGCTTAGGAAACTGATCATAAGTCCCAAAATAAGCCGGATAAGTCTTGGGCATTCTGATAACGGTAGCATCTCTCACCTTCTGAGGATCAATGATTTGGATTAGTGCCAGCTCATCAATAGCCAGTTGTATCAAGGCTTCGTCTGACATCTGCCAGATCGGGTCGTTCGTGTAACAAAAATATTCTAAACCGATCCAGTAGGTATGGTCTGGGTCAGCGACCATCGCGGGGCTCCAATTATTAAAAATTTGTAAACGCCCAACTTTCACTTCAGGTTCCTGAATATAAATCCAGTTATCTTTTACGGAGCCAATTTTCAGTTCATCTAGTAGTAAACCCACGGTAATAAAGTCGCGATAGCACAATCCTTGGCTAATCCGCTGGATATCAGAAGGTTTTTCTCCTTCTAAGCCTTTGAGCAAATCTTGAATGGGCATGCTGGAAATAAAATAATCTCCTTCTATCGTGTGGTCTTGCCCTTGTTCATCTAGGAAGCTGACTGCCTCGATGGTTTGAGTTTGTGTTCTATGCAAGGCAAAAACCTTGGATTGAAGGTGAATTTCTCCACCCAAGGCCAAGACTTGACGGGCTACGGTTTCCCACATTTGTCCGGGGCCGTATTTAGGATAAAGAAATTTTTCAATCAGCGAAGTTTCCAGGTCTTTTTGCGCAATGTCTTGGGGCGTGGTCGGGCGGAAGAAATCACGGATCAAATGTCCTATGGTTTTCCAAATAGAAAGCCCCTTAATCCGTTGTGCCCCCCATTCTGCGCTAATTTCTTGGCAAGAAACTCCCCAAACTTTTTCCGTATATGATTTAAAAAAGGTCAGATAAAGCTCTGTTCCGAAGCGATTGATAAAAAAATCCTCTAAATTCTTTTCTGGCCGGCGGGGCGCGAAAATACGGTAAAGATAGCTGCCCAAAATTCTTGAAGTGCTCACCAAACCCAATTTAGCAAGCGTATCCCAAGAAAGAGAAATTGGGTAGTCAAAAAATTTTCTGCGAAAGTAAATCCGAGACTTTCGATCACGCAAAAGCATGACTTGCTCCGGGTCTTCATCAGGAGAAAAGGCAAAGTCAGTGGGGGAGAATGCCCTTTGCTGTCCTTGATAGCTAAGCACGGCCGGGGTCTGGGTATTTTCGGCCTGGAGAGGAAGTATATCTAACCACCACCGCATCACTTGGTCAGATTTGGAAAAAAAACGATGCCCGCCAATATCCATGCGATTGCCTTTGTATTGAACGGTACGCGAGATTCCCCCCAAGAACGCACTGGCTTCCAGTACGATGGGTTGGACATCGGTATGCCGGAGCAACTCCAGAGCAGCGGTCAGCCCAGCAGGCCCTCCTCCGATGATAATGGCTTTTTTTTTGGCTTGAGAAGATTTTTTTTCCATAAATGGCATCTAGAGCGATTCCTAATGAATGGCTCCCGAGTGGAATCAGAAAATACTTCCGTAAAATTAGCACTAATCCTCATTTATCCCACGCTTGACAGAAGCATTTCCCAAAAATCTGAATTAGAGGTCAAACTTGAGGCCAAAACTCAGTACCGTCTGATCTACATTATCAGCAAAAGAGTATTTAAGTTCTACGAAGGGAGTGAGTTTGTTAAGATTAAAATCCAGCCCCATTCCCAAGTTGATTCCTAAATCTGTCTCGGAGCGGTCGTCATCATCCAAAGGACCATCGTTAAAATCTACTTTTACGGTAGTCAGGTTAAGGCCAGCCAGAGCATATAAGCCCAGTAAATCATTATTAATATCAAACACGTAGTTGGCGTCTACATTGATTGTCCAAACGTGAATATCCGTCCGATCCCGAAAGAAATTATCATCATCATCCACGAAATAATAATCAAAATAAGGCGCGATTCGCCAGTTTTCATCCAAATCAAAAGTAGCTCTCAGATCTATGCCCAGGCTTTCTACCTCTGAGCCATAAACTAGCCCTCCTCCTAAGGCCACTTGTGCCTGAGTGTAGGTAATACTTCCCCAAAAAAGGAGCAACAGAGTAAAAAATAATTTTCTTTTCATATCAATTTTCATTTAGATCAAAAAATGTAAAAGGCAATCTAACCAGATTACTTTTAGACAATAGGCGATTTTTCACCCGTGACATTTTCTACAAACGAACAGGGCATGCGTTGGTTTGTTTTTTTTGATTAATAAAAATAGGGAGAAGGAGATGAAGAGCAAGAGGCAGGTTGAGAGGAATAAGATTATAAAACCCTGGTGATGAACAACCGTAAAGATTGATTATTTCCTCACCAGGCGCTCGATATTGCGAATGAGTTGGTCAATTTTATGCTCCAAACGCGAAAGGTAAAGACTATTGGTTTTCAGCTCGGTCAGAATTTCGTCTGAGAGAGAATGCTGTATTCCAAAATTTGTCTGATTCCCACCCATTTTACCTTTAAGCTCGGACAGATATTGGTTGTTGGTCTGTAAGGTCTGCAAAATTTCTTGAAAGACCCCGCTATCGGACGCGGTAGCAAGTGAAGAAGGCTTAGGGTTATTCCATTCGTTTGGCGATTCAAGGGAAGGAAACGTATTCATTTCCAGGCTTCCTGTTTGCTGATTGCTACTGGGCGTCGCTTTGAAATCAGCTTCAATCTTGTATTTGTCGGCTAGTGGACCAGTTGTATTGTAACTACGAGAAAATTGTTCAAAATAATCATCTTCTTTACTTTGAGAGAAAGCACTACCCTGATTGACATGGCTACTCGCATGGAAAGACTGGCTGGTCTGGGAATTGGTAGAGGGCTTACCCTCTCCAAGGAAATCTTCAATCGCATCCCATTCTGAATCCAAGTTGAAAGAAGCAGACTGGTCAAAGGCGGTCTGACCTCCTGAACTGCCACTGGCTTTCGGATTAAACTGAGGATTGTCGGGGATATTTATATTTTGTTTATATTCCATGCTCATTGTCAGGTTTTCGCACTAGACTAAACAAATGATCTTTCTAATTATTAACATTGATTATCAAGAAGTTACTAGCTTTGAATAGCATCTCTAATAGATTCCTTTACTTGGATATCCATTTGATGGCACACGCTATCTGGGTATTTTTGTTTGATGGTAGAGCGACCTACTTCTACACATTTTCTGAACCAAAGCTCGGTAGTAAATAATTTTCGGTGCACGGAAAGGCCAAATTTCTCATACATTTTGGGTTTCCAGACCACGTAATACCACTCCATAGAGGGTTGGTGAAAACCTCGGATAGCTCTTTTGTCAAAGATAAATTTTTGACAAGGATGTTCTTTCAGGAGACGCGCTTTTTGCATCAAAAGATTTTTAAATTCTTCAATGGGCATATAAGCCTTGATTATTTCACAGATAAAAACCTGAGATTGGGGGCTGTAATAAATTTTCCCTGTACCATCTTCATAGAGTAGCTGGAAACCATACTCCCTCATCGCGTTTAAATCATCCTGAGTCATCATACCTTTTTTAAATTTAGATCGCTCAAAAAATTTTTAATGATTATTATTAAAAACCAAAACCCAATAACAGGACATCTGTTTGACGGGAATCTTCTAACGGACGCATGTTTATTTGTTTTTTTAGCTCTGCTCGCTGTGATGAAAAGTCCTGATCTTTCATTTTGAGTAGGACTTCATCTAATTTCGAGGCCTCAGAGGCTGCCGCCATTCGGCTTTGATATTGATTAGATACCAAATAATAGTTACTTCCCCTTCTGATTTTGAGGGAATGTTTTTGGGGATCACTATTTTTATTAGCTCCTTTCAGAGATTTGATCTCGTTGTTTTCTACCACCAACATTTGTATTTCAGAACCACAAAATTCCATTTCTGCTTTTAGTTTATCTATGACGCAAATTCCTACTTCCAGTTGTGGGGCAAATTCAAAATCACCGTGGTTATCAAGGCTTTTTTGTGCTCTTCTTTGGAAATCTTTGAGAATCGTTTGGCAATCGCCCCCTGATTCGCGATCAGGAACAAAATGGTTGGCGAAATTATTGCAGACCGTGGCGAGCGAAATCCCAGACATTCCCTCTCCGGTACATGCTGCTACGATCAGATAAATCAAGCCATTTTTTTCTCTGATCCAAAAGAAATTTTTGTATGGAGCTTCCTCTGCGTTTTGTAAGGCAAAAGAATTGGGCAGGATCATCTTGAGATCGTCTTCGGAATCAAAAGTAGCTTTTTGTATAAATCGGAGATAGTCTTGGGAGTTTTCCTGTGTGGCGAGTGCTTGATTTTCGGCCTCGAGTCTATCAATTTCAGCAGAGAGGTGTTCGATTGTCATTTGGAGCATTTGCATTTGGGAGGAGACTTGCTCTTTGAGCTGGTCTAGCTCATGGTTAGAGCCGGCATAATCAGCGAGTTGATTAGAAAGATCATCCTGATGATTGGTCACTGTGTTTACATTCATCTCAGGGATGACATCCCCAGAAATTTCCTCCCTGTTCAGCAAATATTTAATCAGATTGAGTACAATCAAATCCTCATTATTCATAACTAAATCTGGTTTGCTCACGAATTATCAAAAAACACCTCATAGAATTACAAAACATTCAACGATTCCATAATGGCACCTTCGTACCCTCGCTTTTGTAATTTGCGATATTGCAAAAAGGATTCCAGTTCTAAGGCTTTGCCCAAAAAAAGTTGTTTAAAAATGAATATTTTTTCAGAAAGGAGAAGAAAAGAAAACAGAGGGCACAAAAGTAATTTGCTTACAAATGAAAATATTTGTAAGAAAGCTCATATGTAATAAAAATAAGGGAATTCAACCTAATGAGATAGGTTAATAGGCGCAGAAAAATAATTTAAATGGCTTTAAAAATCGAAGTCGTCAAACTCTGCAGGAAAGTCTCCTTTGTTTCCTATATTATTGGATTGATTTTTCGTACCCTTTTCAGGTTTATTGCTATTATAAACCTCTTTTGGTGCAGGGTTTTGTTTAGAAGAAAAATTAGGAAAGCTCGAGAAATCTATAAAATCTGGACTTCCTGAAGAAGAGGGTTTAGAACCCGTTTGAGGCTTTGCTTGATTTTTTTGCACATTCTTCTGATAGGAATTGCCCGCAGAGCCCGAAGTGGGAGAGGACTCAGAAGAAGCAGGAAATTGAGAGGCGGATTGCTTGAGGACATCCTCTAGGCCACTGAAAAGAGCATTTTTCTGGGAGTCATTATCTGTTTTCTCGTACTTTTGAATAAGATAGTCTATCAACAAGGCAACAAGCTTCTGATTATTCATACCACGCTAAAGCTTTAATGATTCTGTAAAAGGTCGCTTACCTTTATCTTATATCAATTTTTCGGCCAAATCCGCCGAGAATAGAATCTTATCTTTTAAAAATCCGTAGAGCTTATACTTAAAGTTCATACTTTAGTATTTATTCGTATGTATTTGCTACATTTCTATGGCAGAAAATCCAAAAAAACCATCGATCTCACTTCCGATTTACTACGTCATTGTCATTCACGGGATTGGCGAGCAAAAGCTCAACAGCACCGTCACGCCCGTGATTAATCGCTTTGCCGAGGTGCGTAACCAGCCCGCTGTCAATGGCCAGACTTCCGAACCCTTTAAAGATCTCGTATCTTGGGGCATGGTCAGTGCCCAAACGGGGCATCCTCGCAAAAAAGACGGCCAGCTAACTTTCTCCAGAAGTAGCCCCTGGGCTGAATTTGATAACATCCGTATCGATGGACAGGCTAAGGAAAGATTTCAAGCCCTCCCGGCTACTAGCGGCGAAAATATACGTTTCGTAGAGTTGTACTGGGCAGACATTTTGAACGAAAATTACGACTTAGTAGGGCAGGATATCGCTACTTGGGCTCCTACTTTGATGGCGCGTCTGGAAAATCGTAAGCAAGAACAAGATTTATGGCTTTATAAATTACTTGAGCAATTACAAGCGACGCTTTTATTTCTAGATAAAATTCTGGCCTGGCAGGCACCCGGGGTGAAAAAACTGGTGTTTGAGAAGTTTCTGGGAGATGTACAAATCTATGGCGAAAGCCCTTGGGTGAGGGGGCAGGCGGTGGGGCGTTTTCATAATTTGATGGATAAGTTGCAAAGGCATCATCAACAAAGAAATCCTCAGCAGGAGGCCAGATATATGATTTTATCCCATAGTTTGGGAACTGTACTTGCGCTGGATGCCCTAGCTTATGGCCATTGTAAAAAGAAGATTTACCTGGACCCGCCTCAGGAAAATGCCAATTTCCCCTTCCAAGGATACTTTGATGAATATCTGGGCACTTATCCGCAAGTAGACGAAGCGCAGGAAGCACTGGGAGCCAAGTGGATTCATCAGGTAGATGCTTTGATTACGCTGGGCTCCCCGATTGACAAATTTATTACCCTTTGGCCTCTGAATTATGAATATTTACATCCCAACCTTTCCTCTGAGGAAGAATCTATTTTTGTAAATCGCACCGCTCAAATTAAACATTATAATTATTGCGACGAACAAGACCCCGTAGGGCATAAAACCGAGTTACTCAGAAGCAAGGCCGTCTATCATCAGCTTTTCGTGAATCGGGAAGAAGAAATCTTCAATCGCTACGTGATTCCGGGTTATGCACATAATCGCTACTGGAAAGATACCCAGTTGTTCCAGAAAATCACTCAGCAGGTCATAGATCAATCGCTCGAGACAGACCAAGCTCCACCCTCTGTCCCTGCCGAGAGCACAGCCGAAATCCAGCTTAGCTCCCAAATGAACTACTGGAAAACGGCTTTTAACAGTTATTGGATGATTCCGCTTACTTCGATACCTTTAACTTCACTCTTTTTTTTGCTGGGATGGCATAGTGTGGACAAAACCGTTTGGGAGTTCAGTGTTTTTTTTGTGTTCTTGTTGATTGCCATTTCCTTTGTATTTCGTCGCATGATTAGTTTGGCAATTTGGTGGCAACAGATTTTTCGTCTGAAATCTTATCACCACGACCAGTATATTCAGCGTCGGAGCTTGCAGGTATTTACATACCTTACTTTGAGTTTCTTGGGTTTGATTACCTTTCTCACTTTATTTTATGCTTCGGGAAGTTTGCATTATTTTCGGCACCAGCTAGCACAGCATCGGGCGCAAATAATTTATATATTAAGTTTAATGGTCGTCAGTGCATTGATCTTAGTTATTCAATATGTAAGCTCAAAGGGTAGGATGCGCTGGTTTTTTTCGCGTTTTTGGACGGTTACGGAGGTTAAAACGCTTTTTGTGTTTTTTTCAATACTAGGATTGTGCTGGTTTTTGAGTGGAAATGATCTTTTTGCCAAATATTTCCTCTATCCAGATGTTTTTTATCTGGACGAATTAACGATCATTCTGCTCAATACCAACCTAACCAGTCTCTACACGGCCATTGCTTATTATGATGTACGGCGAGAGATTAGGGATTTGAAATTTCATTAGGGTAGCGTATTTTTATTATTAAATTGTTTTATTGTGGATGAATGGGATCAAAACACAATTGATCTATAAAGTCAAAATAATCTGAATAAATCTGTGTCAGAATTACAAGTATATTTCCAGCTCGGCTTTGAGCATATCGTGGCTACAGACGGGCTTGACCATATCCTGTTTATTGCGGTACTTGCGGCCGTATATCAGCTAGTCGCTTGGCGTAAAATCTTGATCTTGGTGACGGCCTTCACGATTGGGCATAGCCTTACGTTGGCCTTAGCAGCTCTGGATGTATTTATGGTAGATCGTGCTCTAGTGGAGCTATTGATTCCTGTTACCATTTTTATTACCGCGCTGCTGAATTTTCTTGAAAAACCCGAAAGAGCCGAGGGGAGCGTCTTTGATCGCTTTCATTTGATCCGCTACGGGATGGCGGTGGTGTTTGGTTTTATTCACGGCTTTGCCTTTTCGGGTTTGCTGAGGAGTATGTTCGTGGGTACGGGAGAGAGCATTTTAGGGAAATTATTAGCTTTTAATTTGGGAATAGAAGTGGGACAAATTTTGGTTGTGATCGCTTTGCTTTCTTTGTCTGCAGTTTTAGTGGGTTTCCTTAAGCTTTCTGCAAATTATTGGCGAGTCGGGCTTTCAGCAGTTTCTGGCATAGCGGCGGTGGTCATTTTTGTATTTAAATTAGTCGTATAATACCAATCCATCCTTTGAATGCTTTTTAGTCCACAGTCCACAGACGACCGTCCACAGTTTAGTCCACGGACGACCGTCCACAGCTTAGAGGTATTTCGCGGGGGCTACATTTTACACCAAAATATTCAACAATTCTGGCCTTTGATTCAGCACTTCGTAGCTAATGTGGCATTGCTCCATGCGCTCGAGCAGGGGAGGGTAGTCCTCGGGGTTTTGTAGCTCGATGCCGACCAAAGCAGGCCCTTTCTCACGATTATGTTTTTTGGTGTACTCAAAATGAGTAATATCATCGTGCGGGCCGAGCACATTCATCACAAATTCTTTCAAAGCGCCGGGTCTTTGCGGAAAGCTGATCACAAAATAATGTTTCAAAGATTCGTGCAGCAAGGAGCGTTCTTTAATCTCTTCCATGCGGGTAATGTCATTATTCCCACCACTGAGAATACAGACTACATTTTTGCCCCTGATTTTCTCTTGGTACTGATCCAAAGCCGCGATGGCCAAGGCTCCGGCGGGTTCTACGACGATGGCTTCTTCGTTGTAAAGTTTGAGAATAGTCGTACAGACTTTGCCTTCGGCCACAGTCATGACTTCATCTAGCACCTTACTGGCGATGGCAAAAGTCAAGTCTCCCACCCGCCGCACGGCAGCTCCATCTACAAATTTGTCAATCTTTTCTAATGTAGTGTTTTCTCCTTTTTTGAGAGAAGTTTGCATAGCGGGCGCACCCTGTGGCTCCACGCCAATGATTTTGGTCTGTGGGCTGATTTGCTTGATATAGCTTCCGACGCCTGCCGTCAAACCCCCACCGCCAATGGGCAGAAAGAGATAATCGATCTTCTGGGGCATGTCCTCAATAATTTCCAAGCCTACCGTTCCCTGCCCGATGATGATTTTCTCATCATTAAAAGGATGCACGAAAGTACTGCCTTCTTCTTCACAAAAAGACATAGCTGCTTCGTAGGCGTCATCAAAAGTATCTCCGGCGAGTTTGATTTCAATCTGATCTCTACCAAACAACCGAGTTTGCCTGACCTTTTGCTCTGGGGTAGGAATGGGCATAAAGATCGTTCCTTTGATTCCCAAGCTATGGCAAGCGTAGGCCACGCCTTGGGCATGATTGCCCGCACTAGCGGCCACTACGCCTTTGTTGCGTTGCTCAGGGTTTAATGAGCAAATTTTGTGATAAGCTCCTCGCAACTTATAGGAGCGCACAATTTGTAAATCTTCCCTTTTAAAATAAATATTGGCTTGAAAATGCTCTGAATAACGCAAATTTTGCATCAAAGGCGTATGATGTACCACGTTTTTCAGCTTTTGGTAAGCCTGAATAATCGCTGTTACCGAAGGCAAAGAAGTAGGAGTAGGGTGGGGTTGATGTTGCATTAGGCTGTAGGTTGTGGGCTAGAAGTTGCAAGTTGCTTCCAAGGTTATAGAGTGTGCGTTAGAAGTGATGACTTATCAATTCTCCACCCAATCTGTAACCCACAACTTGCAACCTAAACCAATTAGGCTTCTACTTTCTCAGGATTATTCTCAGGGCGGAGTTGGCGGACTTGCGCGCCGGCTTGCCACATTTCAGATTCACGGACTTCCCGAAGTTCTTCTTCTAGCTTTTCGCGGTAGTCAGATTTTTGGTTGGCCTCGATCACGATTTTGGCTTCGTTGCCAGTAGCGACGCTTTCATAGAGGTCTTTGAAAACAGGAGTTACTGCCTCGCGGAATTTGTGTCGCCAATCTAGGGCTCCTCGCTGTGCCGTGGTTGAGCAATTGGCATACATCCAATCCATGCCATTTTCAGCGACCAACAAAATCAGACTCTGGGTCAATTCTTCTACGGTTTCGTTGAAGGCTTCGGAAGGGGAGTGGCCTTTTTCTCTGAGGATATTATATTGTGCTTCCATCATACCAGCTAGTGCGCCCATCAATACGCCTCGCTCTCCGGTCAGATCGCTGTAAACTTCTTTTTCAAAAGTCGTCTCAAACAAATAACCCGAGCCAATTCCAATCCCAATCGCTAAAACTCTATCTTGAGCCTTACCCGTCGCATCTTGGTAAATAGCGTAGCTGGAATTCAAGCCTTTGCCGGCTACAAACAAACGACGTAAGCTCGTACCCGAACCCTTGGGCGCTACCAAAACCACATCTACATCTTCGGGCGGAACAATGCCTGTCTGCTCGTGGTAAGTGATACCGAAACCGTGGGAGAAATACAAAGTCTTACCAGCAGTTAGGTGTTTTTTGACCGTAGGCCAGAGTTGGATTTGCCCCGCATCCGAAAGGAGATAGAAAATGACCGTTGCTTTCTCGAGTGCTTCCTCGATAGAGAAAAGATTTTCACCCGCTACCCAACCGTCGGCTACCGCCTTATCATAAGATTTGGAAGGTTGACGTTGGCCTACGATCACGTTAAAGCCATTATCTCTGAGATTGAGTGCTTGTCCGGGGCCCTGCACACCGTAGCCAATGATGGCGATGGTTTCGTCTTTGAGGACTTCTTTTGCTTTCTCGAGGGGGAATTCTTCGCGAGTAACCACGTTTTCTGTTACGCCGCCAAAGTTAATTTTTGCCATGATATTTAAATTTCAAATTACAGATTTCAAATTGCAAATTAAGCATTAGGTCATTTCAAATTGCAGGTTCGAAGTTTCATCCTACTGAACCGCAAACCTGCCGCTAATGAAATGGATAAGGATTTTCTTCTCGTTCTTTCATAAAAGCTTGGATACGCTTCATAGGTTTGGCAATGGCCACTCTACCCGAGCGAGCAAAACTCAATACGCCGTGCGGTTGAAGCTTATTAAACAAGTCTTCGGTTTCGTATTCGTGTCCTGTTTTCTCAATCACGATAAAATCAGGCTCTACCGTCAAGATACGCGCGTGATTATCACGTACGATGCGTTCTACGGTTTGGCTATTGGCAAAAGCACTGGTAGGCATTTTATAAAGCGCGATTTCTTGATAAATCATCTCGTGATCTTCGTAGTAAAATGCCTTGATCACTTCTACTTGCTTTTCAAACTGCTTGACGAGCTTTTTGATATTATCAGGTGTGGCACGAATTACAATTGTAAAGCGGTAAATACCCTGAGTCTCTGAGCCAGAGGTCGTGAGGCTATCGATGTTAATTTTCCTTCGGGTCAGGATGATCGTGATACGATTGAGCAGCCCGATGTGGTTTTCCGTGAAAATGGAAACCGTGTATTGTTTCAATTCTTCTGTTTGCATAATCAATTTTCTGATTTGTAAGGTGCCATTGACAATTGGCTGCTACTCCAAACGCATATTAGAAATGCTTTCGCCCGAAGGAATCATCGGGAAGACGTTATCTTCTTTTTCTACCACTACTTCTAGGAAATAAGCCTCAGCGCAAGCCAGCATTTCATCGAGTGCCGTGCTTAGATCGGCTCGTTCGGTAACTTTTTTAGCTTGAATGCCAAAGGCTTGTGCCAGCATTACAAAATCAGGATTGATCATCTCCGTAGAAGCATAGCGACGATCAAAGAACAACTGTTGCCACTGGCGCACCATCCCTAAGAAGCTATTGTTTAGCACAATAATTTTCACAGGGATTTTGTATTGTAAAATCATTCCGAGTTCCTGAACCGTCATCTGATAGCCTGCATCTCCAATCACTGCTACCACTTCTCTGCTAGGAGCCGCCCATTTAGCCCCCAAGGCAGCCGGTAAGGCAAAGCCCATGGTACCCAATCCACCCGAGGTTACGTTGCTATCGGGTTGTGCAAATTGATAATAGCGGGTAGCAACCATTTGGTGCTGTCCTACATCCGTTACTAAGATGGCTTTTCCTTCTGTTTTTTGGGAAAGATCACGGATCACTTCGGCCATTTTAATCTGGGGCGTGTCGGCACTGAAATCTTTTTGTAATACCTTTTCATATTCCATCTGGTCGCAGACTTTGAATTCTTCTCGCCACGCTGGGTAAGATTTTTCTTCTACCCGGGGGAGGAGGGAGGTAATTGCATCTCTGGCATCGGCGATGATGGCCACATCGGTTTTGATATTTTTATCAATTTCGGCTGGGTCAATCTCAATATGAATGACTTTGGCCTGTGGCGCATAGCGAGAAGTATCACCTGTAACACGATCGTCAAAGCGCATTCCGATGGCGATCAGCACGTCGCACTCGTTGGTCTTGATATTGGGCGCATAGTTACCGTGCATACCCAAGTAGCCTACATAGAGTGGATGCTGAACGGGAAAGGCCGAAAGCCCCATGAGGGTACTTGCCACGGGAATGCCTGTTTTTTCGGCCAAAGCTCTAAATTCTTCCTCTGCCTCGGCAATCAGCACGCCGTGCCCCACCAGCATCAGTGGCTTTTGCGCTTGATTGATCAGATCCGCAGCGACCTGAATGGCTTCCTCATTAATTTTGGGCTTAGGATGGTAACTGCGAATTTTAGTACATTTTTTATATTCAAAATCAAAGGTGCTGAACTGAGCATTTTTGGTAATATCAATCAATACAGGTCCCGGACGGCCATTTTGGGCGATGTAAAAGGCCTTGGCAATAACCCAAGGAATTTCCTCTGCTTCTGTAATCTGGTAGTTCCATTTCGTAACGGGCATAGAGATTCCCATCACGTCTGTTTCTTGGAACGCATCTGTACCCAAGAGATGCTTGGGAACCTGACCTGTAATGCAGACCATCGGCGTAGAGTCTACCAAGGCGTCAGCGATACCTGTAATCAAGTTAGTAGCCCCCGGGCCAGAAGTGGCGAAACAAACGCCTGCTTTTTTGGCAATACGCGCGTAGCCCTGGGCAGCGTGAGTAGCACCTTGTTCGTGGCGTGCGAGTATGTGCTTGACTTGATCTTGGTAGTGGTAGTGGGCATCATAAATCGGCATGATGGCTCCCCCTGGATAGCCAAAAACCGTATCTACTTCTTCGGCCATCAGGGCAAGGATCAAAGCCTCTGCTCCCGTGATATTTTTTTTCTGTTGAAGGACAGGCCCCCATTGTTCAGACTCTGTTTCATTTTCAGAGATCACCATTTGGGCTTGGGTGAGTGTTGTCATAGTTTCGCACTTGGTTTTTCTGAATAATCGATTAACTTATTTAATGGGATTTTGGAACATCGGTAATACAGCCTTCGGAGGCGGAAGATACCTGTTGACTGTACTTATATAGAATGCCTTGTTTGAACTTGAGCGGGGGCGGAGACCACTGTGCTCTTCGTTTGACAATTTCTTCTTCACTTAAATCTACTTCAATGGTATTTTGAGAGGCGTCAATAGTAATCAGGTCGCCATCTTTTAAGAGTGCAATAAGGCCACCGACCTGCGCCTCAGGGGTGATATGCCCTACCACAAAGCCGTGTGAGCCACCCGAGAATCTGCCATCGGTGATGAGTGCCACCTCTTTGCCCAAGCCTGCGCCCATCACCGCTGAAGTAGGCTTGAGCATCTCGGGCATACCTGGCGCACCTTTGGGGCCTTCGTAGCGAATTACGATCACTTCTCCGGCTTGAATCTGCTTGGCTTCTACGCCTTTGATCATTTCAAATTCATTGTTGAAAACTTTGGCTGGCCCTTGGAAAACTTCCCCTTCTTTGCCAGTAATCTTCGCCACGGCTCCTTTTTCTGCCAAATTTCCTTTGAGAATTTGGATATGCCCTTGTGGTTTAAGGGGTTTTTCCACGGGCATCACGACTTGCTGATTTTCTGCCAAAGAAGGTACTTCGGCCAAGTTTTCCGCCAAAGTTTTTCCGGTAACGGTCATGCAATCACCGTGGAGCAGGTCTTTTTCCAGAAAATACTTCATCACCGCGGGTAGACCACCCACTCGATGCACATCTTCCATTAGATATTTGCCACTTGGCTTCAGATCGGCCAAGTAGGGGGTTTGATCGCTGACACGCTGGAAGTCGTCCAGTGTTAGCTCGAGATCAAAGGCTTGCGCGATCGCCAAGAAGTGTAAGACGGCATTGGTCGAGCCTCCCATTGTCATGACGAGAGTGAGCGCATTTTCTAGCGATTTTTTGGTAACAATATCTCGGGGCTTGAGGTCTTGTTCTAGTAAATGACGGATGGCTTGCCCCGAGTCTGTGCATTCCTGCTTTTTTTCCTCACTGAGCGCAGGGTTAGAGGCACTGTAAGGCAAACTCATCCCCATGGCTTCAATCGCTGAGGCCATCGTATTAGCCGTGTACATTCCCCCGCAGGCACCTGCTCCCGGACAGGCATTTTGGATGATTCCCTTAAAATCTTCGGGACTTAACTTGCCTGCAAATTTTTCACCCAAAGCTTCAAAAGCCGAGATGATGTCCAGCTTACGATCTTGATATTTGCCCGAGTAGATCGTGCCTCCATAGACCATCAGCGCGGGGCGATTGAGGCGTCCCATGGCCATCAGTGCGCCGGGCATATTTTTATCACAACCCATAACCGCAATCAGACCATCATACCACTGCGCATTTACCACAATCTCAATAGAGTCGGCAATAATATCTCGGGAGGGAAGTGAAAATTTCATTCCTTCAGTACCGTTAGACATCCCATCGCTGACGCCGATGGTATGAAAAATCAAACCCAGCGTATCGTGAGCTTCTACTCCTTGTTTGACGTGTTTGGCCAAATCATTCAGATGCACATTGCAGGGGTTGCCTTCAAAACCACTGCTCACAATGCCCACTTGTGGTTTTTGGAGGTCGGCCTCGCTTAGGCCGAGGGCATAAAGCTGGGCTTGGGCGGCGGGTTGGCTCTCGTCTTGGGTGATCCGACGGCTGTATGGATTGATTTCTGTGGCTTTCATTTATTTTTGGTCACTTACTGACTAATCGTCTAATGCGTGGTAAAAGCATAAGCTTGCGGTTAAGACAAGCTTATGAAATATCTTTTCTAGATAATGGAATAGCTATCGTAGTCTTTGAGGATCACTCTTTGGTGATACTTCACTTGAATTTCTCGCCCGATGGTATCTTCCCAATCCCGTTGGAATTTATGTCCATTGACTGATTTGATCGGAGCAATCTCAGAAGCCGTACCTGTAAAGAAAGCTACATCGGCGTTTTCCATCTCACGGGGCGTAAAGAGCTTTTCAATTACTTTCACCCCTAGCTCCTTGGCCAACTCGAAGACGGTACCACGGGTAATACCAGGTAAAATATGACCCGCAGGAGGGGTGTAGAGCATACCATCTTTTTCATAAAAGAAATTGGAGCCTGCCCCCTCGGCTACAAAGCCATTTTCATCTAATAATAGAGCCGCATCATAGCCGTGATGCTTAGCTTCATTGATTGCCATGACCGAATTCACGTAGTGCCCAGTAATTTTAGCATCTAGAAAGCTTGATTTGGGATTAAGGCGTTGATAAGAAGAAATCATAATATCAAGCGGATCAGAACCTCGGTAGTTCTCCCATTTCCAAGCGGTCAGGAGGATATTCACTTCGTCCGAAGTTTCCATATCCATATTAGCCCCTAGATAAACCAAAGGGCGAATGTAAGCACTTGCCAGGTTATTTTCCTCGAGCAAGCGATAGCTCAAATGAATTAACTCTTCTACTTCATAATCTACACGGATGTTCATCTTCTCAGCTGAGGCTAAGAAACGCTCATAATGTTGGCTAGCTTTGAAGATTTGTGGGCCTTCTGTGGTTTGGTAAGCCCGGAGCCCGTCAATCACACCGATTCCATAGTGTAAGCTCTGCGAGAAAAGATTTGTCTGAGCTTCAGAAGCCTTGACAAAGTTACCATTATGAAAAAGAATGGTTTTTGGTTGATAATACATGATCTTGTTTGTTAAGAAAAAAAGAGCCATTATCCTCAGGTGATAATGGCCTTTATTTATATTTTGATTGTACCATTATCACTCCCAAGGGTCAATAATGACCACTGGGCTAATCAATAGAGTAATAATGTCAATACTAAACTTCATGAATTCGCTTTGGATTCTTCGTACAATAATATGGGGGCAATATTTAAATTCCAAATAAAAAAGTGGTTTTTTTTGAAGGATAAAGTGTATTTATAGTGTCGAAAACCCATAATTTGTAATTTTATTTCGTGTATAGACAGTTTATTATTAAAATAATCTAAATCAGCAACAAGGGAGTACAATAGCAAGCTGTAAAAATGCCGACTCAGATCAATACGCAGGAGCTTTTCCAAATATAATTCTAATCCCATTCTCGAGAAGCCCCTAAGCTGTTTTCCCAACAGAATAAAACAAAAGCTTCCTTAACTCGGGGCATCTTTAGGTCTAGAATGGTAGAAATAATTGATAAAAGAAAAATATTCCTATTTTTGTCTTAAATCTTACCCTAAATTTGGGTCTGATCTCACGAATTGAATTATGCTGAAAGTTCCATCCTTAAATAAACTACGATAAGAGATATGACCGACTATCGCACCGAAAAAGATACCATGGGGGAGGTAAAAGTCCCAGCTGATAAATACTGGGGTGCTCAAACCCAACGTTCTCTACAAAATTTTGAGATTGGTGAAAACAAAATGCCACTAGAAGTCATTTACGCGTTTGCCTTCCTCAAAAAAGCGGCGGCCTTAACTAATCACCAGCTTGGCGTATTAGAAGAGGAAAAAGCACAGACGATCGCCAAAGTCTGCGATGAAATACTGGCAGGTGAGCACGATGACCAGTTTCCGCTCGTAGTCTGGCAAACGGGTTCAGGCACACAGTCTAATATGAATACCAATGAGGTAGTCGCTAACCGCGGGCATGTGCTCCTAGGAGGTGCCTTGACGGATGCACAGAAAAAAATTCATCCCAATGATGATGTGAATAAATCCCAATCTTCCAACGATACCTTTCCCACGGCGATGCATATCGCGGCTTACAAGCTAATTGTGGAAAATACCATCCCCAAAGTAGAGCAACTTCGCCACACCTTGCACCAGAAAGCCGAGTCCTTTAATAAAGTAGTCAAAATTGGGCGTACCCACTTTATGGATGCTACCCCGCTTACCTTAGGACAGGAGTTTTCGGGCTATGTTGCTCAGTTGGATTTTGGTTTGAAAGCCTTGAAAAACACCTTGGAGCACCTAACGCAATTGGCTCTGGGCGGAACCGCCGTGGGCACTGGCCTCAATACTCCCCAAGGCTACGCGGATTTAGTAGCCCAAAAGATTGCAGAACTAACCAATTTACCTTTTGTGACCGCTGCTAACAAGTTTGAAGCCCTTGCCGCCCACGACGCGATTGTGGAATGCTCAGGAGCTTTGAAACAATTGGCAGTAAGTTTGATGAAGATAGCTAATGACATCAGAATGTTGAGCTCAGGACCTCGCTCTGGCATTGGAGAAATTTTGATACCGGCCAATGAGCCAGGCTCTTCCATCATGCCGGGTAAGGTGAACCCAACCCAATGCGAGGCTCTTACGATGGTCTGTTGCCAAGTAGTAGGAAATGATGTAGCCATCACAGCAGGGGGCATGAATGGGCAGTTTGAGCTTAACGTCTTCAAGCCGATGATGATCTATAATTTACTACACTCGGCACGTATCTTGGGAGATGCTTGCGCTTCATTTGATCAGAATTGTGCCATCGGCATTGAGCCTAATCAAGAGAGAATCAAAGCGCATTTAGAAAACTCCCTGATGCTGGTAACTGCCTTGAACACACATATTGGCTACGAAAATGCAGCTAAAATTGCCAAGAAGGCTTATGAAGAAGGCACTACCCTGAGAGAAGCCGCTCTGAGCTTGGAACTGCTGAGCAATGAGCAATTTGATGAGTGGGTTGTGCCCGAAAAAATGGTAGGAAGCTTAGATGCTTCTTAAAAGATAATGAATGGCGTCGTGGTTCGTTATAAAACATAATACAAACGAACCACGCCCACTTGCTTACACATTTTAAACTTAGTCTTATGAATGCTATATTTTTAAAAACTTGGAAATGCCTGCTTCTATCTGCACTCTCTCTGTGCATAGTTGGCATGAGTCTATCCCTCGCCCAAGATGAGGAAGGACTCTCACGAAAAGAAAAAAGAAAGAGAAAAAGGGCATTAAAAAAAGAGATCAAAGCCTACAAAAAGAATCCTGAACAGTTTGCCCAATACAAGCAAGAAAAAGCGCAAGCCGAAGCCGCCCTTGCTTCTACCCAATCTGAATTGAACCAAGTAGAACAACAAAGAAATGAACTAACTACCGAGAAACAGCAGCTTGAATCTGATAAAGCAGAACTCGAGAGAAAACTTCAAGCCTGCCAAAACAAGCCAGAAGGATTTACCGTGCCTACTTCTGGAACTTTTTATGTTGTGCAAATTGGTGCTTTTCAGGAAAGCAATGCCCCCGTAAATCCGGATAATCCTGATTTGCGCAAGGATTTTCAAGATGGTTATAATAAATATATCATGGGCGTATTTGACAATATACAGCAAGCTGACGAACTCAAAAACTTTCTTTTGCAACTAGATTTTAGAAGCGACCCCTCTTATCGCCCTTTTGTAGCACCTTACCGAGATGGACAACGCGTAAATCTCGCCGATGTATTACCTCCTGACCAACTCGAGCAACGAAGGCAACAGAATGATACCAACCAGTACTAAGATTATTATTCAATGTGTTGAAAACTTTTATCTAAGAAAATGAGATATACGATTCTTACCCTGATCTTTTTTATTTTAATGAGCTTCTTCCATATTTCTCTTGCTACTGCTCAGGAATTAACCAAAGACGAAAAGAAAGCACTCAAGAAAGAAGTGAAGAACATGCTCAAAAACCCTGCTGAATACAAAGAGTTTAAAGAAGGAATAGAGCGTAAAAAAGAACGCCTCCGAGAGTTGGATCAACAAATCAATGATCTTAATCAAACGGTTACTAAAACCGAAAGCGAAATCGCTGAGAAGGATAAAAAAATCAAAGAGCTCATTGACGAAATTGCACGCCTAGAGCGCGAAGAAACGGAAACACAGCAGGTGATTCGAGACCAAACCAACGAACAAGGGCTCGTGTACAAGGTACAAGTAGGAGTAGATGACTCTGATCTTTATTATGAAACCGACCCAGTTACGGGCGTGAGAGCACCTATTTTTACAGGCACCGAAGATGCAGACGGAACCAAAAATTACACACTTGGTTATTTTAAAAACAAAAATGAAGCTGAAACCTTCCAAAGATATCTGAACGTTCTACGCATCAAAGGTACAAAAATCGTAGCCTACCAAGATGGCAAGAAGGTAGAGTAAATGAGAAGATGTACACATTCTCTCATCACCAAAATTATAAATGATACTAAATCCATGAAAAATTATTTTTTTGTAGAAAAAGCTGGCTTTCAAGCGATACTCCTTTGCTTGGTTTGGCTGGCTAGTGTCCCTTTATCAGCGCAGGAACAACTAAGTAAAGAAGAAGAAAAAGCGCTCAAATCTGAATTGAAGGCACTCAAGTCTAATCTCTCTCAGTACAAACGCATGAAAAGCGACAATGAGCAGCTAAGCACACAAATTACTGAAAAAGAACAAGAATTAGCTAGAAAGCGATCTATTATACAGCAGAGTAAAAAAGATATCGTCAAAAAAGATGATGCCATTGAGAGCCTGCAGGGGCAGCTCATTGCGCTTCGGGGAGATGAAGTAAATGCGGCCCGGCAGGGGAGAGGTGCCCACGATTGTTCTTTTAGTGTACAAGTAGGTGCTTATTCTAATCAAGATCTCAACCAAGAGCTCTATCAATACGTAAATACGCATGAAAATTTTCGAGTCGAAGAAGGCTCAGGATTAATCAAATACAGCCTCGGCTTTTTTACTTCCTATTGGGAGGCCAAAAGCTTCAGCAAGTATCTTGATAGTATAGGAGCACAAACCTATGTCATTGGCTATTACAAGGGAGAACGCATCCCTGACCTGAAAGATATGACCCAGTGCACCTTTTGAATTTGAATATCTAGTTCGTTAATTATAAATAAAAAGCCCTAAAAACATAACATGATTCAATCTACCCCAATCCGGTAGTTTGCCAGCTTCATCAGAGTCTACCTTTAAAACATAAATTAAGATAGACTATGGAAAAGCAACTTTTAACAAAATGGATTCTTGTATCCTTGCTAACTTTTTGGTTTCAAGTGTGCTTTGCGCTCTTGCCAGCCACCGCACAGAATACACAAGAATTGAGTAAAGCAGAGGCCAAAGCCCTCAAAAAACAGGAAAAAGAGCGAGCCAAAGCCCTCGCGGCCGAAGAGAAAAAACTCAAAAAAGAACAGGTTCTCGCCCTCAAAGAGGAAGAAAAAGCCGCAAAAAAAGAAAAATCAAAAGCTGAACAGAAAGAAACCAACAAAGAAGCAAAGCTAAAATCGCCCCAAGAGGAAGAGCAAGCCCTCAAAGCAGAGCTTAAAAAACTTCAGTCTAATCTGGAACAATATCACCAGATGAAGGAGGAGGCTCAAAGATTAGAGGCGCAAATTGCCGAAGCAGAGCAGCAGTTGGCTCAAAAGGAAGCCACGAAGCAACAAGCCAGAGCAAAACTTAGCCTCAGAAAAGATTCTCTCGATAAGGTAGAAACGGAACTTTATCTAGTACAGAAAAGAAACCCTTGGGCGGTCAAAGATTGTTCGTTTAGAGTGCAGGTAGGCGCTTATACCAATCAATACCTACACCAAGGATTGCATCAATATGCCAATACCCACGATAATTTTCAGGTAGAAGAAGAAAACGATGTGGTCAAATATAGTATCGGTCTTTTTCCTTATTATTGGGAGGCAAAATATTTTAGCAAACTCCTAGACAAAATGGGAGCACAAACCTACGTAATTGGTTATTTTAAAGAAGAGCGCATCCCTGACCTCAAGGATATGACACAATGCACATTTTAATCAGAGGCTTGTTTAAATTCATCCTAACTTAGCGCACGTCTAAGCTAATGATGAGTTTAAACAAGCACTGATGAGTCTTTCATCTCAAACCTTATATGGCTGATATTAAACCCTTTCGCGCCTGGCGTTATAATTCAATCTTGGCGGAAAAACTCAAAGAACTAACCGCTCCTCTGAGTGAATCTCGCCTCAAACAAAAGAAAGAAGCCTTTTACAAACTTCCTTTTCATTATTATCATCTTTCTTCACCCGTCGATGCGCCTCCTTACCATAATGTACAAAGGAGGGTAGAAAATTGGAAATTGGATCAAGTAATCCGTCAAGATGCTTTACCGACGATTTACGTGTATAGCCAAAACTTTGGTCTGCGTCATACCAATCAAAACTGCCGACGGCTGGGCTTTATTTGCTATATTCGGGCACAGGATTTTCAGGATCAAGTCATTCTGCCCCACGAAACCACGATCCAAAAAGCAGTGGAATATCGCACTTCTTTGCTCGAGCATACTCGAATGCATACCGTGCCCACGCATGGTTTTTATAGTGATCCTGAAACAAGTCTGGAGGCTTTCATGGAAGAGAGCCTATTGAATCCCATTTACGAAATTAAAGATCACAAGGGGACACTACACCGCCTGAGCCAAATTCATGATTACGCGGTTATACAAAAATTTATAGAGGTAATGCGTAATCAGCAGGTTTGGATTGCAGACGGGCATCACCGCTACGAGAGCTCCGTGCGTTATTGCCAACAAAGAAGCGCACAATCATCTCATAATCAAGGTTATAAACCACATCACTACCATATGATGTGGCTGACTAATACCCGCTCTAGTGATTTAGGAGTTTTGCCCACACATCGTATTTTGCACTCTCTACCGAACTTTGACTCGAGGGATTTTCTAGAAAAAATCGCCCGTTTTTTTACCATAGAAGAAACGCTCACCACTTCGCCTCGTGCGCTGGCGCCCACTGAAAATTTATGGACTTTTCAAATCTTATTACCTGAGAAACATTATTTGATCCGGCTCAAAAAAGGAGCTTTTCAATACTTTGACAAAAATCTTCCTGAACCAGTCAAAGAACTGGATGTGAGCGTTTTGCATTATTTTATTTTAGAAAAAGTATTGGGTTTGAGAGATCAAGAGCAGTTCGAGTATTTGGATTTTTCTCAATATCTTTCTCAATGTTATAAAAGAGTAGGGGAGGGGAAGGCGCAAGCGGCGATCATCACGCGCCGAGTAACCCTAGAAGAGATCGAGCGTGTTTGCAAAAGTGGTTTTACCATGCCCGCCAAGGCCACTTATTTTTTTCCCAAAGTATTAGGAGGATTGGTATTTGGCTCCATTCAAGAAGGTGAGTTTGAGCTGGATGCAAAGTATCGTTTTTGATTACCTCAAAATATCCTGCGTATGCAAAGAATCATGGTGGCAGGCTGCCCCGGGGCGGGTAAGTCTGTCTTCTCCCAAAAATTACAAGCGATGACTGGTCTTCCGCTAATTCATTTGGATCAGTGCTATTGGCAACCCGGCTGGGTACAAACAAGCTCTATCGATTGGAAAAAAACAGTTACTGATCTGGCCAGTGGTTCGCAGTGGATTATAGATGGAAATTATGGGGGAACCATCGATATCAGAATCGCCAAAGCCGATACCATTATTTACTTAGATTACTCCACGGCCAAATGCTTCACCCGGGTTATCACCAGAACCCTTAGATATTGGCAAAAAGACAGGCCCGATATGGCAGAAGGTTGTGCAGAAAGGCTTGACTTTGAATATCTTAAGTTTTTGCACTACGTGCTAACTTTTAATTACAAGAAGAGAACGCCGATACTTAGAAAGCTACATCAAGCCATACAAGAAAAACAGGTACTTATTTTCAGGAATGACCAGCAAGCTGGCGATTTCCTACAAGCACTTAAACATCCACGATAGAAGCCATGAATTGGACGAAAAACCTATTTATATTACTTTTTTTAAGCCTTTTCAATCTCTTGAAACCAAACTTTTCCCAAGCCCAAAGCCAAGACCTGAGCATATTATTAGGCACTTGGGTAAATCAACAGGAATCTATCTTGAAAATTACCGATGTAGATCGTGAAACGGGGCAAATCACCGGCATCTACGCGTCTGCCGAGGGAGATGATGACCAAAGATCCTTACTGGGTTTTGCTAATACCAAAGCTCCTGATGCAGATAAGGATAGGAACGTGATCGTACTGGCTTTTTCGGTGCAATGGGGTGAGCACGGCAGTGTTACTACTTGGGCGGGACGATTGGAGATGCCAGCAGATCGCCTAGAGATTCACACCCAATGGCATTTGGTCAGACCGAATGCAGATTATGAATGGGAACATGTTCATGCAGGTAGTAGCATTTTCATAAAAGAGAAAGATTAGAAGATAAAAGATCGAGTGATTCAAAGAATACTTCTCCAGTATTTTCTACTTAACATAAAAATAATTATCATGGGAAAATAATGAAAGCTGTCTAAAATGAGCATAGTTCTATTAATTTATATAAATTATATTATGTTAAGTAGAGTTTTCATTACTCTGCCCTATTGATAGTATATTGGATGATAAGGATTCTCCTGTAATTATTTACTTATTTTATAATTTTCAAAATGGATTGAAAAATTGAGGATTCTGCAGACATTGAAACTTCTCACAAATCTTTGGCATGACTGTATATTGGTCAGGTTCGTTTTTTTCGTTTTAAGATTGAGAGCTTTTTCTTATCTAACTGACAAAATGTTGACACGGACGTTCCTCTTTATCCAATAGAAATTATCTTCAAATCTGCTGGCTGGAAGTGCTAGCAGGTTTGCTTAGTTACAATTACTGAGAAATTCTTTAGTTTTGCAGGCATGAAAATCAGAGTTGGTATTTTTTTCGGGGGGCCTTCCCGAGAGCGAGAAGTATCTTTTGCCGGAGGGCGTACCGTTTATGATAATTTAGATAAAAATTTTTTCGAACCCCTTCCTATTTTTGTGGATAGTCTGGGAAATTTCATCTTGCTAGATTGGCAATATATTTACAAAGGCAGTATCCGCGACTTTCATCCTGCGCCTCGCGCCCTAAGAAATCTGGACGAGCCTTATCAATCTCGCTTCCAAATTTATATTGAATCGCTGAGCGATCTAGAAGCCGACCGATTAGCCTCCATCACTCAGGAGATTGGTCAGCCCCTCCTCCCCCACCAGTTTAGAGATCATTTTGACTTTGCTTTCTTAGCCTTGCACGGGCCTTTTGGTGAAGACGGCAATCTGCAGGGATTACTAGAATGGCACCGCATTCCTTACTCTGGCTCGGGTATTTTGCCCTCGGCAATCGGTATTGATAAGGCCGTACAAGATGAGTGGCTGCAAGCAAATGGCTTCCCAAGACCCCAAAGCCAAGTACTCGGCAAACAAGATTGGCTACGATGCGAGGATCAAAAAGCCTTACTCGATCAATTAACGGCCAAGCTAGGTTTGCCCTTGGTCATCAAATCTCCTCGGCAAGGCTCTTCTATTGGTGTTTCCATCCTTCCAGTAGCAGATGAAGCTTTGTTTGCTAAGTATCTGGATAACAGCTTCTTTCGCTTAGAAATTAAAGCCCAAGAATGGCTCGATATGAATGAGGCTGAAAAGAATCAGTGGATGATTCGTTTTACGGACATCCGTATTGGCTTGGGCTTCCCAATTCACGTTTCTACTGCTTCTGAACAAACAAATCAATTGATTTACAGACCAGAGGCTTTATGGAATTATTTAGATGAGCACCTACAAAACCCAGAGGATCAGGTAGTTTTAGAGGCGCAAGATGGTGAATCATCCGTACTGATCGAGTCTTATCTGGAAGGAAAAGAGTTTTCTTGTATTGTTATTCAAGATGAGGCGGGCAATCCATTGGCACTCCCTCCTACCGAAATTCGTAAATATCGTGAGGTCTTTGATTATCGCTCTAAATATTTACCCGGCACCAGTCGTAAAATTACCCCCATCGAGGTAGACCACGCCCACATTCAAAAAATCCGCAAGGCTTGTGAACGCCTGTTCGAGGTGCTCCATGCGAATGTATATGCGCGTATCGATGGTTTTATCAATCAACAAGGTGAAGTCTTTCTCAATGATCCTAACACGACTTCGGGGATGATGCCCTCTTCCTTCTTTTTTCACCAGGCTGCCGAGATTGGCCTCGATGCCTCTCAGTTCCTGACTTACATCATCCGCACTTCCCTAGCCGAGAGGATTAAAACAGGCAAAAATCAAATCTCCCTGCAAAATATGCTAGATGAACTTGATCGGCAAATTGATCGCTCACAAGTCAAGGAGCAAGATAAAATCAAAGTGGCCGTCATCATGGGAGGTTATTCTACCGAAAGGCATATTTCCATGGAAAGTGGCCGCAATATCTACGAAAAGCTGGCCTCTTCTACTAAATATACTCCTTTGCCTATATTTTTGACTGGAAATCATGAGCAATATGAAATGTACGCCCTTCCTATACATTATATGCTCAAAGACAATGCAGATGATATTCGGGAGAAAATTTTAAAAACGCTCGGCCAAGACAGTCTAGCACATCCAGTCATTTCAGAAATCATTGCCCAAGCGCAAGCATTGACCCGACGTTACGCGGGCACTCCGCTCCTTCTGCCTGAATCTATTTCTTTTACCCAACTTTCCGAAAGAGCCGACTTGGTGTTTATTGCCCTGCATGGTCGTCCGGGTGAGGATGGTTCACTACAGCAGGAACTAGAAAAATACGGCATCCCCTACAATGGCTCTGGGGTAGCAAGCTCCCAGGTTACCATTAATAAGTACGAAACCAACGAAATACTTAAAAAACACGGGGTCAAAGTGGCTGAGCATCGATTAATATACAAAAAGGACTGGCAACAGGAGCAGTCAGCCCTGCTAGAAAGCATCGAGGCGCAATTTGACTATCCGCTGATCGCCAAGCCTGCCGACGACGGATGTAGCTCTGCCGTGAAGAAGATTAAAAATAGAGAAATGCTTGTGGCTTTCGCCGAAATGATGTTTCGTACCGATGCGCCATTTTTAAGTCAGGAAGCGCAAGTACTTGCATTAGAACCCAATGAAGAATTTCCCCAAAAAGAATTTTTTCTCATAGAAGAACTCATCCATCGCAAGGGGGCACGCTATTTCTTGGAAATCACGGGAGGCTTATTGACCCATCACACAGAGACAGGATTGCACTACGAAGTCTTTGAGCCTTCCGAGACCTTGGCCCAGGGTGATGTACTTTCTCTGGAAGAAAAATTTCTGGCGGGCGAAGGGCAGAATATCACGCCCGCCGTTTATGCTCCTCATCCCGAAGAAAATCAGGTGATTGTTGAACAGGTAAAAATAGAACTCGAGAAAGTGGCTAAAATTTTGAAGATAGAAGGCTACGCTCGCATCGATGCTTTCGTAAGAGTAAGTGAAGCCCTTGAGACAGAAGTAATCATTATAGAAATAAATTCTTTGCCTGGAATGACTCCGGCTACCTGTATTTTTCATCAATGCGCGTTAAATGGTTACAAGCCTTACCATTTTATTGATGCAATTCTTAACTTTGCTCAAGAGAGGCTTGCCTAAGTATTCTCTCTAAATTTAAGATTCTATGGAAAAACAATATAAATATATCAAAACGGACTCCATCTATGATCTTTTGATTCATGTTGGTATCGTGATTTCTATCACGGCCGTGATTGTACTTTATTTTTTTAATTCCTTCCTGCCCAATATTACCAACTTGGGAGAAACCGTGACCGTGCCTGATTTGGAAGGAATGAATGTAGAAGAAATGCAGAAGTTCTTGGACTCAAGAGACTTGGAGTACATCATCAGCGACTCGAGTTACTCGCCTCGCCACAAGCCTTTTGTGGTGTTGACGCAATCTCCCGAGCCAGGAGCTAAGGTAAAAAGAGGAAGACGTCTGCAAATTACCATCAACCCCAAAGAGCCTCCTAAGATCAAGATACCTGATTTGATCGATATGCCTTTTAGCGAAGCACGCCGAACCCTCAAGAATGCAGATTTGAAGCTGGGGCGCACTCGTTTTAAGCCTCACATTGCCGAGAATGTGGTATTAGAAATCTCGATCAATGGAAAAACGTACACGGCTGAAAATCGTGCCCAAATCTCAGCCGGCGTCATGATTCCCAAAGGGACGGCCATTCATCTGATGATCGGAGACGGAGTAGGTGATACTGAATTTCCCGTACCTGATTTGGTGATGATGCCCCTAGACGAGGCCGAGTTTGTGGTCAAAGCCCAAGATTTGGTATTAGGTAACATCCAGTATGTATTCAATAGCTCCCACGAGATTGGAACAGTGGTCAAACAAAGCCCTCCCCCCTATTTAGGACGCTTGAAAAAAGGTGTAGAACAAGGAAGCGTCATGGACAACCGAGAGCGAAATGAAATCCGCGCGGGTGAAATTATTGACCTCTGGGTAGTGGGCAACCCCGCAGCCGAACCTTTGGAAGAAGAAGAACTCACCGAGGAGGAAAAACGTATTCGTGACTCGCTCAATACTCCCTTGAACATCCGTCGCAAGGAAGATCTGGAACGTTATCAAGATAAACAATTAGGCAAAGAAAAAAAGCCCAAGCCCAAAAAGGAGAAAGTAGAGGAGGAAACAGACAAGCAATAACCAGTATCCGTTCGTGATATCACTAACTATGAAAAAAATTATCCTGGGATGTATCTGCTGGCTCCTGCTTAGTCAGTACTGTGTGGCTCAGCTACAAATTTATCCCAATCATAATCATTATAAAGATTACCACAAGCCCAGAAAAACCAACTTTCAAAAAACAAGCGGGGCCGTAGATACACTCCAGCTCCCTTTTTTTGAAGATTTCTCAGAGCTTCGTTTTCGCCTAGATACCACCAAATGGATAGACAGTGGTGGCGTATTTATTAATAATACGACCGCCATCGTGCCTCCTAGTCTCGGAGTGGCTAGCTTTGATGGGGTGGATGAATTCGGCGATCCCTATGAATTCACCACGGTAATTAATATCCCCATTGGCTTAACGGATGAGTTAATTTCTTGCCCCATTGATCTTTCTGCTACTAACCCAGGCGACTCCACGTATCTGAGCTTTTATTGGCAGAGAGAAGGATTGGGTGAATTTCCAGACTTAGAGGATTCTCTTCGCTTGCAATTTAAGAATAACCAAGACGAATGGATTACACAGTGGATTCGCCCCGGCGGAGAGCCTACCGAAGACTTTCAACAGGTACTAGTCGTGGTTACGGATACAAATACCACGGATACGACTACCTTTTTACACGCGGGCTTTCAGTTTCGTTTTCAAGCTTTTGGCCGTCGCTCGGGTATTTATGATGTATGGCATGTGGATTATATTTTCATGGATCAAGGACGCTCGGCACAAGACACGCTGGCTAATGATATAACTTGCGTGCAAAATCCTAGCTCTTTTCTGAGCAGGTACACTGCCATGCCACTTAACCAGTACTTTGCTAACCCACTAGCTGAGACTACGGATACACTTATTACGACTATCAATGACTTGGATTTGCTACAGGATTTTCCTACTTACAGTTGTGTCATTACAGATACACTTACTGGTAGAGTACTGGCCGAATTGGTGAGCGATGAATCGTTTCTACCCACCCTCCCACCGAATGCCCGTGGCTTCTCCATTAATGCCCTTGTTCCTGACAACCTGCTGGCGGAAACTAAAAGCCCACTGGCTCTTCAAACTACTTTCTTGGTTGCTACGGGAGACGGCAGACCCAGCAATGACTCTATCTCTGGAATTACCGTACTAGATGATTATTATGCTTATGACGACGGCACGGCAGAGTATGGAGCTGGCGTCAATCAAGCTTTTGGCCAAGTAGCCATTCGTTTTGAAACCAATGAGCCAGATACCATTACGGATATAGTTTTTCATCTCACTAAGTTCGAGGAGCCTATTGCGGGCGCTTTTAATATGTTTGTTTGGCGCTCTATTGATGTGGAAAATAATACGGCAGAAATTATCGATACGATTTCCAATATCAACATTACCTATCCTGATAGCATCAATCAATTTATTAGTGTAAAAGCGATTAGAGGAAGCTTTGATCCCATCCCTGTGAATGGTGTATTCTATGTTGGTTGGCGACAAGGCATTTTCAACGACCGTTTGACTTTTGGCTTTGACCGCAACCACGATTCCACCTCAGAAATCTTTTTTGAGGTCAGTGGACAATGGAGAGCCTTCGCCGATGAAGTAGATGACGAAGAGCGAGGAAGTATTTTGCTAAGACCTGTTTTTGGTGAAAGAGAGCAAGATTCGGTGATTACTTCCGTGATAGAGCCTGTTCGTAGGCGCTTTCAGGTATATCCTAATCCTGCCCAAGGACAGATCAAGTTAGAGGGCGAACTTCCCGAGCGAATACAATGGTTGGATCTAAACGGACGGTTACTTTTTGAAAATCAACTAGATACCACCCAAGAAGAGATGACTCTATCCCTCATTGGGGTGGCTCCGGGCACTTATGTATTAAAAGCAATCCACCAAGACCAAGCAGTTTCGTACCGTCGTATTTTGGTGTATTAGATCACTACCATGACGGGTATTTTTCTTGAAATAACAACACGATTCACCCAAGAAACGCCTCTATTTTTTTATTTTTGAGGGATTGTATATAAACCCTAATTCCTCCATGTCTACCCAAAAAAGCTCCCTAGAGTACCGTCAGTTCTATCCTCAATTCTCAGGCTTTCACCCTGAAAATGCGCTTTTTTTAGTCAAGCACGCTCGCCTAGCCTATGAATCACCAGCGGTTCAGGAGCATGTTTGCCGAGAGATGTGGGGTTTTGACCAATTTCGCTTTATCGAGCATCGCTCGAGTGAGGACGATGTGCAGGTTTATATGACCGCCAATACCGATACTTTGATTGTCTCTTTCCGAGGTACAGAAGCCAACAAATTGCAGGATTGGGTCAACAATATGGACACGCAGCTTGTAGAAGCTTTTCAAGGTAAGGTGCACCGAGGATTTATACGCTCGATTAATCTAATTTGGGATCATCTCATAGAGACCATACAATCCTTTCGCCAAAACCAGCAAGCGATCTTCTTCTGTGGGCATAGTCAGGGAGGCGCGCTGGCAAACTTAGCGGCGGCTCGGGCTTTGGAGATCGGCCTACCTTTGCATCAGGTCTACACCTTTGGGCAGCCCCGGGCGGGAGATTTACTTTTTGCGGCTTTTCTGAATGAACGATTGAAAGCTCGGTACTTTCGCATCGTCAATCAGGGAGATATCATTACCCGCGCCCCTACCCGCAAATCTGGCTACAGCCATTGCGGTACTTTTATCTTTTTGGATAATCAAGGGCAATTACACACCGATTCGGTGTATTGGACGAATTTCTGGAATGATCTGGGGCTTTCTATTTGGGACTTGCTCGATATGGTCATTGACGAGGTAGAAGAACACGAAACAAGGACTTATCTGGTCAGATTAGCGGGATTAGCCTAAAAATGCATTTACCCTAAAATCAGTCTGCGATGATAAAATTCCGCAGTAGCCTGATAGTTGACTACTACGGAATAACCAACACTACATATAGCTCGAGCTTGATTTTTTAGCCTTTTACTTTTTGAGTAACTGCTTCCCAATCGTCCACAATATCTTCGGATAAGGAATAATCAGGGAGTCGAATTTTTTTGGTCTTAATGGTTTGGTAAAGCTCGATCTGAGAAGGACTGAGGTAAGCGCGAGGGTCACGTTGCTGATAAATGGCTCGGTTTACTTGAATGCGCTGGGTGGGTAACATCGGGATGTGCTTGTACAAAGTATGCGACATGTAATACTTGGGTTCTCTGTCCGTTCGGAAGTCTCCCCTACTCCGCACGGCTTGTTTGCCTAATACTTCTTCTGCCTGACTTCTTTGTTGCTCTCCTTGCACGTAAGCCCCTTCGATGGCCTCAATGCTTTTGGCTTTCTGTACTAGCTCTCTGAAAGAAATTTTTTCTTTATCAAATGCCACTTTGACCACTTCTCGGCCATTCATAAAGCCGGGCGTGGTATTGTACACGCCTTCTACTTGACCCAATTTCAGCTCACCTGACCAAAAGCAATACATTGGGAAGACTGCCTCTTCGGTCTGTCCGTATTGAGCGTTGATTTGCTGGTGGAGTAAGGTAAAATATTCAGGAGTTTCGTGGTTGCTCAGAGCCAAGGCTTCTTTGATTCCATTGACTATTTCTTGAGGATGGAATTGAGCCATTCGCTTCACGATATCCTGCCCTTGGGGATTGATAATTCGCACCACAGGATTATTCCAAGCAGGTTCCTTGAATTTGCGTAAGGTAGCGGCGTCTGCTCCTGACTTATTATTAAAAATACAGAGAGGAACAAATTCTTGTTCAATAACATCTACAATCAGAGGATTGCTCATAACCTCACGACCAAAGCGTTGGCAGTTCAAGCAGCCTGGTACCTCCTGAAAAAGAATAAAAATCGGTTTACCTTCCTTACGTGCCAACTGGACGGCCGCGGCATAATCACGCAACCAAGCCACTTGTCCAAGCTCAATCGTATCTCGGCCTTGGGGCTGGGATACTGATATTTCCTGAGCATCAGGTAAGGTTTCAGGCAAGTCTAGGTTGGCTGAGGCTTGTTTTTCGGAGGTAAGTTTACTCGTTGTGGGGTGATTCATCTGGAAAGAAGCAATTAATAATAAGAGCAGACCCGCCTTGGTGATGGCCACCAATGAGATCAAAAGGAGCTGATATTTTTTCAAGACTTTAGGATTTTAATTTCTAAGTATAGATTTATTATTATAACCGTTTATCAGCTTTTTTTTTCGTCGGCTGGCAGACATGAAGACTTTTTTCTCGTGAAAGAGCCGAGATATGTGGGAAAAAGAGTCCTAACAAAATTCGTGGATAGAATTCCAGCAGCCTCTAAGCTGGGGGATCAGCTCAGCGAGGATCGTTATACTCAAATTAATGCCCTTGCCGGGGAATAAAACAACAAACTAGGCAGTCTTCTCGTGAAGCTATTCCTCATCTATTATCCCACCTGCGGGCTTTCCGTAAAAAATAAGCACTCGGCACGCCACGACTCGCTGGTAAATTCTTCAATATCACCTAAAAAATTACGACTGTGAGAAGCGATCGAGTATACGCAATCATCTAAGCCTCAGTGGCTCAGTAGTTGCCCCTCATTTTGTATAAAATTCTTCTTCCTCATCATCACTTAGCAAGCGCAGAGCACAAGTTTCTGCCTGAACCAAAAACGCTGATTCTACCGAAGTAGCTATACGAGTCTTGCTCATCTCATTAACATCAACAATCTCAAACAATCATGATCAGATTCGTACTCGTTAATCTGCTTGCTTGGTTTATATTTCAAAATCTCAATCCTAAGCAAGCCATTCAGGAACAAAATCAAAATTTCCCCAAACCATCAAAGGTAGTAGCCAAAGAAGATTGTGCTCCCTGTACTGGAAATTTTTCAGAAAGTGATGGTTTAGTCATTATGGAAGCAGAGAATACTTCCTCTGACTATGATCTGTGGATCAAGAAAACTGATGTAGCCGACTATCAAGGCTCCGGTCATCTCGAGTTCACGGGTAATCGTACCACAAATGGCCCACCCACATCCCCTCTGGCCTACCAGTTTAAAATCAATCAAGCGGGTACATACCGGCTCATCATCAGAGCTCGTAAACGCTTAGAAACTGATCGGACAGATATTAGCAATGATGGTTTCCTGAGAATGGAAGGCGATTTTCAAGCTGGGCCAGATGCTGCTAATCACGCCAGTCTGTCCGAACTCAAAGAGGATCAGAAATTTTTTGGAGGTAATGCCAATGACTGGGGTTTTGCCCTGCGATACGATATCGACAATAGTCACAAGTTTCGTGATGCGGTTTATCAATTTAAAGCAGGTCAAACGTATACGCTTTATGTATCGGGTCGCTCCAAAAACTGGAACATTGATCGTATTGTTATATACGATTTGAGTCGCTATTCACTAAATGAAGCACGTAATCAAGCCAGAAATGGAGCCGAATCTGCCTGCTCAAACAGTGCGCCTCCTCCCCCACCGCCTCCTGCTCCCACGAAACCAGCCGCTCCCAGCAATTTACAAGCTCAGGCTCAGTCTACTTCACAGATCAATCTTTCTTGGAAAGACAATTCAGACAATGAAACAAAATTTCGCTTGGAAGTCAGCCAAAATGAGGGGACAAGTTTTCAACAATTAGCGGAGTTGAATGCCAATATCACGCAGTATCAACACAAAAATTTACAGGCTGGAAAAAAATATTGCTATCGCGTAATCGCCTTCAATGCACAGGGAGATTCTCCAAACTCTAATATGAGCTGTGCTACTACCAATGCGCCTCCTCCCCCACCACCGCCTCCTGCTCCCACGAAACCAGCCGCTCCCAGCAATTTACAAGCTCAGGCTCAGTCTACTTCACAGATCAATCTTTCTTGGAAAGACAATTCAGACAATGAAACAAAATTTCGCTTGGAAGTCAGCCAAAATGAGGGGACAAGTTTTCAACAATTAGCGGAGTTGAATGCCAATATCACGCAGTATCAACACAAAAATTTACAGGCTGGAAAAAAATATTGCTATCGCGTAATCGCCTTCAATGCACAGGGAGATTCTCCAAACTCTAATATGAGCTGTGCTACTACCAATGCGGTGCCTCCTCCCCCACCGCCTCCTGCTCCCAAGAAACCAGCCGCTCCCAGCAATTTACAAGCTCAGGCTCAATCTACTTCACAGATTCATCTTTTCTGGAAAGATAATTCAGATGATGAAACTGAATTCCGTTTGGAAGTCAGTGAGGACGAAGGTAGCAGTTTTCAGCAACTCATCGTATTGAATGTCAACACTACGGAGTATCTACATAACAATCTAGAGAGTGGCAGGAAATATTGCTATCGCGTAATCGCAGTCAACGCCCAGGGAGATTCTCCAAGCTCTAATACGGCTTGCGCCACCACTGAGGCGAGCACTCCTCCGCCTCCTGTGGAAGCCCTAGTTCCGAATGCTCCCAATCAGTTGACAGCACAAGCAACATCAGCCAGTCAGATTCAGCTTAATTGGAATGATAATGCCGACAACGAGCAAGGCTTCTATCTAGAAAGAAAAGGAGCAGATGATGATTTTACCCAAATAGCGACCTTAGCAGCTGACCAAACTAGTTTCTCAGATAAAAATTTGCTCTCTGCACAGACCTATACTTATCGGCTACGTGCCTACAATGCCCAAGGAGAATCTACCTACAGTAATGAAGCATCAGCTACCACGCTTACTCAGGTAAAAGTTCACAATCAAATCACACCCAATGGGGACGGTCTCTACGATGTGTTACAAATAGATAACCTAAGCCCAGAGATAGATTTCTCGATTCGGATATTTACCAGAGGAGGCAAGATGGTTTACGAGAGCAAACAACATGATAACCCTTGGGATGGTACACAAAACGGCCAAGCTCTACCCAATGGGGTCTATTATTATGTTGTCCAAATTGGCGGAGGCACACAGTCCCTTAGTGGTTACATAACCTTAGTCCGATAAATCATCGTCGTTTAGCCTCTAATTTATTCAGAAACTCAAACTGCCTTGTTGGCAATTTTATTACAATTATCAAATGGAAAAGATTATAAAAATCTCACCTCACTATCTCAGGCTTATCTATGTGCTGGTGGGAAGCACGCTACTGATGATGCTCTCACGAGAAGTATCTGCCCAGAGATTGCTCGTAGAAAATCAATACTTTGTCAACCCTTGGGTCTATAATCCAGCCCGTATTGCTGAGAGCAATTACACGGAAATAGGCTTATCTTACAAGCAACAATGGGTAGGACTGGAAGGCGCACCCGCGATCGCCCGGCTAAGTGTCCAATCTCCTTTGAATAAAAGTTTGCGCTTGGGGGGGTACTTATGGTATCAAAGTGAAGGACCCTTTCAGCAAGTAGAAGGGGAGGCCGTATTGGCCTACCGTCTTGCTCTGGGGCAGCGAGAAGACCATGCCTTAAAATTTGGAATGTCCTTGGGCTTTGGCAATCGCACGGTTAATTTGGATAAGTTTGATGATCCGAGCGATCCCGGTCTAAGTATTTTGCCTCTTTCTAGTAGTTATTTGCAAGGAAGCTTTGGTTTTTTTTATCAATTGTCAGGTCTTGAGTTGGGTTTTTCCGTGCCTCGTCTGGTACAAGAAACCTACACGGGAGAAGATGGCTTTACGAGTCCTAGCTTTTCTACACCAGACTATTATATCGTAAGTCTGGGATATAACTGGGAATTACCTACCCAAGGGATTCGCTTGGAACCTCAGGTTCGCTATCACCGAGATCAAGCCATTAGTGCCGGTCAGTGGGAAGGGAATCTAACGGCTTATTACCGAGATTGGGTTTGGGCAGGAGGAGCTTATCGCCAAGATTACGGAACAAGTGCCTACGCAGGAGTTGCTCCCACGAAGCGTTTGGGTATCAGCTATATATACAGCTTCTCTTCTTTGGGTTCACAAATATCTAATGCTAGTCACGAGATCGTTTTACAGATCAAACTAGGCAAAGGCAACAAGAAACAAGAAGAGCCGGCAGAAGAGATTATTCTTGATGAAGAACCCGAAGGATTTACCCAAATTGAAGAGGAAGAACTGCCCACGGAACCAAAGCAGGAACAGCTAAAAGTGGATCAAGTTGATTCTTCTCAGAATGAGGTCGCCATCACGGTGGTTTCCGACCCAGAGCCTACTCCGGAGGTAGTCCCTATGGACAGCCTCAAAAAGAATGAACGATTGCGTGTACGTGATCTCCAAGGCAATAATTTTCAACTAGACCCAGGCTATTATTTGATTTGTGGAGCTTTTACTTCCAGAACCAACGCCCAGCGTTATCAAAAAACTTTAAATGACAAGGGGCTGCTTGCTACCATCATTATGGTTCCCAGTCGAGGGTATTATTACGTGTACACGGGTTATAGCAAGGATCGCAATACCGCCGAGATCAAACGACAAAGTCTTTATAAAAGAATGGGATTCCAAAAAACTTGGATTTTGACCATAGCACCTTAGCCAGATAAGACGATCTTGGTATGCACACAAAAGAGGTCAAGCTTACCGAAGTAAGCATTGACCTCACAAAAGGAGATGGTTCGGAGTCTCCTAGCTCTTTTATTCGTTTGGATGCAGAATCGTAACCATAAAAAAAGATATGGAAATTTAAATTCCCATATCTCTCCAAGAAATTTTAAAGCAGCGTAGTGCGCAATACATTCATCAAGAAGCTACTTAGGCTGCCTCAGCTTCGGCTTTCAGCTTTTTAGCATCTTCCATATTCTTAGAATGCTTAATATGCTTAGGAACGGGCTTCAAATCCCAAATGAGTCCTAGCCAAGCAAATACGCTCAATACGTAATAAGTAATATCTATTTCCCACCAGAAAAAGCCTTGGCGAGCCGAAGCTTGGTAATAGTGGTGATTATTGTGCCATCCTTCTCCTAAGGTAAGCAGCGCCAGCCAAATACTGTTGCGAGATTCATCGCCAGTTTCGTAGCGCTGTCTTCCGATTTTGTGCATCAGCGAGTTGATAGAGAAAGTACCATGATAAAGAAAGATCGTACTCAAAAAGAAACCAACCACCAAAGTAGACCAACCCTCGCTAAACATAGCAGTGATAGAACCTCCATTAACGATTCCACCCAAAGCGGTTACAATAAAACCCATCACGAATACGGGTACTAAATGATATTTGTCAAGCCAGCGAATCTCTGGGTATTTGGCATAATCACCAATGATCTTAAAATCTGTATCTCGGTAATCAGTCCCGATAATCCAACCGATGTGTGAATACCAAAATCCATAAATCTTTGCCGAGTGTGGATCCTGAGGCGTATCGCTATGGCGATGATGAACACGGTGATGAGCCGCCCACCACAGCACTCCCTTTTGCACAGAGGTTTGAGCCATAAAAGCCAGAAAGAACTGGAAAACACGAGAAGTCTTGTAGGTGCGGTGAGAAAAGTAACGGTGATAGGCTCCCGTTACAAAAAACATACGGATAAAATATAAAGCTATACAAACCATCCAGTCAAACAGCGTAGCTCCTGTCCAGATAATCAAAATGGGCGAAAGATGTATCAGGATAATTCCCAAACTGTAAGTCCAGGAAGGACTGCTACGCTCTTCTTTGTTGAGGTGGGCTTTTTTACTGAGTTGATTCATGTTCAAACTTAAATTAAGTAATGGATATAAGTTAGGTTTTCTGCTCGCAAAAATAAACCTTTAATTGTATTATTTTAATGCTTCGGGGCTTAAATTTACGAGCATTTTCACCAAAATAACAAACTAAGCTAGGTAAAGGAATTGAATCTAAGAGAAATTTCATTTTTTAATGAAAGATCAGGATTCATTCTCGAGGTGATTGCTATTTAGAAAGTTAAAATCAAAATTTGAATTGTTTTGTTCCGCAAAGCTCAGCTTTTTAGAAAAAAAGTAGACACCAAGACTCGAATAAAAAAAAGGAAGGAAAAAATAGTATTTCCCCCCTTTCCGATAGATTGTGTAATCTAGGTCTAGTTGTTCTTCGTTTTTCTTAGTGATTGGTTATGAGTTGTTTGTCAACACGCAATTGACAACGAAAGGCTAAAAACGCTAATTAACCAGCTCTTGTACCTCCTCTGCCGATAGTTTGAATAAGCAAAAACGAGGAAAACGCCCCGCCACGTAGGTCTGCCCCGCCACGGCCAAGCCGCCGTCTTGGGTAAGCGAGAAATTAGCCATCTCGTAAGGATTAGAGAAGCCTAAATATTTCGTGCCTAGCAACTCGCCCGTATTGGCATCAAAAGCCAATAGCACAATCTGTCGGCTACGGGTATCGCTGCCATAAATGAGTACAGATTGACCATTGATATTTAGATTTTTAAGAATCACGGGAGCATCTTCTCTAAGTTCTGGAAAAGCATTCCCCAGCAAATCTTCGGACGAGGCAGGGTTCTCTGGCCCTACTTCTACGACGGCCTGAGGTAAGATATAATTTTGCCCAAAGCTAAAACGAGACAAAGCAAAAGTATTTCCTTGCAAATGCAGTGTGGAGCTAATCCCCGATTCATTTTGCACGCCCTGCAACACGCTCGGTTCGCTGTCTGGATTCATATCCGTCATGACCAGAGAAAAAGTATAGTTGTAGAAGCCATTAAAGAAGAATCTACCGTCTTGCATCTGACCCGATAAAAAAGGAAGTTGCTTCCCGGTGCGGGTAAAATGCTCAATGATCGGCTCCTCTACGTCTTCGCCAGCACCAATATCAAAGCTCTTGCGTGCCACTACGCCTCCCTGAGGGCTTACTTGCGCGAACACCGTCAATTTATCTTCGTTATCATAGCCTTGTAATAAGATTTGCCCAGCACTGTTATCCAGAGCAGCACTCAACGGATACAAAATGGGGCCATCATTATCTACAATAGGAATCGGATCAGATGCTTGTCCAGAATCTCCCACACTCACCAAATGCGCGATCAAGCTGATGCGGTGCATACACACGAAGTAAAAGCGATTGCCAATTGGCATGAGATTGCGCGTGGGTTGTACAAAATCTTCGGCCAGCGTCTGGTCAAAAACAAAGTTTCCTTCGGTATCAGCCGTGAGTAGATACACGCCCGGAAAATCAGAATCTTCGGTCAGGTTAGCTCCTAACATCAGGAAGCCCCCGTCTGCTGTTTGCTTTACATCCAAAGGCAAATAACTATTGGAGAATTCTGGGTTATCATATATTCTGGTAAAAGTCTCCAAGCTATCTACTTGATTTTCTTCCAGATCGCAGGCAGCAAAGACCAACAACATGAGGAAAGAGGACAGAAGTATGGTTATATTTTTCATAAGGGAATTACAAATTTCAAATTGGAAGATGATAGATTTTTAAAGAATCATCATTTTGGGAAATGACCTACCAAATAAGCAATCCTCAACTCACTAATCAACGGCTCGGTAGTTTGAACTCACCAAGAAACGCATCGGGAAAAGGCAGCTGATAGACACAGATAAGTTTCTGAGCTTCACGTCGTCCATGGCATCTCCTACCCCCGCCAGGCGGTTTTCGGTAAAGCGATTCTGAGCATTCACGATATTGTTCAAACCAAAGCGATAAGTTACATCCATTGAAAGGCGAATATTACCTACATCCCAGTTGGCTCCTACTCCACCCAAAATTCCTAAGGAAGTATTGATAAATAAATCCTTGGCTCCGATGATAATCTCTTCGCCTTCAAAAGGGCTGAGTCCACCCGAAGCAAAATCCTCACCCGTGATGGTCAAGGCTTTATTGGCATCAATCAAAGTCGCCCAGTAACCTCCCAATTGCACGAAAGGGCGGATATTCGTTTGTAAAAAATCATATTTGAAAAGCAACGGAATCTCGATATAGTCCAACCGATGATCCTGCACGTAGTTCAGATTCAGCACATTCTGCGTATTATTGGTATCAAACCAACTGTAATCGGTCGTGTAGACAAAGCGCTGACGACGAAAGTTGGGTTGCAAACTCACCGAGAAGCCCCGATGGAAGAAAGTAATATCCAAGCCAGCTTGTCCTCCCACTTTATTAAAATCTTCATAGCTTTTGTCATAAGTAGCTGATTCTACCTCCACCGTGGGGCTGAAGGTCGTGTAGCGGTCACCCGGTACCGCTTGGGTCAGATTGATTCCTCCTTTGAATCCTAACCACCATTGAGTACGCAAGAAGGGGTCATTATTCTTGGATTTTTGCTGAGATCGGCGTTGGTTGGGGCGATTTTTAAAACCTCTTTTCTGTGCCTCTGCCACCTGCGACCAACTGACCAATCCCAAGCATAAAATTATAGAATAGATAGAGATAGATCGTTTCATGAGAAATGAATATTAGATTAAGTAGCGTTTATATATTTTTTAAATCGCTAGAATAATTATCGGTTAATCACCAGTCTTTTGGTGGCTTTTAGTAAGCCTGCTTCTATTTTGTAGTGATATACACCTGATTGAAGCCCTCTCAAATCTACTTTGAGGCGATGTTCTCCAATTGATTTGATCTCGCCAGGAATTAGGTATTTGATCACGCTGCCTTGCGAATCTAACAATTGCAGATTCACCACGGCCTTGGTGTTGATATAAAAGGAAATGTAGGTAAAATCTTGAGCCGGATTCGGGTGACAAGGATTCAGGCGGAATCGCTCCTGGAAGAAAGTCTCGGTGGAGGTGACAAAGTTTTTATTAATCAAAGGTAGCGTTTCTCCTCTGCCCTCATATTCACCCCGCATAATACCATTGCTCACACTCATACCATCCACCAATTGCGCGTCTACCTCGAACCAATCTTTCAGAATCGTGGCGTAGATTTGACGGAAATCGTACTGCAAGCTCACGTTTTTTTCATTTAGGTCAGGAATCGCACCTAAGATCCCCGGTTGTACCCATTTACCAAATAAGAACATGGGTGCCCCTTGCCCGTGGTCAGTGCCATAGCTACCATTGGAGGCGATACGTCGCCCAAACTCGGAGGTGGTCACCGTCAAGACGCGGTCTTCTATCCCTCTTTCTCTGAGATCATCCTGAAAGGCTTTCATCGCCGAGGAGATATGATACAATAGCGCAGCATGTGCGCCCATGGTAGGGTCATAGCTTTCTACCTGATCCGCGTGGGTATCAAATCCTCCCAATCGCACCAAGAATACTTTGGTTTGACATCCACCACTGAGCAGTCTGGAAATAATCTGTAACTGCCCTGAGAGTGAATTACGCAAGCTGCCCGCTGGTGCATTAAAAGGATAAGTAGTTGGGTAAACTGAGTTCGTACGAATTGCATCTCCAATGTCATAAACCTGCTTGAGGCGTTCGGCGTAATCATCTGATTTTTGCTCTAAGCCCAGAATCCAGTTAAGCTCTTTTCCGTAAGGAGAGGCATCTACCGAGGCAGGCGGAATCCCACGAGGGTCAACCCCTTCCAAATCTTGAAATCCTTCCAAATCATCGACCAGATTAAAAAACTGGTTGGGATTATTGATGGAAATGGAGGTTGGAATATTTTGCGATTGGTGGAAAATCAAAGAAACATCGTTGCCAAACTCCAAGGCTAAGGGGTCGAGCATCTCCGGGTTTGGGTAAGCTTCTGGATAGTTCGGGAACTCTTGCTCCAAATAGCGTCCTACCCAGCCTGAGCCTAGAAAATCATCGGCTCCACCTCCCATGAAGAGAATATCTCTGCCACGAAAATGAGAACCATTATTTCGCTCGTAAGAAACTCCCTGAATAATCTTGGTTTTTCCTTGATCGTAAAGCTCTTTGATGCCAATCATATCAGGATGCAAGCCCACTTGGTCTTTGAAGGGAAGCGTACTATCCAAAGGAATATAAACTCGACGCCCATTACGAGCTGGGATGGCGATATTGGCCCGGCGGAATTGATAAAGATCGTAATCAGCCACAGGAATCAAAGTATTGAGACCATCATTACCCCCATGAAGCTGTAGGATAATCAACACTCGGTCATTATTACTCATGGCCGCCAAACGCTGTAGAGGTTTTTGGCTAGAAAGCACACGCATGGGCACCCCGCTCAAGGCCATCGGGAAGGCACCTAATATGGGTAGTTTTTTAAGGAATTTTCTTCGTTTCATTTTTGGCTATTTTAATGGCTACAGGTTACGAGTCGCAGGTTATGGGTTTCAAGTCTTGGCTTACAAGTTGGAAATATCTATGCTTGAAATAAAGCCAATGATCATTTAGACCCAAACTTCGCAACTCCTAACTCTTAGAATAATTGATACTCAGGTGATTGCAACATGGCATTCATCAAATCTACGAGCATACCACGGGCATCCGCCTCGCTGGCAGGTATATTGGCGGCATTACTCCAGCTAAACTGCCAGAATACCAAGGCACCCTGTGGCAGGGCTTCTCCTAATTTGAGAAACTCGGTACGAAAATATTCTAATCGCTCCGTGGTGATTTCATCCCCTTCTTCAAAGCGTGGGAAAAGATAAGAAAGATAGGCTCGGAGCAATAGGGCTGGATCTAGAGCAATGCTATCGTCAAAATTTGCCTTCGTGTACGCCAAAATATCCAAACTTATCCGACCTGGTTCCATCATCGTTTCTACATTGACCAATTCACGGATAAATTGATAGCGCTGAGTGAGGCTGTTGGTAGAAATCCAGTTACGATTGTACTCCGGGTACTGGTGATACGCAGCGTAGCCAGCGACCTCAAAGGGTTCATAGAGATTCATCCCTTGATCTTGCATGTAATTCAGCAGATTTTTACTCACTTCTAAAAATTGTTCTGTATCTGTCTCTGGGTCAGGTAGGTCCAACTCGAAGAAGCGCAGCGTGCCCATGACTAGGTCTAGGGGCGATTTAATAATCCCTCCGAATTTGTCATCACCCAATCCTACTGCCGCGTCGTAGAAATGTTGGCTACGGAACAAATCCTCTAGTACGGCTTGTAGTTTATAGCCACTACTCACGAAAGTATCTGCCATGGCCGGGATGATCGTATTATTAATTTCCTCGCTAATATCGTGATAGACAAAAAAGCGATAAATTCTTCGGCAGATATAGAGAGCCGTTTCTGCTTGCGCGTAAATCATCTCCACCATCTGCTCTAGTTCATCGTCCATACTTTCTGGGGTGGGCCGCCCGTCAGGGCTTAGTAGCTCAGGGCGAGGAGCAATCACTTGATTTCCAAAGCGATTGCTGAAGGTTTTGGGATCATTATCGTGTTGATTAGCACGTATATCACAGCGAGGAAGCCCCGTTTCTTCATCAATGATGCTAAAATCATTATCTAAGCGATAGCCAGACAACACACGTGCCCCGGCTTGAATGTCTTCTTCAGTAAAATAGAAATAATCTCCAATCGCCAAATTAGGGTCAGGTAACGGTACGCCCTCTCTTCCTTTGCCGATGGTATAAAGCTCTAAGAATTCTCGGGCGTAATTTTCATTCACAGAACCTTTCACGTTGGTGTCGCCATCCAGAAATTTAAGCATGGCATTGTCCAGGCTAATTTTCTTACTAAGGACTTTGAAATTGAAATCAGGCTGAGACAAGTCAAAGGCGAAAATCCGGAAGAGCGCACTTTGGTAATAGAGTGCCTGTGGATTCTCGACAAAAGATTCTATGGTAGTAAAATGGGTATGCAGAAAGAATACAATTTTCTCTCGGGCAGAGGCGGTCGGTGCTAGCATCTGTTTCATCCACCAACCTTTAAAAAACAGGCTATTTTCTCCCTCTTCTTCGCCTCCATTGAATAAGGGAGTGGGTTCAGGTGGAAGGGGCATCTCTGCAAATAACTTACTAACCGCCGTGGCCGCGTTGTCGTTAGCAAACTCATCCACTTGAGCTAGGGAAGGACCGAACGTAGCCCTTCTTAGTAGGTGGGCAGCTCGCTTTGGGCCGAGCGTCCCATTAAAAGGTGTCAAAGGCATAATCAGTTCTTAGGTTTAGTTGAGTTCAGATTGCAAGCTGAAACTTAATCGAAGTACGATAGACAGGCGCGTGAGTTCGGCCAACACCCTAGAAGTACACCTTTTTGGTTGTAAGATTTGTGTGTAAACCAAAAAAGCCAGGACATTTTGTCCTGACTTTTTTTTATTGTGCTAATTATGAGTAAATACTAAATTAAATCATGCTAGATTCAGGAAAAAGCTAGATTCTGCTCTAATTCCTTGGCGGCCTTGTACTTGCGGAAATAGCTCGCATTGGCGATACAAAGTGCCTGTCCAAAGCCCCAGACTTTAAGATACAGGAAATCACTTACTTTCCAGAGCCATTCTTTGCCTTGATTGGGGCTACCGTAGAGCTGATAGGCATAACCTTGTAGCTGCTGCTCTGATTTGAATTTGAGCGTGACTGCATAGAGCAAGTCGTGCTTATCAAACTGATAAACAAACTCTTCTATCTCGCGATGCTGAGGTTTCTCGTGAAAATAAGTGATGTAATGAGCTTTTCGTGTAGACAGGCTATGGGTTCTTTTGATTTGTTTGAACTCTGATAAAGAAATCCCCAAGTAAAGTCCCGCCAATTCTTGGGGCAGGTGTTTGGTTTGGTCAGTTACGCTCATAGGTCATTCGTTTTTAGTTGCGGTGAAGTTGGTATTGATAGATTCTTTGCCTGAACTCAGGGTACTCCAAAGATTGTGTTAGTAAATGATCGCAGTGATCTTGATTTGATAGGATTTACGTAACAAAAAGAGCTTATGTTTAAAAAAATGTCGTTTTTTACAGTAAACCTACTTGGTTTAGTTTTTTTTCTAATAAAATTGCCTTCTTTTGTCTATTATTTCCTACTCGAAACTAAGTATAAAAAAGCCTCGTCTAGAGAGAAGTTGTTTTTGATGGGTAGTCAGGATTTGGTTTCGTAGGAAGTCGGTTGAGGATTTGGCCTTTACGCTGGCATCTCGAATTTCGTGTGCAACCTTTGCGCTGAGAATTCATCTTTGAGGGCAAAGCAAACAAATCCGCGACTTTTATTTTTAGAGAATATTTGACCCACGACAAAATATGCATAATACCAAAATCATCTATTTGATTTATTTTTTCTTACTGGTCAATGGTGGCCTGAAGCTGAGGGCACAGCATACGCATATCTATACACACGAAGATGCTTTGTATAGAGAAGGCTTGGAACTGTTGGACAAAAAGCTGTACCTGAATGCACAACAAAAATTTCAAGCTTATATCCGTAGAGCAGAAGACAATGAGAAAAAAGTATATGTACGCTACAACGTGGCTTGGATCGCCCTTAAGCTTCAGGCACCTGATGCTGAAGCACTTTTAGAAGATTTTGTAAGGCAATACCCTGACCACCCCAAGGCCATTGATGCTTATCTGGAATGGGGAAACGAGTATTATAAAAATCAAGACTATGATCGTGCTATTGATTATTTCGAGAAAATCCAAGTCAATCGACTCAGTAGCGAGCAAAAGGATGAATTGAATTTTAAATTAGGGCTGTCTTATTTTCAGAAAAAAAACTACAATCAAGCGGAGCGTTATTTCAACGAGCTCAAGGAAGGTTTTGGACCTTATGCTTATGCAGCCAGCTATTATGCAGGATATATTGAGCACGAACAAGGCCGCCTGGATCAAGCACTACAAGATTTGCAAAGAGCCAGCCAAGACAAAACCTACGAGGATTTGGTACCCATTCTTATCACCGATATCTATTACCAACAGCAACGCTATTTTGAATTGGTTAATTATAGCACCCCTTTACTCAACCTGAACCCGAATCTTAAGCAAATCAATCAAATTTATTTGCTTACCGGCGATGCGCATTATTACCAGCAGAATTACCAAAATGCTCTTTCGTTTTACCGATCTTATTTGGGCTTGATTAATGAAAGAGCCGAACCCGAGGTGCTTTACCGAGTAGGGTTTTGCCAATATCAAAATCGTAGCTACGCAGATGCCGTAGAGAGTCTGAAGACCATAGCTGATGAAAACTCTGCTCAAGGTCAGTTTGCTTCTTACTATTTAGGGCTTTCTTATCTACAACTGGATAATAAGCGTTTTGCCGTGAATTCTCTGGAAAGAGCTAAAAAGCTCACCTACGAGGTGCAAATTGAGCAGGAAACCACTTGGATGCTCGCTAAACTCTACTACGAACTCGAGCGCTATGAAGATGCTATTCAAGAATTGCAATATTTTTTAGATAATTATCCTCAGCATCCGGCTCGAGCCGAAGCCTTAGACTTACTCAGCGATGCTTATCTCTACACCAAGGCTTACGAGCAGGCCATTACCTACATCGAGTCCCTGCCCCAACGCTCGCCTAGCATCAGTACGGCTTATCAGCAGGTTACCTTCTCCAGGGGAGCCGAACTATTCAATCAAGGAAATTATCAGGCAGCCATTCCTTATTTCCAAAAGTCTAATCAAAACGCACAGATGCCAGTCTTGCAATTGATGGCTCGCTTTTGGACCGCCGAGGCGCTCGTACTCAGTGAAAATTCGCAGGCAGCCATTCCCTTTTATCAGAATATTCTGAGTGTATTTGGGCAGAATAATGAATATATCCTCAAATCGCACTATGGTTTGGGATATGCTTACTACAATGTGAAGCAGTACGAACGGGCTATTCCCCATTTTCAATTTTATGCCACACAGGGCGGAGCGCAGGGGCTTCCTTTCGTGCAAGATGCCTTGGTAAGACTCGCTGACTGTTACTACGCCCAGCGAGATTATAACCAAGCCCTCAATCTCTACGGTCGGGCGATCCAACAAAATTTTGGCGATCAAGATTATGCTTATTTCCAGCGAGGAGTGATTTTAAATATCTTAAATCAGACAAACGAGGCGACAAGTAGCTTTGAAACGCTTATTCAGCAGTTTCCTAATTCCATCTACCACGATCGGGCTATCTATCAAAAAGCCCAAGTAGAACTCCAAAATGGAAGCTATGCTGTAGCCGTTAATGATTTTAGTAGTTTGATTGACCGAGGAGGGAATACCAAGCTCATTCCCGAAGCACTTTTGGGGCGCGCCCTCGCCTACACCAATATCGGCAACCAAAACGCCGCCATCGAGGATTATAAACGCATCGTCAATGAATACACGACTCATCCTGATGCTTCGGCGGCTCTGCTGAGTGTGCAGGAATTGCTCAACCAAGCAGGTCGTCAAAATGAACTCCCTCCCCTCCTCGCCAAATACCGAGAAGCCAACCCAAACAGCCAAACGGCCGAGAAAGTCTACTTCGAGAATGCTAAAACGGCCTATTTTAATCAACAATATGGTCAGGCGGTTACGCTCTTGAATCAATATTTGGATAATTATCCCAACAGCCCCTTTATCTATGATGCCCAGTATTACTTGGCCGATTCCTATTATCGCTTAGGCGATACGAAAAGGGCTTTGCTTTATTATCAGACGGTGGTCTATGAAGGTAAAAGCACTTTCTTGGCCCGCTCCGCACGGAGAGCCGCTGACTTGGAATACGATCAGGAAAATTATCAATCTGCGGTGAGTTTTTACCGGATACTGGCTAGTAATACCGAAAGTAAGCGAGAGCAGGTCTTGGCTTGGACGGGTCTGATGGAGAGTTATTTTGCGCTGAATCGCTATGATTCTTTGAATTATTTTGCGGATCAGATCATCAATAAAGGCGATGTAGCCGGAGCTAGAAACACGGCCTTGCTCTACAAAGGAAAAGTAGCCTACCAGCAACAGCAGTACCAAACGGCCACACAAATTTTCCAGCAAATCACTCAATCTTCTAGCGATGAAACCGGAGCCGAAGCCCAGTACCTTTTGGCTGACATTTATTATCGCCAGCGTCGCTATCAAGAATCTCTAGAAACGCTCTTTGAGATGAATAAGAAATTCAATTTTGAAAAATGGCGAGGCAAAGCTTTTCTCTTGATTGCCGATAATTACATTGCTCTGGGTGAAACCTTTCAGGCCAAAGCTACTCTGCAATCTATTATTGATAAATCTCCTGACCCAGCGGTAGTTAGTCAGGCGCAACAAAAGTTGGCGGGCATACAGTAAATTCTATAAAATTAAAATATCTGCCTATCAAAGCAATGATGTTATGAAGCGAATTACCCATTTTATTTTTTTATTTCTTTGTTGGGTAAAGACTCAAGTATCGGCTCAGGTCGTAGATAAGGAAATCGTGGTAGAGAAAGAACGCGCCATCGAGCTCCCACCTGCTAACAAAAGCTTTGAAAAGATTCAGCCCATCCAAACCCAAAAAATACCTCGTACGCTGCTCTATAATCCCACGGAACCCTTTCTCCAAATCGCTCCTTTGCGCATTCAAATAGAGCCAGACGAATTCGATCAAGATACTGACTTAGACGAGCTAGCACTTCCCCCTCTTTACAAGGGCTACATCAAAGGGGGCTACGGAAATTTTCGTACCTCTTATTTGAAAGCCTTTTGGCAACATCGCCCTCTGGACAATCTAATCTACTCGGTGGAAGGGCAGCATCTGGCCTCGCGTTTTGGTGAGGTTGCCGACGAATATTCAGGCACGAGTGAAAATCTTATCCGGGGCTATGGTAAATATTTCCTTGATAATTCGGTACTAAAATTAGAGGCGGGCTATCGCCGAAACGTCAATCGCTTCTATGCCTTTGATCCCGCCGTGATCGAGAATCTAGATCAGGACTCTCTCAAGCAGGTTTTCCAGCGTTATCATTTACTCTTCAAGCATCAAAGCACGGACACCGAAGCTCCACTTAGCTACCATTGGGGCATAGATCTGAAAAGATGGTCAGATCGATTGGAAGCGAGTGAAATTCAAGCGGGTGTGCTCGGAGAACTAGCTTATCGCCTCAGCGATCCCCTCAGCATTCAAGCCAAGGCACAGTTTTATTACATGCGCCCCGAAGACAGCGTGAGCCTGAGTCGGAATTACGTGCAATTACGTCCGACACTTCGTTTTCAATCTGAGGTTTGGAATTTGGAGGCAGGATTTAATTTTAATTACGAAGACGATACCCTCAATAGCGAAGATGATGTCCATCTTTATCCAGTGCTCAGAGCCAGTTACCAGTTGAGTGGCTTATTGAATATCTACGTGGGCTTAGAAGGTGGTATTCAGCGCACTAGCCTAGACAATTTTAATGAGCAAAATTCATTTTTAGCATCAAATGTGCAGTTGAGACATACGAACCAACTTTGGGAAGCTCAAGGTGGGGTAAAATTGAATATTGGCAAAAATTTTATGGCGGATGTGAACGCCAGGCTGGGGCGTTATGAGAATTTACCTTTTTTTATCAATAGCCCAAGCGATAGTTCGCGTTTTGCAATTTTGTACGAGGAAGAAGCCAGTAATGTCTTTCGCTTAGAAGGACAATTAAACTACAGTCTGGGGCAAAAATATCGTTTCCACTACCGAGCGGCTTGGTATGCCTACGATTTGGAAACCTTAGAAGAGCCCTGGCATCGTCCTCGCTTGGAAATGAACTGGTTAGCCAGCTTTTCTCCCATAGAAAATTTGTTTTTAAATGCAGATTTGTGGATATTAACTAATCTTGAGGCGCAAAATTTTACCACGGGTGAGCAAAGAGAGTTGGATAATATTCTAGATTTGAGCCTGAAGGCAGAATATTTATTTTTTAATAATTTTTCTGCATATTTGTCAGTCAATAATATCATAAATCAGTCTTATGAACGTTATCTTTATTATCCCCGTCAGGGAATTAACTATTTAATCGGTGTGACTTATGCCTTCTGAGGAAAATATTACCAAAAAATACATATCAGAATGGTTCTTGGAGCGAGACCAGCTCGTGATTCCTGATTTGGGAAAATTCGAGGCCAGCTACGTGAGTGCCCAGCTAGAGCCTGCCTCACATAAGGCTCTCCCCCCTAATCAAACCATTGCTTTTGAAGCTGATTCTTATACAGATGATCAAGCTTTCGCTGAATTCATAGCGCAGCGGGAAGATATTTCTCTAAGTGAAGCCCAGAAAAATATCAAAGTATTCGTAACTACGCTAAAAGCCGAACTGGGCATTCAAAAAAGCTATCGTGTGCCTCATTTGGGTACTTTTTTATGGACTCCCAGTGGCCATATCGCCTTCGAGTCCGAAGAAGACAGCAATCACTTAGGGGATAGTTTTGGCTTACCGGAGCTTTATAACGTTAGCCCCGTGAATACATCAGAAAGTAACGGGCAGAGCCATTACAATACACAGCCTGATGTACAAACAGAAGAAACTACTTACAGTCAAGACTTTTCTTCCGACGATACCCATTCTGATTTCGAGATAGAGCACGAAGAAGTCTCTAACAAACCTGCCCGTCGCCTCTTTACCGTGGTGACCATCGTACTGGTATTACTCTGTGTTTGTACGGTCTATTTCTTGTTCAATCCCATGCAATGGCCGGGCTACAGCTTTTTTAGTAGTGCCAATACCGAAACAAATACCGAAGACGAGGAAATTCCTGACGTGGAAGACTTGGGCGAAGGCGGCCCCGTAGAATTAGATGGAAATGGGATCGAGGAGATAGACACGGAAAACCCTGGTAGCCAGAACGAAGCGAGCTCCAATGAGAGCGAAGCCAGGGAGGCTCCTGCTGACCCACCTCCTGGCAATGATGACCCTAACGATGATCCACCTCTGGTCGACTATAGCACGAACCAAAGTTATATCAGCTCTTTTGTTTACAACCCGCGTCCTCCTGCTAATCTTAACCAAATATTGCTCAGCAGCCCTACTTCTCGCTATTATGTGGTTTTGGGTAGTTTTGATAAACAGGGAAATGCCTACTCTTTTTATAATAATCTAGTCAACAAAGGAGTCAATACGGCTCGGATTATTCCGCCAGGAGGTTCTAATGCACGCTATCGGGTTACTTACAATGGTTACACGAGTCGCGAAGAAGCCCGTGCTCAGGGACGCAGCTTCGGTAGCCAACATAGCCTGAGTCTGTGGGTTTTATATTATTGATCGCCTGGCCAGAGCGTTTTTGAGATCAAGTCTTAAAAATTTGTCAGTTGATGCGTCATCTGCCACTTATTAGCACTATTTTTACGCCTCAAATCATTTAAACTGTAAAGAATGTTTTTGCAAATAGATACAGACGAATCTGTTTCCATTTTAGAGTTAGTTTTCGCGGGCAACATTGCCTCCAACGTGATTGTTATCTTTATTTTCGTTTTATTCGTGGTGGCTTTGTATATTTTTTTGGAGCGCATTTTTACCCTGCAAAAAGCAGCCCGCAGTCCCTACGCTTTCATGGACAAAGTGAAAGGTCAAGTTTTGAATGGGGATATAGAAGGAGCCAAAAACACCTGTGCTCGCATGAACACACCCGTGGCACGTATGATTGGAAAAGGACTTAGTCGCATCGGGAGTCCACTCAAAAACATTGAAACCTCCATTGAATACGTGGGCAAAATCGAGATTTACCGCTTAGAAAAAAACTTAGCGATGATGGCCACCATCGCGGGGGCAGCCCCTATGGTGGGTTTCCTTGGTACTGTATTGGGGATGATTGATGCTTTTATTACCATTTCCAGCTTGAAGGGAGCCGTTGACCCGCAAGTACTGGCCGATGGTATCTACACGGCTTTGATTACCACCGTGGCGGGGCTAATCGTAGGAATTCTCGCTAATATCGCCTACAATTACCTGATTACTCGGGTGCAGAAAGTAATCCATAATATGGAATATATCTCCATGGACTTCATGGATCTATTACAAGAACCTCGCTAGTAAATTATTGGTGTCGGAGTTTGTAACTTTTATACAAATATGTCCTTAGAATCGCAACTCCAGCTACTTTGGCAAATCTTTCAGGCGCAAAATCCCAATCACCCTCGGACTTTGCTTGATATTATCAAAACGATCGAGCTGGAGCCCGAAGAAATGGCAGAAGTCATCAATCAAACCATTCCTCACTCACCCCGAGATATTCCAATTCGTATCTACAAACCTAGTCGTGATCCTGCCTTACCCTTGCTCCTTTACTTTCACGGAGGAGGCTTTGTAACGGGTAGTCTGGACTCGCACGATATTGTCTGCCGGAGATTGGCCAAACAAGTGAACTGTATAGTAATCTCCGTAGATTATCGTCTGGCTCCGCAACATCCCTTTCCGGCCGCTACCGATGATGCCTTCCGTGCCCTCCAGTGGGCTCACGAGTCTGCCACCGCACTGGGAGCTGACCCAGAAAACCTAGCCGTGGCTGGCGATAGTGCTGGCGGAAACTTGGCCGCCGTAGTTTCTCTGATGGCGCGCGATTTGAAGGGACCAAGAATTTGCTATCAAGTATTGATTTACCCAGTGTTGGATTTTACGGCTGCTAGCGAATCTTTTAAGAAATTTCGTCAAACTTTTTTTATACCTGAAGAACAATTACTGTGGTATGTTAAGCGATACGTGCCACCGGGTGTAGATTTGAAATTACCTTATCTCTCCCCTATTTTTGCCGAAGACCTGAGTAATTTACCCCCAGCTCTAGTGATTACGGCTGAATATGATCCCTTGGTAGACGAGGGCAAGCAGTTTGCCGAATTGCTAAGTCAAGCCGAGATACCCGTGCAATACCAACATTATCAGGGAGTCATTCACGGTTTTTTTCAAATGCCTAAACTCACCCAAAAGGCCACGGAAGCTATGGAGCTAGTGGTCGGTGAGTTGAGAAATGCGTTCACGTAGTATGGCTTTGGCTTGTTTACGCTCGGTTCAAAAACATCATTGCATCCTAGTTCATACCTTAAGATATGATTTTGCTCTATCCTTTCACTTGGATTTATCGCCTCCTTACCGACTTTCGGAATCATTTGTACAATATTGAATATCGGAAATCATTTGCTTTTGAAGTGCCTGTCATCAACGTGGGGAATCTCACGGTGGGCGGAACGGGCAAAACGCCTCACATCGAGTATTTGATCCGTTTGTGCAAGGAAAAATATCCATTAGCTACCCTGAGCCGAGGCTATGGACGCCGAAGCAAAGGCTTCTTGCTAGCCGATGCACAAAGCAATGCCACCATGATTGGGGATGAACCCATGCAATTCTACAAAAAATATGGCTCAGAAATTACCGTGGCCGTGGGCGAAGAGAGAGCCTTTGCGATTCCTCAGATTTTATTCGAGCGCCCTAATACTCAACTGATTTTACTAGATGATGCTTTCCAGCACCGTCGGGTCAGGCCCTACCTCAATATCTTGCTCTGTGATTATCATCGCCCTTTTTACCAAGATCATCCCTTTCCTGCGGGTAGATTGAGAGAGAGCCGCCGTGGAGCTAAAAGGGCGGATATCGTCATCGTGAGTAAATGTCCAGATGATTTATCAGAAAAAGCTCGCGCGGAGATCAAACAAGAAATTCTTGCCTACGCCCAGCCCGGAACGCCTATTTTTTTTAGTGGAATCCGTTACGGGGCGCCCGTTCCCTTTGCTCAGCAGCAAACTTCTCGCGCGGTTCACTCCCTGCAGTCTGTGATTCTCTTTTCGGGTATTGCCCGTCCTGAGCCTTTGGAAGCTTATGTACAAGAAAATTTTCAATTGCTGAAGCATTTCCGTTTTCCTGACCATTACCCTTACCGGGAAGCTGATATCGAGAAAATTTTACAATACGGAATCAGCCAAGATACGCATCATCAAGCTTTTCTGAGTACAGAAAAGGATTATGTCAAACTGCTGAGCCCTGAATTCAGGCCGATATGGCAGGGTAAGCCTTTTTATTATTTACCTATAGAAATTTATTTTTTGGAAGAAGAAGAAAAGTTTAAAACCATGATACAAAAGGCGATAGATACCTTCAAAAGTTAATCCTCGTTAAATCCTTGATAGTACCTAGAATAAGGTCTTATTTTGCGACTCAAACGGTCAGGCAGTGTATTTGTGTCAGATTGCTAAACTGGAATTTCGTGAGCATATTTTTTAAAATTTTTCTTGTATTCATTAGTATCGTATTTGGCCTTCTTCCCAGCATAAGGCAGGAAGCTCGTGCGCAAATTCTGGATGATAGTACTCAACAAGTGTACGGCCCTCAGACTACCCAATACTTCACGGAGCGGGATATTTTTGAAGAAACTGGGAAAAAACATTATGTAGATACGACCTTAGAGGGATTTCATCAATATACAGAAAAAGCCGAGGCCAATCATCGTTTTGTCAACATGGGCAGTTTTGGTACCGCCCTGAGACCTGTTTACTACGAGGCACCCCGCCAAATTGGAACCCGTTTGGGCATTTCTCCTTATCAGCCTTTTGCTTTTACTCCGGAGAATGTGAGATACTTTGACACGAAATCTCCTTTCACGCATGCTTACTATGTCCAGGGAAACACGGGTGATCAAATGATTCACTTTATGTTCTCGAGGAGTGTCAATGAGCGCTGGGGGCTGGGCTTTCATTATGTTCGTTTGAACTCTAATTTCCTGTTTGGTGGAGATAACAATGAGATCGTATCTGACCATATCCGTCTGGCGGCTCACACTTCATTCCAGTCCAAGAACCGCAGATATCATTTACTCTATCATTATGCTCATCTGAACCAACCCATTGAAGAAACCGGAGGAGTATTACTCAACCCTCAATTGCCTGAGAATGGTATTTTTGCCTTCCGCGAAGCTGATGCTAATCTGGGCAATTCGGCCGAAAGCTGGCAAAGTCAGAACAATCAACATCTCTATCATCAGTATCGCTTGGATACGGCCTTTACGTTGTATCATATTTTGGACATCAAGCGGCAGCGAGATATTTACACGGATAGAGCTCTTGGTCAAAATGTTGATTTCTATCCTCCTGCGCAAGAGCCCGTTCAGATTGCCAATGGTACAGAGCCTATTTTTCTGCCTGTCTTCAATTTTAATGATGAAGAAACCACGGGCGAGGGAACAACTTTTCGGTTTTATCAAAATCAGTTTGGAATCAAAGGAAAGTTGGGGAAGGGCTTTAATTACTCCGCTTATTTTAAAAACCGGATTTATAATTGGGACTCTGACTACGAAGGAGATACCCTTATTGTCCTCAATCCGGACTCTACCATCAATGAAGAAGCTTCTATTCAGGGAGTTAGTTTTCGTTTGAATGGTATTGAAAATTTTATTGGAGGGCAATTATTTTATCAATTCAACGACAGTGCCCGTTTGGCGGTAGAAGCAGAGCTGTCGGTCGGTCGGGACTATCGCATCGAGGGAATTTTTTATAATAAAAATTTGCAAGCAGGTATTCGCAGTGTGCTTTATTCTCCTACGCTACTACAACGTCGGTACGTGAGTAATCATTTTCTTTGGGATAAATCTTACAGCAATACTTTGGTCAATGAAGGCTTTGGTGGAATCGAGCTGAAGTTCAACAATCTGCGATTAAACCCCTACGGCTCCTATAAAGTCATCAATAACTATATTTACTTTGACACCTTGGCTGAACCGCAACAAGCCGACGAGGTCATTCAAATTTTCCAAGCAGGACTTAACTTAGATTATAGTCTTTGGGTATTTCGCACTCGCAATCAGCTTGTTTACACGACTAATTTAGGGGCTGATTTGATTCGTGTTCCTGATTTATTGATCAACTCTCGGGTGTATTGTCAAGATTGTTTTTTGAAAAAATATTTAGAATCTCAGATCGGAATTGAAATGCATTTCAAGTCAGCTTACTTTACAGATGCTTATATGCCCGTCACGAAGCAATTTCATTTACAAGACTTTATTCAAAGAGAAAGCTACGCGGTGATTGACGTGTTTTTAAACTTTAAAATCAAACGCTTCCGTGGTTTTCTCAAATTCTCCCATCTCAATCAACTCCCTGAAGATGGCTATATCACCACGGCCATTTATCCTGGTCAGCCCCGCGCCTTCACGTTTGGGATCAGTTGGATGTTTTTTAATTAGAGTTGAGTTACCACCATCAAGCAAGACCCATCAGGGCAAAATCTTAAACTCGATACGGCGATTTTGGCGGCGATGCTCTGGATTGTCGTTATTAGCGAGTGGTTTGCTGGAGCCATAACCTTGATAACGAAGCCGTTGGGCATCAATCTCTTTTTGTAACAAATATTCGTATACACTCTTGGCTCTAAGTTCTGAGATGCGTTGGTTTACCTCAGGCTCTCCTGTGTTATCAGTATGCCCGGCGATTTCGCCTTTCACCTCAGGGTGTTCTTGTAAATAATTGGCAAGGCGGTCTAGTTCACGGCGAGCCGTGGCATCTAGTGTTACCTCATTAGGAGCAAAATTTAGGTTATACAGTGTAAAGGTAGCGGGCTCGTTGAGGTGAAGTAATTCTTTAATTTTGACCCAATCGGTTTGTAGTTCGTGGGTGATCGGTTGCCAAACGAAAAAATAGGTCAGTACGAAAATACCCACGAAAGCTAGCCAATAAGCACTCTGCTTGGCCAATTTCCATCTTTGATCTCGCTCTTGATACAGCGTGGGCTTATACTCTTGTATAAAATTGGTCGCATGAACGTGGCTGGGGTCACAAAGGAGGCATTTTTCAGCATAAAAAACAGCTGCTTGCAAATCTTCTTTTTCTACGGTGCTTTGGTACTTACCTAAATGAGCCTCGGTTTTGGCGAATAACAATCTGGGGCACCAAGGATTGATGAGTAATGCCTCTTCAAAGCTGAGGATGGCCTTTTCCCAGTCTTCTTGTTTTAGAAAACTGTAGCCCTCTTGTCTTTTCTGTTCAAAATTTTGTTCTAATTGCTCCCAGCGTTCTTCGGTCATTCCCAATTCTAGAGCCAGTGCACACCTTTGTTCTGATCTAAGGCCGTGATTTTGTTGGTATAGCTTCTGAATTTTGTCGAGATAGGCTCGCTCTGCTGATTCCGAGTCGTGTTCCTGCTCGGCAGTGTTTGGCTGATTTTGGTTTAAAGCTGTAGGTTTTTCCATATCCATAGTATCGTATCTAAGCAAGAGATAGCTTTGAGAAAAAATGGGGCTATCTTCTTACTTTTTCTTTCATTTCATTCCTGAGAAATTGCCCGGTGTAGCTCCGTTCGGATTTCATCAAATCTTCGGGAGTACCCTCAAAGATGATTTGCCCGCCCTTCTCTCCTCCTTCTAAGCCTAAGTCTACAACGTGATCAGCTACTTTAATCACATCCAGATTATGCTCAATAATGAGAACCGTATTACCTCGCTCTACGAGTTTATGTAATACTCCCAACAAGATACGAATATCTTCAAAATGTAGGCCAGTAGTGGGTTCGTCTAGAATGTAAAGTGTTTTTCCTGTATCTCGACGTGAAAGTTCGGTGGCTAGTTTCACTCTTTGGGCTTCTCCCCCCGAAAGCGTAGTAGAGGACTGCCCTAGTTTGATATAGCCCAAGCCCACATCTTGCAGGGCTTTGATCTTGCGTTTGATAATGGGCTGATTATCAAAAAACTCTACAGCGCGTTCTACCGTCATCTCCAGTACATCAGCGATAGATTTACTCTTAAAACGCACCTCTAAGGTTTCTCGATTGTAGCGCTTGCCCTTACAGGTTTCACACTCCACGTACACGTCCGGCAAAAAGTCCATCTCGATCAGCTTCATACCGCCTCCTTGGCATTCTTCGCAGCGCCCTCCTTTGACATTAAAAGAAAAACGCCCGGGCTTATAGCCGCGAATCTTAGCTTCGGGTAGCTGGGCAAATAAGGCCCTAATATCTGTAAAAAAACCGACATAAGTCGCTGGGTTAGAGCGAGGCGTACGCCCAATGGGAGATTGGTCTACCTCGATTACTTTGTCCAGATGCTCCAAACCTTCTATGGATTCGTAGGCCAGAGGGGCGCGTTTGGCTCTGTAAAAATGCTGATTCAGAATGGGAAATAAAGTATCGTGAATCAGGGTAGATTTTCCACTTCCAGATACGCCCGTGATACAGATCATTTTGCCCAGGGGTAGGTTCAGGTCTACTTGCTTTAAGTTGTTACCTGTGGCTCCTTTCACCTGCAGGTGCTTGCCGTTGCCTTCCCGACGGGCTTCGGGTACTTCAATCTCTTTTTCTTGTTTGAGATAATCAACCGTGAGGCTGCTTTGTCGTAAAATTTCATCGGGCGTACCCTGTGCTACTACTCTACCTCCGTGTGCCCCTGCGCCCTGACCAATATCTAGTATATAATCAGACTCGAGCATCATATCCTTGTCATGCTCTACTACCACCACCGAATTCCCCAAATCTCTTAAATCTTTGAGGGATTGAATCAGCCGAAAATTATCACGCGCATGCAAGCCAATACTTGGCTCATCCAAGATATAAAGCACTCCCACGAGTTGAGTTCCGATTTGTGTGGCCAAGCGAATCCGCTGGGCTTCTCCTCCCGAGAGGGTACGCAGAGGGCGATCCAAGGTCAGGTAATACAAGCCAATATCTAAGAGCAGGCCTACTCTTTTGCGGATTTCTTTGAGGATATTCTCAGCAATGCGTTTTTGATTTTTGTCAAGACGATCCTCTAAGCCCTCGAGCCATTCACTGAGTCGCTCAATATTCATCTGAGCTAGTTCGGCAATATTTTTTTGGTCAATTTTGAAGTGTAGCGATTCTTTTTTGAGGCGTCCGCCTTCGCATTCGGGGCAGGTTTTTTTCTCCACGAAATCCCTGATCCAGTTTTGGGTTTTATCGGAGCCTTCATCCTGCAATCGCTCCAGATAATGCATAATTCCCTCGAACTTAGAGTTGTAGGTTTTTTTAAATTTGCTGGAATAAATTTTAAAAGAGCGAGAAGACCCGTAGAGAATTTCTTTAAGAATTTTTTTGGGAATTTTCTTAATGGGGGTGCTGAGGCTCAATTTTTCGCTTTTGAGAATAGCCTCGATTTGTTTAAAAGCCCAGATATCACGATATTCTCCCAAAGGGGTGATGCCTCCCCGACTAATACTCAAAGAATCATCGGGAATGATAGAATCTTCAGTAATTTCTTCTACTTGTCCTAAGCCATCACAGGTGGGGCAGGCACCGTAGGGAGAATTAAAGGAAAACATGTTGGGGGCTGGTTCGTCGTATGAAATACCTGAGGTGGGGCATACCAGTAGCTTGGAGAAAAAAGCAGGAGTCCGTATTTCTTCTCTTTTGGTGGGCTTGGCCACGATGCGTCCATCGGTAAGTGCAGAGGGATCTGCCTCTTCTTCTTGACCTTGATGCTCCAGCACGGCCATCATGCCCTTACCCTCTTTGAGCGCGGCTCTGACCGATTGGGTGAGCCGATGACGATCTTTGGCCTGTACCTTGACTCGATCTATGACTAATTCGATATCGTGGATCTTATAACGATCGAGCTGCATTTTGGGGACTATGTCCATAATCTGCCCATCGGCTCTTACTTTGGTGTAGCCAGAGCGACGTAATTGCACAAAGAGTTCACGATAATGCCCTTTTCTTCCCTTGACTACTGGAGCTAAAATATTGACTTTCTGACCCTTAAATTGTTCTAATACCTGTTCTACAATCTGATCCTCAGACTGTTTGACCATTTTTTCGCCCGTAACGTAAGAATAAGCGATTCCAGCTCGAGCAAACAAAAGACGAAAAAAGTCATAAATCTCTGTGGTCGTGCCCACGGTAGAGCGGGGGTTGCGCGAAGTAGTTTTCTGCTCGATGGCAATAACGGGGCTGAGTCCATTGATTTTATCCACATCGGGGCGTTCCATCTCTCCGATAAACGAACGGGCATACGCTGAAAAGCTTTCCATATAGCGTCGCTGCCCTTCTGCATAGATGGTATCAAAGGCCAAAGATGATTTCCCACTCCCACTCACACCTGTGATTACAATGAGTTTATTTCGGGGAAAAGCAACATCAATGTCTTTCAGGTTATGCTCACGCGCGCCGTAGATTTCTATATTTTCGTTCATAATTTTTTGAGGTACTATACATCAACACGTAAGAGAAGGACTTAGTTTGAGGCTTGGAAAGGTTCGGCAATTTCCATTTCTCTGAAAACACGGCAAGTTTCTACGCTCATACGCGTTAGTTGAGCGATTGCCTCTAGAATTTCGTCTTTTTTCTCCCAAATCCTCCATTCATTCTTGATAAAGTTTAGTAAAGACCATTCCAAGGCTGTTTTTGAGTTGATGGTATATTGCCATACTTCCTCCGGCAGGTCTTGAATCAAGTACAGATGATCAGCTTCACGGATGCGAATGGCACCTTGTTCGGGAAGGAGTTTGAGCGTAGTTTTCCGAGCCTTTTGCGACAATACTTCTTCTTGAAGGGTCAAAGTCCAGGGCTCAAGTTTTTCAGGATGCAGATGCATTTCCAGAAGTTGCTTTCCCCAATTTGCCCATTGCCAAAAATTATCTAAAAATGGCAAGCGAGGAAAGTGATGCTGTAAAGAATGGCTGTATTTTTTTTGATAAAGCGGATGTTGGAGCAGCGCATAGGTGTAAAAAAATACATCCTCAGGGTCAATATTTCTTTCCAAACCCTCGGCCCATCCTTGCTGATCTATCTGTTCCAGGTAAGTTTGTAAGGCTTGAATGGCTTGCTCTCCTTCTTCAAAATAGCTTTGAAAGACCTCATAAGAAGCTTGTCCTTGGCAGGCTTTCTTACCGATGCGATCGAAATTTTTTTTCACGCGGATAAAAATCTGAAATACTTTTCTCAGAATTGTCTCGAGCTTCTCGCTGGGCTGGTTGATATGTTTAAACAAATAGGAAACATCTTGTCCTTGCTCCTCTAAGTAGGTCAATTGGCGGATTTCGTGTGCTAAGTCTGGACTGACCTGACAATTTTCAAATTCGCTAAAATTAAATAAGCATCTCAGATGATACAGATTAGCTTCGGCTTGTTCTTGCCATTTTGTCTCGTAATGTGCTTTGAAAGAAAGATAAGCTTCTTCTCTAAAATTGATCTGTTTATTTTCTTGCAAATCCCAAGTGTAAAGCGGAAGGCATTTGACCTTCACCCCCCAATGAGAAGTAACGGGGGAAGCACTTGCCAGCACAAAGAAATCACGCTGATGTGTAGGCTCGGGAATAATCAGATAATAATTTGCGAACTTTTCTTGAAAAAGGTTTCGCCAATACCTGCGTGGAATCGCGTGGGGCGTGGCCAGATAAAAGTAATTTGTCCCCCAAGGGCTGAGCATAATGGGTAAAATACTCGTGTTTTCGCCTTTTTTCAAATTATCTTCTTCCTCTGCCCAATTAATCTCGAGGTTAAAAGCTAGCTGTGGCTGGCTTTTTTTGGCTTTGGGCTTTTTTTTCTCCAAAGAGCGAACCTGCTCTTGCAGACGAGCCAGAGATAAATTCTTCAAGGAAGGGAGCTTGGTTTTAGGAATGCCATCCACTACCCGTTTAAAAAGCCCTGTTTCGGCATTTTCCAGCAAATTATTTCCTGCCACGGGAAATAAGCTCATAAAGTCCTGCTCATCACGAGGGCGAGCACGGTAGAAATCTTCCAGAGGAACATCCTGATGGGGAAGCTGTAGCCAGTGCTCATAACGAAATACAGCCTTTCTCTCTTCCGTCCTACCTAGCCCTTCCCATTGATGGGAATAAACCTTAGCCAAGTCCTTGGGAGATTTGTGTTTGATGAGCAAGCTGAGCAGACTCGCATCTTTTCTGGATAGGATGCTTTTGGTAGTTGATTTATTTTTTTCCGAGATATGGCCTTCTATTTCAAGAAAATACATTTCGTCAAAGTCTTGCGCGAGTTGCCTGCGAACAGCTTCATAGGCGGGCTCTTTGAGTAAAGAAGGGGAGCTCATCAAGATCACCACGCCTTGCTCCTTTAAGCGTTGTTTTGCCCAATGCAGGTTCGCGAGCATCGCCTGTTCACTTCCTTTTATGGATAGAGGGGAATCAAGCCAAATACAATGCGCCGATTCGGTTGGCATTAGTTCAGCTTCTGGGGTGGTGAAGAGACCAGCTTGTTGATGCGTCTGGTCTATCTGGCTGGCGGTGAAGGCGTTTGCCCAATAATTTTTTAGAGAAATCTGTTCAGACGAATGACCCGTCGAGACCAGATAATGCTGATAATGAGTGAGCAAATCTTGTGTGAAGCTATGAAATTCTACTCGAGTCGAGGAGAAGGCAGATTTGGCGGTCAGCTTCTTCAAGAAAGTAGCCGAGTGACTTCCCATACTAGCCCCTGTATCCAAGATAGATAGCCGTGTGGAAGGAAAGTTTTGATCTCCAAAAATATTCAGGATAGCTTCACCGATGAAACGTAGCAATTCTGAGTCTATCTCCAGAGAACCAGCCTGTCTAGGAGGATAGGCTTGCTGAAAATGGTGCATGAAGGTTTTCAAAAATTGCCAACGAGCCTCCTTATGACCAAGCTGTTGCATCGTGGCAACCACAGGCGTGAATAAGGTTCTCATCTCAGACAAACCTAGCTCGATCTCTGGAGTGGCTTCCCAATGCTGGAGGATTCGTTCTATCTCCTGAAAGGTAGGACAGGCTGAGATGAGGGCTTGGTTAGGATCAAAATGTAAGAATAGCTCCTTGGTAAGGAGATGTTGAATCAAAAACGCTTGTGCTGCTTCGGGTTTTGTCTCGGGATGGAGGTGTTTTCTGAGTTTTAGGAGCCATTTTTCAAATGCGAGTCGGAAGGGATGTTTTTTGGGTAATTTCTTTTTATAATTTTGAAAAGCTTCTACCAATAATTGATAGTATGCGGGCAATTTTTGCCAATAACCATCCATGGCCTGATAGAAAACTTGGATTTGATTTGTCTGATAGCTCAGAAAATCTTTGAGTACGCGCTCCAAATCCTTTGCTTGACTCATTTCCACCCGCCCTACTTCTTCGCCCGCTTGTATTAGCACGGCGGTACGCGCATCTTCAAACAAAAGATTGTCTTGAGGTGTATTTTCGGCAAGTTTTCTTTGTATTTCCAAATCCAGATCAATCTGTGGTGAAATGTGTTCCCAGCACCCTCTCTTTAGGCCAAATTCATCCTCGAGACTTAGGCCAAGCTGATTTTCCTCAGGGCTACGCAGTGCAAGGTGATGAGTGGCGGCTAAATCTTCAAGTAGCTCCATGAAATAGTTACGTAGCTCACCCTTATGCGCGGCGATGTCGCCCAACAGGAAGGCTTCTATGGTTTCTTGATATTGTTGAATGCGGAGCCTTTGAGACACGAGTGTTTATTTAGCCTTGGCTATTTCCATTCAAAATTAATACAAATCTGCTAATTTATGTTAGCAAATGTGGAAAAAATACCAGATGATTTTGTGATAAGGAAGCAGGAACGACTCCGTGGGTGTTTTTTAACGTATACGAATAAAGATAGATGTCCGACCAATTAAATATTATTCTAGAAGAAAAATTTTAATTTGGATAAGGCCAACCTCCAGCTCAACGCCGAGAGAAACCTGACCGTGCTTTCCGTCTTACATCCGCCCAATCATTTGTAAGAATGGTAAGATTAGTTGGTCTTTTACTTTGAAAGCTTTAAAAGGCAAGGCTCTCAACATGAGATATGAGGTTAAATCTCCGAAGGTGCAAGGTCTGGTTCTAGATTAAAGGAGTGTTTTCTAGTTTTTCTTTCCAAAAATACTAATATATGTTAGTATTTCTGGAATTGAAACCAATTTCATGGAATTTAAAGGCTTTTTATTTCCTAAATCAAATTAAATTATTATATTTGTCTAGATAAATACACATTTACATGAAGGGTGAAGATAAAATCGTAGAACTACTCAGCGAATCTTTGAAAAAACAAGATCAGTTCATCGAGCAACAAGCACGCACGAACCAGAGCCTAGATTCATTAAACAATCGTGTGAGCCACTTGGAAGAGCAACAAGCTCAGACAAACGTGGAAATCCAAGGCTTGAAACATCAGCAAGCTCA
>CAZKBP010000001.1:123837-409114 GCA_964551015.1 uncultured Cytophagaceae bacterium | reverse complement strand
AGAGCCTAGATTCATTAAACAATCGTGTGAGCCACTTGGAAGAGCAACAAGCTCAAACTAATCTGGAAATTCGGGAGATCAAGCTTTCGGTGATTCGTGTGGCTGACCAATTAGATCAATTGATCAAAATAGAAGATCGGGTCGTCGCCTTGGAAAAAGCCGTTTTCAAAAATTAAATACTCATTTTTACAATGAAAAACGAAGATAAAATCGTAGAACTACTCAGCGAATCTTTGAAAAAACAAGATCAACTGATCGGTGTGGTTCAGTCTTTGGAAAAACAGCAAAATCAGACCAATCTAGAAATCAGAGACTTGAAAAAACAACAAGCCCAGACAAACGTAGAGATCAGAGACTTGAAAAAACAACAAGCCCAAACCAATTTAGAGGTGCGTGAAATTAAGCTTTCGGTGATTCGTGTGGCTGACCAATTAGATAAGCTTATTCAGGTGGAAGACCGGATTTTAGCCTTAGAAAAAGTCGTCTTCAAGCGCTAAGCTAATTATCCAATTTTTTAGCTTTCTCCTTAAAATCTTCCTATATTTTCCTTGTCTGAAAAATTAATTCTGCAATTTAACCTCCGCGAATATGCAGTACTATCATATCTTTGTATATTAAAAGTCCAATTCAGACGCTTCAAAGTATGATACTACATGAAACTGACTATTTGAAAGTAGTTTATGAAGATGATATCCCCGGTCTTATCATCACCTGGAAGGGCTTTACTACCAGTGAGGAATTCTGCCAAGGTGTAGACGTTATCATGAATTTGATGGCTGCTCGGAAAATCACCAAGACCCTCACCGACCTTACCGAACACCGGGTAATCAGTGCAGAAGATCAAGAATACGCCGCCCAACGCTCTATCCAATTTAGCCACGAAAATTGGGAGGTAAAACGAGCCATTATCACTCCCAAGGATGTTTTTACTCGCTTCGGCATTAAACAAGTAAATTCAGCCGTAGCCAAAGAAGTTTCTCAAAAAAGAGAGTTTTTTTCCAACCAGGCAGAGGCCATCCACTGGCTCAAAACTGAACCATAAAAAAAGCACAGACTCTGGAGTCTGTGCCTAATTTGTAGAAGTTGATTTGCTTACTTCACGCTTGGCTTATCTTACTTGAAAAAGCGGCAGACGACTAATGGTACTTGGTTTTTGGGTGGTAGGATGTTGCTTTCCTCGGGTTAAGTTCTTCACTTCTTCGGCCACGAAAAAGTCTAGCTCTCTTAAATAGACAATGCCATCTTGATCCATGTCTGCTTTCTTCTCTTTCAAGGCTCTCACCAAGGCCAAGGTAAAAGCCCCGTGATTCCATTCTTTATTTTCTAGAGATTTTTCGTTACCAGTGGATGCCGAAAGCACCACTACTCCGTGCTCTGCCGAGGTGATCTCACGAATGGCTTCCATGGTATTCACCTCAATGCCTCTTGTATTGAGGTTACTAGCTAATTGTCCGCTGTGGCAAGCATCCAAGAAAAGCACCACTTTGGAGGGCAGGTTGCCGAGTACATCCTGAAAGTCAGCCCAATCTACCCCCGTGGCACGCAGTCGCTCGTGCTTACCATCGTGCGGAAGGATATAAAACTTATCTCTTTCATTAAAACCATGGGAAGCGATAAAAATCATGGCCATGTCGTTTTGAGTCGTATTTTCTTCCAACCAATAAAAGGCATCGAGGATATTAGCGCGGGTGGCTTGCTCGTTGGTCAGTACCTTGGTCTGTACGCTTTTGAATAATTTTCCTTCTTGTGTTTTAAAAATTTTGCTGATAGCCTCGGCGTCATCGTCAGCAAAATCCAGATTATAATCGCTTTCTTCAAAATCAGAAACCCCTACGCTGATTAAATACAGATTGGGTTTGAAACCAAAGTTCACCATGTCCGTGGGCAAGTCCATATCTTGTCCTGAGGTTTGGCTCTCGATCGTTTGAGGAGAAAGTTTAAGCAGGCGTTCCTCTGACAAGATGGCTGAGTTTTGATTGGCAGCAAAAATGGAGAGCACATTTTCAGGAGCCGTCAGGGTTACTTCGTAGTTGATATTTTTTTCGGTAGGAGAATCTGCGCTTACTACGTCAAAACCACGCTGATTGGAAACAGTACGGCCATTTACCAATAACTTGACCTGATTAATTTCTACATCGGAAGTAACCCGCGCCTTGACTATATATTTATTTCCTTTCACCTCTGTATCACTAGCTTCTGGAGTGATCCATTCAATTTTGGGAGGGAGGTTGCTCATGATATTTTCGTGGACAATATCCTGCCCTTGATCTTGATTATATTCTTGGAGGGCAGCTTCAAAGGAACCCATTTCCAAGATTAATTGCACTAGTTCGGGTTTATAATATTTTTTTCGGAAAGTAGCCAATGGGTAATAAGCTCCCAGCTTATTGATACCCTGATTGATATGCCAGCCAATGTATTTTTCACCACCGGTAGACGCGGCGTAATAGCCCTGAGGAGTCCAGCCTACCCATTCTTGGTCGGAAGCAATAAAAAGTGTGAGCAGGGGTTTGATCTCCGTAGAGCGATTCTTGATATACTTTTCATAATAATTGCGAATCGTGGTAGAATCCTTTTGGTAATTAATTTTTCCCAGTTTTTCCGTGATTTTTAACCAAGCTTCCTTGCTCTTTTCTTCGGCGAGCTTGACCCATTGGTTTTTACGCCAAATGTCTACCCACGAGGGGTGCGTGTAAGTTTCTGCCACCGAAACGACCTCCCCCTCTTCTTCTAGGCTCCAGATTCTCAGGGTTTGATCTCCTCCCGCAGTGGCCAAGAGAGAGCCATCCTTAGAAATAGATAAAGCCCATACCTCCCCGGTGTGTCCTATAAATTCTTTCAGTTCTTCCCCTTGTTGGTCATACATCTTGAGCGTGTAATTATTACCCGTGATGACATTTCCTTCTGGGGTAAAAGTGTAAGAACGTAGCCAACCATCTGAGGATTCAGAGGGTGAGATGGTTGCTCCGCCGGGAATTTTCAAGTTTAATTTATCCACAAACTCTAATTCCTCTCCCTGATAGCTCGTTGTGGCTTTTTGGTAATTACTGGACAAGGGTTCTTGTTCATCGAGTTCCATCTTTCCAAAGTCAAAAGTCATCTCTAAGGGGCCTTCCCCATTACGCCCCCCCCAAGTATTGCCAAAAGCGATCTTCAAACCTTGTCGGGCAAAAGCTACGGAGCGTTTGGTGTAGCCTCTTCCTACCATATGTTGTTTCAATTTACCCGTGTTTGCCTCCCAGATGTAAATATCATTATCGTCCCCTCCGGCGGTGGCCACTAGTTCATTTTTAAAAAAATCAGAAGAGACCACGGTATTGTCGTGCTTGTCAAAACTGCTGATTTCGGTGCCAGAAGGAACACTAAATACTTTCGCGGTCACGCCTCTCGTGCCGTGCACCACCAGTTTTTCACTGTTACTCGAGAAAGATAGCGTGTAAACAGAACCTTCCATTTCGGTGAGCGTCTTGATGTAGTTGCCTTTTTCATCCCAAAGCATCACCAAATTATCATAGCCTCCCGTGGCGATATACTGGCCATTGGGCGAACAGTCAAGCGCGCTCACTCGATCTGTGTGTCTTTCCAGCTTCTTATCGACCCGATTGTTAGACCAGTCCCAGATGATCCCTGTGCCGTCATAAGAAACAGAAACGACCTTTTTGCTATTAAGAAATTTCACGTGCTGGATACTGCCTGTATGTTCTTTGAGTACGGCCAATAGTTCAGGTTCTCCATCGTCTACCTTCCATACGCGCAGGCTTTTATCGGCACTTCCGCTGACTAGATATTTTCCGTCTGCTGAGAAGTCGAGGGTATTTACCACATCCGTATGTCCCGTGAGAATATAGTCTATTTCGCCTTTGGTCAGATTAATCAGACGAATCCGACCGTATTCTTTATCATTATTGTAGGCAGTCCACCCTCCCACGGCTAGGTATTTACCATCTGGGGATAAAGTTCCGGCATATAGCTTTCCTTCGGAGCCCTCACCTACTTGCCCTCTGATGGTTTTGGTAATCTCACCGTTTTGAATATTCCAGATACGAATCGTTTTATCGTCAGATAAGGAGATTAGGCTCTGTCCATCGGCAGTAAAAATGACCTCCCGAACCATGGAGGCGTGTCCGTAAGGATCTATAATCAGGCGAGGCGTATCTTGAGCCTGAAGGGTTCCATAGACCCAAATATTAAGCCACAGAAGCAGAAACTGACTTGCTTGCTTGAATTGTGTTTTCATCTCGAGATGCTTTGATTGGGATTAACTCAGGATTTTAATGTTATTATACTTACTTTATTATTTGCGATAAAGTTTAATAAGCACTAGATTATATCAAAAATCAAGATTAATAAAAACAAGAGCAGACTCAAAAATGAGCAAATTGCTGAGATGAGTTATTATTTTTTAGGAGAAGAACTTTTTTTTCCGCCTGTAGAACAGGCAGATGAATACGGTATTTTGGCCATTGGTGGCGATCTTTCACCCGCTAGGCTTTTACTTGCTTACAGATCAGGTATTTTCCCCTGGTTTTCGCAAGATGAACCCATTATTTGGTGGGCGCCTAATCCTCGTTTTGTACTTTACCCTGAGGATATCAAGGTATCAAAAAGTATGAAGCAAATATTGCGCAGAAAACAATTTCAAATCACGGCTGACCAGCATTTTTCGGAGGTCATCAGCCATTGTCGTCACATCCCCAGGCCTGGGCAAGAAGGAACTTGGATCACCCCTGATATGCAGATGGCCTATCAGAAGTTGCACGAGGAAGGCTATGCGCATTCCATCGAGGTCTGGGAAGATGGAGAATTGGTGGGCGGCTTGTACGGTGTGTCCTTGGGTAGATGTTTTTTTGGAGAATCCATGTTTAGTCGAGTAAGCAATGCTTCCAAAGCAGGGTTTATTTCATTGGTACTCGAGCTACAAAGCAGAAATTTTGAGTTAGTGGATTGCCAGGTATACACCCAGCATCTCGCTAGTTTGGGGGCTAAATCTATTCCCAGAGCTAGATTCACACAAGAAATACAGCAGGCACTTGACTATCCGAGCTTTCGTGGTTCTTGGCAATCTTGGTTCGAGACTCTGCTTTAATTACAATTTACGAATGATTGACTGAGGTTACCGCCGTCTTGGCTATTCCAAGATATTCACGCCCAAGTTTACAATTTAATTCCAATGTAAACGACTATTTTTCGTGGAAGCTCTCCATAGAGGAGTTCACGAAATATACTTTTGAGTCTCTATTTACATTTTGTGATCAAAAGGATAATCGCTACTTTTAGTAAAAATTAAAATCTTGAGCCAACAGCAATGAAAAAACCCATCTTATTCGTGGTGGACGATGATCCACAGGTACTTAGAGCGGTAAAAAGGGATTTACGGAAACAATATAAAGATTACAGAGTGCTGGATACGAGTTCGGCCAAAGAGGCACTTGATTATTTGAAAGACCTTAAGCTCAAAAATGAGGTGGTAGCGCTGTTTCTTTCTGATCAGCGGATGCCAGAGATGCTAGGCGTAGAGTTTTTGGAAAAAGCCCGGGCATTGTACCCAGAGGCAAAACGCGCCCTATTGACCGCTTATTCGGACACAGACGCCGCAATCAAGGCCATCAATGATGTGCAATTAGATTATTATTTTATGAAGCCTTGGGATCCTCCTGAAGAAACACTCTATCCCATGATAGACGAGCTGCTGGACACTTGGCAGTTTTATTATCGTCCTGATTTTGAAGGTATTAGAGTAGTAGGCTACCAATGGTCTCCCAAATCCCATCAGATTAAAGATTTTTTGGCGGGTAATCTTAAGCCTTACCAGTGGCTAGATATCGAGGTGAGTGATAAGGCACAAGAAATGACCAAACTCGCTCAGATTGACTCTAAGGATCTTCCCGCTGTTTTTTTTGAAGATGGTTCTCATTTAGTCAATCCAACCATCATAGAATTAGGCGAAAAAGTGGGACTCAAATCTAAAGCCCAAGATACACTCTATGACGTGGTGATTATCGGAGCTGGCCCGGCCGGATTAGCCGCGGGTGTATACGGAGGCTCGGAAGGTTTGAAAACCTTATTGGTAGAAAAAAGAGCCCCCGGTGGGCAGGCGGGTACGAGTTCACGGATTGAGAATTATCTAGGATTTCCCAAAGGACTGAGCGGATCAGAACTGACCCACAAAGCCATCTCTCAGGCACAGCGCTTCGGCGTAGAATTCCTAGTGCCCCAAGAGGTTACCGATATCAAAACGCAGGATCAATACAAAATTATTACCCTAGGAGATGGCTCAGAGATCAACACGCGTACCATTGTCATTACCACCGGGGTTGATTATCGTAAGCTAGAAACCGAAACAATCGAGCAATTTACCGGAGCTGGTGTGTATTATGGAGCCGCTACAACCGAAGCCAATGCCTGCAAAAATCAGGATGTTTATATCGTCGGAGGGGGCAATTCGGCTGGACAGGCCGCCATGTATCTGGCTAAATTTGCCAAGAATGTATACATCACGATTCGCAAGGACAGCCTTTCCTACTCTATGTCTCAATATTTAATTGACCAAATAGACCGAACCGAAAATATTACCTTACTTACCTGCACCGAAGTTGTGAGTGCTAGTGGAGAAAACCGCCTGAACAAGCTCACCCTGCGAGACAATCACCAACAAACGGAAAAAGAGGTAGAGGCAGGTGCTTTGTTCATCTTCATCGGGGCTCGCCCTTACACTGAATGGCTTCATTTGAATATTATTAAAAATAAAAGAGGCTTTATCCTCACGGGAAGGGATTTGATGAACCAAGATGATTTCAAGAAAGTCTGGAAGGAAAACCGAGAGCCCTTTCTGCTCGAGACTTCCTGCCCGGGCATCTTTGCAGCAGGTGATGTACGCGCCAATGCCATGAACCGAGTAGCTTCTGCCGTAGGAGAAGGAGCCATGGCGATTAAATTCGTGCACGAGTACCTAGCCTTGGTTTAGAAAGCATTTGTGTGTTATATCTTTCCCCAAATTAGTGTAAGCAACTCACACCGATTTGGGGAAACTAATAACTAAAACCCAAGTACTCTTTAATGCATTCGATCGCTTCTGAGCTCTAGGCTACGGATAATCTCGGCCTCGGCGGCTAGCATTTCCTGCAGGCGTTGATCTACGGTGGCTTCGGGCATGTATTCTTTGGCCAGTTTGACAAAATTTACGTAGTGATTAGCTTCTGAGATCATCAAGTCGTGGTAAAATTGCTTGAGCTCTTCATCGGCGATATGGAGGGAAAGCAAACGAAAGCGCTCACAACTCCGTGCTTCAATCAGCGCGTTGACCAAGAGTTGATCCATGAGTCTATGTTCTACGGAGCCTCCTTTTCGGACAAGTTGGCTGAGCTTGGCCACATATTCATCCTTGCGAGGTCTTCCCAGAGGAATACTTCGTTTTTTCATCTCTCGCAAGACCATTCTAAAGTGCCCCCATTCTTCGGTTACTACCGGACTGAGTACTTCTATCAATTTCTCACGGTCTGGGTATTGTACGATCATGGAGATACAACTGGAGGCCGCTTTTTGCTCACAATAGGCATGATCAATTAAAATTTCGGCAATATTTTTTTCGGCGATATTTACCCATCGTGGGTCAGTGGGTAGTTTTAGTCCAAGCATTTCTCGAGGTTTTGGTCTTAAATTATAATACTATTAATATCTACTTTGATTAATCCAAGAGATTTTGGGTAAGTTCTATGAATCTCTCGGAACTTCTTAAATTTGTACTTATCCAAATTTACAACATTCTATTAGTGGAAGCTAATTTAGCACCTTCATCTAAATTCCAAAGTCTCTCATGGAAAACGGAAAACCTTACATTATCATAGATTTTGACAGCACTTTTACAAAAGTAGAAGGGCTGGACGAACTGGCTAGAATTGCCTTAGAAGGCTCCCCTCAGCAGGATTATATTGTCAATGAGATTCAAAAAATCACCCATTTGGGTATGGAGGGCAAAATTTCTTTGGCCGACTCTCTGGCGCAGCGGATTCGCTTGCTCAAAGCCAATCGCGATCATTTGCCACGCTTGATTGATCGTCTGCGTGACCAAGTTTCTAATTCTTTCCAACGGAACAAGGCTTTTTTAGAAGATTACGCCGAACGCATCTTCATCATTTCCAATGGTTTTAAGGAATTTATCATCCCCATCGTAACCGAGTACGGGATCAAGCCAGAAAATGTCTTCGCCAATTCTTTTCTCTTCGATGAAAACGGGGAGATTATCGGCTGCGATGGAGACTGTATTCTAGCTCAGGACAAGGGAAAAGTACAGCAATTGAAAACATTGAACCTACAAGGAGATGTTTATGTGATTGGAGACGGCTACACAGATTATGAAATTAGAGAAGCTGGTTTGGCCAATAAGTTTTATGCCTTCACCGAAAACATTGCCCGTGATATTGTCTCCGAAAAAGCCGACCACATCGCCCCTTCTCTAGAAGAATTTTTATACATACACAAATTGCCCATGGCTCTCTCCTACCCTAAGAATCGCATTAATGTTCTCCTTTTAGAAAATATTCACCCCAAAGCCGAAGCTATTTTTCAGGAAGAAGGCTACAATCTAGAAGTCATTGGACGCGCCTTGACCGAAGATGAATTGATAGAAAAGATCAAAAATGTCTCCGTCATCGGCATCCGCTCCAAAACCCAAATTACCGCTCGGGTACTGGAAAATGCTAATAAACTGATGCTCATCGGGGCTTTTTGTATCGGCACAAACCAAATTGACTTAGATACCTGTCTGGAAAAAGGTATCGTCGTGTTTAACGCGCCTTTCAGTAATACCCGTAGCGTGGTGGAGTTGGCGATCGGTCAAATGGTTATGCTGATGCGTAATATCCCCGATGTATCCCAGATGATGCATCAGGGAAAATGGAAAAAATCTGCCAAAAATAGTAATGAAATCCGAGGCAAAAAGTTGGGTATTGTCGGTTATGGAAATATTGGGGCACAGCTTTCGGTCTTGGCCGAAAACCTCGGGCTAGACGTCTACTACTACGATATCGTGGAAAGACTAGCCTTGGGTAATGCCACCAAGTGTAGCAGTTTAGAAGAACTTTTCCAGACCGTAGATATTATCACCTTGCACGTAGACGGTCGGCCAGAAAATGAGAATATCATCCGCACAGAGCATTTTGAGATGATGAAAGACGGCGTTATTTTCATGAATCTGAGTCGAGGCTTCGTAGTGGATATTCCCGCTTTGAAAGCAGCCATTGAGCGTGGCAAAGTACGTGGAGCCAGCATTGATGTCTATCCCGTAGAGCCTAAGAGCAATGACGACGAATTTGTCTCCGAACTCCGGGGCTTGCCCAATCTGATTCTTACCCCGCACATCGGTGGAAGCACGCAGGAAGCGCAGGAGAATATTGGCGAGTTTGTGCCAGGGCGCATCATCAACTATGTAAACAAAGGAGATACCTACGGCAGTGTGAATTTTCCTAATTTGCAACTACCTGAGCAAAAAAATGCCCACCGTTTGATCCACGTGCACGAGAATGTATCGGGTATTTTGGCGAAAATGAATCAGGCTTTCGCCAAAAATAATGCGAATATCTTGGGGCAATATCTCAAAACCAACGAGAAAGTAGGTTATGTCATCACGGATATTGACCGAGAATACGATAAGCAATTGATTCAAGACTTAAAAGATATTCCCAACACCATCAAGTTTCGGGTGCTGTATTAGTATTTAGCTTATAGCCTTCAGCCTTTGGTTATTTACGCTTTTGTTTAATGCCGATAAAGCATATTTGACTGAAGGCTAAGGGTTCAAGCTTAATTTAACTCCTCGCGCACCCGTGCTTCCAAGCGCTCTCCTCTCAGGTTCCGGGCTAAGATTTCACCCTTGGGGCTAATCAAATAGGTGGCGGGAATGCCTTGGATTTGGTAAGTATTGACCACCTCAGATTGCCAAAACTGCAAATCTGAAACGTGAATCCAGCTTAATCCATCCTGCTCTATGGCCTGTAACCAATCCTCTCGATCACGGTCCAGGGAAACACCATAAATTTCAAAGCCTTGATCTTTGTACTTTTCGTAAACACGTAGCACATTAGGATTTTCTACACGGCAAGGTTTGCACCAAGAAGCCCAAAAATCTACGAGTACCAACTTGCCTCGGAGCGAAGAAAGCGGTATGACCTCTCCTTGGGGATTCTCTAAGCTAATTTCAGGAGCCATCTTGCCCGGAGCTAATTGTTGCGCACTTTGGTACTGAGCATAAAATTGATTGACTTTTTGGTTAAATTCCTGTGTGTATCGAGAGTCAGGCAGAGCCTTTTGCATTTTTTCAGCTACTCCTTTGAGATAGACAATTTCTTCACGTGGGTCTAATACGCTGGCTGCTCGGATGGCTACCACAGAAGGGACGATGGTATCGATCATATTTTTGATATCTTCCACGCCTTTTTCCTGAATTTGCGCATAGCTTGCTTGTATCTCGGCCAGAGCTCGAGCGGTATCTTCCACATTTTCTTTCTTGAGAGCATCTAATTTCCTCTTAAAATCAGCTAGATAACGCTCCAATGCCATATAATAATCTGTATCACGAGATCCTTCCGCGTAATAAGAGATTTCACGACCACGGGCATCTATCTCCAAGTAAACAGACTGGTTGTTGAGTACCAGTGGTATATCTTTTTGACCGAATACATTGAGTAGATAAAAATCGGGTTCGCCCACGGGTACTTTCATCTGGAAAGAATTGCCGCTGTGTTCCAGAGAATCGATCACCCTGAAGCCTTCTGAACTTAGTTTTTTCAAGGTAATAATTCCTTTCTGAGGGCTGAGGATTTTGGCAGAAATTTTCAAAGTTTCGCCTGTTTCGGTATTTTCTTCCTGATTTGGATTAGCACAATTGCATAAGAGCGTTAAAAGTAGGCTAATTTGGATGGGAAATTTCAAAAAACGAGAATGGAATATATTTTTCACGGTCTTGATCTATTTTCAGGGTCTAAATTTTATATAAATACAAGCAAGTCAGGCTCTTTAGTTCTACCTTGGGTTCAATAGGTAGCCTGATCGAGGGCTTCTTTGAGTAATTTTTGGGTAAGCTTGGGGTCGGCTTTTCCTTTGGTTCGCTTCATGACCTCTCCCATGAACATTCCCTGCAAACCTTTTTTGCCTTTTTTGAAAGCCTTTACTTTATCAGGAAAAGCCTGCAATACTTCCTGAATGACAGCTTCCAAAGTGCCACTATCGCTTTGTTGTAATAAGTCATTCTCTTTGGCCAAAATGGCGACTTCTTTCTCCGGAAATTGAATCATCAGAGGAAGTAATTTTTGAGCCGCTAAGGAATGGTTAATTTTTTGGGAATCAACAAGTTGAATTAACGCTGCTAAAGCGGTAGCTAAGACGGGAAAGTCGCTGACTTCTAAATTATTTTCATTCAAATAAGACTTCATTTCTACCGAAAGCCAGTTGGCAATGGCTTTATAGTTTGAGTTATGTTGGGCAACTTCCAAAAAGTATTGGGCAAGAGCCTGATCTTCAATCAAAAGGCTGGCGTCATAATCAGATAATTGGTAAGCAGTGGTGAATTGGGTAAAAAGCTCCCAAGGCAAGGCGGGTAAATCTTGTTGAATGGCCTGCAGCTGATCTTCAGAGATCAAAATGGGACTCAGATCTGGCTCTGGAAAATAGCGATAATCGTTCAGGCTTTCTTTGACCCGAAGTCCGTAGGTTTTGCCCGTATTTACATCAAAAGTGCGCGTTTCTTGCTGAATCTTCCCTCCTGCTTCTAGGACTTGCACCTGACGTTCTGCCTCGTATTCTACGGCACGTTTTACATTGCGGATAGAGTTCATATTTTTGATCTCCACTTTGGTTCCCAGAGGTGCTCCCGGCTTACGTACGGAAATATTGGCATCACAGCGCAAAGACCCTGCTTCCATATTTCCATCACAAATATCCAGATACCGCACCAAACGCCGAATTTCTTGCATGAAAAGATAGGCTTCTTCCCCAGAACGCATGACAGGCTCAGTCACGATTTCAAGCAACGGCACCCCCGCTCGGTTAAAATCCACGAGTGTATCTGCTACTTCGGAGGTATGGATAGATTTGCCCGCGTCTTCTTCCATGTGAATATGATGCAACTGGAAATGTTGTAGGCTACCGTCTGCCAGCCGGACGGGCAACTTTCCTCCCACACAAATGGGCTTTTTATCCTGAGAAATCTGATAGCCTTTGGGTAAATCGGGATAGAAATAATTCTTCCGATCAAAATAATGTTTGGTATTCATGGTCGAGCCACAGGCTAGCCCCAATCTGAGCGCATAATGTACCATCTTTTCATTAAGTTTGGGCATGGCTCCTGGATGCGCCAAACTGACTATACTGACTCTTGTGTTGGGTTCTGCTCCAAAAGTATTGTCTTCTGGGGCAAAAGCCTTACTTTGGGTTTTGAGTTGGGCGTGTACTTCCAAGCCTACCACCACCTCGTAGCCTGCGTGAAGGGCTTGTGCCATAGTATTATCTTTGAATTGGTTTTAGGTTTGCAATTTAGACTCGAATCCACAAAAAACGGAGAGTTCCAAGAAATTTCCTTATTTTGGGTAAAAATTCACCCGCTTTGATGCTTGCTGTATGGCAAATGCGAACCCATGGGCACTCTTTCAAAACAAGAGCCAGCACGAGCTGGAAGCATTTTTATTTTAAATTGATCTAATCATTCGTTTAGAAACCTTATGTACCATATACTTTCTTTCCTAACTAGGTTTACATACTTCATTCTGATCAGCTTTCTGGTGTATGCCTGTCTGCCTGTTCCCACGCAAACCAGCACCGAGGCCACGACCGCGTTTTCGGGTAAAAAATTTCTTCTTCAAGATCACGTTTATGAACCTTATATTAAAACGGTCTTGCTTTATCCTAGTACCAATCAGAATAACCGTGAACAGACCCTCGAGCCACCCGTGATATTTATCAACCAAACCCAGCCTTTGGTTTTAGAGTTTGACGTGCTGAAAGATGAAAGTGAGGATTTTCGGGTCAAGATCGTACACTGTAACTATGACTGGAAGCTATCGCTGCTCAATGATATCGAGTTTTTGAATGCGTTCAATAATTTTCAGATACGTGATTATGATTTTTCTATCAATACTCGTATTCCCTATGTACACTATCGCTTCGAGTTGCCTCGCCTGAAAGTCACAGGAAATTATGTCTTGAAGGTATTTCGAGATGGAGATGAAGACGACTTGATCTTAACGCGCCGATTTGTTGTCTATGATAATCGCCTGAGTATACAACCTGTGGTAAAATTTTCTAATGAAAATTCTTTAAGGAAAAAAAATCAGCAAATCGAGTTCGAAATCAATTATAACAACTACGAGGTGACTAATCCACGAAATGACCTGCGTGTAGTCATTCGCCAGAATTACCGCTGGGATGCAACCATTGATAATTTGTTACCTACCTCGGTCAGAGAATTTGATAAGAAACTCCTTTATCAGCATTTTAATTTGGAAAATAATTTCCCAGGGCTGAATGAGTTTAGACGTTTTGAACTTAAAAGTACTCGTTTTTTGGGTCTTAATATAACCGACATTCGCGTACAAAATGATACCGTGTTTGCCAGTGTGTACGAAGATGAATCTCGGGCAGAGAAGCCCTACGTGAGAAGACCGGATATGAACGGAAGGTATTTGGTAGAGCATTACGAAACGGGAAGAGGCCCCCTCGAGGGCGAGTACGTATCTGTTCTGTTTACATTATCCTCAGAAGAGCTATACAATTCCAATGTGTACGTGATGGGAGCTTATAATCTTTGGGCAACTGATTCTACCAACCAGATGGTTTACCGAGAGCCGGAGGCGGCTTATCAAGCAGCTATTCTTATGAAACAAGGCGAGTATAATTATGCTTACGGCGTGAAATTGCCTGATAAGCCAGAAGTGAGCCTAGAGGAATTTGAAGGATATTTCCAAGATACAGAAAACGACTACGAGATTATTGTTTATCATCGTCCTTTGGGAGCAAGAGCCGACCAAGTAGTAGCCTACACGCAATTTGACTCCAATGACGCGCGATAAAGAGGCACTAGCGTGCTTGATAACTCTGTCCAGAAGACACTTCATAGATGACCGTTCGCTTGACGGGATCTACATTAGCCAAGTCTAGCATACCAAACCCTTTGGAGGTGTAAGCCCCCAGACCGCATCTAAAAACGAAGTCTTGGACTTCTTTGGTAGCATACAAAGTGAAAGGTAAGGTATATCCTCTGAGTTCGTACTTGGTCTTATCTTCGTAGACGGTATAGATTCTGGCAAACTTTTTATCGTCATCTTTGATTTTTTTCAAATATGCCTTATCGGGAATCAACTGAAACTTGTAGAAGCTTTTGATTTCTTCTGGGCTATATTTACCCGAAAGCTCCATACGTGTCATGGTCGTCTCATACAATAAATCAGAGAAGATATCGGTATCTGGTGATATAAATTTTTTGGCGTAGTAGCTATCGTAATCTGGATTTACGAGCACCAGTGGAGATATGCAAATATATTTGACAGCATCTTTCAGTTCGGGGATATGTTCTTTCTCTACAAACTCTGGTATAAGGTGTAAACTTCCTACTTTAATATCTTCTCGGGCAAAGACTTTTTGAATCAGATAATCAATAAACTCATCTGAAAAGCTAGAGATCACGAGCGTGACCTTGGAAGAATAGAAGTGCAGACCGTTGCGGCTAACTTTGGTCTGACCCTTCAAGCCAGAGAAGTTATAAAAAGGAAAAGATCGGAATAAACTATCTCCTTCTCTTAGTACTTCATTGATGAACTGAGACAAGAGATGCTGGTGGTGGAAAGGAACATAACCTCCTCTATTTTTTAATTTGAATACAATTCTAACCCTCATGTCCGTCTAATTATTTATATGTAAGATGAATAGGATAAATTCTGATTAGGTAAAGCCAAAACGCATAGTAACATTTAAAATCCGTGCAAATAAAGTTCAAGTCATTGATTTTCAATTTTCTAAATTTTCAAAGCACTAAAAACAGAGCAATATCAAAATCTATAGGCACAAATCTTGGCTTAACTAATTTGCGTACATAACTTTTTGTTTATTCTTTTTGTTACAAACCTCGGCTTTTATCTTAAAAATTTCTTCCCTGCGCTGTTTTCTTGTGTGTTTTCTGAGGAAAACTCGATTTTTTTGCAGCAAATCCGCAGTTTCTCCGTGAGTTTTGCGTGATTCTATAAAAAAATATCAACTTTCGCTTAAAACTTACATCCAATCTCTCTACATTTTCTTGGGTTGCCTGTTTGTGCTAGTAGGAGAAGGCATGCTGTATTGAAATTTTACCTAATTTTGAATAATTAAGATGCTTATATTATCTACTCGGTTGTGAGCTCATTAGCATCATATAGAGATAAATTAACATAATCTCTCGATAAAACAAACATAATAATCGATAGATAGTTTCGGTGTGAATTTATATTTTTCGAAAGTGTTCTTGAATCTTACAGTGATGACGAATCTCTCCTCTTAGGTTCAACATTTTTAGGTAGATCAAGTAATTAAATTAAGGGATATATTCCAGATTTGAACATGCAAAACATCAAAATAGAAGAAACTGAGAATACACCTGCTGTTAACTTTGACTATCAGAAAGGTGTATTGGAGATCAAAGGAGTTTCCTTTCCAGAGTACGCGAAAGAGTTTTATGAACCAATCTTGGAGTCGTTGCGAGAATATAGCTACCACCCGACTGTAAAAAGAACCACGATTGCCTTCAAATTCACTTATTTCAACACAGGCACTAATTCTTTCATTACCAACATCATGAAAGAGCTGGAGAGAATTGACCAGCTTGATGGCTATTTCGTGGATATCATCTGGTACTACGAAGAGGAAGATGAAGATATGAAAGAATTAGGCGATTACTTTGAATCATTGACCCATTTGCCTGTGAAATTTGTAGCCTGTGAAGAAATTTAGCGTCTAGTAAGTTAACTAGCAGTGCCAGAAGCTACTTGGGGCTGTCTTTTGTACCTTCCCTGAATATAATAACTAACAGAAAGGCCAAGCGTTGATCGCTCTCCCCTCTCAGGAATTAGAGAGGGTGGGTCTTTGGGCGGCTAGAGGGTGTGGTAGGCGAATTTTGAGGAGATCATTTTCATACAAGGTCTTAATCTGGTTTGTATCTGTACCAGTTGGTAAGCTGTAGGCACGCATGTGGTTGGGAAAGGTAACGGATACAAACTCAACCAAAATTTTCGTATTGGATTTTGAATGCTGATTTTTCATGAGATTACTATAAATTTTAAAAATAGAAGAATGAATGTAAAAGTTCTACTAATTAATAACCTCGATTTATAATTTTAGGTTGCATTTTGATGATAAATCTAATGAATGCTTTCCCTTTCATCCGATTCTTTTTCCAGTCAGCCTGAACAAAGTGACGAAAATTATTCCAGATGTAATATTCTGTTCAGCTTTACACTATTTCTCCACCAAATACCTATGATGGTGATATTTTAGGACTTAAATAGCATAAATCGGAGACGATTTCGATATTTTCCGTCCAAAAGCCAACCGCAAGCTTGCTTAGAAATCATATATTCCGATTTTACAATAAAAGTTATCTCGAAGTACAAAAGCTTTGCTACAAAAAAAGACAATTCTGAGATCATTTAGTAAATTTGTAGCGTCTATAAGGTAAGATTGTAGTGGTTGGCTCTAAGGATAAAGGGCAAGTGGGTAAAATAGCATTTTCAGCCCATTGGAGCATATCTATACCCTCGAGACGCCGGGTAATTGTCATTTTACAATTAAAGTTTTCTTAGTGAAGAAAAAATACTATTACCTCATTACAAGTGCTTTGTATATTACTCTTGGCTTCTCAGCTCAGGCACAAGACAGGGATTCACTTCAGGCACCCTTACCAGACAGCCTAGTTATAGATACGGTTTCTATTTCACACATCAAAGATATACCCCTCCTCGATGGCTATGTTCGTTTGTACCCCCGACCTCATTCGTATGCAGCCTACTTACAAAATTTCCCTCTAAAGAAAGATACGCTGGTTTATTTACACAACGGAAATCAAAAAGAGGATCAGAGTTTTTCGTATCGGGTTTTGGATATTGATGTGGGAGAAAAAAATCTACAACAATGCGCAGATGCTGCGATTCGACTCAGGGCTGAATATCTCTACCAACAACAACGCTACGATGAAATTCATTTCAACTTCAGCAGTGGAGATACCGCTTTTTATACTTCGTGGAGAGTGGGTTATCGGCCACTCGTGCAAGGCAGAAAGGTGACCTGGGTTAAAGAAGCCGATCCAGATAGCTCTTACGCGAATTTTCGTGATTACCTAAATACAATATTTAATTACGCAGGTTCTTGGTCTTTGGACAAAGAGTTAGATTCGGTTATTGATCCTCACCAAGTTCAAATTGGAGATATGCTCGTAAGAGGTGGATTTCCGGGGCACGTAATGCTCGTAGTAGATATGGCTCAGCATCTGGAAACGGGCGGTTTGATTTTTCTACTGGCTCAAAGTGCCCGGCCGGCTCAAGATATTCACGTAGTTAAAAATCGACAAGAAGCCAAGATTAGCCCTTGGTATCGCGTGGAAACATTGTACCATAAATTAGAGATAGAAGAATGGACATTTTACAAAGACAGTCTCAAAAGATTTTAGTCATGAAAGTAACAAACCTTCTCAGTAGCTTTTGCTTGGCACTCTGGGTGCTGGCTTGTACTGGGGAAACACAACAGGAAGCGATTCAAACCGAAGCTTCTTCGCTCGAGGAGTCCAATCCGCAAGCTGTATTGACGACAGCTGAGCTGAAAATACCCGAAACTCTAGATAATTTTGATAAGTCTTACCAGGGCGCGCTCCAACAGCAACCCGTTCAGATTAATCTGCGGAGATACGGACGGGAACTCTCAGGTACACTTTGGGCAATTAATCAAGACAGTCCTTTGCAAACGCTTCGTGGCACTATTGAAGCAGATGGGCGTTTTTTGACCTTAGAGGTACAAGATTCTTCTGGGAACAACGTGGCTCAGCTCAAAGGCCAGCTCAAAGAGCAAGGACAAATCGTCGGTACTTGGAAGAATAAGCAAGGTGAAGCATTTGAAATCACTTTGAGAGAAATGGCGACTCCCGTTTTCAAGCGTTTGGAAGTAGATGATTTAGAAATCTATAAAAACTCTCCAGATGGTAAGCACTCGCTTAATATTACTTATCCCCAACTGATGGGCATCCAAGACGCTAATATCTCAAATCGGGTGAATATGGCCATCGAAAACTATTTTGAGTCGGCCACGATGATTGATAGCATCGGCTCAGTGGCTTACGATTTCGAGGAAAATGTCAAATTTGAAGTCGCTTTCTTGGGGAAAGATTTAATCAGTATTTGCAAACATCACCATCTTTCCAAAGATCAAAATACCCAACTTTTTGACGATTCTCACGGCATCAACATCAACTTTAAGAAAGCCAAAGTTTATCAAATTCGAGATTTGTTCAAGCCCAATGCTATCAGTGAGTTGAATCAGATTATCTTGGCTAGGATTAATAAAGCTTGTAACCACAGCTTAGATGAAGAAATACTTGCTTCCTGTAAAGTCGGCTTGGAAGAAAGTACCTCCTTTTCCCTGAGTAAGGATAAAATCACCTTTCACTTGACGGAACGACTTCCGCATCAATCCCGTGGCTGTGGTTATGTACGCATTACCTATAAAGATTTGGCAGGACTTTTTAACCCCAGTGGTCCTTTGGCCGAGATGTACCAATCTCTCTAAGAGTCAGATTTCCTCTTGTAAATGAATGGGTAGTTCATTTCTTTCTCAGGATTCTGTCTTGCTTCGTGGCTTTTTGTAAAGTGGTACGGTACTACAAGGTTCTCCGTACATAATACTTTTAGCAACTGGTCTGAGCAGGCGTGTAATTTCTATATACGCTGATTCGGGCACAGGCAATTTTCCGCAGCCTTTAATAACCACTTTTTTGTCTCTAAAATCCTCTGGATCGATGGCATTGAGTGCTTTTTGATAAAGTGCTTTTTCTAGGTCTTGCAAATCGCCCAGAACCAAATGATGTGCATAAGGTTCTAAATTTACACAAAGAAGCATGTAGGCCCAGGTGGGAATAATGGCATCCACACTACACGTGAGCGCTACGTTTTTACCCTGATATTGGCTCCAGTCGTGTTCTTTGACAAAAGCACGAAAGTCTTTTTCTTTCAAAATCATTCCTTGATAGAGGTGTGCTTTAATATCAAATAGGACTCTTTCTCCTGGTGAGTAAATGTCTTCTAGGTCAAAAGTAATCAGCGGACTGCGTGCTACTCGGTTTACAATTTCTTCCATGTCATATTTTTTTTAGCGAGATCAAAGATAGTAAGCAACCATATTTAGCTTGCACTTGGTTTGATGGCTACTTTCTAAATACTTAAGACAAACTGATGCTTTTAAGTTCTCTCCGTTTAGAGGGCTTTTTTGGTTTTGGCAATAAAATCTTTCAAATAAAAAGGCTCAAAGTAGGCCAGATCTTCAAATTTTTGAGCCTGAAAACGTGCGAAAGCCAAGCGTCCGACCGAAGTGGCCGATGGATAAAAAGGCTTGATAAAACGCGCGTTCGCTTGATGCGCCAAAACAGACTCACACTTTTGGGCACCATCGCCAAAAAACAGGATCACCTGCTTCTCGAGTAAATCCTGAAAGCTCTGTTCATCTATAATTTTGGCCTCGGTTGCTTGTAATACATTTAATGCGGCATCGTAGATGGCACAATAGACTTCCATCCGCCGAGCATCCAGCATGGGACAAAGTAATGCTGGTTGGTCATTAAAAGGGCGAAGTGCTTCGGCCATGGCTTCCAAAGTATTGACCGCCAAGAGTGGTTTTTCTAGGGCAAAACACAAGCCCTTGGCCGTAGCCGTTCCGATGCGCAAGCCCGTGTAAGAACCAGGCCCCTTGGCCAGCGCAATCGCGTCTAGGTCGTGTAGGCTGTAGCCTGACTGTTCTGTGATTTGTTTGAGCAGAGAAGTCAGCATTACCGAGTGGGATTGGCGAAGCATCAGAGAAGATTGTGCTAATAAGTTTCCAGACTGATGCAAGGCTACCGAGCACACTGGCGTAGAAGTCTCTATGCTGAGAATGAGCGTCATAAGATTCTTTTATCTATAAAAAAGAGTAATCAGTTTAAACGCTGATTACTCCAATATTTTCAGGCTTGAAATAAATAAAAAAGGGTTGCAATGAGTGCGCTCGCTTTATTTTTTGCCCGCTAAAATTTGCTCGTAACGGTTCATATCGTTAAACAAATCCAGAGCAGCTTGTAATTCAGGATCATAATTAAAAGAAGCCTCTACTTTCCCCGTTTGCGAGTAGTAGCGCGTTACAATTTCTTCGGCCAGGAGCTCTTTGATTTCGTCTTTAAAGGTCTGTAAATCTGCCTCTTTACTGTGAGAAACCTTGGTTTTCAGGGATTGGAGCTGTGCTTGAATGTTATTGTAATATTTTTCTTCCTTGGCAATTCCTTCCAGTTCTTCCAGTGTTTTTTCCACCTGCGTGGTATAATCGTATTCTTTACCTTGGAGCCAGCTTATAAATTGTTGATATTCGGCATCACTCAGGGCAAAGCTCTTAGCTTCGGGAATACTTTCGTGCTGATTTGCGTACTCGTTCGCGTATTCAAAAATCAGGTTTTTGACTACCAAGCTTTTGGCGATGGGAGAATAGGTTTTGGGCTCGACTTGAATATCGGGGTCTATTCCCGCGCCGTCATAAACTACACGGCCATTTCTAGTTTTGAAGGCAGTTTTGAGTGAATCAGGCACTTTACTAACAGTTCCATCTTCATTACGATTGCTGTAGTCAAGGGCTTGAATACAACGCCCACTGGGTATGTAATACTTAGCCGTGGTTACTTTTAGTTGCGAGTTGTAGCTCAGGGGGCGAGTGGCTTGGACGAGTCCTTTACCGAAAGTCTTCTGTCCGATCAAAACTCCTCGGTCATAATCTTGTACGACGCCCGATACGATTTCAGAAGCAGAAGCACTGCGGTTGTTGGTGAGTACTACTAGAGGAATTTCGGTATCAAAAGAGGGATTGAGCGCGCGATAGGTTTTATTCCATTCTTCTATCTTGCCTTTGGTGCTGACCACCTCCAAGTCACGATCAACAAATAGGTTGGAGATATTGACGGCTTCACTCAATAAACCGCCTGGGTTTCCTCTCAGGTCTAAGATAATTTTCTTAGCTCCTTCGCCTTTTAAGCGCTCCACGGCTTCTTTTACTTCCCGAGAAGCCCCCGAACGGAAGTCAGTCAGTTTGAGGTAGCCTACATCTTGCGCGACCATGCCAGAATAGGGCACATCATCCAACTTGATATTTTCACGGCCCAATTCAACCTCACGGCTCGAGGTTTCTCCCCAAGAGCGAATCTCCAGACGTACGGGCGTATTGGCTTGACCTTTTAATAGTTTGCTGACTTGGTCTGTATCTTTTCCTTCCAGTGGTATGCCATCAATTTTCAAAATCTCATCACCAATTTTGAGGCCTGCTTCGTGGGCGGGATAGCCCTCGTAGGGCAGGATAATAATGGTTTTGCCCTTTCGATTCCCGACCAAGGCTCCAATACCTCCGTACTGCCCAGTGGTTAGGGTGCGATAGTCTTCTATTTCATCTTCGGGGATATAATTCGTGTAGGGGTCTAGCGAGTTGAGCATAGCGTCAATACCTGTTTTCATCAAGGTATTGGGATTAACTTCATCCACGTAGAAGCGATTCACCTCTTTGTAGAGTGTAGCGAAAATATCTAAGTTTTTAAGAATATCGAAGTTGCGATCTGCTACTTGAAAGGCAAAAAGGCTGGTAGCGGTCACAAAAATGCCGATGATCGCAAACTTTCTAAATCTTGATTTTTTCATCATAATTTCGACTGATTTTTATCTAAACTTGGCTTTATGGTATTGAACGGAAAGAGGGTCTACTCAGAAAGACTGATTCTTATTTTTGGGAATTCCGTCAATCAAAATTTTTAGTTTTTTTTAACCGTATAGTATCCAAATATACCTATTTATTTCCTGAAATGTTGGATAATTTCTGCTAATTTTTGGTGAATCCGGCTATAAGGAAGCTTTTCTTTGGCTACATATATGATTACTAAATGCGCTACAGAACAATTCCCTTCTTGGTCAAGCATTTGATGCTTTTGCAAACGATAGGCTTCTTTGATGCGACGCTTGATCCAATTACGGTCTACGGCTCTACGGATTTTTCGCTTGGATAGGGTGATGAGAACAGAGGGAAAATGGCTTTGGGGTTCTTTATGGAGAATATAGAGCACCTTGAAAGGATAGGAAAAGGTAGATAAACCTTCACGGAATAGGCGATCTATCAGTATTTTATTAGTAATACGCTCACTTTTGGGGAAACGGTGATTCAAGCTAGGAAAGATCAAATAGTGCCAAGTAAAAGCACGCGAGCGAATAAAATAAAAGTTTGCAAAGAAGGGACTTCACAAACTTTTCCTTGCCAAAAATACAAAATTATTTGCGGTAGCGACGTTCATCCGAAACCGTTAGTTTTTTACGGCCTTTGGCTCGGCGGCGAGCCAACACTTTGCGCCCATTCACGGTAGACATTCTATCTCGGAAGCCGTGTTTGTTTCTTCTCTTTCTTTTCGAGGGTTGGTAAGTCCTTTTCATCTTGCTTTATCTCTATGCTTAATCCTTCTAATTAAAAATTGAATGGCAAAGATAGCCTTTTATTGGAAAGATCACAAATTCTGATCCGCTAAATTTATAAACCAAACTTCAATCAATTCAGATGTGGCTCTTTACGAGGATTTATTTCCTTACTGAGTTGTGAATTACCAGATTTCTTGATTCGTTTTCCAGTCGATCCAAAAGCAATTACCAGAAGAAAGCTTAGGGCAAAGCTCACGTTGGGCACCACCGAGGTAGCGGCGACCACAAAGAAAGAACAGACGTAAATATCTATATATAAGCACAAAATCCAAGTCAATAAAAATAAGACCAAGCGGTTAGAAAAAACCCGTTTGGGGTTGCTTGGGAGGATCATAATCACCGAAGTGAATACCCCTAAAATGATCGGCACTAAGATACCCAAGAAGATCATATCCGCGCTTCTCCCCTCTACCATAAAATCTAACCATTGCATCGTATAGGAAGGAGTCAGATTGCGCATGCCCACGTAAATGAACACGGCTATGAACACAGCAATGGGTTTGGCATACCTATCTCCTTTGTATCGTGCTTTTCTTGTTTTTCTAAGCATCAACAAGGCCATGGATACAAGGGCAGCAAGCACGAGTAAGTGTGTGGTAATATAAAAAAATAAGCTCATATGTAGTCGTATGTTAGGATTTGTCTGTTTCAATTTCTTTGATCTCGACCCTCACTGCGTTGCGATAGGGCTGAATCTTTTTGCCAAACTGACGAGAATACACAAAGGTAAATTCAGCCCCAAAGAGTAAAATCAAGGTAGAGTAATAAACCCAAACGAGTAAAATTACGAAAGATCCAGCCGTTCCATATATGGTGGTAAAGGAGCTGTTCCCTAAGTAAAATCCGATTAGATATTTTCCTATTCCAAAAAGAATCGTGGTAACAAAAGCACCCACGATCACATCTTTCCAGCGAATGACCGCGTCGGGCAGCACTTTGAAAATAAGCGCGAATACAAAAGTAGTGATTAAGGTAGAAATACTGATCTCGATCAAGGTCACTACATAATAGGTGATGTCGGAGAAAAGCTCCGTAAGAAAATCACGCAAAATCACCACGATGGTATCTATTACCAGAGAAACCAGCAGTACAAAACCGATGCTGACAATCAAGGCAAAAGAGAGGAGACGGTTTATAATAAATTTTAGCCAACCTCGCTCGGGCTTAGATTTAATCTCCCAGATTCTATTCAAACTCGTTTGCAAGGAAACAAATATAGTCGTAGCACTAAATAGTAAGGTGCCAATCCCTATAATTTGTGCAAAAAAACCATTGTCCCTTATTTTGGCCTGAGCCACAATCTCTCTTACTTTGTCCTCAATCTGAGACCCCAAGACGATCTCTAGCTGCCGATAAAGTTGTGTTTGCACCTGATCTTGCTCCAAAACGACCCCGGCTGTGTACAACACAATCAACAAAACCGCGGGCAAAGAAAAAATGGTATAGAAAGCAATCGATGCACTATGCACCATGGGGTCTTCATCCATGAATTCTAAGAAAGCAGTTTTGAATATTTTAAAAAAATCGGTGATATATGTAAGGAATACTTTCATTTGCTCGGCAATATACATAGAGAAGTGGCTATTTTCGTTCTAAAAAAAATAAAACCCTTAAAATCAAATACTTAACTAGAAAGTAACCGCATTTACCACTTGCACTTTTGTAGAAAGAAGCGTATATGTGTGTCTTTTTTTCTACACTTTTGCTTCATTTGGCCTTCATTCGTAGAAAAGCTAAGAGACATTGAGGAACAGCTTACCCGCTAGACTGGCAACCTTATAAGTAAAGCAATGATAATCAGCAACTTGGAAGAAAAGGCACGGAATTTCAGCGGGTATAAATATATACTTTTATCCGTTTGACATATGAAAAAAGAAGAACTACAATTACATTTAAATAATATCTCCAACAGCATCACAGCCATTGATCGCAGTATCGAGGGGATCAACCAATCAGAGTTTTTGCAGCAAGAGCAAGTGAAGGAGCGTGTATTTCATTATCTTCAAGAGATGGGTGAAGCCAGTCGTGAAGTATTTGAATATGCTGATTTATCTGATTATGACGTATCTTTGCATCATTTGAATGCTTTCCGCAATGCACGTTATCATCAAGAGGCAGAGCGGGTTCCGATGGCACTTTGGAGCATTATCAAAGAAGATTTGCCCGAAATACAGCGTGAGGTACGAGCGCTAGTCGTTCAATTAGATACTTAATCTTTAGCTTAAATTTTGGTATGCATTTTTCTATCCAAAAAACTTTTTATTGGTTGGGAAGCATCATCGCATTATTTTTCGTGCTGAAGTGGAGCAAATTTATACTGGCTCCAGTTGCTTTTGCATTCCTACTCGCCTTTATGCTCTACCCAATCTGTAGATTCTGGGAAAGGCGGGGTTTGGGAGTGATTTTTTCCATTGTACTCACGTATTTGCTCTTGCTATTGCTGATTTCTGGGCTTTCTACCCTATTTTCATCACAGCTTTTTTCCATGAGTCAGGAGTTTTCTAACTTTGGAACTCGAATAGAGCAAATTCTCAACGAAGCACTTAGTCTGGTACGGAGTTATTTTCCGAGCCTCCCCAAGGTCACCGTAGAAGATGTTTACAGAGAAGCTCGACAGTGGTTGTCCAGCAAGGCCATACTTTCGGATACGCTGGGCTCGTTGTTGAGTTTTATTACTTCCTTGGGATTAGTTCTGGTCTTTACATTTATCATCCTTGCTTACAGACAATCTTTTGTTAGAGTAGCCGAAGAATTTGCGCCTCCTGAACGGCGTGAAAGCTTCGTGGAAATGCTCCGCAAAATTCAGGAAGTAGGCAAAAAATACATCACGGGCATTTCGCTATTAATTCTGATCTTAAGTATTGCCAATAGCGTTGGTTTGTTAATCATTGGTTTGGATTACGCAATTTTTTTTGGAATTCTAGCCGCTTTCCTGACCATTATTCCCTACGTGGGGACTACGTTTGGTGGATTCTTGCCTATGATTTATGCGCTGATTCACCACGATTCTTACGGCATGGCCATTTCGGTAGTGGTGATGTACGCGTTGATCCAATTTTTTGAGAATAATTTTTTAAATCCGATTATCGTGGGGGGCGAGGTGAGTCTGAATCCTTTCGTAAGTATTATTTCCTTGATCGTAGGCGGAGCTATTTGGGATTTGGCTGGGATTGCGATTGCTCTTCCTTTGGTGGCTGTGTTCAAGGTGATTTGTGAACACTACGATCAACTCAGACCCATCGGTCATTTTTTAGGAGATGAGTATTTTTATCAAAAAAAGGAAGAAAGGAGTTTACCATTTTCTTGGAGTAAACTTAAGCGCCTAGGGCAGAGCATTATGAGCCGCTTTTAGCTAATTGTCCATCACGACTTATTCGTGATTGGTCTTGTTTGGTACTTTGTTTAGGGTCTTTTCCTGCTAAAATCAAAGCCTCGATCTTTTGTCAGATTGAGGCTTTGGCTGTTTTCACGTAGATGAGTGGTCTATTTACAGCTTGGATATTTCCTCACGAATTTCTTCTTTGGTTTTACCAAGTTTGGTCTGAAGACGACCCATCAATTCCTCTTCTTTACCTTCGGCGTAAGTCAGGTCATCGTCTGTGAGCTGACCGTACTTTTGTTTCAATTTACCTTTGATTTGATTCCAGTTTCCTTTGCTTATTAAGCTCATGGTAGTTCGTTTTAGATTAAACCATTAATAATTCACAGATTTTTGAGGCATTAGCCTTTTCTGTTATATGTATAGCTAGAAGAAATGTACCGAAAGGAGCTTCTTTTAATTATTTTTTGTAAGGAGTTGATTTTTAGAAAACTAGATACCGCACAAGTTTTTCTTAGCTGAAAAAACCACCTCCGAGTGCGCAGAAATTTCCACGTGTTGTAGAAACGTTTACGCCTTTTCTGAGCTAAATCTAAGCCTCAAGCAGTTTCAATACACATTTTTTGGAGTGGTATAATTTTAGAATTTTGTTAGTATACTTTAATGGCAAAAAAATTATGCCATAGGTTTTGGACTAAAGTACGTGGGTCGTGTCTGTAGGAACTTTGAAGTTCAATAAACCTATTGCTTCAGCAAATACATGGAAAATCAGGACTCAATTAACGCTTCCTCAGCCTATCTATCCCGACTCAATCGACTTTTAGTACTTTAATCTCAATCTATTCAATTGATTAAAATTTCATCATTGAGCTTCTTAGCAAGCTCAGCAAAAAGACTATTTTACCCATGTCAGATATCCATATTTTAGAAAGTGAACGGATTAGTATGTTAAGGAAAATGTTGGATATGTCCCAAGCAGAATTTGCAAAGAGAATACAAATATCTCAGGGAGCTCTTTCCCAGATAGAAGGTGGTAAAACTCATGTCTCCATAGGAACCTTGAAAAAAATTAGTCATTCATTTAATATAAATTGTAACTGGCTTATTCACGGTCAGGGAGATATGTTCCTACCGGGGCAGCAAGCCAAGGCTCCTCCGCGTTCGCAAAAGCTAGTCCTACCCATGAGTGATGAGGAAAAAGATACACCCATTGCCTTGGTACAAGGAAGCGACTGCGCTGACTACTGTCAAAAGTACGATCAGCCAGATTATATTCGTTCTCTGGATACTTACCAGCTACCTAATTTTCATAAGGGGCGCTATCGTCTCTTTGAAATAACAGACCTGAGTATGGCACCTACCTTGAATCCCGGGGAAATTGTGGTGGCTGAGTATGAGCCTGAGCCCGAAGACGGCGATTTATGTGTGATCGTCTACGAACAGGGAGTAGTCGCTAGATATATTTATCGCTACCGGCAAAATAGCGTCTTTTTTCTGCTCAAAAGCCAACAAAAAAGCGAGAAGGCAGCGAGCTTGGAGCGCTCGAGGATACACGAAACATGGGCGGTGCGCTCTAAAATAACCAATACCTTTTTAAATCCTAATCACTCCTCGACACAGCGAGTTGAGCAAATGAGGAGCGACTTGCGTGATTTAAAGGCCAAAATCAAGGGAGTACGAAAGAAAAAAAGATAAAGACAGCGAGTCGTTTACCTTGGGCAAATCCTGAAATAATCCATCTTCACCGTGTCTTGAATAAAACTGACGACTCAGAGTTGTGGAATCATCCAACAACTTGTAGAAGATGTTACATAAAGCCTCCAAGTATCTAAGATGAGGTATCCTTGGCAAAAAAATGTCCTGCTAGACTTAGAGAATCTCCCAAGTCTACCATTTATTTCGATTGTCACCCCTGCAATTACCTGTTAATCAAAGCTTTATATAGATAACTTCAGGACTTGCATTATCCTCACTTGAAGATTTCAGATTTCATTTCAGTGCTTTATTGGCATTTCTTGGTATAATTCTGTGCACTATTATTATGAAAACAATTGTAAACATTCTTTTTCATCTGAGAAAGTAAAATCCGCTTGGAGATTATTTTCAAATGATGATATAATCATAAAGACTATGAAGCTCATCAAGAAAATTCGTAATATTAAATCTAGTTTAGGTAAAAGACCCAGAGAATGGGCACATCAGTTTAATCGGCTGTTCAATGAACAGTTGCTCAACTTTCTAAATTATACGGGGCAGTTCTTTCTACATCGTATCTTAGGATTAGAGCCTGGTAAATATCGCTTTTTCCGTGTTTCTGGAGATAGTATGATTCCCACTTTTTATCCACAGGAAGTGCTCATTACCAAATATATAGATGACTGGAATCAGATTGAAAGAGGTAAACTGTATGTATTGGTTTTAGACAAAGATACATTAGTGAAGAGGATATATTTTTCCCGAAATCACCCTCAGAAAATGCTGCTCCTGAGAAGCGATAACGGAGAATTTGCTAGTTTCTTACTGCCTATTTCCAAGTTGAGAAAATTGTGGGAGGTGAAAGCAAAACTTACTTCTATCCTAGAACCATTGGGTTCAATAGAGACAAACAAAATTCAGCATCTCGAGCTTAGCTTGGAGCAATTGCGGAAAGAAATGGGAAGATTGACCCAGATCAAAGCGAGTAGAAGAGCAGCTGGCTCATAAGAGAGCTAGGATGTTACTCTCCCCGAGCATACGCCGTAGGCAAGTTTCGCTCAAAGAATTCTTAAGAGTTCCCAGCGTAATTTCACAGCTAAGAGCGTGAATCAGGGCTAGTATTCTTGAATGATCGTTTTCAAGTATCTCTTTTTCCCCAATTTAACCTTACGCCCTCCCAGAGTCAAGAGCAAACCTAGACCGGGTAGTGCCAAAGAAGAACTAATCAAAAGTGTTTCTTCACTCGGTGAAAAGGAGTTATTTACTGCATCAATGAGGAAATATCCTACCCCGCCGATGATGAAGAAAGAAGAGAGCGTTTTTAAGAATGGGTGGCGTTTTTTTAGATAAATTGCCTCAAATTCTTCCAGCGCGATGTTAGTTTCATTAAAAACCAGATAATCCTTGGCGATTCCCTCTATCGAGCGTGTATATTTGGTAGGATCGTCTTTGAGACGAAATGTTAATTCACTTCCCCGGTAATAACGAATACGCTTATTCGCACCTCCCTTCTCAAGTGCCAGAAAACGCTGTCTTGCGAAACTAGAAGTATCGTTGGGTTGACTCTGCAGACTGTCCAAAGTGGGAGCATCTGCTTCCTGCTCTTTTCCAGTTTCTTGTGCTAGAAGCGGAGAGCATAAGATGATAAAAAAAAAAGAAATACTCAGGCTAAAAAGACCACGGCAATATCTTTGGATCATATCCTTTGGCTAAAATTTGACCAAAGTTCGTAAATATTTTCTATTGCCCAATCGATGTTTTCGCTTTTTTAAGAAGTGCAAAATCACCCCACCTAAAATAAAGGCACTACTGGTCAATATGGTTGAGCCACTGATATTTACCTCTTGCTCTTCTGAAAAAATAGGATTCATCAAATCCATCAAAAAGTAACCTACTCCTGCCAGAGGCAAATAAATACTGCCCTGCTTCAAGAACCACTCATCTCGGTGAATCACGACCACACGAATATCTTCTAGAGGTATTCTAGCTCCATAACTAAAAATAGCATTTTCTTCAATCTTAGTGATAGTTGGGCTATATTCGGTTTTATCTCCTACAAGTTGTAAATGAATTTCATCTCCAGTGTAGAAGCGGATGCGTTTGATGGCTCCTGATTTTTCCAATGCCAGAAACCACTCCCGATTTATGGATTCTTCCAATTGATTTTCAGGATTTTGTGGGTGCAAAGAATTTGACTCTTGACCATCCGAAGCTTGCGCTCTTAGCACGGATGTACTTCCTAAATAGGCAAATCCTAACCCAAAATAGAAGCAAAACTTTAGGCAAAATAAAGCACGTCGGGAAAAGATTCTTGATTGAGGTTGTAGCATTTTTGATGGAGCTAAGTCAAATGATGATTTTTATCTTCTATTGTACAGACGCTTTTATAAAACTAGTGATATTTAGACAAATCTCCAATCAAAAAGCCACTCCTCTGAGTGGCTTTCTTATTTTTTAATGGAAGTATAAACTAGTCACGAGTTTGTATTTCCTGATATTTGCCCATACTGTGGCGAATCAAAAACTGGTTTAGAGCCGTACGAATAGGTTCAGAATCAGGAGCTAATTGAGTTGCGGCTTGAAAAGCCTGCAGCGCATCCACTAGATAATCATTTTCTTCAAAGAAAAATGCTTCGTTGAGTTTGTCCATCGGGCTAGGATTTTCTGAGGTAGCAAAGCCTTCGTATTGTGCTTGTATTTGAGCCTTTTCGCTCTCTTCTGGCAGGGTCACGGCAAATTCGATGGTTTGCTTACTAGGATCATTTTTAGCCATCACGGTCATTTTCATCAAGAAAGCATCTGCGAGTTTAGGATCTTTGAGGTTGATGCTAAAAGTCGTATCGCTTGTCTCCTCTTCCATGACTACCTCATCAAAATCATTTTGTACTTTGACTATATAGCCTCCCGCTTGGTCTAGGGGATGCCAGGCAATGGTGTATTGTGAGAACAGCACGGGGCTGGTTTTGGGCATCAGTACTTTAATATCGCCAGGTTGACCACGCTCTACCGAACCCGTTACGTTTTGGTATTTGTAGGGATTTTTGTGAATATCACGGTCTCCTGCTTTGGTAAGTTCGCCTACGATATAGTTCGCAAAACGTCCGGTCGTGGTCTGGCTGGCTCGTTTCATGAGTTCACTCTCCAGATTATTCACTTGGTAGGTTCCAGCTTTGCCAATTTCTACGGTTCCACCATTTTTATGTACTAAGCTCAGGTAGCTCTGCGCACCTACTTGTATGGATTGGTTTGCTTGCAAAGTCTTTCCGACATAGAGTTTATTTTCTCCAACCTTGCTGGTGCCACTGCTAGCTAGCACCCGGAAAGCATACTGAGCGGTGGCGGTATGTGCGTAGGTTAGAAGGAGCGCTAATAAAATAGTTAGTTTAAGCTGTTTCATTGCTCGTTCGTTTGAGTTTAACATGTTTATTTTTTAATGTGAGGAACAGTTTTTTAATCAGTCCAAAATAAATTTCTACAAAAATTCCAGCGATAATCACGGCGATGATGGCCGGGTTTATTTCTACCCTGAGATGATACCACTCGAAGGCATAAAGACCTATTGCTAAAATAACGATAAAAATACCTAATTGTGTAAAAATCGTGATAGCATCGTACCAATATCCTACTTTATGGAAGAAATAAGCAAAAAGCATGGTACTTAATAGCGTAATCACGACCATTAATACATAGTTCCAGAAATCACTTAATTCGTTTATAAATTCTTCATGGAGAATCATGGAGGTAATATTCGCGTGGATAACCACTCCGTACATATCTAGTGTACTTTTGCCCACGTAATTTTCATTGAGTGGAGTGTAAAATTTATCCAAATAAGAATAAGTATTTAGGCTTTCCCCCATATAACCCAGAATCACGATCTTATCTTTGATAAAATCCAGTTCAATGGCTGGATCTAGTACCTGCCCAATGTCTAAGGCAGAAAAAACGACCTGCCCTTTTCCCACAATATCTACATTCCCACGATAATTAATATATTCGTACAGATTGTTACGCGCTAAAAATTTACGCGCCGATGCTGGCTGGTAAATTTCTGCAATTTTAACCGCAAAAGCAGTCTCGGTCTGATCATTCACCTGAATCACGGGCGAAAAAGTTCTCACCGTGGTAAAATCTTTCATATTACCTCGGCTCAAGCTGATCAGGTTGGCATGCCCCATGGTGGCATGTTGTGCAAACATAGAATTAGACGTCTCGAGCGTATCAAAGCGATCTGGTTCAAAGGTATTATCTAATTCCATTCTTTCCCTAGTACTTTCTTTGTAATTTCCCTGTGATACCATGACCAAGTTTTTTACCTGAGAAAGAGCCGCCGCGTACAGACTGTCAGCCAGTGGGTCTAAGGGGCGGCGAGAAAAAGCGTCAATACCAATCACTGCTGGTTCGTATTGATTCAGGCGATCTACCAGTGCCGCCATCCCGTCTCGGGGCAAGCTGCCAATATTAACTAAGACAATATTGGTATCCGCCGGCTGTGGTCCGCGTATTTGAGAAAAAACCACGTCTGTGAGGTCAAAATCATTGAGCACATTCTCGATAGGATTGAGCATTTCCAGATTTTGCAAAATCGGGACGTTTCCTAAAATCCACATGAATAAAAACACCAGTGAACTGATGATTACGCTATCTTTGAAGTATCTGAGCATATACTTTTCCGATGTTTAAGGGGGAGTAATACCTTTGGTTTACGCAAAGTCAAAATATTAGTTATATTGCTCCAAGATGAAAATTAAGTAATTTGTGCTAATCTTGAGGTTACAAAGCAAAAAAGATACAAAAAAATGCAAGTCGGATGAGAAAGCCGAGAAAAAAGCAATTATCCAAGCAAGATTATATAAAAGGCGTTCTAGATGGAGACCGTGTGCTTCTAAGTCAAGCGATTACACTCGTGGAAAGTACACGCCCGCAGGATTATCAGTTAGCCCAAGAAGTATTAGAAGCGGTCATGGACAGAACAGGACAATCCATTCGCTTGGGTATTACCGGGGTACCCGGCGTGGGTAAGAGTACTTTTATCGAGGCACTTGGCAAACACGTGACGGGGCAGGGCAAAAAATTGGCTGTGATCGCCGTAGACCCCAGTAGCCAGCGTTCTCGGGGAAGCATCATGGGAGACAAGACACGCATGGAACAACTTTCCCAGGACTCTCTGGCTTACATTCGCCCCTCTCCTACCCAAAGCTCTCTGGGAGGGGTGGCACGCCGCACCCGCGAAACCATGCTCCTCTGCGAAGCGGCAGGTTATGAGGTGATTTTTGTAGAAACGGTAGGGGTCGGACAATCTGAAACGGTTGTACACGGTATGGTAGATTTTTTTCTCTTACTGATGCTTGCCGGAGCTGGAGATGAATTACAGGGCATTAAAAAAGGAATCATGGAAATGGCCGACGCCATCGCCATTAACAAAGCGGATGGAGAAAACCGCCACGCCGCCAAAGTAGCCCGAGCCGAATATGAAAGTGCCTTGCACCTCTTCCCTCCTCGTGCAGATGGATGGCAAGCTCCCGTTTTGACCTGTTCTGCACTCGAGCAGGAAGGTATTGCCACGATCTGGGATTTGATCTCCGAGCATCACCAACAGCAAAAAAACCAAGGCTATCTTTCCCAAAAAAGACAAGAACAGCACTTGAATTGGATGCACGATACGATTCAGCAAATTTTACAGGATCAATTTTATCAAAATACCGCAATTCAATCCAAGCTACCCACGGTAGAACAGGCAGTAAAGATTGGAAAAACTCCTCCCCTTAAGGCCGCGCTGGATTTATTGGGCATTTACCGAGGAAACTCTTCGGAGTGATCTTTCTTCTAGAAATAAACCTGCCAAGCCTCCCACGTATGATTGGTGAGACTTAACAGGCTCAAGGAACAAAACTAATCGCTTAGGCTTATATCTGGAAATCAGCAGGTCTTTTTCGTTTGGGAAAAGAAAGGAAATTGGGTTTGTCTAATCTTTTAGAAATACGATAGGCGGCATTCACCAGACCCACGTGGCTATATGCTTGTGGGAAATTCCCCCATTGACTGCCCGTATTCGCATCTACATCTTCGCTCAAAAGCCCCACGTGGTTGGTGTAGCGAAGCAGACTCTCGAACTTGAGCATAGCTTCTTCCAGCCTTCCTACACAAGCGAGTGCTTCTACGTACCAGAAGCCACAAATCAGGAAGGTAGATTCTGGTTCTCCAAAATCATCCTTGTGCTTGTAGCGATAGAAAAGACCATTGGGGGCTCCCAGTTCTTTTTCCATGTTTTCTAGATGCGTTTTGGCTAATTCGGAATGAGGGTTTAAGTAGTTCATCGTGATCAGCTTGAGCGTGCTTGCATCTAAATTAGGCACTCCAATTGCCTGCGTATAAACGCCTCTTTCCTGATCCAGACAGGCCTCTATTTTTTCCCGAGATTGCTGACGTAGCTCACGGGCAAGCTTCAGCATTTTCTCATCTTTGATAAACTTGGCCACACGAATGGCAGCATTGCTTCCAGCCCAATGGAAGAGATAAGTATAGCAGTGATATTGTGCAAAATCACGGAACTCCCAAAGTCCGGCATCTGGCTCCTCCATTGTTTCCTGAATTTTATACAATAACCCGTAGACGAGCTTATCCGAATTGGTTCTCTCTTTATCAATAAAGCGATTATCAGCGTAAAGCGGCACGAGCGAAACGAGAATCTGTCCGTATACATCGTTTTGGATATGCTCGTGCGCCTGATTGCCGATGCGTACGGGTTTGTTATTACCTAAGTAGCCAGCCAAATCCAGTATTTTTTCTTCGATATCACCCTTACCACTGATGGCATAGAGGGGTTGCATGCGTTGTTTCCCCGCTCCTTTCTCTTGCAGAGCCACGTTTGCAATATAATTGAAATACTGCTCCAGCTCCTCGAAGTGCCCGATGTTATTAAAAGCATTCAAGGTATAGTACGTATCACGCATCCAGCAATAGCGGTAATCCCAGTTGCGCCCACTCCCGGGGGCTTCGGGCAGGCTGGTCGTAGAAGCGGCAATGATCGCGCCCGTGTCTTCGTACTGGTGAATCTTGAGAGCCAAGGAAGAGCGAATCACGTGTTGTTGGTAAAAATCGCTGATACTGGTACTTTTGACCCAATTACGCCAGTAGCCGATGGTATTTCCCAGAAACCGCTCACAGGTACTCTCGATTTCGGCTTCTAGGGGCGATCCGTAAGTAAGCACCAAGTATTTATTTTCATTGAGCGAAAAGTGCTGACTGTCTTCAATGTAAGTCAGGGAAATATTGGTCGTCAGGCGCACAGATTGATCCAAACCTGAGAACTCAATATGGTTACTTCCTCTTCTGGACTCGAGTGTCTTCTGACCGTATTCTCCCACGGGGTCACAGGTAACTTTGACACGTGGATTCCCCGAAAGGGGCTCTAGCTTCCGAATCAGCATCAGGGGACGGTAGTAACGATTGTGTTGATGAAAACGTGGGGCAAAATCGGTAATCCGATAGCTTCCATCGCTGGCACTAATTTCGGTACGGAGCACATTGGTATTCTCGATATAATATTGTTGGGAATCAAATTGTTCTGAGGCAGGCTTGATAGAGAATTCTCCTCCTTTTTCTGCATCTAGCAAACTCCCGAACACAAAACTGCTATCAAAACGAGGCCAGCACATCCAAACCACGTTGGAGTTAGTTTTGACGTGAGCGATAAAGGCACAATTACCAATGATTCCCGAGTCGTAGGTATGTTTATTCATACTATTAGGCTTTAGAGCTTTTTAATGTTTTTTCAAATTATAAAAGCATTTTTAGAAATAGAAAGAAAATCAAGAAAAGCTGGTAGGAAATGAAGATAAAAACGAAATAATACACCTGATTTTAAGAAAGAAAATTATTTTTCAAGGCAGTGTTGGCTGTTTTTTAGGTTAAATGAAATAAATCCCTCGCGCCAATTTCTTAGTTGATATTTTAGGCTAAATCTAAAACTTGATAATCAGCCAAGTGATGAAAAGGAAAATTCGTTTTCTGTGATAAGGCTTCATAATCAGGATACGTAACTTTAGCCAGACGAGCTACCAGTCCTTTCATCTTTTTCTCCTCATCGTGGGTATTGAGGATATGCTGGGGGTTGAGTTGCTCTACCAGTTGATATACATTGTCCAGACCGGGATTGACTTTCCCCCCCATCCAATTAGGAAGTTGAAACTCAGAAAAGGTCGTCATCAGGAGTTTGCAATCAAATTCTTTCGCTTTAGCTAATTGTTTAGCATTCAAGGTAAAGCCATGGGGAGCGATAAAAATGGCCTCTCCCGCCGTATTAGCAATCAAAAGCGCATAATAAATTGGATCACGCTTGCGCCCGGGATGAAAAGCCCAAAATTGCAATCCTTGATAAGATAGCGCGAGGCCGTTTAGGTTTTCAGGAATTTGTACCAAGTCCCTTTCACCGAGGGATTTTTGTAGTCGTTGATAAGCTCTGTTGGTAGCGAAAATGGGTTGCTTGTGGTCTAAATGCTGGAGCGTTTCTACGTGGCAATGATCCGAGTAAGACTGGCTAACCACGATAAAATCATAATCAGGCAGTTGCTCCAAAGCCACTGGTTCCTGCGTGTGCCACTGCTCGTTGAGCCAGCGAAAGCCATCCACTTCGGAACCCAAAAGCCAAGGATCAAGTAGAAAAGAGGCTCCCTCCCACTCCATCCACCAGCTACTATCCAGATTCAGTCTTTGTATTTTCATAAGTTTACAGGTTGTGAGTTGTGAGTTGCAAATTACGGATTTAGAGAGAGGTATTACAAAAGCTTTTTTCGGACTTATGAGTAAAGCCAGTAACTTACAATTCATCACTAAAAAACTCGCCCGTGCGTCTGCTTAACCATCCAATGGCCAAGTGGTGGAAGGGTTTTGGCACTTTGTAGCAGTGCTTCGGTAAGCAAAGGATGCCCAAAGAGCGCCTGAATCTTACGACCAGCCCAGAGACGCTTGGCAAAAAGATGTTGCCACTGTTTGGTGTAGGCACTTTCTAACTTTTCTCGGCTCGTTCTTCCCGCAAAATAAGCCATCAGAAGCTCAGAAAGCACCTTCGCACCGTGAATGGCCATGGCCATCCCGTTGCCACAGAGTGGCGTAATGAGTCCAGCCGCGTCGCCACACATGAAAATACCTTGCTCGATAGGAAGCTTGGGGGCAAAAGAAATTTCGTTAATCACCAAAGGTTTTTCATATAGAAATTCAGAGCGATCCCAGATGGCTTGGAGGTGAGGATTTTGGCCAAGTAGTTGGGCTTCCATCTGTGAAATGCTTCCTTGGTGATCTTTTAAATTTTGGCGGGTGGTTAGATAACAAAGACAGAATTTTCCGTCTTCGATCCGAGAAATGCCACAATAGCCATCTTTGAAATTATGTAGTGCAATTTGGTCGTGAGGGTGCAAATTGGTACGAATGTGGTACTTTATGCCCAGATAAGGCGATCTTTGACGAAAAAAACGACGATCGAGTTGATTATCCACATTAGCTCTTTTGCCGTGGGCAGCGATCAAAACCTTGGTTTGAAATTCTTGGGAATGATTCGTTTGAATAGTTTTGTGTTCGGCTTGGTCTTTAATTTCTAAGACTTTGGTTTTCAGATGAAAATCTACGCCCTGTGCTTGTGCTTTTTGGTAGAGTGCTTGGTCGAGCGTGTAGCGACTCAATCCAAATCCTCCTAAATCTAGTGGCAAATCTAGGGAATGACCTTGGGGCGAAGTTAGCCGAAATTGGCTTAAGGCCACTGCTCCTAGATCAAAGGGATTTACATCCAAACTTTGCAAAAAAGGCAGCGTTTCATTGGAAATATATTCACCACAGACTTTGTGGAAAGGGTATTCATTTTTCTCAAAAAGAGCTACTTTGAGTCCCGCGCGCGAGAGCGAAATGGCATTGATTAATCCCGCCAGTCCGCCGCCGATGATGATAATGTCGTACAAAATTTGATCGTTGAGTTTCTAAATTTTAGCTAATATACTTTTTGTGGAAGGCAGAAGGTTTTTATTTTGATACTCAGCGATATAAAAAAAGAAAGGCTCTATTTACCCGCACTTCTGTGCCTAGTCGGCTACTGCGAATGCGTAGGCCAAGATTTGTTTCATTCGTTGGTAAATTATCAAAGATATCGCTCGTTTCTAAAAACTGAAAAGCCGTGGTATCGCTCATCAAGGTAGCATCTGTGATGGGGTTTCCATTGGTCTTATTGATTAATTGCACAAAGCAAGTATCTCCGTTAAATGTACTTTCTAAGCCGGCTACGAACTGGATTGAGTCTAATTCTACGTAGTTGTCTCGGTCAAATTTAATTAAATCAAATTCGTCGGGTAAGTTGACCCAGTTAGTATCGGCGGTTATGAGTTCGGTACCAAATTCCAAACGAATTTGCTGATCGCTCACTCCGTCTTGACCGGGAGGTCCTACTTCATTGATCGTACAGCTTTCTAAAATACAGAAAACTGCTAATATGATTATAAAATATACTTTCTTCATTTGTGAGCAAAGATACAGCAGGGATTATTCTTTTAGTAATTTTTTTAGCTTCTCGGCCTCGGGGTGAGTAATGCCTTCTTTTTGCAGACCTTCCAGCAGTGCCAAGGTTCGGATACCCCAGCTATCAAAGTTGTCATCTGGGTAAGGGCGGCCTTTCCAAGTTTGGCAAATTTTGGTGGCTTCTTCATACTCATCATTGAAGAGATAGGCCAAGGCTAGTCTGCTAAGGAGCGTGGCGTCTTTTGGGTTAGCGTTTACGCCTGTTTTAGCGTATTTCAGGGATAGTTTGAATTGCTCAGCGAACAAAGCATAGTTGGCGATGTGACGCCTTATAAACTGCAAGTTATTAAAAGTAACCGTGTCCTCAGGAGCTTTTTGATAGATTTGTTCTGTCCATTGCGCGATAATTCTTAATGGATAAAGCTCTCTCCTGTAGAGTTCTTTGAGAGACAAAAAGCTCGAGTCTTTCTCTGATTGCAAAAAATAACGGAAAATCTCGTTACTGATTCTATTTGCTTTTTTGGTGGTTAAATTCAGGCTCAGGGTATCCAAGTGTAGTGGTAGATCCAAATCATAGTAGATTCTTCCCATTCGATAAAAAGCCTCTGATAAATCCGATTGAAAATAGGAATTAGAATCAGTGTTAAGCTTGATAAAGGCTTCATACTGCGTACGAGATAGATTCAGGTTCTCTTCTTTGGCAGAAATATTGGTAGTTTCCTGTGCGTTTAGATAAGCCTGCCGGGCTTTTTGTAAATAATCGAAACCTTTTCGCAGTTCTTCTGGAAAATTTTCTGGTTTTTTGAGCATCTTCTCGATTTCCTTGAAGCGCGGGTGGGTAATCCCTTCCTTTTCTAAGTCTTTGATATCTTGTAGAAAGGTTTCTTGATAGAGCTGAGTGGAATCATATTGATAAGGACGATTCATCCACTCGTAGTAAACGCGCAGAGCCTCGGGATAGCGGTCGTTGAAAAGGTAAGCCAAAGCCAGATTGGTATAAATCCAATGTTGGGTAGAATCTTCACTCAGGGCACGCTCGGCAGCAATCAAGGATCGCTCGTAATTTTTCTGGAAGAGCGCGTAAAAGGCAACATTCCCCAGATTAAAAACAAAGCTTTGCTTTAACTCGGTACTATCGGGATAGGCTTTCAGGAGTTGACTTTGGAAGACGGCTTCTTTCCAGAGGTACTTGGCAGTGGTATCGCGAGGAAAAAGTTCTTCTCGGTCTTCGTATATTTCCATCGTCTCCACGAACTGGTTCGCTTTTACATAACCCAGTTCCTCGGCATTGACTTCATAAATTCTATCTCTAAACACTTCCAGATCATGATAATCTTGGTAGAGTTGTATCAATTGTTGAGCATCTTCTCTGCTGAGGGTTCTCTCGGCAATTTGCTCAAAGTAGTAGATGGCCTCCGTATAATTACTGGCGTAAGTTTCTAAGGTGGTGGCTTGATCGGCGGCCGCTTTGTACTCGAGGAAGATGCATAAATTGTAGAAATCCTCGTAATTTCCTCTTTTGTAGCACTGCAGCCAGTATTTCGTGTCTTGGATTCCCATTTCAAATTCTTTTGAAACGCTGTCAGCCTCTAACAGGCTGAGGGCTCGCTGTCCCTTGGTCAGCACCCCGAGCGAATCATCTTGGTAAAAAGTTTTATTAGCAAGATAATAAAGAGATTGGGAAGCAAAGATAAGCCTCAGACAAGTCCCCAGAGTTTGTCTATAAGTATTCGCGTTTTCCTGATATAGCTCCTCAAACTTCGGTAAGTGGCGCTCGAGGTTTTGAATAACGAGCGGATACTCCCCATTTTGAAAATGGCGAAGACCTAATAGCAAGCCAAAAGAGGTTTGAAATAAAGCATAACGCTCTGGATTTTGCTCGGCCAACAAATTTGCTTTTTCAGTAGCGACCTTCAGGAGCTGGTCTATCCTTTGAAAATCGATAACTTCCATTCCGAATAAACCTTGATACTTGTAGAGCATATTGATGATACTGAAGGTATGACCGAAGAGAGAAAAAACCTGTCCGTCGGATTCATGGTAATAATCTTCCAGACGCATGAGGCTGTCTGGCTTAATCAAGTTGATGGAGATATTAGGATGACTTTTTTCTACCCTTTCTATGCATTTGCTTAAAAGCTCCACCCCTTGATCGAAGAGCGAGTCAGAAGGAGCTACCAGCCTCTCGTGGTTGTATACTTCGCCGTTATGCTTTTTGTAAGCGATGAATGCCTCACCCAGCCCCCCTTGCAAAACCAGAGACAAACCTAAAAAGGGTTCATAGATTTCGGGGTTTTGCTCGGACAAGTGCGCGTACAATTGACTTCCTTTTGCTAGCTTCTCTAGCATGATACGAAGACTTTTATCTTCATCTTTTTCCGCGTACTTGACCGCGTCTATAAATTCCAAGAACTGGGTCAGAGCATAATAACCCAAGTAGTGCGTACTATCCTTAGCCACTAAATCCTTGAAAATACTTTCGGCCTCTGCTTTGCTTTGAATCAGTACATCGCTTTTGTCATCAAATTGATCCGAGAGCAGGCTGATCTGCTGGAAAAGCACCGCACCGAGTGCCTGACGATAGCGCGCTGGATTTCGGGCAGCTAGCTCTCGGTACAGCTCGATGGACTTGCTGACCAATTTTTCGGCTAAATCTTGTTCAAGATTTCCTTGATGCGTAGCACCCAACAGGTAATGTAGGTACGCTTGGTAGGCTTTATTTTCTGGAACCAGAGCCAAGGTTTTTTGGTAAATCTGAATGGCATCCTCAAAGCGAAATTGCCCATAAAGAAAAAGCCCATACTCCAAGTTCATTTGCACGTCGTTACTATCCACGGCGGATAAAGCCAAGGCATAAGCTTGACGCGCCTCTTCGAATTCCAAACGCGAAACGTGTAAGCGAGCCTCTAAAGTTACCGTTTGTGCATGCTGCTCTAGAGCCGCTCGTGCATTTTCGCTCAACGCGTCTCCTAATTTTTTCTTGGTTTTGGCCTGTTGGATTTGCGCTTGTAAATCAGCTTCTTGAATCAGTTGAATGGCTTCTTCTATTTTTCCTTGTTGAAATAAATCAAAAGCATCTCGGTAAAGCTGCGATACATCATCTAGATTGACAAGGGCGAATCTGCGGGCAAGTTCACGGGCTTGTTTTTGGGCAATCTCTCTTTGCTCTTCTAAGGTTTCCACTTGTGCCCGAAGAGCGGCTTCATTATCGGCTAGCTTTTTTTTCAGGGTGGCTAACTGGACTTGGTATTCCTGCTCGATCTGCGCCGTAGAGATTTTATAATAGCGTAATCGATTGTCATTCAATTGTCCTTCTGGACAAACTACAATCTTGAAGGGAGCACGTGTAATTCTAAAATCCTTGATTTCTTCTTGGTTGACAACTTCCAAGCCAGATTTTTTCACATATAGGGTAGTAAGTTCGCCATAAGCACTGTTTTGGAAAGTGAGGGTAAATTTTCCTTCGCTATCCGATACTTTAGGAGCGGCATCGCCAAAGGCATCCTCCACTTGTACACCAGAGACAGGTTGTCTGCCCGAATTTTGGAGTACCACGAGTCCCGAAGTAGGCGTCTGAGCCAAGGCTAAACCAGAGCAGATAGAAATGACAATAACCCACTGGATGAATTTTTTCAATAGCATACTTTGTTCGTATATTTTATTTTTTAATACTTTTTAATATTAACTCTAAGCGGTCTGGACTAACAGCGAGCGTCTTCTCCCAGATTTCATGGCCTTCTTTGTAGATGATGACTTTCTGGCGTGCTTGCTGAGCAGTTTCAGGAATTATTAGCTCAAACTCGCCCAAGGCATTGCTTTTAGTTTTGAAATCCTGTACCTGAATGATTGCATCAGGCAAAGGTTGGTTATTTTCATCTCTTACCACGCCTTGAATAATTGCTAGGCTTTGATTCCGCTTTACCTTTAGATACAAATTTTTTTGGTCTAATTGGAGTTGATTGGTTTGCGCTAGGGCTAATCGACGAGAAGAAAGCCGGACGGGCACTTTTTTCCCAGCAAACTGAGCAGGAATTTCGCGAAAGCTGACTTCTCCATCAATAATGACTTTGGTACGACGGTCTGCCCCCAAATCCAGCGTGAGACTATCCGCTTGGCGATTTTTAATCAGTTGATTTAATGGCTCATTTTCTGATTGCAAAAAAATGGTAACGTCAAAGGGCCTTGCGGGACGAGCAAACAGATAAATCAACATCACGATGATGACCGTCAGGCTCATGCTTAGTGCCAGCAAAGGGCGAGAAAGGTGTTTTTTAGGAAATTTCCAAGTTTCTACTTTTGCATCTTGCACAAATAAGCCCCAAGGATGCGCTTCTGAGTCCGATCCTGAGGGAAGTCGAGAGCCTAGCACGCGATGGGTTTGAATTTGCCCACTGGGCACTTGTTCCTTGGTTTCTAAGTAGGCCTTAGCGTTGGCGAAAGCAATCTGGAGGGAGGCTTTATTGGCTAAGCTCCGATAAAATTGGGTAGCAAATTGGAGGGCTTTTTCATCCTCCACGGGTTCATGGGTAGCGATGACGGCTTTTACACCCAAAGCTAATAAGGCTTCTACCTGCGCTCGGGTAGAGCAGCCATTCAAAAAGACCCATTGTAGATGGGGCAAGTTTTGAATCCGCTGCGCCAAACCACTCGCGGAGGCAGCTTGCCCTTCCAATTGCAGATGCGTACCCGAGGCGTGCCCTCCAAAATGAAAAATCACGATTTGCTCCCCAAAACGATCAAAATCGGTAAAAATATCTTCGATGGCCGTGCTTCCCAGTGAATGGACTTTGATTCGGCCTTGGTCTTCGAGAGGAGCCAAGGCTTCCCGAATGGCTCTTTCTTCGTGGCGAAGTTTGCTGAGATAGGCATCTTTGTCATTGGCAAAAGCCAGAAAAACGACTGGAATGGAGGGCATGATTTTTAAAGTTTAGCGACTCTAAATTAGAAAATTTTTAATGGATTTTGTAGCTCCGAAACTCCTGTTTTGCGCCTAACTAGTACGAAACTGTAATTTCGTTGTTACATACAATTTTTGGAGCCTAAAAGTCAAGGATAACGATGGTCTCGACCCGCGACTTGCCAGCCAAAACCTATCACTCCCTTTTGAATCTTCTCCTTTTTTATCAATATTGCAAAGCTAAAATACCATCTGCTCAAGAAATTTTACCATTATGCTTCTGGATTTAGGGATTTTGTTGGCCTATTTCACCCTCATTATGCTGGTGGCACTCCACGGTAGAGTCGGTCAAAATGCGACGAGTGAAGAATATTTTCTAAGCTCTCGTAATTTGCGTTGGCCTTCCATTGCCCTCTCCTCAATTGCTACTAATGTAGGAGGCTATCAATTTTTGGGGATGATGGGTTCGGCTTATCTCTACGGTTTGGCACAGGCCAATCTAGAAATCAATGCCGCACTGGGGCTCTGGATGGCGGCTTTTATTTTCGTGCCTTTGTACTTAAAAGATCGCGTCATTACCATCACACAATTTATCAAAAAACGTCTGGGAGCCACCGTGGCTCTGACTTATTCGGTGGCGAATTTAGTTTTGTTTTCTACACTCGGCTTGGGGGCAGCTTTATTTTGGGGAGCCTACGCGGCCGATTTAGTTTTTGGTGATTTGCTTTCCTTCATCCATCCGGAGCGTATCGTGAGAATTTCTGTCTTATTGGTGGGTCTGGGGATTTTCTCAGCTACTTATACCTATTTTGGAGGATTGGGAGCGGTGGTGCGTACCGATGTAATCCAGTTTATGATCTTGACCGCAGGGGGAACAATCGTACTTTTTGTATCCATCTATCATTTGGGTGGGTGGTCGGAGCTTTATGCACAAACTCCAGAACTAATGCACTTACACCTGCCTGCCGACCACGAGCAATTACCTTGGATTGGGATTTTTGGGATGATTTTGTTGAATATCAATTATTGGGGAGCGAATCAATCGGTGTTGCAGCGTTCTTTGGCCGCCCGTAGCCTGAGAGATGCCCAAATGGGCTTGATGGTAGGGGGAATTTTGAAATATGTAATGGCGATTATTATCATTGTCCCGGGGATTGCGCTGGCGGGTATTCTGGGGAAAGAGGGCTTGGCCGAACCCGATCAGGCTTTTCCTTATCTGGTAACGCATTATCTTCCCACGGGTCTGCGTGGGATTATTCTTTGTGCCTTATTTGCCTCGCTGATGAGTACGGTAGATTCTCTGTTCAATTCGCTGGCCACGCTCTGGTCAATTGATATTTACCAAACTTATATCAACCCACAGGCCAAAGACCCAGAAGTAGTAGCTGCCGGACGGAGAACGATCTTGGTTACGTTGGTCACGGGCGTATTGATGGGCTTTATGCTCTTGTATGTAAAATTTGAAAATCCAGCACAAGCCTTCACCCACACCCTCAACGAGCTTAATTATTATATCAAAAGTGGGATCGCGGTACTGATTTGTACAGCCGTCTTCTTGGTTGCTCCTCCCAAAAAATTAGCCTTCCTAGCTGTCGTATTGACGGTTCCTCTGCACGTTTTACTCAAAGCCATTTTCCCTGAAATGAATTACTTTGTTCGCTCTTCGTGGGTAATTGTGATTGCTTTTGCTTTGGTGGCCATTCCCTCCCTCCTGCGCTTCGGTCTGCGTTCCCCGAGAGAATACTGGCAAAGCTCTTCTCCCTCTATGGCACAGTTTGGCTATGGGGTATTGATTTCGCTCGTTTTACTACATTTAATTTTTAGTTAGAATTGAGGAGAGAGGAGCTAGGAGTTAGAATTCAGGAAAGAGGAGTTAGAATTCAGAATTCAGGAGTCAAGAGTCAGAATTCAGGAGAAAGAACTCCTAGCTCCCAGCTCCTGACTCCTAGCTCCTGACTCCTAGCTCCTGACTCCCAGCTCCCAGCTCCCAGCTCCTAGCTCCTAGCTCCTGACTTCTAACTCCTGACTCCTAGCTCCTGAATTCTGACTCCTAGCTCCTACCCTACCTCCTATTCCCTGCTCCCAAAGGCGTATGGGGCATAAACGCAGGAATACGCCCCTGTACCTGTGGCATGGAGATCGCCGGAATCTTGGGAAGGACATACTTGGCAAAAAGCTCACACTCCTGCAAATGCGGATAACCCGAAAAGATAAAAGCCCGAATGCCCAAGTCCATATAGCGTTGAATTTTTTTCAGAATTTGATCAGGATCACCCACCAGAGCTGCTCCACAACCCGAGCGTGCCCGACCGATCCCCGTCCATAGATGATCTTCTACAAAACCTTCCAAATCAGCGACCTCTCGCATTTCGCTTTGACGAGAAACGCCGAGCGATTGGGCATCCTGAGCACGTTCTCGGATTTCCTTGCCTACTTCATCATCTAATTTAGAGACTAAACGCTGGGCATAAGCACGGGCTTCGGCCTCAGTTTCACGGACAATCATATGCACTCTCAATCCAAAATCCATTGTACGATCGTACTGAGCCGCTTTTTCGCTCATTTCACGCATGAGTACCTCGAGGCGATCTTCGGTTTCCGGCCACATCAGGTAAACATCACAATGCTTGGCGCAAAGCTCCTTGCCGGCAGGAGAATAACCCCCAAAATAGAGCAAAGGCCCACCATTTTGCTGGTAAGGCTTCACGGCTTCGGTAGGTAGTTGGAATTGGTAAAATTCTCCTTTGAAATCAATAAAATCTTGCGTCCACGCTTGTTTGAGAATTTCTACGACTTCCTGAGAGCGCTGGTAGCGTGCTTCGGATTCTAGTTTTTCACCGGGCAAATCCGAGGAAATAATATTGATGGTCAATCGTCCGGCTAAGATATGATCCAAAGTACTGATGGCACGGGCGAGCATGGGCGGATGCACTTCACCACAGCGTACGGCTGTCAAGAGGTTGATATTTTGAGTCTGGGGAGCGACCGCTGCTGCGAAAGCCAAAGTATCCTGCCCGACCTGATAAGAAGAAGGACACAAAATATTGCGATAGCCCAGTTGGTCGGCAGTGAGTAAAATTTGAGAAGTATGGGCAAAGGTGCTTTTGAGATGGTTGCTGGGCACGCCCAAAAATTCAAAATCACCATTGCAGATGGGGGCAAACCAAGCCACTTCGGCAGCTTCTATGGCACGAGAACGGACGACAATCGGATTTTTCATAGATCATTTACGAGGATTTGAGGAAGGTAAAGATAGGGGAAAATTGGAAAATCATTGTATCCTGCAAGTTCCGATAATATTGCTTCTTACAAGCGATACTTCCCAGATCAGACTTATGGCGGTTGTTGCAATAAATGTCATCACTTTAAAGAGCCTTACTCATAATCTGGAATATGCTCACCCAAAATAATATCTCGCTTTCCTAGCAGGAGCTTATCTTTTTGGCGGAGGTTCATCACGCCCAAGCCAGCCCTGGCGATATTCGGGTCTTTATCCTTTTCTTTTAGCAGGGAATCTCCAGCAAAGAGAAAATCGCTGGCGTAATAATACTTGCCATCCGGCTCCAAAATCGTGAGGTGGATATGGGCAGGTTCTTGGTGATTGGGATAAGGCGCGGGTTTTGAGGTGTAAAAGGTGTAGCTTCCCTGCTCGTCCGTTTGGAGCCAAGCGCGGAGAGAGCCGTGGCGTTTTTCCCAGCCGGTGGCTCCTGCTTTGGCCGGATAAAGCCCTTCCTGATTCGTATGATAAATGTATAAAATCACGCCCTCGGCGGGTGTTTTCCCGTCGGCTCGCCAGACCTGCCCCTGTACTTTGAGTTGAGTGTCCGCTTGGTTGAATTCCGGTAAGGTATCTACTGAGGTTAGAGCGCGTTGTCCATATTCAAAGATCGCTTCACAGCCTTCACAAGGACCGCCCACGAGTCTCGGTTCGGGTTTTTCTTTTTGGATTTCTTGGGAAGAGGATGATGAAAAAGTACAACTCACCAATAACCAGCTCAATACAAATGGGTAAAATATAGATTTCATATCAAATTTCGTTTTTGTCAAAAAAAGTAAAATTTGACGACACCATCCACTCCATACGACATAAACCTACTTTGACTAGACAAACGGTCTTTGCAAGCAAAGCTTTCTACACTTGATCTACTCCCCCAAGCCCATCCCATATTGTCTGTCCCTCAAAGATTATGTACTTTTGCCAAAAGTATTTAATCAAGCACGTTTATCACCTCCAAACGCATGAAAGCGCAAGAAATACGGCAAAAATTCTTAGATTTTTTCGAAGGCAAAGAGCATCTCATCGTCCCTTCTGCTCCCCTGGTGGTCAAGAATGACCCTACCCTGATGTTTACCAACGCGGGCATGAACCAGTTTAAAGACTATTTCTTAGGCAATAAAACCGCCCCCTCCTCGCGCGTGGCCGATACCCAAAAGTGCCTGCGTGTTTCGGGAAAGCACAACGACCTCGAAGAAGTAGGCTTGGATACCTACCACCACACCATGTTCGAGATGCTGGGCAATTGGTCTTTTGGCGATTATTTTAAGCGAGAAGCCATCCTTTGGGCCTGGGAGCTGCTCACCGAAGTCTACAAACTGCCAGAAGATCGCTTGTACGTAACGGTCTTTGAGGGTGATAAAAGCGACGGTCTGGAGCCCGACCAAGAGGCTTTTGACCTTTGGCGAGAAGTTATTCCCAAAGAGCGCATTATTTACGCTTCTAAGGAAGATAATTTTTGGGAAATGGGCGACACAGGGCCCTGTGGCCCTTGTAGTGAAATTCATATTGACCTACGCCCAGATGCGGAAAGACAAGAGCAAGACGGCAAAAATCTCGTCAATCAAGATCATCCGCAGGTAATTGAAATTTGGAATCTCGTTTTTATCCAATTCAATCGCCTAGCGAGTGGAGCTTTGGAGCCACTTCCCGCCAAGCACGTGGATACGGGCATGGGTTTCGAACGTTTGGCAATGGCGATTCAGGGGAAATACTCTAATTACGATACCGATGTTTTTCAGCCTATCATCCAATCTATTGCTCAGAAAGCGGGCAAAACCTACGGAGCAGAACCCCAAACCGATATTGCCATCCGTGTGATTTCGGATCACATTCGCGCCGTGGCCTTTGCCATCGCTGACGGCCAAATGCCTTCCAACAACAAAGCGGGCTACGTGATTCGTCGTATTTTGCGAAGGGCGGTGCGTTATGGCTATACGTATTTGGATTTTAAAGAACCTTTCTTCCATAGCTTGATCCCACAGTTGGCTGAGCAATTCGCCGATGTCTTCCCCGAACTCAAAGAGCAACAGGACTTTGTGATGAATGCCATCCGCGAAGAAGAGGTTTCTTTTCTCAGAACGCTCGATACGGGTCTGAAACTCTTAGATGAAGTCATCGAGCAAAAAAAGCCCGGAGAGCAAATTGAAGGCGAAACCGTTTTTAAACTCTATGATACATTTGGTTTTCCCAAAGATTTGACCGCTCTCGTTGCCCGTGAAAATGATCTAGAAATTGATGAAGAAGGCTTCGAAAAAGCCATGCAAGTCCAAAAACAAGGCTCTCAGGCTGACGCCCAAAAAGAAACCGGAGATTGGACGGTCGTGAACGAATTTGAAGAAACTGAATTCTTGGGCTATGATTATCTGGAAACACCCTCCAAGATCGCCCGCTATCGCCCCATTACCCTTAAGAAAAAGACTCAATATCAAATTGTCCTAGACAAAACACCGTTCTACGCCGAAAGCGGCGGACAAATCGGAGATACCGGTCGCTTAGAGCTCCTGAGTCAAGGGCAAGCCTTCACGATTCCGATCATCGATACTAAAAAAGAAAATGATTTGATCGTCCATTTTACGCCCAAGGATGATTTTTTGAAATTGGAAAATCTGGCCGAAGCTGAATTTAAAGCCGTGGTCAACACCGAGCGCCGACAGTTGATTACCAATAATCATACGGCCACACACCTGCTTCACGCCGCTCTTCGTAAAGTCTTAGGCCCTCACGTGGCTCAAAAGGGTTCTTTGGTTAGTGACCAAGTGCTGCGCTTTGACTTTTCGCACCACGGCAAAATCGAGACAGAAGAATTACAAAAAATCGAGAAAATTGTCAATCAAAAAATCCGAGAAAATATCCGTAAAGACGAGCGACGCAATGTCCCCTTCCAAGTAGCTACGGATGAACTTAAGGCCATGGGATTGTTTGGAGAAAAGTACGGAGACTACGTACGTGTCATTACCTTTGATGAAAACTTCTCCCGTGAACTCTGCGGGGGCACACACGTGCAAGCCACGGGTCAGATTGGCTTCTTTAAAATCATTTCTGAAGGCTCAGTGGCCGCGGGAGTACGCCGCATCGAGGCCATTACCGCCGAAAAGGCAGAAGCTCTGGTAGAAGAGCAGTACGAGTTGATGAACGAGTTGAAAGAAATGCTCAAACAGCCCAAAGACCTTAAAAAAGCCGTAGAAAGCCTTTTGAAAGAGAAAAACGACCTGCTCAAAGAGATTGAGCAACTCGAAAACCAACAAATTCAAGGCTTGAAAGATGAACTGCTCCAAAAAGCCGAAGCGCAAAACGGCATTCAACTCATTGCGCAAAGAGTAAATGTGCCTTCGGCTGACGCCCTCAAGCAACTCGCTTTTGATCTAAGAGCCAAGGCCGACAATCTGTTTGCCGTACTGGCTTCTGAAATCAAGGGCAAGCCTCAAATTACGGTGATGATTTCAGATAATCTGGTAGAGGAGAAAAAACTCAACGCGGGTAAAATCGTCAAAGAACTGGCTAAGGAAATCAAAGGCGGTGGCGGTGGACAAGCTTTCTACGCGACGGCGGGCGGCAAAGACAGCAGTGGCTTAGACCGAGTGCTAGAAAAAGCCAAAACGATTATCAATGAGTAGTTTTCTTGTAAACTACTCATTGATAGCCACTTACTAATCACTCACTTACCGTAGGTTCTTAAAAATCGAGTACGAAACGCCAAAAGAAATGGCAATAGTGATTAAAATGGCTCTGCGAATATTTCTCTTGAGAATAGGAATTAGGAAGAAAGACATCATAGTTTTTTTATTTTTAGCAACAAAGTGTGTAAGTGGATGTTCATCCGAGTCTTCGTTTTTTTAAGCAAAATACCTGAGAGATATTGGCGTAATAGTTCAACCAATAACGCGCATTAGATAAACAACAACTAATTAAAGTATGGACAAATTCATGCAGCTTGCTATCGACCAGGCACTCAAAAGTCAGCAAGAAGGGGGCATTCCCATTGGTTCGGTTTTAGTTCGGGGCGACCAAGTGCTGGCGCAGGGCCATAACCAGCGGGTGCAGAAGCAAAACCCAATTTTACACGGCGAAATGGATTGTCTCCTCAAGGCCGGACGTGTAGGAAGCTATCGGGATACGGTGATTTATTCTACCCTCATGCCTTGCTATATGTGCGCGGGCACGATTGTCCAGTTCAAAATCCCCAAAGTGATTGTTGGCGAAAATGAAACTTTCGAGGGCGCGCAATCCTTTATGGAATCACATGGGGTAGAAGTAATTAACCTAAATCTGGAAGCCTGTAAAAAAATGATGCGTAATTTTATCCAAGCAAATTCCAAACTATGGAACGAAGATATTGGTGAATTGTAAAAATCACAAAGTGTAGAATTTGTAGAATTTTATAGAAAATGGGGCGTGTCTGCCTCGCCAATCAGTCAGCATTGAGCCAGTAGCTGACATAAAACTCGCTATAGTTTGAGAAAAATGTATGATTTTTATTTTTTTGAGCCTTTTTCCAAAAAAAATCTTAAAAAGGTACTAAAACTGAATAAATTTTGTTATATTCATAGACAGCGAAAAAACATTCTTTACAGCCATTCTATCAATATAATATTCTTCTAAACCTGCACCTTAGATAGTCTATTTAAACCAAGCTGACCCGAGAGGGAAGGCACGACTCAAACAATACTCCACTTATTGCATTTTTAGCTCTGCTTCATAAAACGCCTATGAAAGCACAATAAGATTATATCCAATCCTGTACGTAGCAAAGCATCCAGTCTTAATTTCATCGGTTCGTCATATTCACAGGCTCTCTCAATCACATCCACCTAGTACGTGGTAAGTGATGATTGAGGCCTATGAAGCCAGATATGATTTATTAACCTATGACCGTATGAAAGCCCTAAAATTGAATATACAGAAAATCCTGTTACTGGATTTAAAATTAAATGCCTATCCGACCGAGTGGAGTCATTACCTCCAAGAGGTGCAAACCCAAGCGGATAAAATTGTAGATCGTTTTGTCTGTCTTTTTTTTCTTTTAGGTTGGCTCATGGCGCCCATTTTTGATACTTGGGCCTTAGCCTGCATCTTGGGTTCTTTTAACTTGTTGCTTTACGTGATTGCTCGCTATCGCCTGAAAACGAGCTACTTAAGCAGAATGCTCGTGAGCGTGGTTTTTTCACTATTTACCCTTCAGTTTATCGGGCAAATGCAAGGGATGGCTGAAATTCATTTTGTATTCTTTACCAATATGGCGATCTTGATTATTTATCAGGATTGGCGAGTCATGATTCCTTACACCGTGCTGGTGTTATTGCATCATACTTTGTTTTTTTACTTTACGGAAATGGGCATGGAGCATTTGCGCGTCTATTTTATCAGCTATTCCGAAGTAAATTCCCTCGTGCTGAGCTTCCATTTTAGTGGGGTATTGATGATGGCTTTGGTCTGCGCTTGGTGGTCTGTGATTTTTAGAAATAATCGCATGGATTTGATCATCAAAGAAAAAATTGCCTGGGAGCAAAATGAGAAGCTGAAGGTTACACAAGCGGAAATAGAAGCTAATCTCGATGTGCTCATGAAAACCAAGACCGTATTGCAATATAAAAATGACCAACTCCGCGAGCAACACGACCAAATCCTCATCTTCAATGAGAAACTACGCTCTGCCAACAATAACATCACGCTCAAGAGTCAGGAGTTGATTGAAGCTTATGAATCGTTAAATAATCAGAACAATAAGATCAACGAGAGCCTTCGCTATGCCAAACGTATTCAATCGGCGATCTTGCCAGATGCCAAAGAAATGGCTCAAGTTACTCCCGAACATTTTGTATTATACAAGCCTAAGGATACCGTGAGTGGAGATTTTTACTGGTGCGCTCCACTTCATAAGCCCGGGGAGCATCAATCTATCGTAGCAGCGGCTGACTGTACTGGACACGGAGTGCCCGGTGCCTTGATGTCTATGATTGGAGAATCACTTTTGAACCAAATTATTCACGACCTCAAAATTCACGAGCCTCAACTAATCTTAGAAGAGCTTGACCAAAGAATCCGACATACCCTCAAGCAAGATCAAACCAAAGGCCGAGAAGGGATGGATATCTCCATTTGTAAGATTGATCACGCCCAGCAGACCTTGGAGTATGCGGGAGCGAGAAGCCCTCTGGTTTATGTTCAAAACGGAGAATTACATTTTATCAAAGGAAATCGTGTCTCCATTGGAGGGGCAGAACCAATTCATCAGGAAGCATTTACGCAACATCGCTTGGATATCAGCCAACCTACCACCATTTATCTTTTTTCGGATGGCTATACGGATCAGTTTGGTGGCCCCAAGGCACGGAAGTTCTTGATTCGTCGCTTTCGGCAACTTTTGCATAGTATCCACGACCAACCCATGTGCTGGCAAAAAGATAAGTTGGAAAGGCATCTTCAGCAATGGATGGAGGCTGGCTACCCTCAACAGGTAGATGACATTATGGTCTTGGGGATGAGATTTGGGTGAGGTTTGGTTTATGATTAACTCGTAGTTGGTGCTTTCACCAAGCATGGGTTTAGCTAAACTCGGCTTTTTTTCTACTTTCCACAACTTTCTTTGTTTTCTTTTTGAAAATTTTCGTTTAGCTTGCCAGCCGTTTCAATCTAATGACTCCAACTTCATGGCTAAGCAAATTACCTGGAAACATCCTTATCAAATCGACCAAAAGTATCAAAAAAAAGTCGCCTATTTCTGCATGGAATATGCCATTGACCAATCTCTCAAAATCTATTCGGGAGGCTTGGGTTTTTTGGCGGGTTCGCACATGCGCAGTGCTTACGAACTCAAGCAAAACCTGATTGGCGTGGGCATTCTCTGGAAATATGGCTATTACGACCAGCTTCGCAACAGCGACCGCACCCTGCGCGTGCAATTCACCGAAAAATATTATAGCTTCTTGGAAGATACAGGACTACTCTTTCCCGTGACCATCAAAGCCAACCAACAGGTTTATGTAAAAGTCTATTTCCTACCTCCCAAGCTATTCAACACGGCTCCTATTTATTTGCTCAGCACGGATATTCCCGAGAATGATCACCTCTCGCAGACCATCACGCACCGCCTTTATGACAATAATGCTGCAACTCGTGTGGCGCAAAGTATTGTACTGGGGATTGGTGGAGCCAAACTCATTGAGCACCTGAGCGGAGCTGATATTTACCATATGAACGAGGGCCACGCCCTTCCCTTAGTTTTTTACTTGGAGGATAAATTGGGTTCACGGGAAAAAGTCAAGGAGAAAGTCGTTTTTACCACCCATACCCCCGAGAAAGCTGGGAATGAAGAACAATATGCACCTTTTTTGAACGAAATGGGTTTTTTCAAGAAAAAAATAAACCAAGAGAAAATCGAGGAAATAACCCATTACCAAGCTTCTCTCAACTACACCGTGACGGCCTTGCGCTACGCCAAAATAGCCAATGGTGTCTCCAAATTACACGGTCAAGTTGCCCGCGCCATGTGGAGCGACCAAGAAGGAATTTCGGAAATCACCCACATTACCAATGCCCAAAATTATACCTACTGGGCTGACCCTGAACTCCGTAAGCATTTGGAAAAGGACAAAGACCGTTCTCTGGTACGTCGTAAAAAAGAGATGAAGCAAATGCTTTTCAAGGAAGTAGCCAACCAATCCGGAAAATGGCTTGACCCCAATGTACTTACCATCGTCTGGGCGCGTCGCTTTGCCGCCTACAAGCGAGCCGATCTCATGCTAAGAGATTTGGAGCGTTTCCAAAAACTGATTAAGCGGAAGGACAAGAAAATCCAAATGATCTGGGCGGGGAAGCCTTACCCCATGGATGATTACGCAATCAGCACCTTTAATCACTTGGTCAATTACACCCAATCTATTCCTAACTGTGCCGTACTGACGGGCTACGAACTGGAGCTTTCCCGACTACTCAAGTACGGGGCGGATGTGTGGCTCAACACCCCCCGGCGCACCCGTGAAGCCTCTGGCACGAGTGGCATGACCGCCGCTATGAATGGGGCTTTGAATTTTTCTATCTTTGACGGCTGGGTTTGTGAGTTTTTGGAGCACGGCCAAAACGGTTTTATCATCGACTCTGCTGATTCATCCCTGCCCGAAGACGAGCAAGACCAGCGTGAATGCCAACGCCTTTACGAAATCTTAGAAGATGAAATCTTACCTGCCTACTATGATAAGTCTGGCAAATGGTTGGAAATCGTCAAAGCGAGTATGCGGGGTGTCGTACCTGCTTTCGAGTCGGGTCGGATGGCGGAGGAGTATTACGAGAAGTTGTATAATTTGTAAATTTCAAGGCTCTTCTTCATAGAACCTTACGAGCGAGTTATTGATTTGACTTCTTTTCGGGAAGGGTTTTCAGGTGAATATCTTGTTTGGGGAGGGGCATTTCGTAGCCAGCTTTCTGCAAAGCAGCGTATACTCTGACACGGATGATATTGCCCAGTGCGATCCCGTTCGTCGCGTCCGAAATCCAACAGTACAAAGTAATTTCCATAGCACTTTCTCCAATACCAGAAAAATTGATCGCTGGATTGGGTCTTTTGAGGACTTCGGGAATTTCATCTGCCGTGTCTAATAGCAGTTTGGTGATGGATTCCATGTCGGTATCAAAAGGCACTCTCACCTTGGTATGCAAGCGTCTTCGCTTGTCTTTAAAAGTCCAGTTGGTCAAACGCTGGGACACAAACTCGCTGTTGGGCACCACCACATCCGACCCATCCCAAGTGCGGATGGTACTGGCTCTCAAGCCAATATCTTGCACGAAGCCAGATATTTCTTGTAATTCCACGAAATCACCAATTTTCATGGGTCTTTCTAAAACCAAAATAATCCCAGAAATAAAATTACTCACCAAATTTTGAAGGCCAAAACCAATCCCCACGCCTAATCCGCCCAAGGCCAGTGAGAGTTGACTAAACTTAATACCTGCTCCCGCCAATGCCAGTGTGAAGCCCAGAAAAACCAAGGTATAACGTATGACTATTGAAATGGTATCAGGAACTCCTTCCTTCAATTTGGTTCTTGGATAGACCTCTTTACTCAGTAAGTAGCGGAGCAGGGAGGATAACCAAAGCGAAACTTGCAAAATCACGAAGAAAGCCAAGATGTTGCCAAGGGATAATGAAACATCGCCAATTTTGATCGGATGGGTGATGAAATCATACAATGCTTGAAAGAATCGTTCGCGAATGGTCAACAAGTTTAGGGTAGATACCAACCAGACCATCAAACCAAACCATTTTAAAAAATGCGTGGTCTTTTTTAAGACCAAGACCGCGTCTTCCTGTAAGATATAGGAACGTCGATACACTGGCCCCAGAAGGATCAGAAATACCAGAGAGCGAATCAACTCGATTACGACCCTTAATACATTAAAAATCAGGTAGGTACCCAGCAATGCTATCGTGAGAAATTGACACAATTGTACACTACCCAGTACATTGGCTACAATGGCGACCGCCCAGGTAAAGATAAAAATCGGGATTAACAAAGGAAGGCTTCCTAAAAACCAGGTATTGGCTTGGGCTACCCAAGCTTTTTGTGCCCGAAACCACAATAACAAGCCTAATCCCGCTACATCTACCAGTAGTAAAGTAATCCTTTGTATCGAGATTAAATTATTCATGGCGGGAATTACCATGAAAATCAGATACATTCCAATGAAGATAACAATCCGAGCGTAGCCCCAACCAGGTTTTAATTTCCACAATATAAAGCTCACCGGTAAGAGCATAAATAGGGAAAATAATTTATTAATCTCCTTGGGCAAGTGAAAGAGCATACCTAATACCAGCCAGACCACGAGGATACTGGTCAACAAGGGATAACGCAAAGCAATTCTGGCTTCCTTGATTTCTTCTTCAAAAGATTCAGCCATGGATTGGGCGTGAAACTTTAGTTGTAAAACGAGGCCAAAAACAATGATCAATAAAAAAAACGCGGCATAGATAAACCGTGGACGATTCTGCAGGAAACTATTCAGTACCAAAAAATCACCCTCAAAGTAACGGTAAAGGAATAAATTGATGTCCCCGGTATTCGTGTCCCAAGACATCGCCCAGATCGGGGGTTGTTCGGGGATGAGTATTTCCCCTACTACTTCCTGACGTTTAATTTCGATCATCGACCGCATTTCTTCAAATTTGCCCAGAATCACGGTCAAATTCGCCTGTTGCAATTGTAATCGTGCAATTACAGGTGCCAATTCTTGTTTGATCTGATTGAGATTCTCGAGATAATCTTGAATACTCTCGATAATCAAGGCGATACTTTCCCGACTGGCTTCGGTTTCTTGGCTTGACTCGAGGGTATCCAAGTCTTGGGGGGTATCTTTTTCTGATGCCAGAGGCTTCGTTGGTTGATCGGTAGCATCTTCTTCGGGCGACAGGGAATCCAGATTTGGCGCTTGCTTTTTCGTAAGAGAGTCAAGTGTTAGCTCCCAAACGCTCATATATTGGGCAATGAGCGTATCCTTATCCAGTGCCTGTTCTAGCAAGCTAACGTTTGCCTCTTGCCATTTTGTGACTCTTTCTTGTAACAGATTTAGCTCCTGCTCTTCGGTGCTGAGGCGATCAATCCGATATATTTTACTGGTATCTCCTAGTAATAGGAGTTTTTGAGAAACTAACTGATCGGTTTCGGAGAGGTCGGTGTCTTCGATATTCTTCACGGATTGCTCCTCCAGCAAGGATTCGGTATCTTGAATAAGGCGATTTGTCCTTTGGCTAAACGTGGGAATCTGCTTGATTTTGAGTGCTTGCTTGGGTATTAGGCTGGTATCAATGTCCTGAGGGCTTGACTCTTGCGCGTAGAGGAGGCTAGAATAGGATAAACTAAGCCATAAGATTAAATGGGAGCTCAGAAGGTTTCTTAATTTGTTCATTATTTTCCAGACTTTTAAGTCAATTTGGGGGAAAGATCAAAAGTTTTTGCGACTTTTCTTTTGACCGTGAAGATAAGTCAATGGAAAACAAATTTTAACAATTAGTTCTTAAACTAATTCAAAAATCTTCAGAAAGCGGTATTTTCTTTTTATAAGAGTGGATGATTGTCAAGTGGAGTTCTACAACTTTTTTTTTAAGGCTTCTAAATCTATTTCGGCTATTAACTCAATGAAAGTTGGATCAAAATTACCCGCCCGATCCATGAAAATATAACTCGGATAGCCAGATAATTTAAAGTGCTTGAAAAGCTCCTGATTGAGCTGGTGATTCAGAAAAATATGTGTACCGGGTATTTCCAGTTCGGCTACTTTCTTTTTCCATTGATCCACGCTTACCTTGTCTTCGGCACAAACATAGATCATTTCCACGGGTAGTTTTTTGATTTCTTCCTTAACATTTTTACTATCCTTGAAGTCTTCCAGACAAGGAGCACACCAAGTAGTCCAGATATCTAAGATCATCGCTTTTTCAGGATTGGCTACACGGAGCGCGTTGAGCAGGTCTTTTATATTTTTATGATCAGCAAGATATAGCTTTTTATCGTTCCCCAAAGTCATTTGGTAGATTCCGTAGTGAGGATTGCGCTCGGTTTGGCTGGCCTGCGCTAAGATTTCATGGGTCTTTGCGATTCTTTCCTGACTCGAAGTGAGGTCTTGTTGCATCAATTGCTGGCACCAAGGCGAAGTAAGGGTGGGTAAGACCTTCTTCACATATCGCTCTCTTTCCCATACATCCATAGGACGCCCCATCAGTTTGACTAGATTGGCCGTACTTTTGGGTAATTGCTTAGCTTTCTCCAGATACAAATCTAATTGGTAATCTAGCAACTGCTGAGGATACTTTCGGAGATGCTGTTTTAGGTCTTTCTCAAAAATTTTCTGGTTATACTTTTCTCCGCTTAATCGCTTTTGGTAGGCTTCGAGTACTTTATAGAGTTTGGGGTTTTGGTTGCCCTCTTGCTCTTCTTCGCCGAGGATTCGCTCGATGATGTTTTTTTCTTCAGCAAAGGTGATAGATTGTAGCATCCTACTTAGATAATTATAGTAATGAACGCCCTCATTAGAAAGCAAGGTTGGAGTGTGGTCTAAGCATTCACTTAATAAATCGGGATCAATTTCTTTTTTCCCGTGTAAGAAATGAATGACAAAAATTTCACTGTACATCCACGATTGGCGTTTATTTTCCAGAATCCAAGCATATTCAGAAGGATGGTTTTGACTAAATGTTTGTTCTATTTGTTCTAACTTTTGAAATAGCTCTCTTAGCGATTGCACCTTTTCTTCCAGAGAGAGCTGACGATTTTCCATCAATTTGCCCTTAGCGATTGTGAATTCAACCTTTTCTTCTGCGGCGTATTGGTGATATTCATTCACCAGCTGATTAGCCTCGGCATCTGCTCCTATGAACTCCACCCCTTCTCCTACGTATTCTACAAATTGTGCTTTAAGCTTAGCCAAATCCAGAATGATTTCTAATTCTTGATTGGCTAAAATTTCTCCATAGTAATAATCACCTACGTTCAGCCAGATTTGCTGGTAAGGCAATCCATTTTCAAAATTGATTCTAAATTCTCCTTTTGGATTGATGGTGGCAGTCCTTGTCTCACTCCCCAGAGAAGAAGGAACCACGACACTATATTCAACAACAAGTGCTTGATCTTTTTCGGGATGATAGTTGAGCAACTTGCCTTTTACTTTTGGAAAGAAAGCTGGGTCAAAAATTCTTTGTTTGACTTCTGCCGATTCCAAGTTGATTTGCTCCTGAGAAAGACTATGCCCATAGTATAGGACAAAAACAATCAATAAGACGATTTTTTTCATCGCTTAGAAAGATTAAAGGATAAGCATATGTAAATTAATCATCCCTAGTCTGAAAAACAACTGCTCCCTGCACAACCAAGGATTCCTGACCACAAAAAGGCTGTATAGTTATGTCCGTTAGACGACATTCTACTGCGTTCATTTTGTTTTACTTTAATTTTTAATAAACAATCCACAAATTTTTTAATTCAAAACCTCTTGAAAATGAAGTATTTGATTTATCTATCCCTATTTGGTTTGCTTTTTGGATGCCAAAGTGAGCAAACAGGCGAAACGCAGGAAACCGATACGGCAGCTACCTCCGAGGAGCCAGTAGAAAACGAAAGTACCGCAGAAGCCCCCGAACTCATCGCTCCTACCCTCTCCGCGCTGGGAGGGCTAGACACTTGGATGAGCTACAACACTCTAGAGTACGACCTCAAAGGAGGTCTACTGGGAGATGACCACCAGATGATTGATATGAAAGAGCGCAAAGTCTTGATTAAGGCCGACTCTTTCCAAATCGGCAACACGGGTCAGGAGGTATGGGTCACGCCCAGTAAAGAAGCTGTACCTAAGATGCCCCCCGAATTTTACAGTGGTCTTTATTTTTACTTTTTTGCCGTGCCTTATGTATTCGCTGATCCCGGCGTAGTCTTGGAACAAATGCCAGAGCAGGAATTAGGAGGGCAGAGCTACCAAGTGGTCAGAGCTACTTTTGAGGACGGTACGGGCGACTCTCCCAAGGATGAATTTCGCCTTTTGATAGACCCACAGACCAAGCAACCTGCTTACTTGCTGTATACCGTTACTTATTTTGATCAGGAAGCCAATGAAAACTTCAGTGCGATCCATTATGAAGAAATGCAAGAGGTAGGAGGCTTGCAGGTACCCAAAATCATGACTTGGTATAAATACGAAAATAATGACTTGGGCGAAAAACAAAATAGCGTAACCTTTGAGAATGTGGCCTTCAAAGCCGAAGATATGCCCGAGAATATGTTTGCCAAACCAGAAGAATCCGCTAGTTAGTACTTCTTTTAATCAGAATCAGCAGGGGTGTTCATCCAAGAGCACCCCTATTTTTGTCCCAGATCCTTCTCGGTCTATGAAAACAAAAAAGCCTCCCAAGCCATTAAATAAAGTTGAGGTAGTTCAAATAATATTTCTTGTATGCGGAAAATAGGAATCTCTAGGCTGTTCATTTATATCTTCCTGATTTTTTTGATGGGTGCTTGCTCAGACCAAGTCGCTGAGCCTACAGTACCTGCTACTCCCTCACCTCTGCCACCACCGCCCCCTTCATCACCTGTAGAAACCTACACCTATTTGGCCTTAGGAGATTCTTATACGATTGGGCAAGGCGTTGAAGAAGCCTCTCGCTGGCCCAACCAATTGCGAGACAGCCTTGCGCAAGATAGCATCCTGCTGGAAGAGGTAAATTTTATTGCCCAAACGGGCTGGACAACTCGCAGACTCCTAGACGAAATTCAGATAGAAAGCCCTCCCCAACACGATCTGGTATCTTTGCTAATTGGGGTTAATAATCAATTCCAACGCTTGCCTTTTAGTCAATTCACTAGTGAATTTGATTCCTTGTTGACCATTGCTGAGGCACTAGCCCAAGCAGAAGGTCGTGTTTTCGTTGTATCGATTCCAGATTACGGGGTTACGCCCTTTGGCGCGCCCAATCGGGAGCGCATTGCTGAGGAATTAGATGATTACAATGCTTATATTGCCTATCGCTGTGGAAGTCGAGACATTCCTTTCATCAATATCACGGAAATATCCCGTGAACTGGGAGCATCTGAGGGGGCACTCGCCTTCGACAATCTGCATCCCAGTGGTTTTCAATACAGCTTGTGGGTGGAAGAAATTTTGCCTACGGTAGAGGAGCTTTTGAAAGAATAGCTCCACCAGTCAGATTTTCTATTCTATTTAATAAAAATACTCGCCAGACTAGGCCAGCTAGCCCTACTGGCTAATCCTAGTCATAATTTCTCTTTCTAAAACAAAACTTAAACTAGTTTAAGCGGGGCTTTTAATAATTTGCCTAGCTTGCTTTTTTAATTCTATCAGAACTTTTGTAAACTGAACTCAGGATGTAGGAGGGCGGAGATGCAAAGGCTTTCCCAAAACAAATTAATATGGGCAAAAAATCTACCAATAAGAAAATAAAAATCGCTTTACAAGGAGGAGGAGCACACGGGGCTTTCACTTGGGGCGTGCTGGATCGTCTTTTGGATGAAGAAAGTATTGACATCATTGGCGCAAGCGGCACGAGTGCGGGTGCTTTGAATGCGGCGGTGATGCTGAGTGGTTTGGTCAAAGGAGGACGAGAAGAGGCCAAAGAAAATCTGTATAAGCTCTGGCGTAAGGTCCATGAAGTCAGTGCTTTCACGTTAGAGCAAGTTTCTCCGCTGCTCTCCGAAAATCCATTTTTCTCAGAAATTTTAGAATATAGTTATGCTAATTTTATCCAGTTTTGGAAGAATTGGAGCAGTTTTCTCTCACTTTCCCCTTACGAATTTAACCCTCTTGGAATCAACCCTTTGCGAAAAATTGTAGCGCATCTTGCAGATTTTGAAGCCCTCAACAACGCCAAGCAAATCAGTATCTGGATTGGTACTACCAACGTACGCAATGGTCAATCTCGTCTCTTTACCCAGCCTGAACTGAGTCTGGATGTGGTCATGGCTTCTGCCTGTCTTCCAGAACTATACAGGGCTGTGGAAATAGAGGGAATCCCTTATTGGGACGGAGGTTATACCTCTAATCCGCCCTTGATCCCCTTGGTACGAGAAGATCCCGCGCTGGATTTATTACTGGTTCAAATTAATCCTTTCCAAAAATGCGAAACACCTCGTGATAACAGCGAAATCATGAGTCGCTTGAATCAGATTAATTTTAATAATAGTTTGATCAAGGAGCTTTATCATATCGCGGGTATCAAACGCCTGCAAAACCTACCCAATGTCCCCAAGCGAGAGATTCGTCTGCATCGCATCGAGGCAGAAGAACAGCTAGGCGCATTTAATTTGGAATCTAAGTATGACACTCGATGGTCTTTTCTAAGTCAGCTACGAGATATTGGTTACGGACGAGCTAGTGACTGGCTTGACAATCACCTCGATCAAATTGGCCAAAATGACACTTTTGATCTGGATCGTTTCATCGAGAGTGATGTGATCAAAGAATTTCAGGAAGAATTACCCACGGGAAGAAATTAGCAAACGAATCGAGTCTTCAATAGATTAGCTTGATATTTCCGAACCAAAAATTACCCGTGATCTGGACGCTCAGTTGGATTTCCGCTTGCGGTTCTTCGCTCCCCATACCCGTGAGGCGTTTGATCCAGCTTCTTTGCTTATCTTGGATTTTAAATTCGCTCGCTACCAGTTGGATATCTCTTTGAATACGGGCTCCTCTGGGCAACATGATCTTGATCTCTCCCAAGGCTCCGTTGATGTGGATGCGGATGTGTTTGCCATCTAGATTTTCATTTCTAAGGTCTATTTGGGTGTTACTGAGAATGCATTCTACCCGCAGGTTGATGGGTGTTTCTGGCACCCGACTGATTCTATAGTCTAATTTTTGACTACTCAGTACGGCAGAGATATCCGCGTAAGCATTACTCAACTCGGGTAAAATACGGGTGTCTTCTCCCATGACGACCTGTATTTTAGGCCCACTAGAAACTGGGAGATTCGTATTTGGCGGAGGAAGGGGCACGGCTTTTTCTCTGGGAAATATCTTGTATTTGATCTGAGCCGGAAAATCAAATAGCACTAGTTTCAGATCTTCAATTGACTTAGCGTTAGTCGCTTCGTGCAATCTTCTCTCGTATTCTTGATCCTCTAAGTTTTGATTAGCATAAGCTACTTTTAGTGCTTCTACGACCTCTTCTCTTTTCTTAGGCAGTCCGTAAGTAGTGGGGGTTTCACTCATGGTTAGCGTTCGAGTATTTGTATGTACTTGGGTTTGAGGCTCAAATTAAAGAAAAAAAACTGAATTCTGTTTGGAAATCATAAGTTAGCCTTGCCATCGCTTAGTGCTCAGCTCGCATGGGTACGTTCCTTTATTTTTCTCCGTAGCCACTTTGTCTGAGTAGCTCTTTGAGGCGCGCAATTTCAGATTCCTTTTCACTTAATGCTTTTGCTTCTTCTTTCTGCGCTTTTTTGAGTTCCTCTTGGGCGGCTTTTTCTCGCTCTTGGGCGGCTTTTTCCGCTTCAAAACGTTCTACGTAGGTCAGAAAGGGTTTGCCCTGCGGATCATAAACTTTCAAGGTATCCTCTTCCAATTCAAAGCGAACATCCAGAAGAGGGCTGTGCCACTCGAGAAGACCTAGATTCTCTTGTAGGAGTTCTCCTTCCCGTGTATAAATCAAGAAAATATTACTATCGGGATCATAAACATAATATTCTTGTACCCCATGACGCATATAAAACTCGCGTTTACGTAGCATCTCGCTCATGCTATTGCCTGGTGAGAGAATCTCAAAGACCACTTGCGGGGCGATGTTCTCTTCTTTCCACTGTTGGTAAGAGCCTCTATGCCCCTTCGGGCGGCCAAAAGCGACCATGACATCAGGGGCAACTCGGATGTGTGGTGCCCCTTCTACGGGGTACCAAAGTAAGTCTCCGGCTACAAACACATCGGTGTGTTGGGCGAAAATGCTATCTAGATTGCCTTTGATGGTGGCAATCCATTCAAATTGTTTGGTATTATCTGCCATAGGCTGTCCGTCAGAGTCTGGATAAATAATTTCTCCAGCCTCGTTGAAAAATTCTTCTGGAATGGGATGGGTTTTCAAGGTGGTGGACATGGTTGCTCGTTGCTTTGATGATCTATCAATTTTAATAAAAAAAAGTGAGAAAGCAAGAGCTGATCACGGTACTTAGTTGATTTCCAGAATAGTAAACACCGTGCGGCGGTTGAGGCTTCGGCCAAAGGCCGTACCGTTATCGGCGATGGGTTCACTCTCACCGTAGCCTCGGAAGTAGAGGCGATCTTTGTCAATGCCTCGCTCAATCAGGAAGTTATAGACGGATTGGGCTCTTTCTTCAGAAAGTTGCAGGTTGCGCGCCTCGGTTCCTATGTTATCGGTATGACCTTCTAAAACGCCTTTGATACGAGGGTTATTTTCTAAGAAAGAAAGCAACTCCTGCAAAACAGGAAGGGAAAGCGAGGTCAATTCGGCACTGTTGTAATCGAAGAGGGCTTGAAAATCCACGGAATTTGAAAGGCGAATGCGTTTGAGGTAAATATTCAAAACCTTTTCTTGGTTTACGACCCCGACCGGGATTTCAAAATACTCATTATGAAACATATAACCTTCCTTCTGCACACTCAGCAGGTAGCGTCGTCCGGTGATCATCTGGGTGTAATAAACTCCTTTGGGAGAAACCGAGTTGAAATCTTCTAAGACTTCATTTTGTTCCACATCAATCAAAGACATGCGGGCACTAACGAGTTGGTCGGTCAGTTCGTCTTTGACAATTCCACGCAAGATGACGATAGCGCGTCGGGGATCATTGGTTGCCAGTGGGTTGAAATTCACAGAAACTGCCTTTAGAGAAAGCGAGAAGTCAATGACCTCTACGTCTTCGTAGTCGGGCATGTTGACCACGTAAATATCCTTTTCGCCGTAAGTATCTTCTTTTACGCTGGCATAGTAGCCTGTTTTATAATTCGCAGATAAGACAAAATGCACATCGTCTCCGGTCGTATTGATCGGATAGCCTAGGTTACGAGGGCTTGTCCATTGGTCATTGAGGAATTCTGAGTAAAAAATATCAAAGCCGCCCATGCTTTGATGACCGCGTGAGCTAAAATACAGGGTTTTGCGATCAAAATGAATAAAAGGTGAATCTTCATCTTCGGCGGTATTAATTTGTGGGCCTAGATTTTCGGGTTCGCCCCATTGTCCTTTATCATTCATCTCACTTCTGTAAATATCCAAACCTCCGTATCCCCCGGGGCGGTCACTGGAGAAATAAAGCGTTTTTCCATCATCGGTGATAGACACAGAGGGTTCGCGGTAGCGAGAATTGACGTCCCCTCCTATCCGACGAGGGGAGGACCAATCGTTTCGGCCTTTACCCGTTTTGACGGCGTAATAAATATCTCCCAGATTTTCGTCTTTATAAATGAATAATTGGGAACCATCTGGCGAAAGTGCGATCGAGGCTTCGTGATAGCGTGTATTGATATTTTTACCCAGATTTTTGGGGCTTTCCCACGCTCCCCTTTTCTTTTCGGTAATATAAATATCCTCGTAAAACATATTATCTTCCAGATCTCTGGCTTTGCCCGTGGAGCCTTTACGACGAGAGGTAAAAATCAACACCGACTCATCCCCAGTAATCACGGGGGCGTAATCACTGTATTCGGAGTTCACATCTGATCCAATGTTTTCTACACGGGCTTTGGTCGGATCGGCTAAATATCTGATTCCATATTTGGCTTCACGAATTAATTGATCGATCAAGCCAATAAAATCTTTGGCCGAGATTTCGTCATTGACGATTTTTACTTTTTTGGTTTGGTTGAGATAAGCCCTCTTGATTTTTTCATAATAGCGAATGGCTTCCTCCATTTCATTGTTATATTTGAGTGCTTCTCCTAAATAAAAATCAAGCAAAGGATCGTAATCAGGAGCCAATCTCTGCACTTTAAGTAGAGGATTCAAGGCTCGGGATGGGTCGGGGGACTTCAGATAACTCAACGCGAGATAAAAATTTCCCTCTATATGGTCATCATCCAAGGTTAATACTCTCTTGTAAATGGGAATGGCATTAGAGTATTCCCTGACGCGGAAATAACTTTCTGCCTCCCGAAGTAGCTTTTTGATGTCATCTGATGGGCTAAATAGGGTCTCTTGGGCGCACAGAGAAGGCATTCCCAGAGAGAAACTCCATATAATTAGCCAAAAGAAAACATTCTTACACATATTCTTTAAAATTAAAGATGATCTTTTACTTAAATTAGCTGGATTACTTGGTATAGTTTTCCACAAAACTCTGTAAATATTTTAAATTAAAAACGGTTTTGATTCGGAAAATATGCTCTCATCCATCAATCGTATTATGAACGAGTCTTCACTAGTGAATATTTCCAAACTCCATCAAAGCCAGCAAATACTTCTCAAATGTATTAGTGGTAGTAAAGCCTATGGATTGGACACCCCCGCCTCTGATACGGACATCCGGGGTGTATTTATTCATTTTCCCGCACGCTTTTATAGCCTGACTTACGAAGAGCAGATCAACGACGATCGCCACGATGTTAGCTACTACGAGTTGAAGAGGTTTGTAGAATTGCTTTCAAAAAACAATCCAAATATTTTAGAATTGCTATATACGCCTCCTGAATGTGTTCTTTACCAGCACCCTGTTCTCGAACCTCTAGGAAAAATCCATTTCTTATCCAAACTTTGCAAAAATACCTTTGCGGGCTATGCCATGACCCAAGTCAAAAAAGCCCGCGGACTGAATAAAAAGATACTCAACCCGCTCCCCCCTGAGCGTAAAAACATTTTAGATTTTTGCTATATCACACACGGTCAGGGCAGTAAGTCTTTGCTTACTTGGCTGGCCGAGCAGAATTATCAACAGGAGCAATGTGGCTTGGTCAATATTCCCCATATGAAAAATATGTATGCCTTGTTTTACGATACAGACGGTAGCTTGGGTTACAAGGGGATCATGCAGAAAGCAGAAGCCAACGAGGTTGCCCTGAGTTCTGTTCCTAAAAAAGAAAAAATACAAGCCTATCTTTGTTTTAATCGGGAAGGTTATTCTTCTTATTGCAAAGAATATCGAGATTATTGGGATTGGGTAGAAAAACGAAACGAAAATCGTTATAAAAGTACCCTCTCACACGGTAAAAACTACGATGCCAAGAATATGATGCATACTTTTCGCCTGCTGGATATGGCTCGAGAAATTGCCGAGGAAGGCACCATGCACGTGAAAAGACCCAATCGAGATTTTTTATTAAATATTCGCAAAGGGGAATTCGAGTACGAAGATTTGCTCCAAATGGCCGAAGAAAAGATAGAACAGCTCGAGCAACTCTATCAAAAATCAGATTTACCCGAAGCACCTGACCTTGAACAGATTAACGAAGCACTGGTCAGGATTCGACAAGATTTTTATCAAGGACTAAAGGTCGGTTAGAGGGTAAGGCACGAGCCTCAAAAGCGGTTATGCAGTCTGTGATTAAATCTTTGTTTCTATCCAGAGCAAACCCACTGCCACCAAGAAAATCAAGTAAAAAACCCAGGGAGGGATGATTTGGAGCCGGAGATACGCTATGTTTTCGCCAGTCGGGTTAGTTTTTGTTCTCCCGAGTTGCCACCAGAGATTGGTTTGGAGTCGGCGGTTGTGTCTTAGTTCGCGCCAAGCGGCGGGTGCTTGCACGTAAAACGACCAAGAGGAAGTGCTATCTTCGGCTAGGTAAAGTTGATGCCAACCGATTTCTCGCGGCCAAAATTGCACTTGCCAATGTTCGCTCAAATGCGGGGATTGTCTTGAGTATAAATTGGTTTCTTGGCCAGAGGGTGCTTGTACTTTTATTTCACTGGGAGTTTGGGAGCTATTCAGTGTGATGATCGTTGGCGCATGCTGAAGAATGGGCGATGAAGCAACCTGCCAGTCGTAGGCTCGATTCGAGGCACGAGCCAATACGTTTAAAATTCTAGTCCAGTAAGCAGCATATAGGTCTGTTTGCTCTTGAAGCTGCATAGGGTAAGTTTGGGCAAGCAGACTGACCCCAATTTGCCCCCAACCCCAGATTTGGGCAGCGGCCAGTGTTTCTCCATTTTCTGCCTGAGTTAGGCCTTGTATTCCCACTTTCTTCACGAAACGGTAAGGAGCAGTCTCGAGCTCGATCTTGCCACTCAAATCAAAGTTTTGCCCGGCAAGGGTAGCTTCGGTTCGTGCTAAGGGTAATAATTGAAAACCAAAGGACTGCAATAGGGGCAAAGCCGAATTAGCCCTCTCTCCCAACTGAATCAATAAGCCCAAACCCTCCTCCACCGCTTGACGAATTTGCCCCAAAGCATAAGCATCCAGGCTTCCCAGATAAGCAGCATCACAGATAAGTAAATCTTGTTTTTGGAGAAAGCTTGTATTTAACGCGAAGCTGGTGGGCGATTGGTTCAAAAATTCCTCTTTGTATTTATTTTTGGAAATTTGAGTCTGAATCACCACCGGATAACCCGATTCAGCTAACCAATTTTTAAGATATTTAGTCTCGAACTGAGGACTGCTATTCAACACTAACACTTTAAAAATGGTTTTCTCGGCAATTTTTAGGGGAATGATTTCTTTCTGTAAAATCTCATCTTTTGCATTTTTGACCACAAATTGATAGAGAAATTTTCCTGCTTCTTTCGGACGATCTGTTAGCGAAAAGTAGATCGTATCCTGATTTACACAAAGTACAGAATCTGCTGTGCCTCCCGGGTTTTTTAGGTAGAGCCAAAGGCTATCTTTTTGTTTTGGATGATAAGTTCCTGCCAAGGTGAGCGGTTCGTCGACTTTTCCATTTTCTGGAAAGACAAAACTACTCAACCCTTTTACTTCCTGATTGGCTAAAAAATAAGTATCGTAGTGGTCAAGAAATGGAAGTTCATACGCAGGCACGCCTTTGCCCAACACATAAAGCTGACGCAGACGAGGAGCCATTTTTGGCAAAACTGTCAAGCTAGCAATTGTCTCGCCTTGTTCGGTTAATGATTCTCGGTCTTCTTCAAGATAGAAAATACGAAGACTATCTTTTCGTTGGCTCAAGCTATCTAGGTTTTCTTCTTGATAATCAGGCGTTAGGAGCACGGCGATGGGCGTCTTTTCCGCTTGTCGGTAGGCAGGCTTTAGGATCAGCAGCAGCAGGGCTAAACAAGCCAGACTGAAGATCAATACGCGGGCTAGTCTTCTTTGGGGGTTCATACGCTTGATTTCCAGGTACATTCCTCCCAACCAAAACAAAGCTAGCAGCAAAAGCAGCCACCATTTTTCAGTCAACGGTTGCGAAAAAATAATCTGTTCTAACATACCTCTCATTGACGCAGTTTTTGGCGATAAACATTTTGCAGAGAAGAGCGTTTAACCGTTTCTGGGCTTGGTTTAGCGATTTCTTGGGGAAGTGCTTGCCAGAAACTCCTCTGCAGAAGAGATACCGTGGCCGGGAGTGCCTCCTCCTTCAATTGTCCGTCCAGCCAAGTGCGTAATAATTTGAGTGCTTGCAAAAAACCAGGTTTCTCGAGAGCAATCCCTGCTAACTCTTGGGAAGCTTGACTAAGAGTTTGACGCTCAGGGTCTTTTAAGTCCACGGGCAATTCATTTACCTCCAGCAACTGGATGGCTTTTTGGATGTAAGGGAATTTTTCCTCGTTTTCATAGTCCTGCTTACGGCGCACGTTTTGGATTTTGTCCAAGCTACCACTCAGGCGTTTTCCTTTTTCTTCCAAAGGGGGGGGCTCAAAGCCGATGCGTTCTACGTACACTCGTGATTTTTGCTGAATTTCCTTGATGAGCTTGAGGGCACGGTATTGATAAGGCAGAGATGCTTCTGGTTGAAAGGTTCGTAGGCGTAACTCAGACTCCCACATCTGACTCAACGCGGCTTTGAGCTGGGTTTTGAGCGTTTCGTCAAAAAAGGTGGCCTCTTCCATGACATCGTGCAAGTGCATAACTTCTTCGGGCACTCCCTGCAGCATAGGATCAAGCGCTGATGAATTAGATTTAAGAGCTTGGTGGTCGTGATCTTTTTCATTGCGTTCTAAGATGCTGAGTGAACTACGACGTTCTTTCCACTTCTGATGGCCTTCATCCTCGTCGCCGTGTCCATCTCCTTCGTAGTGTTCTTCTTCGTGCTCCTCCTCGTGCTCTTCATCGTGGTGATGGTGATGATGATGATGGCCTCCTGCACCAATACTACTCTCGAATTCTTCTCCAAGAAATTTCCCATAGCGTAATCTGAGTAACTTCTGGTCTACTCCGAGGTCATTAGCTCTGCTCTCTAGCTCTTCACGAGCAATGTTTGTTTGTTCTTTCAATAATTTCTCCGTGTCCATGATGAGCTGTCGTTGGCTACGAAAATATTCGGGCAGTACCTTCAGACCTGATCCCAACTCCATCGTGAGGGCTTCTTGGGTAGTATCCCGAAGAGAAAGGAAATACATCTCAGTACGACCCGCCTGAGGCCGAGGTTGATGATTGTCTTGGGCTTCTACATAGAAGTAAAGCTCATCTCCGGGTGCCATTTCCAGATCACGTAAATGAATGGTTTTCTGCAGTTTGGCCTGTCGAGGTTGGCTTTTTAATTTTTTATCAAAAGACAAGCGTTGCTCTCTAAATTTAACAGATTCCCCCTCTCCTCTACTCACCGTGGCTACGATGTAAGCCTTGCTTAGACCGTAATCATCCTGAATGATCGCCTCCAAATTCAGAGTAGCTTCAGGATGGTAATCTATTTCCCAGTAAGGTTCTACTCCCTTCAAAGTAAGCAGGGGTTGCGTATCAGGGATCGAGTTTAATGGGTAATAATCAGAGGCTTGCCAGTCTTGATGATGCTGGCGAAAGACCACGTGATAGAACCCTTTTTCTATAAGTTGCATACTTACCTGATATTTATTTCCGCCCATTGCTCTGAGCGGTAAGGAGTCTTCTCGATGCGTTACCAAATAAGCCTGATCTGGCTCACCCTCAAACCGAAAAACCCAAAGGAGTAAGCTTTGCGCAGGAGCTTCTATGACTAATGACTCACTTTGCGTGGCGGGCAATCGTGTGTAAGCAGGCGGTTGTACCCGTACAAAAGCTTCCTTGATCTCAGGAGGCAAGGTGGAAGCAGATGGGGATGACTTCTGATTTTCTTTACTGTCAGTTGGTAAAGAATCACGAGCTGATTCTAGTAAAGGTCGAGGACTATAATAAATGAGCAAAGCCAGCAAGATAGCTCCCACACATGGCCATAAAAAACGTGTAATTCGCCTGGGCATCTGAATTTCGTGCCGATGCGCTTCTATTTGTTGGTATATTTGTTTTTTTTGTAAGCGTGCCAGATAGCTCAGTTCTGCATCAGATTTTAGGAGTAAGTCCGCACTGTATTCGCTAAATGTGTAGTGTTGATTCAGATAACGAGCCACGAGGCTTTCGTTTAACTTTTGATTGATTTGAAGGTAGCCCCAAAGCACGATGAACAAACCAATGAGCAAACCTCCGGAGAGACAGGCAAGGAGCCAACTCCACCCCACCCAGCGGTGCAAGATCACAACGGTGGGTAGCATCAGGGTCAGAGCAAATAGCAATAGCTCGATCCATCGCCAGTGTTGCCATTGTTTTTTAAAGTAAGATAGTAAGGAATAAGTCTGATCTGTGTTCATTTTTTAGAAATACATTTACAAATGTAAGCGCGTGCTCCACCATCTTTCGCCAAAGAATAATAAAAAAAATAAGATCCACAAGGGTTCTCGGAGAGACTGTGCAGGCTGTATCGTCTTGGCACTTTGATTTTCTTTTGTCAGTGCTTTAGCAGTATCTTGAATCCGAATTTGTGCCAAGTCTATTTTACGAAGATCTCGTTCCTGAGTCTTTGGTTTTGGAAATGTGTTCTCAGTTACCCATCTTAGTAATTCTTCTGGCCAATCGCTGTGGGTCAAAAGCTCCGTATTTAACTTTTTGGTTAGGAAGTAAACCTTTTTCTGGCGATACCTACCCGCTTGGATAATCCTTTGAGTAGGCTGGAGTTGATAAATCAAGACCTGCGCCCCTGACGACCACAGGGAATCAGGCAGTGCTTGCTGAGATAGCCAGCACACATAGTCTGTTTCAGTTGCTGGCAATTGCTTTGAAACCAGTTGACTTTCAATGCTAAAGGAACGATCTAGATAGGTAGCTACTGCTTCCCAAGCAGCTTGTAGATAGGCTTGATCTAAGGATTGGTCAGGATCGTAATAAATTTGTACCCGAGAAACCGCCTGATTTTGAATCTCAAAGGGCGTGTATGGTTCTTGGTTTAGAAAGAGTTTTTGCGCTTCTTTCTTCAAAGTTGGAAAATCTGAGAGCTGAACTCGGGGTTCTGCGGCCACTTTTACTTTGCGAAAATAGGTTTGGAATTCTTCTGAGATGCCTAGTATCAAGGCCAAACTATCGGCTGTAGTTTGGTGTGCTTGCTCGATAAAATAATAAGGAGTCGGCTGGGGCACGACTACCCAATCCAGATTAAGATGGAGTGAAGGGCGTTTGCCTTGGAAGTGTTGTAGATGTGCATAGGTGTAAAACCGCATCTGGTCGGGCTTTTGGGGGTGCTTTTCCAGTAGGCGGAGCAAAGCCCAGTAATTTTCTAATCTATCGGCTTGGGGGGCTTCCATATTTTCTAGATTCTCTGGATTTACTTTCGTAAATTCTAAATCAGCCAGGCGGATTTCCCAACCTTCTTGCCCGAGCTTGCGCAAGGCATCTGCCCAAGTACTATTATTGACCAAGGTGGGTTCTAGCAAAACCCATTTGTTTACTTTCTCCGAAGCTTTGCTTGAGCCTTTCCATTGTAAGTCGCTCATAATCAAGCATAACACGACTAGTAAAGTCATTCTCAATAGAAAAAGCCAGAATTGATGAAAACGAATACGGCTCACCCGACTCGTTTCCGAAGCCACTAGCCACTGAATACTCCCCACCTTACGGACAGGCGGTTCTTGCTGGTTCCAAAGGTGAATGGCCAATGGTACGAGCAAGCCGAGCAAAGCGTATAAGTAGGTAGGGTTAGCGACTTGAAGCATGCTTATCTGTTATCAGTAACTTGCTATAATAGAGACTTTCTTCTCTGTAAAAATTGGCGTAGTGCCTGATGAATCGGCTCGTGCATGGCAATTAGTTCGTAAGTAATGCCTAGATCAAGCATCTGCTTTTGGATTCTTTCCAAATTCATGTCCAAGCTTTTTTGATAGGCCGTTCGTGCTCGTTTGGGGTCTATCTGAATTTTTTGCCCAGTTTCCCAATCTTCCAGCGTTTGTGGTGCTGGATAGTTGAGCTTTAATTCATTTTCAGCCATGATATGAAAAGCCAGTACTTCATTACGTTGAACACACCAAGACTCGAGTGTGTTTAGAATTTCCTGCTCTTTTTCGTAGAGATCACTCAGCAAAATAATCATTTCTTTCGTTCCTCGTTGGCTCTCTAGTAGATAGTTTTCTCGTGGTTCAGGAAAAACGCCCACGGCTTCTACCTGCAAAAGCTCATACAAAAATCGCTGGAAATGTGTGCGATGCGCTTGTGGTCGGAGTTGTTGTAATTTTTGATGATTGAGTGCGTACAGGCCAATGCTGTCTCCTTGTTCTATGGCCAGATAAGCCAAAGAGGCGATGACCAAACGAGCAAAGTCCAATTTGCGAATGCCATTCTGATCTTCGTGCTGCATCGAGGCACTGCCATCTAATACAAAGCGCACGATCACGTGGCTTTCTATCTCCGCTTCCCGGATATAATATCGGTCAGAGCGGGCGTACATTTTCCAGTCGAGTAATCTCAGATCATCCCCCGGTTGGTAGCTTCGGTACTGACGAAACTCTTGCCCCTGCCCGCTTCGGGCGCTTTGATGTGCCCCGTTTAGATAAGCACCAATCACCATCCGGCTTAATAATTCCAAGCCTGAAAGCGAGTTCAGAATTTCAGGACGAAGTAAACTTTGAATTTCCGTAGACATCAATATGTGAGATAAAACTGAATACTTAGCCTAGCTTGCTACTCAAATCTTAGGTAGTGAGAGATGAGCAAGTAATTTTTGGGTGATCTGATCAGAATCAATTTTTTCGGCTTCTGCCTTAAAATTCATAAGCACCCGGTGCCGAAGCACAGGATAAGCCATCGTCTGAATATCTTCGGGCTGCACGGCAAATCTTCCTTGGAGTAATGCCCTTGCTTTGGCGGTCAGAATAATCGCTTGCCCTGCTCTGGGGCCTGCTCCCCAGCGCACCCAAGTTTTGACAAAATCAGGCACTTCGTTCTGAGGGCGGGTGGCGCGTACAATTTGATTGACATAAGCCAGCAAATCCTCACTAATATGTACCTCTCTTACGAGTGATTGCAATTGAATAATATCTTCTCCTTGTAAGACGGGGCTTACTTGTGCGTGCTGTGTACCAGTAGTGGCGCGTAGAATGTCTAATTCCTCTTTTTCTCGTGGGTAATCAATTTGAATGTAAAGTAAAAACCGATCTAATTGCGCCTCAGGTAGGGGAAAAGTCCCTGCTTGCTCAATGGGATTTTGGGTAGCTAACAGAAAAAAAGGCTTTTCCAGAGGATACGTCTTCCCCCCATAAGTAACGGCAAATTCTTGCATAGCCTCGAGAAGAGCCGCCTGTGTCTTGGGGGGGGTTCGGTTGATCTCGTCGGCCAGAATGATATGGGCGAAAATAGGTCCAGGATTGAATTTGAAGAAGCGTTTGCCCGAACTGCTGTCTTCTTCCAACACCTCCGTACCTGTGATATCAGTGGGCATCAAATCGGGCGTAAACTGAATGCGACGGTAAGACAAATCGATGGCTTCGGCCAGGGTACGAATCATCAAGGTTTTGGCCAAGCCAGGCACTCCTTCCAAGAGCGAATGCCCTCCGGCCATGAATGAAATCAGTAATTGCTCAATGGCTGCGGTCTGGCCGACAATTTTCTTTTGAATTTCCTGTTTGAGTGCATCCAGTTTGGCAATCAAAGCCTGAATATCTGCCTGTGTTGTTTCCAAATTTCTTTTTTTGTAGTTCTGAATTTTCCAGTATTTAGCGGTTCTTGTAGATTTTCAAGATTTCTTGGTCGTTTTGCTCAAATTCCTTGTAATCGTGCAAGATAATCTGATAGCCAACGTAACGAATATCATCTGACATCACCCGGTTGAGTAATTCTCGGGCTTCGTAGCGGCGATCTTTGCGTACAAAAAAGAAGCAACTCATCCCTATATCCTCATCCAAAATTTCTTCTGGGTCGCACCATCCTAGATGATAGGTCTTGAGCAAATTTCCCAGATTGGCTTCTGCCCAGTGCTTTTTTTCTGGATTATTTTCTGTCCAGTGGATTTCAATCATTATTTCAATAATACCCATAGATTGTATGAATCGTTTACAAAATTATTTTTGGAAAATTCGGGAGCTAAGCGTTAGGATTCAGGAGATAAAATATTTTAGATGCTAGCTCCTTGCCCTTAGGCTGTCATGGCGTAAGTCACGATATTTACCCCAAATTTAGTATTATCTTCGGCTAGCCAACGTTTGTTTCTGAAGTCATAGTCCCATTCACAGCCGTAGTCCTTATTGCTGTACAGCACCGCAATTCTACCGTTGATCTCGATTGCTTTGAGGTAATCGTGCACGATATCATCTCCCCAGCCGTTGAGTTCTTGGGCAGTGGTGGGTGGCCCTTCTTCAAATTCAAAAAAACAATTGTATAAATCGTGGTGATTAGGGATTTTGCGAAGTGCTTCTGCACCGAAGATTGCCTTCATTTGTGTTTCAAAGGATTTCGCAAATAAGCCATCAATGTCGTGGTTGCAATCATCTACGAAGACAAAGCCTCCCTGCTGCACATATTGTTCAAAATGCTCGCGTTCACTTTGATTAAATTGCACGAGTTTATGCCCACTCAAATAACAAAAAGGGCAAGAAAAAAGCTGATCGCTGGCCAAGGGAACGACATTTTCTCTTGTATCCACGGGAATCGTGGTATACTCAATCAGCGAATTCATCAGATTAGATGGCATTCGCTGATCGGTATTCCAATCTCCTGAATTGTATTGTAAACGGGTAAAAAAGAATTGATTCATGGCTTTGGGCTGCATTCACAGGTTACAAGTATCGATCGATTTTATTCTAGATAGAACACATTCTTTCCCAAGAAATAGTTTCCTTGCACTTTGTCCTGTTGTGTCCTCGATAAATCTACAACTTGCAACCTGCAGATGTAACACGAGACTAAATTGCGTCTGATAAGCTTGTGAAGGTAAAATCACGTACTTTGATCGGCGGCACCAAATTGCCATCAATCCGTTGTGGCCGACCGAGAGCCTCTAAGTTATTGAGCATGATCACTGGACTTTCGTTGAAACGGAAGTTTTTGACCGGATATTTGATCTTACCGTTCTCGATGTAGAAAGTCCCGTCGCGGGTCAGACCGGTGTAGAGTAAGGTCTGAGGGTCAACCGTACGGATGTACCACAGGCGGGTCACGAGTACCCCTTTCTTGGTATCTTTAATTAAATCTTCAAGACTGGCATCTCCTCCTTTCAAGATTCCGTTGCTTGGTCCGGGTACTGGCTCAACGCCTTTTTGCTCAGCCCAATAGCGATCATAGAATAGGTTTTTTACTACACCATTTTCAATCCAGGTGGTTTTCTTGCGAGGCAGGCCATCCCCTGTCCAGGTGGAGGCAGGAATCTCAGGATGCAAAGGGTCAGAATAAATGGTAATTCGTTCGTCTACAATTTTCTCTCCCAGCTTCGTGGTTCCATCTTTTTTGGACAAGAAGCTACGGCCTTCGTCGGCAGAGCGAGCTCCCATATTGCCGAGCATATTGCCTAATAAATCGGCAGCGGCGGCGGGTTCTAGAATCACCGTATATTTACCTGGCTCAATGGCCTTGGGGTCGCGGGATTGCAAGCATTTCTCGATGGCAATTTGGGAGGCTTCCTCAGAGTTGAACTTGCTGACATCATTGTAATCTCGGCTGACCCAACCCGAGCCAGTTCCATCATTAGAGCGCACCGTAACCGTGAATTCAATCCCTGTACTCTGTTGATAGGCAAATAGTCCTTTGGAATTCATGAGCGTCGAGAACCCAGCCGAATCGTTAAAAAAGCCGGCCGCGGTCACGTCTTTGGATTGTGCTGGCTCAATACTATCGGCTGCTACCTGAGCTCGATATTCAGGTTGGATATCGGCTGTTTTTTGGATAAAAGTTTGGGATTGATCGTATTGCTGCGGCTCCAAAAACTCCATAAACTCTTCACTTTCGGGCGAAAGCTTGGCAATCTCTTCGGAGCGTTTGATTACTTTGCGGAGCGAGTCCTCATCTAGCTCATTGATGGTAGCGGTTCCTACTTTTTTTCCATAATTACTTTGCACGGACATAGAAAGGTTGGAACTCACCCCACTCGTGGTGATGGTATTGCGAGCATAGCGAACATTACCACTGTTGCTACCTCCTAGACTAATTTCACAGCCATCGGCCTCGGAAAAGCTGAGGGCTTTTTCCAGAATACGCTTGGCTTCTTCTTTACTTAATATGGACATGTTTTTTTCTTTTTTTGGATAAACGGTTTAGAAAACAGGAAAAGAGCTACTCATTATCCCACTGAATCTGCCTTAGCTCATTTTCCTTTTCATTTTAAATTTTGCGAGCGGTGTTAATTACATTCACATCATCAAACCGAGTGGTGGAACATCCGTGTGAAACCGCGCTGGACTGTGAGGGCTGGCCTTTTCCGTCAAAGAAAGAACCAAACATACGGTAGTCATTTTCATCACAAATCTTAGCGCAGGAGTTCCAGAATTCTTGCGTATTAGATTGATAGGCTACATCGTTGAGCATGCCGACGATCTTGCCATTTTCTATTTCATAAAATACTGTACCTCCAAATTGGAAATTGTAACGCTGTTGGTCAATGGAGTAAGAGCCTCTTCCGGCAATATAAATCCCTTTTTCCACATCTTTGACCATGTCATTGACTGAGTAAGGCTCACTGCCTGGCTCTAGCGAAACATTTGGCATCCGCTGGAATTGTACATCGTCCCAGCTTTGCGCGTAACAACAGCCATGGGACTCATCTTCATTGATAATATGCGCCTGGTCGCGAATGGCTTGGTAATTCACGAGAATACCATCTTTGACCAAATACCAGCGTTTGGTAGGCACACCTTCATCATCATACCCTACTGCTCCGAGTGAATAAGGTTGGGTTTTGTCGGCCACCAAATTTACCAGCTTACTTCCGTAGTTGAAGTCACCTTTTTTCCACTTATCAAGCGTGGCAAAGCTGGTTCCAGCATAATTAGCTTCGTAACCCAGTACGCGGTCTAGCTCTAAGGGGTGGCCTACAGACTCGTGGATCGTCAAGCCCAAGTGATTCGGCTCGAGTACCATGGTATACTTACCGGGCTTTACGGACTTAGCCTTGAGCATTTCTTTGGCTTGTTTGGCACCAGCTACTACGTCTTCTACGAGGTCATAAGAATTTTTGTAGAGGGTTAGTCCGGTTCCCTCGGGGCCTGCGAGTTTATCTTCGGCTTGGGGTTCCATCCATTCGTAGCCCATACCCATCGGAGCACCTAAGCCTTGACGGGATTTGAATTTGCCCGTACTTTTATCTATGGCCGTGACCGTAAAGGTAGACCAGGTACGATGTACATCTTGGTCGATATAAGAGCCATCCGTGGAAGCAAAATACTTTTGCTCATTCACCAAGAAAAGGAAGTTGTTGATGTAGTCAGCCCCATTTTCCATGGCCTTTCCGTTGGCTTCAAGCAGCAATTCTACTTTTTCAGAAATAGGCACTTCGAGCGCATTTTTCTTGATTGGGGTTTTCCAACTAACTTCGCCCTGCGCTTTCACAGGTGCTAGTTTGACGGGTTCTTTCTGGAATTTAGCATTAGCCTTGGCAATGGCCACGGCCTGCTCGGTTGCTTTGGCGATGCCTTCTTCGGTTACATTGTGTGTAGAAGCAAAGCCCCAAGTGCCATTGGCGATCACGCGGACGCCTGCCCCGAAAGATTCGGTGTTGACTAGATTTTGGACTTTTTTCTCCCGGGTAATTACGTATTGGTTCAAATAACGTCCGATTCTCACGTCGGCATAAGAAGCGCCGTTGGATTTGGCGGTGTTCAAGGCCACGTCTGCTAACTCTTTTTTGGCCGCCTGATCTAGGCGTGGATCAAGCATCCGTTCTAAGGATACAGGTCTGCCCATTAGGGGAATAGGCATCATCATGGCTCCAGCACCTAGACCTGCTAAATGCATAAAATCTCTTCTTTTCAAATTTACCTCCTTGTTATATGATAATAGGTTTGCGAAAGAATGTCAGAATATTAAGCTTTTTTTAAATATATAATCCAAATTTAAAACTTGTTTGTTGAAATCTGCTTTTTAAGAGATTTTTTATGATTGTATCCAGATGGCAGGTTGGGGGCAAGGGTAGGCAATAGGATCAGCAGAGATCAGAGCAAGCCTGAGTGAGAATTCAATAAGTTGTTGATTTTCAAAATTTTGCAATGACAAAGCCTTACACTTAAGCTTTGTATCAAGCGAGCATTTTTTAACAAATATTTAACAAAAAATCTTAATAACTACTTGCTAATCTCGGCAATTTGGATGTCGCGAAAACCAAAAAATTTGTTGTTTTCGATATAGCCAAAAGTCACCCAAGCATCATCTCGTGAGAAAAAGCGGGTAGCTCCTTCATTATTGGGGCTGCCCAGCAATCGAGCCGACTCGAGTGCCCCAGAAAATGTATCAAAGCGCGCGAAGAGAATATCTTCTCCCGAAAGTGGGTTGAAATGTGTCCCGATTACGCATAAATCCCCATTCGCATCCTCTTGAATATCTTCCAAACGCTCCTGATAAAAATTAAGCCGACTAAGCCATGTGGGAACCACTTGCTGGCTAATCACATCCAATTTGGCAATGAAGGCATGGGTACTATCGAGAGTACCAAAATTAAGTGCTCCTACCAAGGCAAATTTACCATCAGATAGGGGCAAAACCCGACGAGTTTGCCCTTGTATCTGAGTCAAAACAGTCTTACTTTGTAAAGTAACCCCCTCCTCAGCCAGTCTAAACTCAAAGACGGCAGGATTATCTATCTCCTGCCCTGCTACTACCAAACGAGGTTCATCTCCTTCTTCCAAAAGAAAAGCACGCTGACTACTACAGCTGGGGCAGTTGTCTCTGAAGATTTGTGTACTCAAAAGCTCTCCTAACGTGGAGTAGCGATCTATCAAAATAGAGGTCTGTCCACTACTGGATACCGTACCGACAGCATAGTAGCAATTTTGCTCGGTCACTTCCACCACGGCGGTGTAAAATTCATTGTCTATGGAGCTTACAATTTGCTGCCATTGAATGCTCACTCGTCCCTGCGCTTCTTCAATGTTAAGCTGTATCAAAAAAGCATCTTGCTCCTGCGCACCCGCTTGGATACTACCCGCGATCAAAAGATCGCCTTGCCTAGTCAAGATAACATTTCTTCCTTGGATACGACCTTTGGCTAGGTTAGAAAATTCGGTACGCCACTCTTCTTGCCCTTGGTTATTGAGTTTGATAATTTCTAAAATATTGACTTGTTTACGCCCTAACAAGACATGGCCTTGATCATTGGGTAAGGCCAAAACATCTTCCAGCGACTCATCTTCTTCTGTTTTTCCAAAGCCCTGAGTGAGTTTTAAAGTATCTGTGACTGGTAAAACCAAGATTTTTCGCTCACTAGAATCTCGAACTAGTCCTACCGTTTTCTGGGCACTGCTAATCAAACGAATCGTGTAACGCCCTACCGAGTCAAAGCTGAAATTCAGTTGTTGAGCTTGCACGAGCGTGTCTAGTTCCAGAATATACCACTGATGATCTTGGGCGCCCACAGTAGTTTCACCGGGAGATAGTAGCACCGGCTCCCCGATTCGAACATTAGCAGGAGCGTGAAAATTAGCCTCGAAAGGAATAAAAGGGGTTTCTTGTAAATCTAAACAGGCGGCCAATCCCAAGGTGAATAAGCAAATTATTCGGCAGCCGAATCTTGCAAAGCGGGTGATCATATCTTAAGAATGCTTCGTTTGTGTGATTTATTGGATCATTCAGCAAATTTCTACCCAAATTTTATCTCCATTATCAAATTCAGCAGGAAATTGAGCTATTTCGGAAAGAAATTTGTGTGGATTTCAGTCATTCAATGTGATTACTTTACACACAACTAACTATGCTATTGAGTAGATTAACTGGTCTATTGTTTATACTCTTGATCGGGTATACGCAATCTTTACCCGCACAATTAGTTTTAGTAGAAATTAGCCCCAAACCTTATGCCAATCAGGTTGACCCTGCTTCGGAGGTTCGTTTCATTTTTAATGAAGCCCTCGCCAGAGGCACCATTAATGCCCAGAATATTGTCATTAGAGGAGAGAATACAGGCATAATTTCTGGGGATTTTTCAGCGATCAACACGCAAGGGTTCATTTTCAAGCCTAGGCAAAGTTTCAAGGCAGGTGAGCTCATCTTCGTAGATATAAGCAACCGGATACGAGGCCGCTCAGGCACCTCTTTCGAGACTGGTTTTCACTCTGAATTTCGAGTCAAAACCCAACCTAGTCCCAATCATCCCCTTTTTTTCCGAGAGCGAATCATTAGTCTTGATACGGATCAACCAGAAAGTGTCTTTACGGCAGACCTTAATCAAGATGGTTATTTGGACGTATTGGCTGCTTCCGTGTTTGATAATAAAGTGACTTGGTACGCGAATCAGAATGGGCGAGGCTTCGAAGAGCAAGAACCGCTCTCCACCAATGCCCTCCAGGCTCGGTCGGTCTACCCCGCTGACCTAGACAATGACGGAGATTTGGATGTGATCTCCGCTTCTTTTCTGGATAATAAAATCGCTTGGTATCAGAACTTAGGAGATAAGCAATTCGAGGAGCAAGAACCGCTCTCCTTAGAAGCAGAAGGCGCGTTCTCGGTGTATGCCTCAGATATAGATAGTGATGGAGATATGGATGTGCTCTCGGCCTCTATCTTAGATGATAAAGTCGCTTGGTATCAAAATGATGGACGAGGAAGATTTATTGAAAAAACCATTACCACCAATACCGATCGTGTTTGGGCAGTATATGCCTCCGATTTGGACAGAGACGGAGATGTGGATATTCTCTCCGCTTCTACCAATGATAACAAAATTGCTTGGTTCGAGAATGAGGGTAATGAGACATTTACAGAAAGAGTTATTTCCACAGAAGCACTCAAAGCTCGCTTTGTTTATGCTGCTGATCTGGATGGAGACGGCCATCAAGATGTAATTTCAGCTTCCGAAGAGGATAATAAAGTGGCTTGGTACCAGAATAATGGAGACGGCACTTTTAGTAAGGAACTGATTATTAGCACCAATGCTCTTGGCGCTAGGTATGTACACGCCGCCGACTTAGATGGCGATGGCGATCTTGATGTAGTGGTCGCTCCCAGGTTAGGCCGGCAATTTCTTTGGTATCAAAATGATGGACAGGGCGGTTTCACTGAGCAGGCACCCATTTCTACCAACACAGAATCTCCCACCTCTATTTACGCCAGTGATTTGGATAATGACGGGGATTTAGACCTGATTGCTTCCTCTCAGGGAGATAACCAAATCTTATGGTATGAAAATACTCTCCCCCCTCCTCTCCAACTGACAGATATCCAACCTTCGCCCAATGCTTCTCGGGTTGCACGCACGGCCTCTATCCGTTTATCTTTTGAGGTGGATATGCTCGAGCGTAGCGTCAACGCGCAAAGTATTCTTATCTACAGCGAAAATAGAGGCATTATTTCAGGCAGCTTTGATACCGAAGGGAAGGTGATTACTTTCACCCCAGAAAAGCCTTTTGAAGCCGGAGAATTGATTCAAGTACAGATAAGTCCCGAATTGAGAGCCATTGCTGGGAATGCTTTTGTGAATGGTTATTTCTTTTCTTTTCGTACCGCCGTGGAGAAAAGTGAGGAAACCCCACCGCTTTTCCAAGAAAATATCATCAGCACCAACGCCATGGCGGCCTTTTCAGTGCACACCAGCGACCTAGATGGGGATGGAGATCAAGATGTGATCTCGGCCTCTTTTGATGACGATAAAATTGCTTGGTATGAACAAGTAGAAAATCAGGAATTTATCGAGCGAGTCATTAGCAATGAAGCCGACGGAGCACTTAACATTTATCCCACAGATTTGGATAGCGATGGGGATGTAGATATACTCGCGGCGGCCAGTTTTTCTGAAAATAATCAATTGGCTTGGTACGAAAATGATGGAGAAAAAGGATTCACTCGGCAAATTATTCCTTCTAGTGCGAGGGGAGCTTTTAACGTACACGCCGCTGACCTGGATGGAGACGGCGATCAGGATATTCTACTAGCCTCTTACAGAGATGCAAGGATTACTTGGTATGAAAATGACGGTCGTGAAATTTTTACTGAAAACCTGATTAGCGATCAAGTTCAGGGAGCACGCGCTGTCTACACGGCCGATGTAGATAGCGATGGGGACCTCGATGTACTCTCGGCCTCTCGAGAAGATAATCGGATCGTGTGGTTTGAAAATACTGATCAAGGATTCAATGAAAAAACTATCACGAACCAAGCAGAGGGAGCCCTTTCTGTCTATGCCGCCGACCTAGATCAGGACGGAGACATGGATGTGCTTTCGGCCTCTACTTTTGACAACAAAATTGCCTGGTATGAAAATGATGGAGCACAGTCATTCCAAGTGAAAATTATTACCGAAGAAGCACTGGGCGCACGCGCTGTTTATGTAGCAGATGTGGACGGAGATGGTGATTTAGATGTACTCTCCGCCTCAGATACAGACAATAAAATCGCTTGGTATGAAAACAATGGTGAACAAGTATTCAAAGAAAAAATAATCTCCCAAGACGCTCGCTTAGCTCGTGCTATCTACGCAAGTGACGTGGATGGGGATGGGGATATGGATGTCCTTTCTGCCTCAGCCGATGATCATAAGATTGCTTGGTATGAAAATATTTTCAAAGATGATCCCCCCGTGGTAGTCAATCCACTACCTGACACCACGCTCACAGAAGATCATCCCCCCTTACTCATTAACTTGAGACAAGTATTCAATGATCCTGACAACAATAACACGGCTATCAGCAAAGCTATTGCTGGAAACAGCAACCCTGGTCTTTTAACGGCTAGTGTGGAGGGTGATTTTTTAAGGCTTACGCTCACGCCTGATTCTTCTGGTACGGCTCAGATTTCGGTCAGGGGAACTTCCAATGGTTTAGCGGCGCAAGATATGTTCACGGTGAATGTACTTCCCGTGGATGATGCCCCCGAAGTCATCAATCCTTTATCAGATGTATCTGTGCCCGTGAATACCCTTACTCGGCGTTTCAGCCTAGCCAATGTTTTTGGTGATAGAGACAACGTGAATGAAAATATTGAAAAATCTGTGGCGAATCAACCCGCTGGCCGTTTGCTAGCCGCCCTCATACGCAACGACTCACTGGTCTTGAACTTTCAGCCAGATGTGAGTGGCACTACTGAGGTGGTGGTGCAAGGTCGCTCTCAGGGAAAAACCGTCAACGATACTTTGAGGGCATCGATTCGTTTACCAGCCCCCTTCAACCTTAGTGCGAACGCGATTTCTGATCGAGAAATTGAATTGAGATGGGAGTATAATGATAATTTTCCCGAGGCTCGCTTTAGAGTGGAGCGTGCGCTCAGCCCTGACTTCCAAAATCCTGTCTCAGCCGCCAACCTTGAAGGTAGGCAATACTTGGACATCGTAAATCAGGATACGCTCTATTTTTATCGGGTCAGAGCGGATTTGGGCAGTAGCAATTCAGCGTTTAGTAATGTATCTGCGGCGCGTCCTGTCAATGTACCTACGGCTCCCTTGGGTTTGCAGGCTACTTTGCTAGATAGTGCGCAGGTGCGCCTCACTTGGTCAAGTTCTGGTGAGGGAGTAGCCGGTTTTCGGGTAGAAAGAGCTAGCTTGCTCTCGAATAATAACTTTACAGAAATCGTCACGCTCGGTCCTGCTGCCCGCGAATTGATAGATAGAAATTTGCAAGAAAATTTATCTTATCGATATCGAGTACGTGCTTTTAATACACTAGGTAATTCTTCTTACAGCAATATTGACCAAGTTCAGTTACCTCCCGACCAGACCGTGGCTCCCCCTACGCCTCCGCTTAACTTAACGGCACAAGCACTCACGACTCGGCAGATTAATTTAAGTTGGCAGTATGATCTGGATACCACTACCTTGTTTATCGTGGAGCGTCTGCGCGCCAGTGGATTTATCGAAGGGCAACAGGATACATTAGTGGTCATTCGGAACGATCAACAGCAAAGACTTAAAAAATTTACTGATGTACAGGAGATCGTGCCCGATGCGATTTATACCTACCGAGTGATCGCCCTTCATGTAGGAGGTAATACGCCCAGTAATATCGCGATCACTCGAGCCGTCTGTGGCTTGCGTGATTTGATCGCGGTGGTGAGCCTAGAGAACAGTGATGGCCGCATTTGCGAGGGTAAATCTCTTCCTCTGGAGATTGTTCCTTTGTTGGAAGAGGCTAACTATCAATGGCTCCGCAACGGGGTTCCAATTCCAAGAGCTAACTCTCGGCGTTATCTAGCGGAGCAAACGGGCAGTTATAGCTGTATTGTGCAAGTAGACGTTTGTACAGATACCACCTTTATCAATAAAGACATTGTCTTTGATGGCAGCCCTCCCGAGCTAAATATTCGTTTGGAAGAAGGTGTGTTTCGGACTAACCAGCGAGATGCATCCTCTTACCAGTGGTTTAGAAATTTTGAGCCGATTCAAGGAGCCAATCAGCGATTTTACACGCCAGAGCTCAATGGACAGTACTATCTAATCGCTGCTTTTGGCATCGGGCCAGCTGCTTGTGAATCTATTTCAAATACCTTGAATTTCCCTCCGACCGTTACTAGCTTAGAAGATGGTGATATTTCTGCCTTGATGCAAATTACCCCCAATCCTAGTCAAGAAGTGGCTAGTTTTCGTCTAAAACTAAGCCATACTGGCAAATATGAGCTTTCTATTACCGACCTCAGGGGTCAGATTCTGAAGCAATTGACTGGCTGGAAAAAAGAGCAGGAATTGATACACACGCTCAACCTCAGTGAATTACCCTCGGGAGCTTATGTTTTGACCTGTAAGATGGCTCAGATGCAAGGCCAGAGGATATTGGTCAAGTACTAAACCGTGTCCACGGTGAATCGCGTGTTCAGTGGATTAAGCGTGTCCCTATTTCACGTTTTTTCTCTACTTTGGGCAAGAAACTGGCGAAATGTGGCTGATTTAAGCCTAGGTTGGATAACGAAATTCCCACGATTTCGTAACTAAAACCTATATTGTCTTAAATAAACTGCCCGACATGATGAATGATAAAATACTTTTCAAAAACGATTTTCTGATCGTCTCTTATCGCAGCGATGAGCAACTCATCGATGTGCAATGGCAAGCCCAAAGCCAAGAAATGGAGAATGAAGATTTTAAGGAAAGCATTCTAAATTATGCCAAAGCTTACGTGGATTTTAAGTTGCAGCATCTTGAAGAGTTCGTACCTGCTTTGATTGATACGCGTAAAATGTACTTTACCATCGAGCCCGATGTGCAAGAATGGGTCAACCAAGAGGTGATGGCCGAATTTTCTAAAATCCCGGGCGACCCCAGCCAAAGAAGAGTAGCTTATCTCATTCCCGAAGATTTTTACGCGCAACTTTCTTTGGAGCAAACGAATGATGAGCAAGCCTTCCGTCGTTACGACCAAAAATACTTTGATAGCCGCGAAGAGGCAGTGGCCTGGCTCAAAGCAGAACGCTCCCTGATTGAAAAGCAATCTTAATTGAATGGAGAAGCAAAAGCAACTCCGTTACTGAACTGCTTTTGCTCTGGCTTCTACTTCCACTCCAATTTTCTAGTACTTAAAAAAATCGTAAGTCTTGCGAACTTTTTGTTATTACAAAAAATTTTTAAAAAAGAATATTCAGAAGAATTATTTTAGCACGGGATGTCGCTTAAATGCTTGCTCAGGGTCAAAAAGTTTCCGATAGGTAATATGTGTTTTATAAATTTCTGCCTCCAGAGAGCTATACACGTGCATCATGGCCGGATTGAAATCCCCAACCCAATTAAACTCCAATTCATCGTAAGGAAAAGTTTCTGAATAAGCCACGTAAGAGAACTGTGCAACCAAGGCACTCTCCACACCCCGCCCCTGAAAACGAGGTAGCACCCCGATGACTAAGCCTAAAATCTTGCGGCAATGCCCCCGCCACTTGTGATATAAGAATTTGAGCTTACCCATCAAATTCAATTTGCCATTCACATGCTTAAAAAGTTGATTCAGCTCCGGAATCATGACCATAAAAGCAATGGGTTGTTCATTGTAATAAGCAAACCAAATGATGCGCTCGTCTAGTACGGGTTTGAGTTCGTGGAGTACCGCGTGGGCTTCTTCGCTGCTCATCTCAGCTACCCCTGCGTGCTTGACCCAACTGGCATTGTAAACGGTACGAAAATCCTCGACGTACTGGTTAAGATTCTTTTTCTCGATATGCTTGAACGTGTAGTCCTTTTTCTTGAGCAATCTCTCCGCTTTGGCATAGAAGGTTTCACCCAGTTTTGGTCCATCAATCAGGCGACGGTAAGTATATTGCTGGAAATAATCTTTGAAGCCATAATCTTCAAAAAACTTCTGATAATAGGCGGGATGATAGGGTACACAGTAATTGGGTTCGTGAAAACCATCCACCAGCAATCCCCACCAGCGGCTTCGATCGCCAAAATTAACGGGGCCATCCATGGCTTCCATGCCTTTACTTTCTAGCCATTTTTTAGCCTGATCGAACAAAAAGAAAGCCGCTTCCTGATCGTCAATACACTCGAAAAAGCCTATACCGCCCGTGGGTTGGTCATTATCCTTGTGCATGGTGCGCTGGTCGTAGAAAGCCGCCAAACGCCCGATGGTTGCTCCTTGTTTATTTTGGAGAATCCATCGGATACACTCTCCATGCTCAAAACAGGGATTTTTAGAAGGATCAAACACAACTTCTATGTCTTTGTCCAGAGGGCGAATCCAATTAGGATCGTTTTGGTATATTTTGAGGGGAAGATGCAGAAATTCCTTGCGCATTTGAGCATCTTCAAACTTAACTTCGATTAGATTCATGCTCCAAAAGTAGGAATTTTTTCAAAATGAGGATAAACCCCTGTCATGAAATCTCGTTATCTGATTATATTTGTTGCTATGATGCGAAAATATTTTTGAAATATTTTACTCATCCCTTGGCGCATTCTAAACACAAGCACTTTACATCTATGATTACTGAAAGAATATTAAAATTTCTTCAATCTGAGCTAAACGATTTTTTGGGTAAATATGACGAAAAACCTTCCTCAGAAGGTTGGTTTGATGCTTTTACCTCCTCCGAAGAGCCTCCACAAGAGCCCAAAACCGAAGAGCAAAAACGACGTGCTTATCAAAAATACCGCAGAAACCGTCGCTCCCAAAACCGCCAATCCCAAGAGCAAAAGTCATCCTCTTCCTATTCAGATAGTTACTCTTCTAGTTCTTCCTATTCATCTTACAGTAATAGTTCATCCAGCAATCCAGAGGCAAAATATTACCAGGCGCTCGAGGTCATGCCCGGGGCTACTTACGAAGAGATCAAGATTGCCTATCGAAAAGCGATGAAAAAATATCACCCCGACCGTTTCGCAGGTGATGCTCAGAAACAAAAATACGCCGAGCAACTCTCCCAAAAAATTAACGAGGCTTACGATTATTTCAAGAAGAAATATCAAGGATAGACAGGGCATTACCTTCCCATGGCCTGCATTTCCACTTGCCGAAGATCTACGGGAACCACGCTAGAAACTCCTTCTTCCATCATCGTGACCCCGTACATAATGTCGGTATTGGCCATGGTGCGCTTGTTGTGCGTGACAAGAATGAACTGGGAATCTTTGGAAAATTCTTTAATAATTCGGTTGAATTTGTCCGTATTAGCATCGTCCAGAGGCGCGTCTACCTCATCGAAGATACAAAAGGGAGCGGGTTTGAGCAGATAAAGTGCGAACAGCAAAGAAATGGAAGTCAAGGTCTTCTCCCCACCCGAGAGTTGGTCAATTGTCAGGGGGCGTTTGCCTTTGGGCTGGGCAACAATGTCAATCTTGGACTCCAGCGGATTCTCAGGATCAGAAAGGACTAGGTCGGCTTTGTCTTCGGCGGAGAAAAGCGAGCGAAAAACCCGGGTAAAATTCGTGCGAATTTGCTCGTAAGCCGCCATAAAAGCCTGCCGTGCATAATCTTCCATCTCTTCAATGGTTTGCAAGAGCGACTGCTTGGAGGCCGTTAAGTCTTCTTTTTGCTGGGAAATAAAGTCGTAGCGCTCTTTCATTTCTTGGTAAGCTTCCATAGCCATGGGGTTGATCGTACCAATTTTCTCCATTTTTTGTTTGAGAATATCAGCTTTGTGCTTGAGTTCTTCTTCGCTCAAATCCACCATTTCATCGCTTTCGTCGTCTTTTTCGCTGATTTCGGGTTGTGCCATCAGCTGCTCCAGATCCACTTGAAACTCTACGGATAAGCGTTCTTGCAGGCGATTGAGGCTCAGATTGGTTTCGTAGGCTTTGTTTTGAAGCCCCTGCAAGAGCGTATCTTGGCTTTCTTTGCGCCTTTGGTATTCTTTAGACTCCTTTTCTAGGTTCGTGATTTGGGCACGCAGACTGTAAAAATCTTTCTCGGCTGCATCTACATTCAATTGATAATCAGAAGTTTGGCTATTGAGTTCCTGAATTTGCTCATCATAATTCTCTTGATGAGTGAGCAAATTTTCCAAATCTTCTTCGGCTTGTTTGAGTTCTAGTTCGTGTTTCTCGATTCGCCCCTTGAGTACCTCCAGGCTTTGATTTTGATATTCTATTTGCTGTACAGCATTTTCTAGTTTATTTTTCTGCTGGTAAAATTGCAGGTTGCGCTCATTAAAATCGGCAGAAGTTTGTGCTAGTTGTTCGCTTGCTTCCTCGTATTGATATTTGAAATGGTCAATGCGCTCTTGCCGTTCGAGCAAGGCTTCCTGCTCCTGTTTGAGTTGAGGTTGTACGTTTTGCACTTCCTCGGCTAGTTCGGAGATATTGTATTGAATCTCTTCGTGGCGCGAAAGATTTTGGTCAATAATTTGGTGGAGTTGCTCTTTCTTACTTCGCAGGCTTACGTATTTTTCACTTACGGTTTGCACCTTTTGGCTGGCGCGTTGGTAAGCTTCTTTGAGGGATTTGTTTTGCTTCAGGCTTTGTAAATTAGCCTGACGGAAGCTCAGTTCTTCTTTGAATTCATTGATTTGCTCGCTCAGGCTTTGGATTTCTTGGCTCAGTCTTTCCAAATTTTTCGCACGCCCGATTCTTTTCCCTTCGAAAGAACCCACAGAACCACCCGTGAGGCTAAATTTTCGCTGAATGACTTCCCCGTTGAGCGTAACCCAGCTTTGTTGGGCTTCCGCGTGGGTCGGTTTCTTCTCAGGAGAAGGGATCACGTACAATTCGTCCAAAAGATAATGCACCAGCGCCGCGTGTTCCTTTTCATAGTGTACGATATCCAGAGCGTTCACGGGTTGGTTGGGGTTGGCATTCGCTTTCAGATTTTGGGGGTTAATGCCTCCCCAGAACAGACTCGAATCTTCGGATAAATGGGTTTGTGGATTAGCATTTTCGCCATTTTGTGCTTCTAACCAATCTAAGACAAAGAAATTCGCTTTCCCTTTTTCTGCTTTTTTGAGCAGGTGAATCGCTTGGTTTGCTTCGGCTTCAGTTTGTACCACGTAATAGTTGAGCCAAGGATCCAGAAAATTCTCAATCGCCACCCGGTATTGGCTTTCACAACTGATAATATCCGAAACCAACGGAATATTTTCTGCCCAGTCCGTATCAGACTGAAGGAATTTCAGGGCTTCGGGAAAACCTTCCATATTATCTACCAGAGATTTGGTGAGGTTGTACTCATTCTGGCGAGCGTCTAGCTGGCGATTAGCTTCGTTTAGGTCTTCGCGGAGTAGCTCAATGGTGGTTTCTAATGCTTGTACTTCTTCGGCTTTGCGCAATTCTTTTTCCTGAAAATCAGCTAATTCCTGTTTGGCTTGAGCTAATTCCTCACTGATCTTTTCTTGCTCGGCTTCATAATTGGCAAAATCTGCTTTGAGCTGATTATTATTTTGAATAATCTTCTCCATTTCCTGTTTGGAGGAGGAAAGCCGGGTTTGTTTAACCTCATAGGACTGATGAAGTTGATAAATCTGCTGTTGCTTCTGCTGATAAATCGCCTCTTGGCTCTTGAGTTGATTTTGGATTTCGGCTGTATAGTTTTTTTGCTGTTCGTTGGTGGTTTGAAGTTGCGCTATGGCCTGACTAAGCTGTTGGAAGTGAGCTTCGCTTTTTTCTTTTTCCTCATTTAGCTTTTGGATTTCTTCTCTAATTTGACGCTGGCCTTCTATATCTTGGGCAATCTGCTGCCGAATATTTTCATTTTTTTCTTTGAGAAAATGCACTTTCTCATTCTTGAGCTTTTGTTCGTTATCGAGCTGGCGAATTTGGGAGGTATGAGCTTGCAGTTGTTTTTGTTTAAGCACTAAATTTTTTTCGAAATGCTCTAGCTTTTCTTTCTGTTGCTCCACTTGATTTTCTTTTTGGAGCCATGTTTCTTGAAGGTTTTTTCGTCGTTCGGTCTCGGTCTGGATTTGTTGCTTGAGTTCTTCGTGTATTTTTTGCTGGCGGCTCACCGAGCGACGGGCAAAAGCCAGGCTGGCGGTTTGATAAGCATTTTTCAGCTTAAAATAACGTTCGGCTTGTTTGGCTTGTCTTTCCAGACTCTTTAGGTTCTTTTCTATTTCAAAAAGCAAATCCCCTACTCTACTCAAGTCTTTGTCTACAGATTCTAAGCGCGAGAGAGATTCTTTTTTACGGGTTTTGTATTTGGAAATACCCGCCGCTTTCTCAAAAAGCTCCCGACGATATTGGTATTTGTCATTCAGGATTTCATCCACCTTTTTTAGCTCGATGATCGCATAGCTATCGGGGCCAATTCCCGTATCGAGAAACAAGTCATTAATATCTTTCAGGCGGCAACGCACATCATTGATGAGGTATTCACTATCGCCACTGCGGTGATAGCGACGCGTGATGGTAACGTGGGTATATTCTGAGGGCAACAGGTTGCGGTCATTGTGGAAAGTCAGTGCTACCTGAGCAGTTTGGGCAGGTTTCCGCTTGTTGGTTCCGTTAAAAATAATGTTTTCCATCTTATCGGAGCGCAGGGAGCGCGTTTTTTGCTCGCCTAATACCCAACGAATCGCATCTACCACGTTGGATTTTCCACAACCATTGGGGCCTACGATGCCCGTTACCCCTGTGTCAAACAAAACGGTCGCTTGTTCTCCAAAACTTTTGAAGCCTTTGATTTCTATTTTGCTTAATTGCATTCGCTATTGGATTTCTGAAATACTTCAGGTTGGAAAGTGCAGTCACGATACTACCCGTGGTGATACACTCTTCTCCTTTCCACACTGCTGTTTTTTAAAGGAACCGCAAATTTAAAATTAAATTATAAATTTGCGGGGCTTTGAGGGGAGATTAATTTACTTCCACCAGTTGCCCCTTGGGAGTCAATTTTAAAGCCAAAATATGATGTCGCATAGAATTTTCCTGTTTACTGTATTAGTATTATTGGCCAATTTAGTAGCCTGTAGCTCCTCTTCTGAGTATGACAGCAAGATGGTGCGTTATTTTAAGCGAGGAAACGAAGCACTCCAAAAAGAGTCCTACAAAGCGGCCATTCGCTACTATGACCAAGGGATTCAGGCTGATACTAGTTATCCAGATATTTACAACAATCGAGGCATTGCTTACTACGGAATCGGCAGGTACGAGCAGGCCATTCAGGATTATAATCAAGCAATTGCCCTCCAAGCAGATTACACAGATGCTTTCTATAACCGGGCAAATGCTTATTTCGAACTAGGTAAATTGGAAGCCAGTCTAGAAGACCTCAATCGAGTGGCAGAAGCTTATACCGATTCGGCCTATGTTTTTTTTCAAAGAGCGCGCGTGCAGATGCAACTGCAAAACTACGCACAAGCCATCCAAGACTTGGATCGGGTCATCGCGCTCGATCCTCAGGATGCGGCCGCCTACGATAGTCGAGGTTACATGAAAATTCAAGTCCAAGATTGGGAAGGAGCTCGTGCAGATTTACAGGAAGCGCTGGCTTTGGACGAAAAAAAAGACTTGGCCTGGACTAATCTCAGCAAAATAGCGGTTCATTACGATCATTTAGACACGGCTCTCGCTCAGGTGAACCAAGCCCTCGATCTCAACCTTTATGAAACCTACTCTCTCAACCAGCGGGCTTACATTTTTTTATTACAAGAAAAATGGGAGGAAGCGCAGAAGGATATAAGGAAATCCCTCGATTTAGACAAAGAGAATGCACGTGCTGTTCAAAATCAAGGTATTTATTACCTGCTCCAAGGAAAACCACAGCAAGCCATATCAGCACTAGAGAGAGCCAAAAAATTGGATCAAAATCTAACCCTCAACGATTTTTATCTCGCCGAAAGCTATTTTCAAAGTGAGAAGCTAGCCAAAGCTTGTCAATATTGGCAAAAATCTGCTGAAGAAGGCTATGAACCTGCTTCCTCTAAAATGAAGCAACACTGTAACTAAAGTCCCTTTTTAGACCAAAATCGCCCTTTTTCCAAAAATTGCTATTTTTTTTCTTAGTTTCTAAGAACAAAACATACATAGGTAATGTGTCTGTCCTCTTTGAGAGAAATAATTCAGCCGTTCTTTTTATTATTGCGTTAAGAAAATAAACAAAAAGAGAAAGCAAGAAGAGAGAGAGAAAAAGAGATCAGTTTAGGTAGGTAGAGCATCATCCAAGCTCCCTGACCTCCATTTTAGAAGATGATTGAAATATCCTATAAATAGTTAATAGTTTGTGTGTAATCGGAAACTTCATCGACCTTGTTGGTGAAGTTTTTTATTTCTCCAGCAAAAATCAAGCAATTCTCACGCTTATTACCTCCTCCACTCCCTATATCTTCACAAAAAACAGAAAAGCCCAATTAAATTGGGCTTTTTACGGATAAGAACTGTATTTGTCTACTCTATTTTGTTGAACTAATCTCCGATGGCAGCCGTAGGTTTTACCATCTCTGCTTCCAATTTTTTCGCTTTGGGAAATAATATTTCATTCTCGATGAGTGCGTGCTGCTCCAATTCCCGCGCAAAACGCCCTAATGCTTCCAAAATGACCTTGTAGCTTAGGCGAGTCGCTTCGGTTTGGTTGGCGTTTTTCACCCATTCTATCAGTACCTCTAGGCTTTTATCTTGATGATGATGCTGTGCTTCTAAGTGAGAAATTTTACTTGGAGATGCTTTTTCCTGTTCCAGGCTTAATGGAGCACTGTTGAGGGTTTTGATATAAGCAAATAGGTCATCCTCTTCTTCGTAGACGTGCTCGATAAAATCTCGCATAAATTCGGGAAAAATGAATTTTAGCTCCTTCATCGTGTCGTCTTCGCCGGGCTCAATCCCTTCAATCAATTGCGCCAAATAGGGTAAACGGTCTTTAATAAAAATAAAATGCTGATGTTTGAGATACTCAATGACCAAATCCAAGGGATAATCATCTAGGTTAATCTCCTGAGATACGGGCTTGGTACTCTCGTTAAGTTTCTCTACAACCCAAGCGGGGTCAAATCCCTTAGCCTCGCAGATTTCTCCCAAAGTATCTTCACTGTAATGGTCAAAATGAATGCCTAGGAAATGGAGTGCCTTAGCGTGGGCAGGATCGTGGTGAATCAGATCGCTAATTTTTTGATGGATACGTTTCATAGTTTAGAGGCTAAGCCTGATGTTTTTTGACAAAACTAGCCCTCTTTACCCTCTGGTACAATGACAAAAGTCAATTTTAATAGGGAATTCACGATATATTTTTCTTTTCAACCAAAAAAATATTATTTGGGAAAAGAGATTAAATGACCCTCAAAAAAATAAGAGATATGCAACAATCAATACAAACCTTCTTTTTCCAGAACAAGACCTGGAAGATAGGACTCATGTTGCTCTGCTTGAGTACGCTATCTGTACCAGCGCAGCAGCTCGACATGACAAAGTTCAAGGGCATAAAACCCCGTGCCATCGGTCCAGCGGGCATGAGTGGCCGCATCACCACCATCCAAGCCCTCGAGCGCGACCCTGATATCATTTACGCAGGGGCTGCCTCAGGCGGCTTATGGAGATCGGACGACGGTGGGATCGCCTGGAAACCGATTTTTGAAAAAGAAAAGGTAGCTTCGGTCGGAGCCTTGGCCATTGACCAAAACAATCCCGACGTGATTTGGCTAGGCACAGGCGAAGGTAACCCGCGAAATAGCCACACAGGCGGTTATGGTATTTACAAAAGCATTGACGGCGGTAAAAATTGGCAGCTGATGGGCTTAGAAAAAACCCGTTGTATTCACCGTATCCTCATTCACAAAAATAACCCAGATATTGTGTACGTGGCAGCCATCGGCTCTCCTTGGGGTGAGCATCCCGAAAGAGGCGTGTACAAAACCAGCGATGGCGGTAAAACCTGGAAAAAAGTACTCTATGTCAATGAAAAAACAGGAGCGGCTGACCTGGTGATTGACCCGCAAAATCCTAATAAACTCATCGCTGCGATGTGGGAGCATCGTCGCTATCCTTGGTTTTTTAACTCAGGGGGCGAAGGCTCAGGGATTTACGTGAGCTATGATGCAGGTGAGAACTGGGAAAAACGTACCTCCGAAAATGGCCTACCCGAAGGCAATCTGGGCAGAGTCGGGCTAGCCATCGCTCCCAGCCGTCCTGACCTCGTCTACGCCATCGTAGAAGCGAAGAAAAATGGCATTTACAAATCCAAAGATGGGGGCTTCCAATGGGAAAAAGTAACCGATCAAGGTGAGTTTGGTAATCGCCCCTTTTATTACTCAGAAATTTATGTTGATCCCCAAAACGAAAATCGGATTTACAGCCTCTGGTCTTATGTATCCAGAAGTGAAGATGGAGGTAAAACCTGGGAAGTCATCGCGGATTATGGCAATCGGGTACACCCTGACCATCACGCTTTTTGGATTGACCCAAATGATCCCCAATTTTTGATTGATGGCAATGACGGAGGGCTTTTCCTCAGCCGAGATGGGGGTGAAAGCTGGAAATTTGCCGAGAATATTCCCGTAGGGCAGTTTTATCACGTGAATGTGGACATGCAGCACCCTTACAATGTCTACGGAGGAATGCAAGATAATGGCTCTTGGCGAGGCCCGGCCTACGTGTGGCGCGCCAATGGCATCCGCAATGCTTACTGGCAAGAGATTATGTTTGGAGATGGCTTTGATGCCGTCCCCGACCCGAGTAATGAAGATTATTCCTATGCCATGTCTCAGCAGGGCTATTTGGGGCGGGTGCATCTTCCCACGGGAGAAGTCAAGCTGATTCAGCCGGTTCACCCCGAGGGAGTAAAGCTACGCTTCAATTGGAATGCAGGCATCGCCACTGACCCTTTTGACAAGAAAACCGTCTATTTTGGCAGTCAATTTTTACACAAAAGTACAGATCGAGGCAATACTTGGGAGATTATTTCCCCCGACCTCACCACCAACGATCCTGAGAAACAAAAACAGCTAGAAAGTGGGGGAATCACTTATGATGTGACCGGAGCCGAGAATTTTACCACCATCGTCTCCATTGCTCCCAGCCCCGTAGAAAAAGACATCATTTGGGTGGGTACAGATGATGGGCATTTACAAATCACCCAAAATGGAGGCGAGAGTTGGAAAAACGTTGTCGCTAATGTCAAAGGCGTACCTGCAGGTACTTGGGTCACCCAGATCAAAGCTTCTACTTATAAAGCAGGAGAAGCTTTTGTGGTTTTTGATAATCACCGAAGAGACGATATCAAGCCCTATGTCTATCAAACCCAAGATTTTGGCAAAACTTGGAAAAGACTAGCCGACGAAAGCCAAGTCTGGGGTCATGCGCTGGCTCTTGCCCAGGATCCCGTGGAACCTAAATTATTTTTCTTAGGAACCGAATTTGGTCTCTACGTGAGCATTGACGGGGGTAAGCAGTGGACCCAATGGACCAATGGTTATCCTACCGTTTCCACGATGGACTTGGTCATTCATCCCCGAGAATACGATTTAGTCATTGGCACCTTTGGGAGAGCTTTTTACGTGTTGGATGATATTCGTCCGTTGAGAGAGTTAGTGCAGCAGGGAATAGCTTTGATGGACAAGCCCTTACACGCTTTTGCGCCACCCGAAGCGGTGCTGGCGAACGTGCAACAAGCTTCCGGCACACGTTTTTCCGCCCAGGGCATGTTTCAGGGCGAAAACAGACCCTACGGAGCCATGATTTCTTACGCGGTCAAAGAGGTAAAAATGCAGGAGAAGAAAAAAGAATCCGAAGCCGAAACTGAGAATAGCTCTCCCAGCCGAGCTCGTAGTGGTACAATGGCCTTGGAGGAAGAGAACAAGACAGACGAAACCCCAAAGGATACCCTCAAGATGAAGGTGGAAATTTTGAATGCTTCTGGTGAAATCGTTCGCACCTTGCAAACCACACCCAAGCCCGGTCTAAATCGCATGCATTGGGAACTAGAGCGCAAGGCCGTTCGTTTTCCCGGTCAGAAAAAACCTAAGCCAGATGCTCCCGAACGCGGCGGAGCTGCTATATTGCCGGGCACTTACACCGTGCGTTTGAGCTACGGCGAAGATCGAGATTCTACCCAAATCAAAGTAGTGGGCGACCCACGCATGCCCATTAATATGACCGATATGCAGGCTAAAAATAAACTCATCCTGCAAATCGAGGAAAGTATTCGTGCCAGCACCGAAGCGGTAGACAGACTGCAAGAAGCTCAGGAAACCACTAAGATGGTGGTGAAACAACTAGAAGGTGAAGATGAGGCTACCAAAGAATTGAAACAAGAGGCCAAAGCCATTCAAAAGCAAATCAAGGAAATGCTAGAACGCATCAACGGTAAAGAGGATGTACAAGGCATCTTCCGCAATCCCGATGAACTAGGAAGCAAACTCCGTAGTGCCTATGGCTATATTCAATCTACTTGGGAAGCACCCAATGAAGCACAAAAGCTCAAAGTAGCCCAAGCCGAAGCCGATGCCAAAGAAATTTTAGCACAGATTAATGATTTCTTCGAGCAGGATTGGTTAGCATTCCAAAAATCGGTACAATCTTCTCCTTTCTCACTTTTTAAGAAATACGATCCGATCAAAATTCGCTAGTTTTCTACCAATTACCTTTTCAAGAAGATCAAAGCCGTCGGAGAGAATTAAATTCACCCTGACGGCTTTTTTGTTTTTGGTAGAGGGAACCTCTTCGCTGGTAGCATTCATTTGGTTTTATGTCTTTTTATGCCACGTTATAGCTCCTTTATGGTTTAAGAAATTCGTATTCTAATATAGTTAGATATTTTTTTTCAAAGAACCTTATAACTATTTCTTAGCCATGAAGACGATTATTTATCTCATTCTTTTGTTTTACTTGGGTCTATCTCAAATTTCTCTGCAGGCCCAGATTCAGGTGAGTGTGTTAAATGTTCCATCAGAAGAAGAACGAAAACAGTGGATGGATCAGATTTATTTTTATCTGAAGCATTACCAAATCAATCAACCTTTGATGGTGATTCTTTCTTTCCCTCGTCAGTTTAGCCCCGCCTCTATTTTAGATCATCGCTTACAGGGTACGGTTTTACAATACCCCGAAGCTGCCTTGACTACCTTCCACATCTTAATCCTCCGCTCAATCAATGAGCGCCAGAAGCAAAGCGTTTTGGCGCACGAGATGATTCACGTAGCACAAATGCTCCAAGGAGATTTGAGCATAGAACAAGCACTTTCTTGGAAAAATCACAGCTATACTAACCCAAACCAGATTCCCTATTTGCAGAGACCTTGGGAGCTCGAGGCTTTGTCGGGTCAAAAAAAACTCACACGATTGTACCAAGATTTCGTCGAGAAAAATCCGGACACCTGTCTGGCTTCGGAATTCAACACGCTATGTACTAAATAGCTCTCTTTTGTGAATGGCTTACCGTGGGTTGCTCCTCCGAGATTTTATCGCTGATTTTTTCCAAGGTGCTTAGGTATAGATGCTCCAAGATGGAGTAGACGGATTCAGGTCGTCGTCAAAATTCTTGGGTTGGTCTAGACACTAGCACAAACACGCAACCCTCTCATATTCAGGTGGTCAATATGTTATGTAGGCATCTAAAGGGTGCTTGGCATGGATGACTGACTGCTCCAAAGGAGCGCAACTTTCGGGTTTTGTAGCAGTGGATGAGTTCGCATCTTTGTCATATCAATTTTATCAAACCATATAACCTATCTTTATCATGACACAGTTTTTTTGTTTATTATTCATTTTGAGTCTAGGCAATCCACCCCTACTTCTTAGAAAAAAACCAATGCGTGTTATCCGGGTAATCGGGTTGAATGACCACCAAAAAGCTCAAGAAATTAGGCGGCAAGCACGGTTCTATCTCGAGCGGCTGGCGGTTGAGAAAGAAATCATTCTGATGGTTTCTTTTGTTAAATTTTCTGGAAATATCTCTGTTGATCAAAACTGTGATCTCTATGGCACCACCATTCCCGGGCAATTTCAAGGTAAGCCCATGTTTCACGTAATGATTGCGAAAAACCTTAGCTATATGAGGCAAAAACGCATACTAGCGCACGAGATGGTGCATGTCCAGCAATTTGTGGCAGGCAGGTTACAAGAAAAAGGAGACTTTGGGCTAACTTGGCAAGGACAGGATTATCAAGATGTTAGGCATATTCCATATCATGAACGAGCGTGGGAGAATGAAGCTAATCATCTTCAAAATCATTTGGTAAAAGCATTTATACAATTCACTAAAAATGAATCTCCTAAATTAGCCCAATCCAAATAGTGTGGTTCGTTTACACAAACAACTCATCAAAGATTTCATCCAGTTTGCCCACGGCGCGGATGTTGATTTGATAATTTTCTACTTGAATGCTTCGGAGCGAGAAACGGGAGACAAAGATACGTTTGAAACCTAGTTTCTCGGCCTCGGAGATTCTTTGCTCTATTTTATTGACGGAGCGAATTTCTCCTCCCAAGCCAACCTCGGCTGCGAAACAGGTATCAGCGGGCACGATGATATCTTCATAAGAGGAAACCACGGAAATACACACGGCTAGATCAATGGCAGGGTCTTCAATCTTTAAGCCACCCGTGATATTCAAAAACACATCTTGATTGCCCAAGCGCAAGCCGCCTCTTTTCTCCAAAACGGCCAGGAGCATATTCAAGCGTTTGTTGTCAAAACCCGTGGAACTTCGCTGGGGCGTACCGTAGCTAGAAATACTGACCAGCGATTGTACCTCGATCAGCAAAGGACGGTTGCCTTCCATGGTGGCGCCGATAGAAATACCACTAATATCTTCTTCTCTTTGGGAAATCAAAATCTCGGAAGGATTGCTCACTTCACGTAGTCCATCGCCCAGCATTTCGTAAATACCTAACTCGGAGGTAGAGCCAAAGCGGTTTTTGGTCGCCCTCAAGATTCGATAGACCAAGTGACGATCTCCCTCGAATTGCAAGACCGTATCTACCATGTGTTCCAGTACTTTGGGTCCTGCGATGCTTCCCTCCTTGGTAATGTGGCCGATCAAAAAAACGGGCGTTCCGCTTTCTTTGGCAAATTTCATCAGCTCGGCGGTACACTCGCGTACCTGCGAAACACTCCCGGCGCCCGACTCGATAAAAGCCGATTGCAGAGTTTGGATAGAATCTATTACTAGAATGTTGGGCTCGAAGGCTTCTACCTGTTTAAAAATATTTTGGGTAGCCGTTTCGGTGAGAATATAGCAACCACTGTCCGAATTTTCTGACTCAGCTTCCTTGGGTACGGGGTCAGGGCTAATGCCTCCCACGTGTGGGCTGAGGCGTTCGGCGCGCATTTTGATTTGCTGCTCACTTTCTTCGCCCGAAACATAAAGCACTTTCAGCGAAGCCAATTGTAGGGCAATTTGTAGCATGAGGGTAGATTTACCAATGCCTGGTTCACCGCCAATCAGTACCAAGGAACCTGGCACGATGCCTCCACCCAGCACCCGATTGAGTTCTTTGTCAGGGGTGATGAGCCTTTGCTCCAGCATGGGGTCAATATCTGTGATGGCACGTGGCTTGGTGGCTCGTTTTTGGGAGGTGGAAGTGCGCCATTCGCCCTTTTTCTCAGGTTGATTTTTTTGGATAACTTCCTCCACGAAAGTATTCCATTCTTCGCAAGCAGGGCACTTTCCCAACCATTTGGGAGATTGGTGACCGCATTTTTGGCAAAAGTAGACAGATTTAGTTTTGGGCATAAGGCTACAAGTTTGCATCGCAATTTGGTAAATATACTAAACACTTGCTTAATAGTTGAGCAAATACGAAGAATTTTCATCAAAATTTTTCAGGGGAAGGCTTTGTGGTTGCCTTCGAGGAGTAAAGTTTCTAGCTTAGTAGCGAAGCGGGCTTTCATTTTCTCCTTGTTCGTATCGGCAGCAGGGTACGCACCACGACTCACCAAGTAAATAATAGCTTCCAATCGATAGTCCTCGAAATCAATATGCTGTTTAAAATAGTTAATGGTGGCCTCGAGTTGTTGGATGGCTTTTTCACGGACTTTACCTCGTCTTCTTCGCGTTTCTTTAATTTCAACAAAGCAAAAAGTACTTTCATCAAAGATGGCAAAGTCACATCTCTCCAAGTTGTCTTGGTCATCCAATAAGCACTTATCGATAGCTAAAAAATAGATTTCTTTTCCACGAGGGTTTGACACTTTGAATTGCCCTTCAGTTTCTTCTGCATTTACAATGTAGCATCGTCCAGTATTGGCCTCTCCATCAGCAATACTAAACTCCAAAGAGGTTTCTATTTTTAAACAATCTCCTTCGAGGAAAGCAGAAATTAAGTCTTTACTCACGGGATTGTACTGGTTTCTTTTTTTCGTCTCGCTACGAAAATTTCCATCAAAGCATCAAAATCATCCAGAATATCCTCCGAAACCTCATCCAGTTGGCTTTCCTGAATTAACTTCAGACTTTCTTCATCTTGCATAATGGGACGTACTGTCCCTTCACTGACATAGTAAGCACCAAAACATTCAGGATTGAGCCATGAAGCTTTGGGAGCTATTTCCTCGATTGTATTTTCTTCTTGAGGATAAAGCCTCGCAATTTCGTGGGCTGCGATGAGTACGTTCAAACTCGTCAGCACATAGGGGCTATGCGTGGTGATGAGCAGTTGATTAGCAAGGCCACTCTGAGGGTGCACATAGGTGCATTTTTCTACCAGATAATTGATGAGCTGCCGCTGGGTGGTGGGATAAAGATTGAGTTCGGGTTCCTCGATGATGAACCTGATGGGTAAGTCGTGAAGTCGGTCATAATTATGAAAATGTTCTATAACTAAAGCCATCGGCACCAGCGTTTGAAAACCACTGGCACTCTCGGTTAATTTGAGATATGAGTCTTTTTGGAAATAAATTCTATCTTCTTGATTTTCGTACTTATATTCAGCACTGATTAGGTCTAGTTTCAAAGAAGGAGTCGCATTTCTCGCTTCTTCAAAAGCGGCACCAAAGCGGAGAATAGGTTGGGGGATGCTAACTTTCCGCTCTTGTAATGTCATAAACGAGCCCGCTACCACGGAGATAAATGATCTCTCAGCGGGGATATAAAGGCTATGAACTTTCAAAGAAGAAATGCCTGCATAATTTTTCCTCTCCAGCTGTTTCAATAATGCTTTTACTATTTCAACATTCTCTTCTGTCACTTGCTTCTTAGCCTCTTTTAGAATTTCAGGTATCTTGTCAAGAGTCTCGAGCGTTCTTAGGTTGCTTTCCGGATTTTCCTCGAGATTTTTTTTACTGGTTAAGTACTCCTCTTTTTTTGGAAAGGACAAGCTTCCATTTTCATATAAAACTGTATACTCTTCGCATTCAAAGTGAATGAAGGTATTTTCTTTGAAAAAAGACGCTATTTGATAATCTCTAAAGATAGAATCGCCGAATCCGTGCTCCTGCGAGTCGGCAATAAACTGCCAGTCCCGCATAATCGTCACCAACCTTGCCAAGGTACTTTTGCCACTAGCTTGGGGGCCAATGAAAACCATGGCTTGTTTGAGGTCAAGCTCGGCCTCGCGGATAGGGCCAAAGTTACGGACGTAGAGTTTTTCAGACATGGGAAAGTGAACTTGCTTTCTTTAAAGATAAGCAATTTGGAGGAATTTCTCAGGATGTTCTGGGTCGTGGGCTGCTAAGGGCGTGTTTTTTATGATTGGTTCTACTGATCTGTCGTCTGCCGTCTCGAGATACTAGTTATAAGGACTTTTCAACTCATCATCGAGCTTATCGGCCCACCATTCTAAGTCAGCAATACAGGTGGCTAATTCACCAAAATCCATTCCCAAAATATCTCTTTCATAAGTGGCATAAACTCGGCTGGTGCCTTCCATCAGGGTTAATTTCACGCCCAGATTACGGTCATTCATCTCGAGCAGACGGATCAGAAATTGCTCCCTGGCTTGCAAACTAACGGTAGGAATGTCAGCCATGTAAGAAAAAATACGCAGGTATTCGCGGGTTTTGTCCTCTCCTACATCTACAGACTGGACAAATACTTCAATATTGGCGGAGCCGTGTTTCCAATGCCAAAAATTTTTCTCTTCACTGTAAGCCTGTTCTTTGCTGAGACCAATAGATTCTACATACTTTTCAATCATAGCCTGAGCCAACTCCACACGGATTTCTTTGATTGTTTTAGAAGCCATAAGCAATTTTTGATATGAGTAAGCGGATACGCAAGTAAATGATAATTTACCTATCTTCCAATAATCTTGCCTCAGTCTTGGTTATATTGTACATAATGTACCCATTTATCTAAGACACTTTGAAAATCTTCGGGCAAGTCCGAATCAAAATACAATTCTTCTTGGGTACGAGGATGAATAAAGCCGAGCGATTTAGCGTGTAAAGCTTGGCGAGGCATTAATTTGAAACAATTCTCTACAAAACTTTTGTATTTGGAGAAAACCGTTCCTTTCAAAATCTTATCTCCGCCGTAAGTGCTATCATTGAAAAGAGGATGCCCTAGATACTTCATATGTGCTCTAATTTGATGCGTACGCCCCGTCTCGAGTTGGCATTGGATCAAGCTTACATATCTCAACGTCTTTAGGACTTTGTAATGCGTCACGGCTCTCCGCCCAATATCTCCTTCGGGAAAAGTATCCGTAACACGACGGTCTTTGAAGCTTCTCCCCAAGTTCACATCAATCGTTCCTTCATTTTCCTTAGGTTCTCCCCAGACCAAAGCCAAATAAGTACGCTCGATGCTATGGTCAAAAAATTGTTTCGCCAAATGAGTTAATGCCTGCTCAGTCTTGGCTACCACGAGTAAGCCAGAAGTATCTTTATCAATGCGGTGCACCAAGCCGGGGCGACCGTCGCGGTTTTCGGGCAGATTCTGGAAGTGATAGGCCAAGGCATTGACCAAAGTGCCTGTCCAGTTTTGGTAGGCAGGATGCACGACCATACCCGGAGGCTTATGTACGACTAACAAATCCTCATCTTCGTAGCGAATATCCAAGGGAAGATTTTCAGGAATTACCTCGGTATCACGGGGTGGTTCGGGGAAAGAGATACTAATCACATCTTCTGGCTTCACCTTGTAGTTGGCCTTGATGGTTTGCTCGTTTACTTTGACAAAGCCCGCCTTGATTCCGTCTTGAATCTTATTGCGCGTGGCATTGGCTAGGCGATTCATCAGGAATTTATCAATTCGGAGGGGTTCTTGCTTTTTGTCCACGAGGAGGCGATGATGCTCGAAGAGGTCTAAATCGTCGTCGTCTCCTTCTGGGAAATCTTCTGGGGCTTCGTTTTGCATAGGCGGCTTGCTTATTCGTTGTGGGTTTCTTGGAAGATTTACACAAATTTAAACAAAAAACTTATCCCGCTTCTACATTTTCTTGTATGTGTAAGGCGTGTGTATCTAAATCAAAACAAAGTAGATTGCCTTGCTCTGGTCTTTCTCCGTGATATACACAGCCGTTATCAAGGGGAATGACGGGGCTTTGCTCGTCAATATGCGCTCGGATGATAGATAAAGGTTTGGGATTGTGGCCGTGAACAATTTTTTTCCCTTGCAAGAAGTTTTTGTCTGCTGGGTAATCTCGGATATGCAACATGGCATCCCAATCACGGAGAGGATTTCGGGCAGAAAAATTAAACCCAGCGTGTACCAGATAATAGTCTTCTAGCTCAATATAGTAGCTCAGGCTTTTTAGCAGTTTTAGATAATGGTCTGGCAATTGCCCTCTTTTATTGAGCATGTATTGAGAACCATATTGTTGGACAAAGTCTGGGAGCGTACCTTTCCGATGTGCTTCCAAGAACATTTCTTCATGGTTGCCCCGTAGCTTATGGACTTGATACCCCTTGTTTACCAATTTGATAATTTCTTCTAAAACGCCCCCACTATTGGGCCCTTTGTTGATATAATCTCCCAGCAAAAAGAGTTGATCCGAAGGACTCAATTGAATCCGATCTAAGAGCACGCGAAAAGTCTGTACGCAGCCGTGAATATCAGGAATCGCTAAACGACGTCCTGCTGGCTTATCGTGCACTTGGTAGTAGGCCAAGTACTCTTTTTCTGCTTTGGATTTGAATAAATCAGTTATCAAAGACTTAGGGCATTGGGTGAGCAGCTAGTAATGGATACGGAAATATCAGAAGTATTATCTAAATTGGGGTTGAAATTTATGGATTTGCCATCTTGTAGACTACGCCATCTTTCATCACGAAGCGTATTTGCTCGAGCGTACGAATATGTTCTAGAGGATTATCGTCTAAGGCGATGATATCCGCCAGTTTACCTTTCTCGATACTTCCTAAGCGATCTTTTATCCTGAGGAGCTGAGCGCTCTCCATGGTAGCTCGTGGGTTTTGTTGAGCCTCGATGTACACGTGCATATCCATCCGTCCGCGTAGAACGGTTCTGTCTTTCAAATCAATTAATTCCGCCCGGTTGGGTGGGTCTGGATGGCTCGCTACCACGTCTTGAATTTGATCATTCTGTACAATAATGGTGATTTCAGAACGCGGGTTATCGCTCACACCGTCAATAGGGCTTCCACAAGGGAGGTATTTGGGTTCATTTTGCGCTTGAAGGTTCAGATTTACCCCCAAAACTAATCCTAGTAGGGAAAGGCGCAAGTGGTATTGATCATGCATAATTTGTATTGAGATGAAGGCTCAATATAAACAATAAAATAGCGAAGAATAAAATGATCTTCGCTATTCTGGGAAATAATTTATTTTGGAAGAAGTGATTTACTCGACTTGAAAGAGTTCATCTTCTAATTCAGGATTTATTTTGACTTCGGTAAATTCTGTCTTGGCATCAAAACCTTGAATTTTGGAAGTAGTTTTGAGAGGAAGCTTGATCCCTTCTACTTCTTGATATTCATCGTAGGTAGTTTCACCCGCCAAGCTTTTTTCTTTCACCAGTAGGCCACTCTCGGTATCATACCAGCGGGTCAGCGTTACTTCCCCGCTGATAGGGAAAACGACTTTATAAGCATCGGCTTCACCCACCTTTTCTATCCCCTCTAGGCTTGGCTCCAAGCCTAATTCCTGATAGTCTAGCTCTAAGAAAACGGCCGCGTCAAACTGCATCGTTTTAGCCTTGTCGCCTTCTATTTTTTGCTCTCCCTGCATGGTTTTGATAAGTGCGTTTTCACCATCAAAGGCCACACGTGCCATTTCGTTACCAGCCACGGTTTGGACTTTTAATGATTTGAAAGGAGCCTTTTTCCAAGACTCTGATTTCATCTCTTGCCCCATTACACTCATGGTTCCGAGCATATAAATAGAGGTGATTTGCTCCAGCTTTTCTTTCCCGCCAACGGCTTCTAGGTAGCGATTTAATACCTCTTCCACATCAGTATCATCGGGAGTCATTTGGCCAGTTTCTACCCCTGCTTCACTACTCTTCATGGGTTCCTCGGGTTTTTCCTCGGGATTCATCTGTACCACAATTCTCTGCTCAAAGTCGCAGTAGGTTTGGGCTGTTTTTTGGAGATCGTTGACGGTCAGATCGCTAATACGTTTTAGAATTTTCTTTTCGGAAAGACTTTCTACATCTTTACCTTCGTAATAAACTTCATTCAATCCACTGACCCAATAGCGGTTTTCTTTGCGTCTCTCTTCTAAGTCTCGGCGTTGGCTTTCTTTGATTTTGTCTAGATCTTTTTTGGTGGGGCCATTTTCTTGCACCTTTTTGATTTCTTCATATACGGCCTCTTTTAGCTCGTTTGCATTCTCTGGGGCGCAAGTAAATTGCACAGAGATGGTATAACGTTCTACGGGATATTTGGAAACTCCAGCACGGGCACTGGTGCCATAGACGCCTCCTTTTTCTTCGCGTAAGTTCTCTGTCAATTTGATCTTGAGAACGTCTGCCAGAGAGTTGAGGTAATATTCATCCTTCTGATCTTTCAACTCTCCATTAAAAACAATGGCTACCTGAGTTTTCTCATCTGTTCCTCTCTGGAATTTTTCTTCCACGACGCCTTCGGGGGGGCGAATACCCAAATCTCGGAAGCTTTCTTCCCGATTTTTGGTAGGCAAGCTCGCCAAGTAAGTTTCAATCATGGGCTTGATGGTTTCCATCTCAAAGCTTCCTACTAAAAAGAAAACAAAATCTCCCGCCTCGGCAAAACGCTCTTGGTAAATTTGGTAAGCTTTATCCAAGTCTACTTTTTCTAAATCTTCGGGCTGAGGAAAACCTCCCTTACGAGGATGATTTTGGCTCAGTACGCCCGAATAACGATTAAAAAAGTAAAATTGGGGATTGGACATCAAATTCTGATAAATTGCTTTGTTCTTATTGATATAAGATTGAAAAGCATCCTGATCTTTGCGAGGCTGGGTAAAATAGAGATGCACCAGTTGGAACATAGTTTCCAAATCTTTGGGAGAAGCACTTCCATTAAAACCTTCGGTGTAATCATTGATATAAGGGCTGACATTAACCGTTTTGCCCGTCAACAATTTCTGTAAATCTGTGTTAGAAAAATCCCGAATCCCACTTTGATTGACAATCGCGGCGGCATTGTTGGCCGAAAAGTAGTCTTCATCACTAACCAGAGAATGCCCTCCAAAACTAAAAGCACTGATCAGTACTTCATCATCTTTAAAATTGGTGGGTTTGAGCACTACTTTCATGCCGTTAGAGAGCACCCATTCAGTGGCTTCGGCTGCCTCGAGGGTTTTTTGATCTACGACTCGACCGGGCACGGGCATATTTGCCATGAGAGGCTCGTCAATGACTTTATCTTCATAGGGTTCTACTTCCATCGTCTCCATTTTGTCGAGTGCTTGGCGTATTTCTGCTTCGGTAGGGATAGATACGCCTTCTTTTTCGGCAGCGGTTACTATCACTACTCGGTTTTTGTCGGTGATCCATTGACTAGCCAAGGGATTGATCTCTTGTAATTGAATGCCGGGCAATACTTCCTTGACAAATTCATATTCCCACTCGATTCCTGGGGCGGGCTCATCCTCCAGAAAGTGATTTACATATTCTGAAATGAGACGGCGAGAGGGGGTTTTGTCGCGCTCATTGTACTGTTTTTCGTAGCGATTGAGGAGGTCTTTCTTGTAGCGATCTAATTCGCTCTGCGTAAACCCGTGCTCGAGAACGCGTTTATTCTCGGCGAGTACGGTTTCTAAGCCGCTCATAATTTTGTCCTCTTGTACGGTAGCAAAAACGGTATAAGCATCTTTGGTACGGGCAAGGGTTCCGCCATAACCTACACCTGCCCCAATGAAAGGTGGATCCGCTTTTTGGCTTAGCTCGCTCAAACGTTTGTTAAACATGCCTCCATAGATCGTGTAGATGAGCTGACGACGATAATCTTGTTGCGTATTCACTTCCTGTGGATCTTTTTTGTAGTAAACACGCACACTATTAAAAGCTTCTTCGGGGTCAGTGGCAATGACCACTCGGGTATCTTCGTGATCGGGAACGGGATAACTTTGTTTTTCTCGGGGATTTTCGACGGGTTGGATTTTTCCGAAGTAATTTTTAATCTTGGCTTCTATTTCGTCAGGATTAATATCACCCACGGCTACGACGGCCATCAAATCGGGGCGGTACCAATCTCGGTAGAAGTTTCGGATGGTTTCGTATTCAAAATTTTCCAAAATCTCTTTTTTACCGATGGGAATTCGCTCGGCATAGCGAGAGTCTTTCAAAAGCACGGGTAACCACTGATCCAGAATACGTTGCCCCGCTCCACTGCGACTACGCATTTCTTCGAGTACCACGCCTCTTTCTTTGTCGATTTCTTCGCCTTCAAAGGTTGCTTGGTGCGCCCAGTCTTCTAAGATTTGGAAACCTTGGTTGAGAATCTCTTCGTCATCCGTAGGAATGGGTAGGATATACACAGTTTCGTCAAAGCTGGTGTAAGCATTCAGATCAGCACCAAACTTGACCCCAATGGTTTGCAGATAATCTACAATATCATTTTTTTCAAAGTTTTTGGTTCCGTTGAAAAGCATATGTTCGGTAAAATGCGCCAAGCCTCTTTGGTTCTCGTTTTCTTGCATAGAACCCGTATTTACGACCAAGCGAAGTTCTACGCGCTTTTCGGGTTTGGCGTTCTGACGAATATAATAGCGGATTCCATTATCGAGCTTGCCCAAGCGTACCTTTGGGTCTAATGGAATGGTTTCGGACATTTGCTGTGCTGGCAGCGCTGGTGTCAAAAAGCTCAATAGGATTATCCAAAGAGATAACCTTTTCCTTAGTGTGAAATTCATCGTTTCAGGTGTTTATTTTTAATTTTTTGATATTGAGGTTTCTAAATTTTATCTTTTAGACAACCTCGTACAAGTGAGGATTCCCTTATTCAAAGTTAAGATAAAATCTTTAATTATTCTTTATCTATCTAGCATACATAGACAGGATTACTCACCCAATTCTTTGTATAGGTCATTAAAAAATGATTTTTATTACAAACTCCTTGTCAGAAAATAAATCAGGCGATCCACTTTGAGTTAGCCATTCTAAGATAAAATTCTGAAAATGAGACTCTGAAAGATAAATTTAGGGCTGAAAGTTTTGCCGTGCCCAGATACAAAAGACGGAGCGATTCGGTCTAAGTGAATGTGAATTTTATGCGCTTTGACACGAGGATTTCCAGCTTTTTTTAGTATATAAGCACCAAATTAACTTATTAAACAATGGCGAAAACTATCATCGTTTCCAATCGGCTTCCCGTGAAGATTGAGAAAGAAGGAGATCACCTGAAGTACACCCCCAGTGTAGGAGGTCTGGCTACGGGGCTGGGTTCCATTTACAAGGATGGGGATAATCTGTGGATTGGATGGCCGGGGCTGTATTTGGATGAAGAAAAAGAGAAAAAAGTAGTCACCAGAGAACTTCGCAAGGAAAATCTACATCCAGTTTTTCTGACTGAAACAGAAATTAAAGAGTTTTATGAAGGCTTCAGCAACGCTACCTTGTGGCCTACCTTTCACTATTTCCCACAGTATGCTGTTTACGAAGAACATTTTTGGCAGGCTTACAAGACGGTAAATCAAAAATTTGCAGAAGTAATCGTGGAAATGGCTGAGCCAGACGATACCATCTGGATTCACGATTACCAGCTGCTACTCGTGCCAGGAATGGTACGTGAAAAGCTCAAAAATAGTAGTATTGGCTTTTTTCAGCATATTCCCTTTCCTTCTTTCGAGATTTTTCGTTGCTTGCCTTGGCGTAGGGAGTTGCTCTTTGGTATGCTAGGCTCAGACTTGATTGGCTTTCATACCTACGATGATATGCGCCATTTTTTGAGTTCGGTCAATCGCTTGGCAGGAATTGGTTATTTCCACGGGCAGGTCGAGATAGATAATCGCAAGGTAACTGTGGACGCTTTTCCGATGGGAATTGATTATGATAAATATGCCAATACGGCCGTTTATCCTGAAACCATCAATAAAGAGGTACAGTATCGCCAGTCAATTGGCGACCAGCGCCTAATGCTTTCTATCGATCGTCTGGATTATTCCAAAGGCATTCCCCAAAGACTAAGAGCTTTTGAGCTATTTTTTGATGAGTATGAACAATACCGCGAAAAGGTTTCTTTGATCCTCATCGTGGTTCCTTCTCGTGATCAAGTAGAACGCTATCGCCGCCTAAAAATAGAAATTGATGAACTGGTAGGGCGAATTAACGGAAAATACGGTCGCTTGGCTTGGACGCCAATTCATTATTTCTATCGTTCATTTCCCATCGAGGCCCTATCCGCTTTTTACCGAATGGCGCACGTGGCTCTGATTACTCCCCTGAGAGATGGTATGAATCTCGTTTGTAAAGAATATATTGCCAGCAAATTGGACAAAAAAGGAGTGCTCATTCTCAGTGAAATGGCCGGAGCTGCCAAAGAACTCTCAGACTCCTTGCTAATCAATCCAAACGATGTCAATCAATTAGCCGAAGCCATGCACAAAGCACTGAGCATGCCCGAAGAACAACAGAAAAAACATATGAGCGTGATGCAAAACTCGCTCAAGCGTTACAACATACACCATTGGGTCAAATTATTTGTAGATCGTCTCACAGAAACCAAAGAGAATAACCAAGACATGTTAGCAAAAAAACTAGAAGAAAAAACGGTCGATTTAATTCGTGAAAAATTCAACGCCGCCCAACAACGCATCCTATTCTTGGATTATGATGGTACGCTGGTCTCGTTCCACGATGATCCCGAAGATGCCCGACCGGATCACGAACTCATTCAGCTCCTCGAGTCCTTGGCACAAAATCCCAAAAACCGTGTCGTCGTTATCAGTGGACGAGGACGCGATACCCTAGGAAAATGGCTGGCTGACTTGGAAAATATTGATATCATTTGTGAACACGGTATTTGGCTCAAAGAAAAAGGCCAAGACTGGGAACCCATCAAAAAGCTCTCCGACGATTGGAAAAAGGATATTTTTCCCGTGTTAGACCTTTATGTGAATCGTACCCCAGGTTCTTTTATTGAGGAAAAAAACTACTCGCTCGTCTGGCATTATCGTAAGGTAGAAACGGGCCTAGGTGAGCTGCGTACCCGCGAACTAAGCAGCCACATCAAGTACCTGACCAACAATATGCCCCTGCAAGTACTGGAAGGCGATATGGTCGTAGAAATCAAGGACGCCGATGTGAACAAGGGAAAAGCCACTACGCGCTGGCTCGATCGCTTCGAGCATGATTTTATCGTGGCTCTGGGCGATGACAAAACCGACGAAGACACCTTTAAAGTCGTGAAAACTTCTGACAAAGAAAACTTTACCGTTAAGGTAGGCACCGATGTGTCAGAGGCCAAATATTTTGTCAATTCTTACAAAGAAGTACGCGCCTTGCTCAAGAGCTTGGTCGAGTAGAGAAAGGAGGAGTCAGGAGTCAGGAGCTAGCAATCAAGGTTTGAATGCTAGCTCCTGACTTCTAATCTAGCCTTTCCTTCTCTCGATAAAGATATAGTAGCTTTTCTGTATCCGTATCAGAAGTTAAATGATTACGATTAGCGATTTTTGCCCATAGCTCAGTCGCCGCTTCTTCTATAAGCAATTCTCCATAGATTTCATCTCGGAGATGGTGTACGAGCTTGAGTATTTTCAGGCCATCTAGCCAGGCAAAGTAATGCTGACGAAATACTTCCAGACTGGTAGACTTTTTTCTGATCTCGAGTATTTTTTTCTGAAAGTCATTTTCTTCTAAAAATGCAAAGACTTCCGAAGATAACCGGGCGAGACTATCAAAAGATTGATACCATTCGTCCGTTTTTGCTAGAAAATCTTTCACTACTTCAAAAATTTCAGGATGATAAGTCAGCAGCTGCTGATGTTGTTGCCATTGATGCTGCGCCCTGCCTGTCCCAAAGGGAACTCGCTCTGAAACCCGTGCCGAAGGATAAACGGTCGTGGTGTTCAAATTGATGTGATCGCCCAAAGGAGCTACTTTATGCATAAAATAAAAATCTTCTCCAGCTTTACGTCGATTCATCCCTCCCGAAAGCGCGTACACATCCGCCCTGACTGCCATACTCGAGCCCACCGTGTGGAAAGCATAGGGATAGTTTGCGTAGCGCAGTGCTTCTACATAATAGCGCAGGAATAATTCATAATGGATAATTCCTGCCTTGAGGGTGATCTCTTCGGGAAAAATATGCTCAAAGTAAATTGATGCTGATTTAAAATTTTTTGCTAAAAATGCTTTTTCCATGCCCTGTAAATAACTCGGAGCCACTTGGCAATCCGCGTCCAGACACACGATCAAGCCGTTGTAATCTATCTGGGCAAATCTGGATAGTGCTTCGTCCATTCCAATTTTTCGAGCCAAGCCCACTCCGGCGTGTTTGCGAGGCAGGTTAGGCGTATCGATCAAATGAAGTTTCAAGTGAGTAGGTGCTTCGGACACGACCCAAGCTTTGGCTTCTTGGAGGCTTTTTTGATTTTGTTGGTGAATGCCTTCTTCGCTTGCTTCGGAGGCATTGACCACCATCAATATTTCCACGGGAAAGCGGGGGCCATCTGCCTTTGCTAAAGATTGTAGCGTAGCCATCAAATCTGGCTCTTGGTGGCAAGGAATGACTAGGATCATTTTTGTTTCCTGCCGGACAGAGCTTTGAATGACCGGATTTTGGAAGGCAAAGCGTTTTTGGTAAAAATTGGCCAGTTCAGATAGCGTAGCGAATTTCATAATTTTCTGTGAAAAGGAGTCAAAAGCTAGCATATAAAAATCAGGAGTAGCTTTATATTTCACTTCTTTTCTCTCAGATGCTAGCTCTTGACTCCTAGATTCTCTTCTAAATTGCTTATCTTCGTAAAAATACGTCAGAAAATGAAAACACTGGGATTGGAGATGTTGAGGGTCGCTTCTAGCCAAGCGTGGTTGGACACGGTGATGGAAGAATTTGATCTTTTTCTACAGGATCACGCGGATTGTGAGCGCAAAGCTTCGGCTATGGCCATGAGCTTCGTGGCTAAGTATCCAGATCGGAAAGAGATCATTCCCGAACTGATTGACACGGCCGTGGAAGAGCTGCAACATTTTCGACAAGTTTATAAATTGATGGAAAAGCGGGGCATCCCTCTGGGAAAAGAAATGGGCAAAGACCCTTACGTGAGTAAGTTGTTGAAGCTTTGCCATCAAAGTCCAGCCGATCGTTTTTTGGATCGGCTTCTCATCGCCTCGGTGGTGGAATGGCGTGGTTGTGAGCGTTTCAAAATGATTGCCGAAGCGCAGACCGAACCCGAGCTAGGTCATTTTTATCAACTCCTCTGGGAGTCCGAAGCAAGACACGGGGAGATTTTCACAGAAATGGCACAGCATTATTTTTCTAACTCGCTGGTAGAAAAGCGTTTAAATTACTGGCTAGAAGCCGAGGCCGAAATTTTACAGGGCTTGGCTTTGAGATCGGCTTTGCACTGAAAAAATAGCAAAACAAAAGATTAAAAGATAGTTAGACTCGACTCTTTCAGCTTCTATTCTCGAGTCGTCAAAACTAAAAAGCTTATGAAACTACGATGTATTCACAATAGTATTCGCTTGCGTCTAAAAAAATCTGATTTAAAAAACCTGATGGAAACGGGTAAGGTAAGCGAAAGCATCGGTTTTTCTGCCGATACTACGCTGACTTTTAGCCTCGAGCTAAGCCAAGCAGCCGAGCAAGTCTATGCCCAATTTCAACATAACCAAATAATCATCTTTCTACCCAAGTCAACAGCTCACACTTGGGCAGAAAGCCAGCAGGTGGGTATCGAGGTGGAACAAACCCTCGGGGGCGATGAAGCTTTGCATTTGCTGATTGAAAAGGATTTCCCTTGCTTAGACCGAGAAAATGAGGATAAATCCGATACTTTCTTTGAACTCGCTCCCGAAAATCCAAAGGCTTGCTAGTTAGTCAATGACTAATTTCCCAGCTTGAAAAAATTGCTTTCCCTGCAATTTATACAGATACAAACCCGATGGCAGTTGGGATAAGGAAAGGCTTTCCCGATCTCGGTTGAAATCATTCTGGAAAATCAGCTGCCCACGGCTATCAAAAATTTGCAGATGGAGCGTTTCTCCCACTAAATCACGCGTATAGAGATTCAATTCCTGATCTCTGCTGAGCGGATTGGGGAAAAGTAGCAAGTCTTTTTCTCTAAGAAAATAATCTGAAGCCGGAAGCGTAAAAAACTCGTCTCCATTTTCAAAAATCACCCGTGCTCGGTAGGTATTTTGTCCTTCCAGTGGCGTTGCGTCCAGATATTCCCATCTTTTTTGGTAATTATTTTCTAGCCCCAGCGACTGTATCGGCAGGTATTCTTGTCCTTCTAATCGCTCCAAAATCACCGATTCTACCTGATGATTACTTCCCAGCTCTAGAATCAATTGCATTCCTTTTCCTTCTTCCCGAAATACCGACCAACCCACCAGATAGCAATCAAGCCCTTGTTGCGTATAATCTGCCAGTAACGCTTGAATGCCCTTGTAACGTGGGTTTAGCTGTGGAATGACCGTGTACTTTCTTTCTATCAAGGCCGATTTAGGAAGAATGAGAAAAGTATCCTGCGTTTGGGCAATTTCTTCCAGATACAAATCGCCCAGCGTATAAATTTTGTACTGCTCCACCTCAGGAATCGATGCCCATTGCACCAACAGCGAATCCTCACAATTAAAACCCAAAGTAGGTCGTAGTGGGTAGGAAATGGGAAACAACTCCGAAAGATACGTTTCATCTTGAATCTGCATCCTGGCCTGCGCGATCACGGTCGTATCGGGGGCTGTCCAAGAGTAAAAGCCTTTTTGTAAGTTCACGGATTCCTCGATGGTTTGCCAGCTATTGCCTGCGTCGAGGCTAATTTCCAGCTTTCCGGTTTGATCTGGATAGGAAGCCTCCCAGCGAAAAATACTCACCCGCTCACCACTAAAAGGCATCTGATCACTGCCACTGGGGAAAGTCCAGCGAAATTGCTCGGCTTCTTCCCACTGATAAACCACGTAGCAAATTTGCGAACCTTGTAATTCTTCGGAGGCTTGCACCGTGATTTGATAAGTGCCTGCCTGGGGTTCGGCCAAGCTGACTTGCTCGATGTTGTTCAAGTGGTCTTCGCCTCGCTGGGCGGGCATTTGCAAAGAATCTACGTGAGGATCATGATTCAAGACCCAAGGTAAAAAAGTGGTTTCTGAATCAGTAAATACTAATTTTAAATCTAAGTCATTGACCAAAGCCTGCGGTGCTTGGATCAAAGCTGGAGGATCATTCCAAACCAAAGTGATTTTTAGATTCATGGCATTGGCTGGAATTTCTAAGTCAAAATGGCGTGTTTCGCCACTCACCAACGAAGCTTCAAAAAATTGTTGATTTGCTAAGCTCTCCAAGGCGCTGCCGGCATTCACATTTCCATAGCCACTCCGAAAATCAGGGCCTTGGGTTCCTACGTCTTCGGCACTATTGATAAGTAAGGCTTTGATTAAAGCGGAAGGAGCGGCTTCTCCCGAAAACTTTTCTTGGTAAAATTGCTGCAAAAGCGTACTTACGCCCGAAACCAAAGCCGCCGCATTAGAAGAGCCTACCGAGCTATAGGCCACGAGTTCGGGCTTGATGCGGCCATCGTAAGCGGGGCCTCTCGATACTAAATCCTCCAGTTCAAGCAGGGTGTCTACGGCTCCCACGGTGAGGATATTTTTGGCCATCTTGAAGCTGCCCGTGAGATTGGCATAGCCGGTTATATTTTCATAATTTCCCTCCTGGCTGGCTTCCTGTCCGGCATTTCCTACCGAGAATACGTGTAATAGTTCTGGTAGCTGGTGAGCATTGTGATCGTAAGCTTGGGCAAAGCTGTCATACAAGTTATTAATTTCTGTTCCATAGGAGTGATTTTGGACAAATACGCCCAAATCTTGATAGGCTTTTTCAGCATCGGGAAAAATCACCCCGAAATCCGAGGAAGTCAAAGTAGCGGCTCTGGCTACTCCCCTGCCCCGTATAGAAGAATTCCCCGCACCTGCAATGATGGTTGCCATCTCGGTGGTATGCTCAGATACAGTATTGGCTTCCAGACCACTGGAAATATGCCGCCCCCTCAAATCTACATCCTCAGTATTGTAAGCAGGCTCGCGGATAGAGACAATTTGTCCTTGCCCTTCGAGTTCAGGATAGAGATGGTGCAAGAGATTCACTCGATTGACATTAGGGTTCGCATCTCTCACTTCGGTTTCTAAGCGAGGTCGCACGGGCATCTCTTGGATAAAATGCACGGCTGGGTGTGGCAACAATTTTTGGTAGATTGCTTGGTAGCTTCCTTCCACGACCAAGAGCCCGGTGCTTGGGTAGTTTTTTTGAATTTGAAGCTTAGGAGCAATCCTAGCTAATTTCTCTCGAAAAGCGATTATGTTAGCTACCTGAATCGCAAAAGACTGAATATGAGCATCATCTTTTTTCTCCTGAAAAGATTGCATGAGGGCAGGTGATAATTTCCAGAGATGATTGGCGGGACGTATCCACGTGACCACGGGTGATAACTCAGCAATAGATTTTTCTCTGGGTATTTTAACAATCAAATGCCTTTGATCCAGCACACGAATGACGTTTAGAGAAAGCCCATCCATGTCATATTTATTGGCATTTTGATCCAATTCCAATACATAGAAAAACTCCCTTTTTGAGTTATTATCAGCTTTTTCAATAAATCTTTCCCACTTTGCCTCTTGTCCGTAGGTCAGATTTACCAGCAGAAACAAGAGCCAAAATCCTATTTGTTTAAGATAAACTTTCCCGTGAAGTAAAATCATGACCAAATAATATTTTTTTATTAAGCAAAGTTAGCTCCTAAAAATTGATATGAAAAATATTACAAATAAAAATTAAAAGTACTTTATTAGATAAAAAGTCTTTGTTTTAGTTACATTTAGTTCATCTTGCTAACTAATTATTTTGTAGAAAAAATCCACACTTTTATATACAAAAGGGCTTTTGAAAAAAATTTTATTATTTCTCGAATTAGCAGAATATTTTACTTTCTTGATTAAAAAATAGCATTTTGATTGCCTCTTGCTTGTTGACCTACAACTTATTTCGTTTTTGTTAAGAATTGTTAATTACCCAACTTAATTTGGCCAAACAGCTATTTTGCAAAATAAACAAATTTCTCATATCATTGTTACTCTGAACAATTTTATTAAACAAAAAACATCAATTATGATGAATGTAAGATCTATTTTAAAAAACATCTTTGCCCTCGTGGCCCTATCTATCTTTGCTTTTTCTTGCTCGCAAGATCAAGAACTTAGCCCCTCAGAACCAGATAATAAGCTTACTGGTGAAGTAAAAGCCCAGTTTGAGACACTGGGTTTTGATGTAAGTGATATTGGAACCACGGATGGCCGTGAGATGCTTGACCCGAAACTAGAAGGTGGAAACTTTTTATTAGAAGGGGATATTGTCATCACGCCTGAGAATTTTCAAGCAATGCTCCTCAGTGAAATTTATCACCAAGGCTTGGTGGGTGAACAGTACCGTACGAATAATCTAGTCTCAACGCCTCAAACGATTAACGTGATTGGTTACACAGGTGGAAGCAACGCTTTGGACAACACCATGCGTACTGCTTTGCAATGGGCGATTAACAACTATAATCGTATCAACATTGGCTTGAACTTTACACTCACCTTTGGTACTAACTATCAGCCTTACGACATCGTAGTGTACCGAGTGTCTGGCGGAGGTGGCGGTTCGGCTGGCTTCCCTAGCGGTGGAGCTCCTTACAAATTCGTGCAAATTCAATCTGGTACCAGTAGCTTCGGTACGAATACAACCGAACACGTGATCACTCACGAGATTGGCCATGCGGTAGGGCTACGCCACACAGATTATTTTAATCGTTCTCTATCTTGTAGCACCGGTGGGAATGAAGGTGATGGAGGCGTGGGTGCAGTTTATATTCCGGGTACGCCCAGCGGCTTTGATGCGAACTCTGTGATGCTAGCTTGCTTCAGTGCAAATGAGGATGGTGAGTTTGGAAACTTTGATGTAGTAGCCTTGGAATACCTCTACTAATTAGAGTTTAGGAGAATATTAAACCAAAAAACCTTGGGTAGCCATAAAGACTGCCCAAGGTTTTTTTACGGAGTCTGGCCATTTTTACTTACCCGACACTACCTTCTAGGCTAATAGCCAGTAGCTTTTGCGCTTCTACGGCAAATTCCATCGGTAATTGTTTTAATACTTCTTTGGCGTAGCCATTGACAATCAAGGCGACCGCTGCTTCGGGGTCAATCCCGCGCTGGGTGCAATAGAAAAGTTGGTCTTCACCAATTTTAGAAGTGGTGGCCTCGTGCTCAACGATACCCGTGTTGTTGTCCACCTCGATGTAGGGGAAAGTATGTGCCCCACATTGGTCGCCCATCAATAAGGAATCGCACTGAGAGAAATTACGAGCGTTTTCGGCTCTCTTGAAGACTTTGACCTGACCACGGTAAGAATTTTGGCTTTTCCCAGCAGAAATCCCCTTAGAAACAATGCGGCTCTTGGTATTTTTACCAATGTGCACCATCTTCGTTCCTGTATCGGCCTGTTGGTAATTGTTGGTAACGGCCACGGAATAAAACTCTCCGATAGAATTATCTCCCTTGAGTACACAGCTTGGATATTTCCAAGTAATGGCGGAACCTGTCTCTACCTGTGTCCAAGAAATTTTGGAGTTTGCGCCTTCGCAAATACCACGCTTGGTTACGAAATTGTAGATACCGCCTTTGCCGTTTTTATCGCCGGGGTACCAGTTTTGTACGGTGGAATATTTGATTTCGGCATTATCCATTGCGATCAATTCTACCACGGCGGCGTGCAATTGATTTTCATCTCGCATCGGAGCCGTACAGCCTTCTAGGTAGCTCACGTAGCTACTTTCTTCGGCCACAACCAAGGTACGCTCAAACTGTCCCGTATTAGCCGCATTGATACGGAAATAGGTAGAAAGCTCCATCGGGCAACGTACTCCCTTGGGAATATAGCAGAAAGAACCATCGCTAAATACCGCAGAATTCAGAGCTGCGAAGTAATTATCGCTTGGAGGAACGACTTTACCGATGTATTTCTTAACTAATTCAGGATGATCTTGAATGGCTTCGCTCATTGAGCAGAAGATAATGCCTAACTCTCCTAGTTTTTCCTTGAAGGTCGTACCGATAGATACACTATCCATCACGGCATCCACGGCTACTCCCGTAAGACGCTTTTGTTCTTCTAGGGAAATCCCTAATTTCTTAAAAGTCTCAAGTAGTTCTGGGTCTACTTCGTCCAAGCTCTTGGGCTTCACTTTTTGCTTAGGAGCGGCGTAGTAGATGACGTCTTGATAGTCAATGGGTGGGAAAGTCACGTTGGCCCAAGTAGGCTCTTCCATGGTAAGCCAGTGATGATAGGCTTTGAGGCGCCACTCGAGCATCCATTCGGGCTCTTCTTTCTTGGCGGAGATGAAACGAACAATATCCTCGTTAAGCCCTTTGGGGGCAGAATCGAGCTCTACTTTTGTTTCAAAACCGTATTTATAGTCAGAATTTATATGCTGTTCTAAGATATCTGTTTCTTTGCTCATGAAGTTAGGAGTTTAAAATCGCTTTTATTTAGACTGATTTTAAGTAATTTCAAATTTACAACAAATAATTAGTAATCAATGTTTAAGCCTATTGATTTTTTCTATGAGAAAATAAGGAATTATAATCAACATCTTTGGCATAAAGTCTAGCCCTCAATTCCACCCAAAAAATCAATCTTCTTATTTATTATCAATTTACCATGATTTGTTTAAAAGCTTTTCCTAGATTTTCTATCAGATCTGAGGCCGTAAGTGATTCGGGGCTTTCTTGCTCCAACGCAAAATCACCCGCCAAACCGTGTAGGTAAACGCCCAGATGGGCGGCATCTCTTGGGGCATAACCCTGAGCTAATAAACTCGTGATGATGCCTGTCAGCACATCTCCGCTACCCGCCGTAGCCATACCCGGATTACCGGTGGTATTGAAGTAAATCATTTCATCGGGGCTAGCCATGGCCGTGTGCGCTCCTTTGAGTACCACGTGTACTTGGTAGCTTTGACAGAAATTTTGCAAAATTTCTAAGCGTTCATAGTCATTGGCGGCCTTACGGGAAATACGCTCGAACTCCTTGGGATGAGGCGTGAGGATACTTTCAGGTGGCAAACGCTCCAAGAGCCAAGGATTGGCTCCCAATAGATTGAGTGCATCTGCATCCAAGACCAGGGGGTTTTCGGCATAGTTAATCAATTGCTCGAGGAGATTGAGCGTGGGTGTATATTGGTCAATTCCACAGCCGATGCCGATGGCTTGGTATTTTTTTTCAGGGAACTCAGGTAATTGCGTGATAAATTTATCCGAAAAATCAGTGGTTACCATTGCCTCTGGCACGGCCACTTGCATAATTTGATAGCCACATTGGGGAATATGCACCGTGAGCAAACCTACTCCACTGTGCATGCAAGCACGCGCCGCTAAAACAGCAGCACCCATTTTCCCGTGGCTTCCTAGCAGCATCAAGGCATGACCAAAGCTTCCTTTATGATCAAACTTCTGTCGCTTGCGCAAAAGACGCTTGATGTAGCTGGCTTCTAGGCTATAATAGGAGGTTTTTGCCGATTGAATATAATCTTCGTGGAGTTCAATGGGTACCACTTCCCATTGCCCAACGTAAGGGCTATTTTGGGGAAGCATAAAAGCCAATTTGGGCATCTGAAAACTAATCGTGTGATCTACCTCCAGAATAATTTGATCTTCCTCAAAGGGCGTATCTGCGTACAAGCCAGAGGCAATATCTACGGCTACTTTGGTATTAGGCAGTTCATTGATGGCCGAGACGATTTCGGCCGGCAAGCCCTCCAGGGGGCGGGAGAGTCCTGACCCAAACATGGCATCGATGATGATAGCCTCTTGAGGAATCGTCGGAAAATCGGTAATTTCTCTGATTTCGCGAGGCTCCAGCCATTCTTTGAGGCGGCGATAATTAATAGCAAAATCGGGAGCATTTTTATCAGAAAAACGCAATACATGCACTTCTACCTGATAGTTCTCTTGAATCAAGAGACGTGCAATCGCCAAGCCATCTCCCCCGTTATTGCCTAATCCGCAAAAAATGTGGACTTTTTGTTTTTTGTCAAATTTGGTGGTAAATGCTCCAGTGAACGCTTTGGAGGCTCTCTCCATCAAATCTACGGAGCTAATTGGCTCGTGTGCGATGGTGTAATCGTCTAAATCTCGAGTTTGAAATACATTTAAGATTTTCATAAGCGTCAAAGAATAAGCTTGGGTAGCATGCAGCCGTCAATCGTCAGTTTTTGGATTCTATGAAATGCAAACTAGATTTCATAAAAAAGAACAAGGAAGCAGGCACCTTGTTCTTTTGATAAAAATTAAATTCCAGTTTTATTGCTTACTTAGCCATTCGCGGGCGCTTTGGTTTTTGTTAAAGACCTCGATAGTGATTACAGCTTCTCGCAGATTTTGTAAGCTATTTTTTGCATAATCTGTCTCCATGATATCCTTGGCATTCACGAGGGCAATAGTTTGTAGACCAAGATCAATCAATTTGGGGTAGTAGTGTTCTTCCAGCCAGAGTTGATCTTTAGAGTCTATTGTTTTTTGCTCGGTATTATCGCAGAGCCACTTGGTAGCTTTGCGAGCCTCGAACTCCTGAAGTAGCTTTTTCAAGGGTTCTCTGAAGTTATCCCCGGCGACTTGGGTGGTAAAATCTAATTGCCATTCTTCGGTGATGGCTCCTATCTCTTCATCGTAGTTGATGATCAAATAAGGACTTTCGTATACAGCCATAATAATTTAGATTCAGTTTCTCAATCAAAAAATTTGTGAACCCAAGATAGGGGGAAATTGAGAGATTCAAAACAGCCCGTTCTCTTTTTGGTAGTCAGTGATGAGCGTACAGCTAACTGTTACAGCATTTACAAAAACCAAATCAGAGTTAGAAAGCTCAGGGCTGAACACTAAAAGCTAACTACCTAAAAATAAATTCTAGAAAGTGACTCGGCCACACACACGGGTTTATTGCCTCCCTCCCGTTCAATAGTTACGGTTGTTTTCAAGTGAACACCGTTTCCTGATATATCATCAGCCGAAGTCAAGGTGGCACGGGCGCGAACCTTACTTCCCACGGGTACCATTTCGGGGAAGCGGACTTTGTCCAGACCATAATTCAGCCCCATTCTGGCTCCTTCTACTTTCCAAATTTGCGAGGTCAAGTACGGTAAGAGGGAAAGCGTCAAAAACCCGTGGGCGATGGTGGTTCTCAGGGGAGAGGCTTTAGCTTTTTCTTCATCAATATGAATCCATTGGTGGTCTAGAGTAGCATCAGCAAAATCATTGATGCGGCTTTGCTCTATCACGACCCAGTCGGAAGTTCCGATTTCTTGCCCCACGAGGGCTTTGATGTCGTCTAATCCTTTGACAACTTTCATAAGCTTTTGCATTTGAGTGAGTGTATGACAATTTTAGCCAAGATAAAAGAAAAAAGGGAATATTTGGGTGGGAATTTAAGAGAGGGGAGCCAGAATTTAGGAGAGAGGAGTTAGGAGCTAGAATTTAGGCGGTTAAGGGTCTGTCTTTTGCCCACCCTTTTAGAAATTGCAAAAGGTTGTAAGTTTAAGCTTACAACCTTTTTACCTTCATATTCCACTTTAGAGAATATTTTCTTATTGAACCAGCAAGCTCCAACCCATTAGGAAACCGCCGCGTTGGCTGCCCGCTTCCGTGCATTTTCATCCAAGAGAATTTTACGCATACGGATAGATTCGGGCGTGATTTCCACGTATTCGTCTTTTTGGATATATTCCAAAGTTTCTTCTAGAGAGAATTGGGTTTTGGGAGCGATCTTAGCGTTATCGTCCGAGCCAGCGGCACGCATATTGGTAAGTTTTTTACCTTTTTGCACGTTGACAACCAGATCGTTAGAGCGGCTGTGTTCACCAATTACTTGACCAGTATACACATCCTCACCTGGATCAATGAAGAAGCGTCCACGATCTTGAAGTTTGTCAATGGCATAGCCCGTGGAAGCCCCAGCCTCCATAGAAATGAGTGAGCCGTTGATTCGTCCGGGAATTTCTCCTTTAAAGGGTTTGTAGGCTTCAAAGCGGTGGTTCATCACGGCTTCTCCACCCGTAGCGGTCAAAACTTGATTTCTCAGGCCAATCAATCCTCGCGCGGGGATGCTAAACTCGAGATGCTGCCACTCGCCTTTGGTTTCCATAATCAGAAGTTCGCCCTTGCGTTGGGTCACCAGCTCAATGGCTTTGCCAGAAACTTCGGCGGGCACATCAATGACTAGTGTCTCAAAAGGCTCATGCTTCTGGCCATCTACTTCTTTGAGAATCACTTGGGGCTGTCCTACCTGAAATTCATACCCTTCACGGCGCATGGTTTCAATGAGTACGGACAAATGCAGGATTCCTCGTCCGTAAACCAAGAATTTATCTTCACTATCTGTATTGACAACCCGCAGGGCGAGGTTCTTTTCGGTTTCTTTGTAAAGGCGATCACGTAGGTGGCGAGAGGTTACAAATTTACCCTCTTTGCCAAAGAAAGGAGAGTCATTGATCGTAAAGAGCATATTCATCGTAGGCTCATCAATATCAATGCGTGGTAGTGGTTCGGGATTCTCCAAATCCGCCACGGTATCGCCAATGGTGAAGTCATCTAAGCCCGTGATGGCACAAATTTCTCCTGCATTCACTTCTGAAACCTTGGCTTTTCCCAAACCTTCAAAAACTTGTAGCTCTTTGATGCGGATTTTCTTAGTGCTATCATCGTCTTTAAACAAAATATAATCTTTATTTTCTTGCAAAGTACCTCGGTATACGCGCCCGATGGCGATTCGTCCGACAAAGGAAGAATAATCCAGAGAAGTGATTTGCATTTGTGGAGTTCCCTCGTAGGAAGGGGCAGGTGGGATATGCTCTAAAATCGCGTCCAAAAGGGGCTCGATGGTATCTGTGGGTTTCTGCCAATCTTCGCCCATCCAGCCTTGCTTGGCCGAACCATAGAGCGTTACAAAATCTAGTTGCTCTTCGGTGGCGTCTAGGCTAAACATTAAATCAAACACGGCTTCGTGTACTTCGTCAGGGCGACAGTTGGGCTTGTCTACCTTATTTACCACCACGATGGGAGTTAGACCCAAAGAAAGGGCTTTGCTCAATACAAAACGAGTTTGTGGCATGGGGCCCTCGAAGGCATCTACCAGCAAGAGCACACCGTCGGCCATTTTGAGAACCCGTTCTACTTCTCCACCGAAGTCGGCGTGACCGGGGGTATCGATGATATTGATTTTGACGTCTTTGTAGCGAACGGATACATTTTTGGAGACGATGGTGATGCCTCGTTCTCGTTCTAAGTCATTGTTATCGAGGATCAGGTCGTCAAATTGCTGGTTTTCTCGGAAGAGCTTGGAGGCGTGGATGATCTTATCCACCAAGGTAGTTTTGCCGTGGTCAACGTGAGCGATGATGGCGATGTTACGGATACTTTGCATGGTTTTTTAATATTTAGGGAATCACTCCCTGCTAAATTTAAGGTGCAAAGATACGAAAAAGCTGAGCAAAGGTGAGGTTTGTAGATTAAGGTTTTTTGAAGATTGAAGTACTAACTTATCTTAGTATCATTTTTGGCTAATTTTTTTGCAATCTGAGGGTTTTTGGAGAAATTGCTTAGAAGCTGATAGATTTGGCTTACACAGAGAGCCACAGCGGGATTCGGGAGAATAAAAAATTAGAATTTTAACCAGCCATGCTTTTCCAGACGTCAGTATCATTGAGCACGCTCTGTGGTTCTCTGCGCTCCCTCTGCGGCTCTCCGCTTAAATAACTTTCTCATAAAGAATTACTCCAAGAGTCGCTCCAACTGTTGGATGGCAAACTGGTTACGGAGTTCATAAATAGTGCGTTTGATACTTTCTTTTTCCTTTTCGGTAAGTCGCCAACTGAGCGCCGCCCGCTCGATGGTGATGACCTTGTAAGTTTCTTCTCCTTTTTCCTCAGCTTCTTCTTCTTCCTGGTTTTGAAATGCTTTTTGCTTTTGACGAATTTCTTCCAAATTTTGAGAAATGGGTACGTATTGAAATTCTACCCGATGGATTTGAAAACCCTTATCAAACCAAGAACGCGCAAATTCAACCATATTATCATTGCTAATATCTTGTAGATATTCCAAATTTCCATACAAGCTGGCCAAAGGTGTAAAAATTCGCTGAAAAAGAGATTGCTCCAGACGCCGCTCGATGGGTTTATCCTTCTGAGTATCCCGAATGGATACAAAAGTAACCCCCGCCGTATTTTCTGCGATCCAATCTTTGAAAGCATAGAGGAAACGCACCGCGTCCGAAACACCAAAGTTGTCCGAAAGACCCGCGTCCATGATTTCCATCTCTGGTTCGCTCGGTAATTTCACGTTGGGCGTTACGTAGGGGAAAGTGGCACTCATTCTCAGGGCACTCAGAAAGCGAAGATCATGAGCATTTTGTTCCTCGAAAAAACGCAAAAATTCTATGCCTTTGGTTTTTTGGTTCAGAAAACGGATTTGATCAATCCGAGGCACGGTCATGTAGGATACATTTAGAGGCGAAATAAAGAGCTTACGACCGTCATTTACAATGGTGGGGGCAAGAATCATCATCGGTACGATAGAAAGTAACTCCGGCTCTCGGTAGTCACAGAGGGGCTTATCGAGTATTCCTTCGGTGTTGAGATTCAGCTGTTGCTCAAAGGCATAGCCTCGGTCCTTATCGTAGAGGTGGCGGGCGTACTCAAATTTCTGAAAACCAAAGAAAAGATCATTCACGACGAGGCTGAATACGATCGCGTTGAGATTGTCCTTGGCGATATTATTCAGGTATTTTTCGTCGTAGGGATTGAGATAAATTTTGCTTTCTCCTCTTCGGTATAGTTCTCGCCTCAACCAAAGTTCTCTAAAATAAGCTGCTCCGACTAAGCCCCCCGAAGCTCCCGTGAAAAGCATCGTATGGCGCATGAGTCCTCCATTCAGCGTGCTATCTACAAATTGCAGGGTGCGCATTGTCCACACGGCTGCCCGCTGCCCTCCGCCACTGGTGCAGACGAAAACCATCATTGGTTTCTTGCCCGGATTTTCTTGTTGGAATTTTTGCTTCCAATTTTCTAAGGCCACCAGTGTCAATTGCTTATCTTGAGCGTAGTAGGCATCGCCGCTGAGTTCTTTCACGCGGCCAAGTGAGTACTCGGCTTTGGTGGTTTCATAATCTAGCCCAAAGGCTTCGTAGTCGGTAGTGAGTACTTTTTCTTTCATCAAAAAATTGATTAAAAGAATTAATAGAATAGCAAAAGTAAAGGACCAACCTCGCAGCCAATAAGACAAAACCCCCGCAAACATCAACAAAATCGTAAAAAAGAGCAAAAGACTCGCTCCGGCTGGTATTTGGAAGAAAGGATAATCCCGCAGGGTGCCGATCAGAAGAATGATGCCGAAAGTACTCAGTTGGATGATGACAGCATTTAGATGATTTTGATCGAAAACTCTGAGTACTGCCTGTTGGTCGTGAGCCATGCGCTGATCTAGCTTGCGTAAACGCATAGAATTCCCCAAATAATAATCCACTCTGACTTTTCGACTTCGGGTATCACGGATACGTCGGAGCACATTGACCCGTACCGCTACGGTGCGCTTGAGGCGTTGGTCAACTCTGGAAGCCAATATTTTGAACACATCCTGATTCGTACTGATAAAATACAAAAACATAGTGAGTGAAGAAGAAAGCGTGCCGATCAATAAGCCTGTGGTTCTGAGGCTGATTTTCCAGGCATCGTTCTGCTCATAGGAAGACTGGTACTCGATCATATTCCACACGTAGATCACGATGACCACCGCGGGAATAATGCTATTATTGATAAAAAATTTGGTAAAAGGCCGCCTCAGATTACCAATAAAGCTGAAGTGGGGCGCATCCAAAATGTAGGAAATAATATGATAAGACATCATAAAAACTCCCAGCGTGAAACCGATAATAAAAAAACTCCAGAAATCAACCTTATTACGATATTCTGGGTCTAGAAAAAGGGAGGGAACTCCTATGCTGTTACCTAGTGTTTCGGTTACGATCCCTAAAATAATGATCCAGAAGAGCAGCAATACATGATTCTTCTTAATATTATGAAGTAGAAGCTGAATAGGAAAAGAATAGAAAAAACGGGAAATGACAATATTTTCAATAAATCGCTTCAAGCAATAATTAGATTATGGTCTACTTTCGTTCAGGATGGATACCAGTTAGGTATGTTTCAGTATTTAATCAACTGAGAATCGCCTTGATAATGTTCAACTTTCATGAAAAGTAAGGAAATTTTCCCAAGTAAATTTGACCTCAAATTCAGTTACTATTTACGATTTAAGCGTATGTAAAGATGACTTCAAGACAGACAAGCACATTCATTTGGGTGGAAAACTACTAAACTCTCATTTCCATCTCCCGTAATTTCATTAGATTCCTTGAAAACACAAAAGTTCTGAACCTTTTATGAAAAGAATCAGCATATTGATTGGTTTCCTCCTCTTAAGTAGCTCCTCCGTATTTTCTCAAAGTACGCCCAAATATAGTAATGAGTTTCTCAACATTGGGGTCGGTGCTCGCGCTTTGGGGCTGGCTAATAGTCAGGTAGCGATTGCCAATGACGTAACGGCAGGCTATTGGAACCCAGCCGGCCTTCTGGATATCCAAGACCCCTACGAAATAGCTTTAATGCACTCTGAATATTTCGCGGGCATTGCCCAGTACGATTACTTGGGTTTTGCCACGCCCATTGACTCGATGAGCCATCTGGGCGTGTCGGTCATCCGCTTTGGCGTGGATGACATCCCCGATACGCGCTTCCTCTATGATGCGGATGGTCGCTTGAATTATGATAATATCCGCTTTTTTAATGCGGCTGATTATGCTTTTATCTTCTCCTATGCTCGCCGGAGTAATCTGATCAAGGGCTTAAAATGGGGAGCCAACTTTAAAGTAATTTATCGCAACGTAGGAGACTTCGCGAATGCCTGGGGTTTTGGCCTAGACGCGGGGGCACAGCTCAAGGTCAACTCTTGGCGCTTTGGCATCATGGCACGGGACGTAACGGGTACTTTTAATGCTTGGACTCACAATACCGCCTTAGTTTTTGATACATTTGTACAAACTGGAAATGAAATCCCTCAAAATTCTATTGAAATTACACTTCCTAAATTATTAATTGGTATTGCCAAGGAATTTCGCGTTCGAGAAGATTATGGCCTACTGGCTACGGTAGATTTTGGCACCACCTTCGATGGGCCTCGCAACGTATTGGTCAAGTCAGATCTTATGTCTGTAGACCCCAGCTTCGGAATAGAGCTTGATTATAAACGGATGGTTTTTCTTCGCTTTGCCGTTAGTAATTTTCAGGAGATAAAAAGACTGGGTGAAAACTCCACTTATATCTCTTATCAGCCCAACTTTGGTTTAGGTCTTAAAATCAAAAAGTTTACTATTGATTATGCCTTGACCGACGTTGGAGATCAAGCAGAAGCACTCTATTCAAATGTATTCTCTTTGAAAGTAGGTTTTGGAAAAAAATGATCTTGCTAGTAAAATGAAAAAAAATATGATCAAATCCCGAAAAAAGAATCGGCTTCTTCTCTTCTTCAGCCTATTTGTCCGGTTCTGGTATTGGCTATTGCTCTTAGTACAGATTCCAGCCCTTCAGGCACAAATCGGAAACGAGTGGATCAACCCTAATCAAAATTATTATAAAATCCCGACGATACAGGATGGCATGTATCGTTTAAGCTATCAAGACCTTAGCAATGCTGGTATCACAGGGGTTAATCCTCAGCAAATACAAATTTTTCATCGTGGTACAGAGCAAGCTATCTATATTCAGGGAGAAGCAGACGGAACACTCGATCCCGGGGATTATATCGAGTTCTATGGCAGAAGAAATGATGGCTTTCTGGACACGTATTTGTATGGCATTTCCACTCGTCGAGTCAACGATTACTATAATCTTTATTCAGATACCACCGCTTATTTCCTCACCTGGACACTAGATGGCAGCCTCGGCAAGCGCATGGAAAATGTGAATCTCAATGTAAATCAAACCCCAGAACCATCGCACCTCGCCGAAGCCCTCCGTTTTTTCTCAGAATCTTTTTCTATTGGGCAGAACTACCCAGTCAATCAAAAATCTCAGGTCTATTCCTCTTACTTCGATACAGGAGAAGGTTGGACCAGTGGTCTCATTCTAGAAGGAGGGGCACGAACCGTTTCTCTCAATCTGAGCAATATTTACAGTGGCTCGGTTCAGCCAGAATTAGAAGTCGTCATCGTGGGAGATTACGAGAGTCCTTGTGGCTCGTCCACCAATTATCAAGTAGAAGTGAGCGTAGGAACCACTAATTTGCGTTTCTTGGAAACTCTTTCTGCTTGTTCTCATTTTAAATCCTCCTTATCCAGAAAATTAAATCTCTCAGATATCAGCGGCACGGGTGCCTTCCGCGTGCGCCTGAGGGCAGTGAAAGGTGCTTTTCGCATCGTCCACGTCCGTTTGGTCTATCCGCAACGCTTGGATATGAATGGCACTGATGAGAAAGTCTTTGGCTTGGAATCCAAAAATAGTGGCTTTCATGTTTTAGAGATAGACAATCCGCCCAGTACGCCCGCGGTTTACAATATCAGCACACCGAATAATGTAAGTCGCATTGTCCATAGCCAGCAAAACGGTAAGTTGAGAGCCATTTTACCAGCTTCCTCTTTCCGCAGCCGTATTTTGGTAAATAATCAGCAGTTTATTACTCCTATTCGCCTCGAGCGGGTAGAGTTGAGGAGCATTGACCCAACCGCCTATGATTATCTCATGATTACCAATAAAGCATTGCGAAAACCTGCGGGTGGTCATGACGATATCGTAAAAGCCTATGCCGATTATCGGGCTTCGGAGGCGGGGGGTAGCTTTCGGCCCTTGTTGCTAAATATCAGTGATCTCTATAATCAGTTTTCTTATGGAGAAAGAACTCCCCTGGCGATTCGTCGCTTCGCCGAGTATATGTTTCAAAATGGCAATCCTGAGTATATCTTCATTATCGGTAAATCTGTGTCTCTGCCAGAAACCTATTTCCGGCCAAGTGATCCTAATTTCTTAGATATTCGTAAAAACCCTCAGCACGCGGCTCAGGATTTGGTACCCACGGCAGGTTTCCCTCCCTCAGATATTGCCCACGTAACCGGACTAGCCAATTCAGGCACGGAGCATCCTTCTATCCCCATTGGTCGTATTGGAGCCTATAATCCCCAACAGGTGCATGCCTATCTCAACAAAATCATAGAACACGAGAGTGCTCCCCCTACTCTCTGGCAAAAAAATATTATCCACCTCAGTGGCGGAAATAATGAAAGAGAACAAGACGCTTTCAAGCAATATTTGCAAGCATACCAATCCAAGGTTGAGAATGGAGCCATGGGTGCTCAGGTTTCTACCCGAAGCAAAAGCACGACGAGCCCCGTGGAAACCATTAATATTTCCGAGCAAGTCAATGAAGGCGTGGGGCTAATTACCTTCTTCGGGCACTCGGGCCCAGAAATTACCGATATTGAAATTGGCAAAGCATCAGACGATACAGAGGGCTACCGCAACCGAGGTCTTTATCCGATGATTCTCACCAATGGCTGTCAGTTAGGCTCTATCTTCTATGACACGGCTTCGGTGGCTCTTTCCCAAGATTGGGTACTCACGCCAGAACGAGGAGCGATTGGTTTCATTGCTCATACCTTTTTAGGTTTTGAGATTCCACTGCGAGGCTATTCGGATAGCTTCTATAATCTCCTTCAAAATGAAGCTACGATTGGTCGATCTGTGGGTAAAATGATGCAAGAAGCCATCAAACGTCGCTCTGTGAGTGGAAATGTTTTTGACGAAACCACGGCTCACCAAATGTTTTTGCACGGCGATCCGGCTGTTCAATTCTTTAAAGCAAACAAACCCGATTATGAAATCTCCAACAATCGTTTGCTTCTAGAACCCATTGGTAGCGAGCCAGTTTCCTCTGTCTCTGACTCTATCCAAATGAAAATGATTGTTTCCAATGTAGGAATTGTAGATAATCAGCCTTTCTATATTCGCATCAAAAGAACCCTGAGCAACGGAGAGGTTTTTACCTTTGTCAGCCCCCAACCTTACAATCCAGTAGCTTATCAGGATACGCTGGTCTTTACGCTTTATCAGAATGATACAACCAATTATTTTGGTAACAATCTTTTCGAGGTAAGCCTAGACCCTGAGGACGAGATTGATGAACAAAATGAGAATAACAATACCGCTTTCTTAGAATTTTTTGTACCCAGTGTGGATGTCATACCGCTTACTCCCTTGGAGTATGCCATTGCCAACGAGCAACCGGTGACCTTGACCGCGCTGGCTAGTAACCTAGGCACGCAAGAGATTCGTCCTGTGGTCTTTGAAATCGATACTTCTGCCCAATTTAACAGTAACATCAAACAAAGAACTACGGTAAACTCAGGAGCCGTCGGTTCTTGGGATGTAAATCTATTGGGTGATAATAATCAAGACAGCCTTGTATATTACTGGCGAGTCAACTACGCGGATGCCATCAATGACCCCAATTCCCTATGGGGGGAAAGTTCTTTTACCTACATCAGAAATAGCCCTGAGGGATGGTCTCAAAGCGAATACCCACAGTTTACCAAGAATATTCTCCAAAACTTACGCCTTAATCCTGATAACCAACGCTGGGAATTTCAGATTAAAAGTGAGAAAAGCCTCTCTCTCAAAACGCTGGGCGGAGATATTAACAACACTGATCCCAACTATGTCTATCTGCAGATTGATGGAGATCGCTATGTATTGAATGAGTCTGTGGCCGAAGGAGGCTGTGGTAGCAATTCACTGGTATTGATGCATTTCGGAGCGGATGGCACCATTTTTCCGCCCCAAGACATCGGTGCAGGTAGTATTTGTGGAAGAGACGGACTGGTTTATTTCTATAATAATAATGAACTCAGGAGTAATCCGCTTAGAAATTATTTGAGTCAGGTCAAAGAGGGCGATTACGTCCTACTCTTCACAATTGGTCGCATCAATTTCAGCGAATGGACTAACGAAATGAAGAGCCACCTGGCGCAATTGGGAGCCAACCCCAGTATCTATAATTCACTCCAGAATGGTCATCCTTATCTTTTGCTGGGAAGAAGAGGAGCCGATTTGGGAACGGCTCTCGAGGCTACTGCCACCAATGTGGGGGATCCTACACGAGATCAAGTATTTCTGAATGCCCCCCTTAGTTCATTGCACGAACAAGGTGCGGTCAGTTCTACCCGAATTGGCCCTGCCAAAGCTTGGAAAGAACTGATTCAGGAAGTGGCTACCCAACCAGAAGATGACTATTATCTGGAAGTATACGGAATCTCTTTGCAGGGCATAGAATCTCCTTCGCCTTTGTTGACCAATATTCGTACTCGCCAGACCGACCTGAGTAGCATTGATGCAGAGCAATATCCTTATCTCCGCCTGAGATTATATCTGGAAGATGGAGAAAAAAGCACCCCTCCTCAGCTACAAAAATGGCTCGTTATCTACGATGGCGTACCCGATGGATACATAGATGTAGATGCCGTGGGCAGGGAAAAATACGAACTTGCCGACCGCGATGAGGGAGAAAATATCAACCTCGACTTTGCCTTTCGTAATTTGAGTAATCTCAGTTTTGATGCAGACTCACTCACGGTCAGATATACCATCACGAATTTATCTACCCTGAATCGTATCGAGCAAACGGCTCAGATCAAAGCACCTGCTCCCAAAGAAACCGTACGATTCGCCTACGAAATAGAAACAGAAGGCTTAGGAGGGGACAACCGCCTGCAGGTCTATGTGAATCCACAGATTGAACCAGAAGTTTATTACGAAAACAATATTTTCTCAGTAGATTTTCGGATTAATCCTGATGACGAAAATCCGCTATTGGAAGTGGCCTTTGATGGCAGACAAATCATGGATGGTGAAATCGTCGCCCCTGAACCGCTTATCTCTGTGGTGATGCGGGATAATAGCCAAATAGTGAGTCAGGCGGAAGGAGGAGAAAGTCAAGAAAAAATTAATCTAGCCCTCAAGAAAGTCTGTGATGGCTGCGATTTTGAGGAGGTTGATCTCAACCAAGCCAATGTAGTGCTTACCAACACGGATCAAACGCTGAGAGTAGATTTTCGCCCTGAGACCCTTGAAGATGGCATTTATACCCTCAAGGCACAGGGAGAAGACGCCTTTGGCAATAAAGCAGGTACTGAACCTTATTTAATCAATTTTGAGGTGGTCAATGAATCCACCATCACCAATTTTTATCCCTATCCAAACCCTTTTTCCACCAGTACGCGCTTTGTGTTCACACTGACTGGGCGTGAAATCCCCCAAGCGATCAAGATTCAAATTATGACCGTGTCGGGCAAGGTAGTCCGCGAAATTACCCAAGACGAGCTGGGCCCCATTCGTATTGGTAATAACCTGACTGAGTATGCCTGGGACGGAAGAGACGAGTTTGGCGACCGATTGGCTAATGGCGTTTATTTGTACCGTGTGCTTCTCAGGGGAGAAAATGAAAGCTTTGACCACCGTGCAACCTCTGCCGACAAAGCGTTTAAGAATGGCTACGGTAAGTTGTACATCCTGAGATAGTCTCTTTAGGAGCTAGGAGTCAGCAGCGCTCCTAGCTCCTTTTTTCTAAATTCCCTTCCATTTCTGTCAAATAATATTTTAATTAGTAGCAGGTTTATGTAACTCTTGCTAATTTTCTGAGTACATATCTCTATCTAATTTTATCAAACCTATTAATCGATATCAACATGTCTTCAACAAAAAGAGATGAAGTAACCGAAATGGTTCATCAGTACATTGAATCAGTAGGACTTACCCGTGCCCAAACTTACAACGAAGAGAAGAAGTCTTGGCATTGGGTGATTGGTTCTGCCCGCATTCAGGTATATATCGAGACCGTAAACTTTGCTAGCGGTAGTAGCCGTGATTATCTACGTGTTTTCTCTCCTCTCATGGAAATCCCTAAATCCAAAGAGCTAGAGTTTTACCGTCATCTACTCGAGCTAAACGACTCTAAACTAGGGGTGAAACTGACCGTGATGCCCAATAGCGATTGGGTCTATGCTACTTATGAGCGTGACATTCGTGGTATGGATTATCATGAACTCTCTACTTGTATCGCAGATTTAGAGTGGTGGGCCGATAAGTTGGACGATGAGTTGAAGGAGCAATTCCCTGCTTAATTTAAAGCAAATACCTCTTGACAAAAAATGAATACCCCGAAAAGCTTTGCTTTCCGGGTTTTTTATTTTCTAAAAAAATGCTCAGCTACCTGAATTCACTTCTTGGCCGTTTTCTTTCATTTTTGCTTCCAATTCTTGAATATAGCTTTTGAGTTCTTTTTCACGTTCGCGGCTTTTCATGAGCAATTCTTCCATCGTAATCCGCTGTTGACGTATGGTTTCGTCGGCACGAAGTTTTTCCTGATCTCTTATCTTCTCTACCTGCTCTTTTTGTTGCTCGAGTTCTACCTGATAGTTTTCCATGGCTCTGATATTCTCCTCGAGTTTTTCTTCTTTATTTTTACTTTCGGCCAACAGTTTTTTAATTTCCACTTCCTTACGGCGGGCATCTTCCTGAGTGGCTTGTAGCTCTTCCATATTTTGCCGCATTTCCTCATCTTGCTGCTGCAAGCGTTCGTTTGCATCTTGCATTTCTTTGAGGTAGTGGCGCGTAACTTGATTAGTTTTTACGGAGGCGAGCGTAGAGGCGATACTTTCAGAAAGTTGTTCTACAAACTCGATTTTATAATCTTCAAATGCGTAGAAAGAAGCCAGCTCCATGACTCCTAGAATTTGGTCATTCGCCCTGAGGGGTACGATGAGTAAGTGTCCCGGATTAGCTTCGCCCAAACCCGAGGTGATCCGAATATAATTTTCGGGAATATCGCTTAGATAGATTTTTTCTCCCTCTAGGTACACCTGACCTACCAAGCCTTCTTCCACGCTGAATTTCTTTTTCAAAAATTTATGACGATCATAGGCATAACAAGCAATCATTTCTAGCTGTGGATCTTCGGGCTTCTGGTTGTCCAGAATAAAAATGCCCCCCTGATTGGCCTGTACATACTGAATTAAGTTTGCTAACACGTCTCCGGCCAATTTGTAGAGATCATCATGATTTTTGCGAAGTATCTCAGAAAATTTAGCCAAGCCTTCACTAATCCAGCTACGCCTCCGATCCTGCTCGTCTGCTCTTTTGAGATTATCACGCATTTGCAGTAGAGAATTCCCCAAAACATCCTCTTGGCTGAGTGGGTTGAAATGCGTATCAAAATTATGATGTCCAATTTCTTGGGCAAAAGCCGTGTAATCATCAAATCCCTCAATCAATTGGTTGAGCGAATCCGTGATTTCTCCCACTTCATCATCTGATTTTTTTTCTAATTTATCAATGGGTTGTCCCTCAGACATCTTTTTGATGGCCTCTACAATCCGATTAATGGGCTGGGTAATCTTAGCCACCAGATAGTTGTTGATCAATACTCCCACCACAATTGCTACCAAGAACGTGACGATCAACAGGTTACGAATACGCGCCAAGGGTTCCAACAGGAATTCTGATTCTGGTAAGGTGATGCTAATAAATAAATCGTAAGGCTCGTAGTATTGAAAATACTGCCAACGATAAATTTCTCCCGTGGAAAGATAGCGGTATTTTCCTTTCTTATTTTTAACGGCAAAATTGAAGAACGTAGGATCTACACTCGGTATATTATACCCTTCTAATTTTTGATTAGGATGAATCATAATAGTTCCTTGTCCGTCCATCACGTAGGGGAAGCCCGATTCCAGATATTTTTTCTGGTAGAATTTTGCCCGAAGCAGTTTTAATTCTTTCTCGGGCACGGCCACACTGACCGCTCCCACCAAGGCTCCATCTATTGTTAGAGGTTGATAAGCAGTAATGTACCAAGCTCCTGCGATGAAAGCACGACCGTGGAAATTTCTTTGTTGCTCTAAATACGGGATCACAGCAGATTGAGGATTTAAAAAGGTTCCTACGGCTTTTTCTCCATTTGGGCGAGGCAGATTGCTGGCAATACGCAGATAGCCGCCAGGTGTTTTTTGTAAGATACTAATGTAGCTCTGGGTGATTTCGCGCAAGCTATCCACTACTTGTTGATTAAATTGGAGCGTGTCCTCGCCCAGTTTCCAGGTAGAAACCGTTACTTTCTCGGGTGTTTTGCTTTTCTCTCTCAAAACCAAGTAATCTATCTTGACTGAATCCTGCAACTCGATCTCAGATTTTTGGGAAAAGAATTGGGCTACAATTTCCAGAGAGATATCCACCACTTCTTGCTTATCTTTAATATGTAGATCAAACATATCCACGAGATCGCTTAGATGCGAATTCATCCGAGCGTCGTTACTAGCAATCAAACGCCGACTTTGGTCATAGTACATCACCAAGACAAGAATGGTAAAAAGTACCAGCAGAAGACTGATAATCAATACAGAAAGCTTGGTTTTGATTTTTAAATGATGAATACCAAAGGAGTGCGCCATAGATTAGATGCGTTTTTATGTTATGAGGTGAAACCAGCAAACAAGGATCATTTAATAAGCTGATCCAGAAGAAAATCCCAAAGCAGATGAGTTAAGATCATTGATTGTCCTGATGAGCAAAGGTTAAGCTTGCTTGCTTCCTGAGATGATTAAGAAGCTAATAAAAATCACCTGAGAATTTCTGTTCAATGCTATTTAATATCAAAAAATAATCCACTCCTCACCACAGACCTAGCGATGCTGTAAGCTTCTGGAGAGATTTTCTCATTCCGTCATCTTTCAACAAAATTGGAGATAAAAAATCACATCCGAGTTTTCAAAATGCTTGTTCTCTTGCCAGTTATTTTTCGGGAAAAGAGGGAATGGCGGCGATAGGCTCGATCTTTTTTGCTTGATGATCCATTTGGTAGGCATAATAATCTACCCCGTTGCACACGGCCAAATAGGGAGCTTGAATTACGGCATTATATTGAGCAGCTTGGTCTATAACCGACTGATTGATTGGTACTTTCATAGATTTGCATTCCACTAAGAAAAAGGGATGCCCGAAGCGGTCATAAACCAAGATATCTGACCTCTTCTGTCTCTGCCCGTAGTTAAGTCCTCCCTCGATGCGCATCAGTCCTTTGGGATAATGATACTGATGAACCAATAAATCAATCAAGGCTTGCCTCACCCACTCTTCCGGAATTAGATAAACATACTTTTTTCTTACAAGATCGAAAATATATAATTCTCCGTCTATTTTTTTGACTTGGGGTTGATAATTACTTAAATCTAATTTGGGCATCTAGCAGATAGCGTTAATTTCCTATTTTATCAACAGGGAGATTGGATCGTGTTGGGAAAATGACTTGGTAGCGAAAAGCCCAAAGCCAGCGAATTTCAAATTTTTGTATCCCCGCTGCTTGCAGCATCTTGGCTAGCTCCGCCCGTTTGAAGGCTCTCCTTACCGAAAGCGGAGCATCGTGTTGTACCAAATAAGAGCCTCGAGCAACTCTGGTCAGAAATCTAATACTATAATAAGCCAGCCAATGCCGATGCAAATCATTGATAATGACCGCCTTTTTGGCTTGCAAATAAAGCTTCTCAAACAATTGAACGAGGGCTTCATCTGAAAAATGGTGACAAAATAGGCTAGCTACCACCAAATCGTAATGATTTGCTTGAAAATCTTCACTGAAAATATCTAATTGGACAAATTGAATCTCGGGAAAAGCCTGAGAGCGTTCTTGTGCGTATTGAATCATAAAATCATTGGCATCCAAGCCGATAAGCTCGGCCTGAATCCCCCGTTTGCGCAGCCATTTTGCGATCACTCTTAGCAAATCCCCCCCACCTGAGCCTAAATCAGCGATTCTAAGCGGTCTTTGCGATTGGGTAAGGCCTGAGCGAAGTAATCGTGTCAGAGCATTCAAAACGACCTGATGCCCCCCTAACCAATGATTGATGATCTCTAGCTCCTCTAAATTTTTTTTAAGATCATCGCTGGATAAATTTAGATCATCCATTAACTCGGCCTCATAAGAACGGGTAGCAAACATGCGTCTAAATGGTTGTACTTTGTTGGTAATTAATTATTTACAAACTCCCAGCAAAGCAGATTCTAAGGTAAGTCCTGGGCCAAAGGCCATGCTCAATATTTTTTGTCCTTTTTGTAAATTCTCATTTTCAAGTAAATATTTCAATACAAATAAGACAGTAGCAGAAGACATATTGCCGTAATTTTTGAGAATTTCGTAAGAAGCACGGTTTTTTTCTTTGGGAATTTGCAATACTTCCTCAATCGCTTCTAAAATTCTCCTCCCTCCAGGGTGAAGTGCTAACCATTTTACTTCATCTAAGCTCAAATGGAGCTTGGCAAGCAACTCTGCCAAAAGCGGGCGAACACTCCCTTGCAAAATGTCGGGTACATAGCCCGAAAGACGCATTTCAAATCCTTGATCTTTGATATACCAGGCCATTTCTTTCCTGCCCTGAGGAGCCAGACCACAGTGAAAAGCATCCATGCTTAATGAAATACCAGTAGCACGAGGTTGTGCCTCTACCAGCACAGCCGCGGCTCCATCGGCAAAGAGGGAATTAGCGATCAAATCATCATCTAAGGCCGAATCTTGAAAATGCAAAGTGCAGAGTTCCACGTCGGCAATCAAAACCTTGGCCATCGGGTCACTTCGGCAAATGCTATCGGCTACTTTGAGGGCGTTAAAGGCGGCGTAGCAACCCATGAAATTAATGCTCACGCGTTGGGTAGAAAAATTTAAACCCAGCTGTTCTATCAATTCTAAATCCAAACCAGGGGCATACATGCCCGTGCAACTCACCGTAATCAGATGGGTAATTTGCTGCAAGGGTAAATCCACTGATCTTCCGGCATCTTTGATCGCCTCCAGAGCTACCTTGATGGCATTCTCTTCATAAATGCGCATACGCTGAGCCGTGGTGGGGAAAGTGTGCAGTTTGGGATCATTGGGGAAAAAGCTAAAATTTTCTTCCCGAGTATAATCCTCCAACACCGTGTAACGATACTGAATAGCTGATAAACGATAAAGTACACGTAGTTTACGGGCTTCTGCCTCATCCAAACGAAGTATATTGACCATAAACTCTCGCGTGCTGGACTGGGACATACGATAGGGTGGCACGGCCGTACCGATGGCTGTAATATAGGATTTTGACATAAATTTTATGCAAAAAATGACTAAGTAGCAAAAATAGTATGCTTACTGAGCTTTCAACGCTCAAGGATAATAAATGAAAATGGATAAGAAAAGTTTAGAAGAGGAATTACTAATTACAAATTAAGGACGGTCAAAAGATAAGCCCTTCCTGTGGCTCGCATCGGAAGGGCTTACTCTATGGGCAGGATGCTTGAATTTTTAATCCTAAAAACCGCTCACTTTCTGCTCTTCAATCACGCGGACAGACATGAGGGCGCAGTCTTTGGCCAAGTGGATTAAAGGAGCGAAACGCTCGTCTTGGGTGTAGCCCACGTGGTAGCGATAATAAATTTGCTGTACGACGACCCCGAGCTTGAACAAAGCGAAGGCATAATAATAATTCAAGTTTTCTACTTTTCTTTGGGTGGTCTCTTCGTAGCGTGCTACTAATTCTTCCCGACTCATCATCCCCTCGACGACTTCAATGCCAAAATTTTTCAAATGAGGCGGGTCGTTCTCTTCGGAGGTATAGCTCAGCACAATTCCTAAATCTGTGAAGGGATCACCAACGGTAGACATTTCCCAATCCAATACGGCTTTGATCTGGGTAATATCCGTTGGGTCAAGCACCACATTGTCGTATTTGTAGTCATTATGAATAAAAGTCGGAGCAGGACTTTCGGGCATATGGGCATCAAGCCAAGTCATGGCTTTTTCCATATCGGGGATATCGTGCGTCTTGGCTTTGTGGTAGCGTTTCGTCCAGCCTTTGACCTGTCGCTCTAGGTAGCCTTCTGGTTTGCCAATATTCACCAATCCGGTCTGCTGAATATCTAGCTGATGCAAAGCAGCCAAATTATCCATAAAATTTTCATTAAGCTTACGAACAGTAGCGGCCTCATAGGAGATCTTATCCTTAGAGCGCAGGATGATGCCTTGAATGCGCTCCATCACATAAAAGGGTGCGCCAATGATACTTTTGTCTTCGGTGTAGACCAAGGGCTTGGGTGCCTTGGGATAATGCGGGTGCACCATTGAGAGCACTTTGTACTCTCGCCCCATGTCGTGTCCTTTGCTGATATCTTCGGCTCCTACGGGTGGGCGACGTAGTACTAGCTCGGTATCTCCCAACTTGATCAAATAAGTTAGGTTCGAATAACCACTCGGAAACTGCTGTACTTCTATTTCTCCTTCAATTCCCAGCTCTTTGTTCAAGAAAGGCGTTAGCTTTTCTAGGTTTAGTTCTTCACCGGTTCTTACGGGGCGGGCTTTATCTATTTTTTCACTCATGATTATTTCATTTTTAAATGGTTACGTGAGATAATTGCTTCTATTTTTAAAAGCAATCAAATCATGCAGCCATTCGTATTTTATTTTCCTTTAAATTCTGGTTTACGCTTTTCCAAAAAAGCCATGACGCCTTCTTGGTGGTCGTGGGTTTTACCAGCGTGATCTTGGTAGGTGGCTTCCATTTCCATGACCTGTAATAAGTCGGACTGGTAAGCGGCATTGAGCATTTTCTTAATCATACCGATGGCTTTGGTAGGAGCATTTGCGTAAAAATCCGTTTCAGCCTTCACAGCGGCGTCTAATTCGCTCATCGGAACGGCTTTATTGACAATTCCCAAAGAAAGCGCTTCTTTGGCTTTGATGCGCTTCGCCTTAGACATCCACTCGAAAGCTTGAGTGCGACTCATCAATTGCTGTACAAAGTAAACCGAGCCAGCATCAGGCACCAAACCAATGTTCACGAATACCTCAATCAATTCGGCTTCTTCGTTGGCAATGATTAGATCACAAGCCAGTGCGAGAGAGCATCCTGCTCCGGCTGCGACTCCATTCAGGCGACAGATAATAGGTTTGGGCATTTGGCGCATCATCGGGATCAAGGGAAAATAATTACGATAGATGGCACCCGAAGGAGGGGCACCTTTTTGGTTTTCAGGTGCTTTCAGATCGTGTCCCGTACAAAAAGCCTTACCGTCGCCTCCGGTGAGCACGACCACGCGCACGGCTTCGTCTGCCTCAGCGGCTGTCATGGCGTGGATTAGTTCATCGGCCAATTGATGATTGACCGCATTGTAAACCTCAGGGCGATTCAGGATGATTGTACCCACACCTGCTTCCTTTTGATAGATTAGTGTTTCGTAGTTCATGAGGGTATGCATGTAGTTATGAGTTGCAAATTACCAATCACAGATTAGCAATTACAGGCGGTTGCTCAGGGGCTAAATTTTCCCCAAATCACCTATCTGCAATTTTCAATTCCCTCAAATCTAAGAAAAATGAAAAAAAGAAAAGAAATTTTACAGAAGTAATATCATAGAAGATAGGTTGATAAAAAATCCAAGCAGGAAACCAACCAACACTTGCGCGGGAGTATGCGCATTCAAATAAAGGCGGGCACTCATCAGCAGACCGGCCATAATCGTACAAACGATGATGGGATAAAACAGTCCTTCATCTGCATAGCGGTAGCTCAAACCAAACAAAAAGCCCAAAACTCCACTGATGCCCGTGCTGTGGGCACTGACTTTCCAGTAAAAGCTGATAATAGTAACCAGCAGTACCGACAGGGTGATGCTCCCTAAAATCACGGCCAAAATCGGCACTTTTTGAAAAGCTTCCCCAAATTTGAAAAGTAGGGTGGCCACCGTGTAAAATACCGTGGCTACTACGAAAGGGAGCTTACGATCTTGCAGAGATTTCATTTCCAGGCTTTCCATATTGCCAGTGGTGTAAAAAAATAACACACCTGTAACCGGAGCCAGAAAAGTCAAAATAAAGACAATCACCAGCAAACGCCACTTCGCATCTGCATTGACGGTAAGAATGGTCAAGGGATGGATGTAAAGGATCACCAAGAAAGCCCAAGTGGGCAAAAGCAAAGGATGAAATAATATAGAAATCAGGTAAGCAATTCTCCGCGTGCTCAATAGCTTCAGTCTTTTTTTGCAAAAATATAAATCTTTCCGAAGATTAAAGCTGTTTTCGGAGGCGTGCTACGGGAATTCCTAATTGTTCTCTGTATTTAGCCACAGTACGACGGGCGATCTTGTAGCCTTTGCTTTTGAGTAGTTTTTCTAATTTATCATCAGAAAGTGGTTTGCGTTTATCTTCCTCTTCTACCAGCTTGTTGAGCACGTGTTTTACCTCACGACTACTTACATCCTCACCTGATTTGGTAGAAATTCCTTCGGAAAAGAAATATTTGAGTGGAAAAATACCGAAATCCGTTTGAATAGATTTGCTATTGGCTACCCTCGAGATCGTAGAAATATCCATGCTGATCTTATCGGCAATATCTTTCAGGATCATGGGCTTGAATTTGCTCTCATCTCCTTCCAAGAAGAACTCGTACTGATACTCGATAATCGCGTTCATCGTACGCAATAGTGTTTGCTGACGTTGTTTGATGGCATCAATAAACCATTTGGCAGCATCCAGTTTTTGCTTTACAAAAGAGATGGTATCGCGAGCCTGGCGGTCTTTCTTGTTACTTTTGCTGTAAGCATCGAGCATATCAGCGTAAGTATTATTGATACGCAATTCAGGAGCATTACGAGAATTGAGTGTGAGCTCGAGCTTCCCGTTGTTATTTTTGAGGATAAAGTCGGGGATAATGTATTGCCCACGGGCGTATTCTACGGAGTTTCCCCCTGGTTTGGGGTTCAATTTGGTGATGATATTGATGACCTCCTTGAGTTCGTCTTCACCTAGATTGAGCTTTTTCTGAATTTTTTCGTAATGTTTTTTGGTAAATTCTTCAAAGCAATTTTCCAGCAGTTTGATGGCGATTTTGTAGTGCGGATCATCTTCCTGTTTTCTTCTCAACTGGATAATGAGGCACTCTTTGAGGCTACGTGCTGCAATGCCGGGGGGATCAAAATATTGGATTTTACCAAGAATAGCTTCTACCTCTTCTTCGGTAGTTTCTACGTTCTGAGCAAAGGCTAAGTCATTGACGATAGCTTCCACGGGACGCCGGATATAACCGTCGCCGTCTATGCTTCCGATGAGTTGTTCGGCGATGGTTTTCTCCTTTTCAGGGAATCCTAAAAAGCCCAGTTGTGTCAGCAAGTTATCTGTCAACGTACTGGTAGTAGGTAGAGGCATTTCTCGTTCTTCTTCTTTCGAGTTACCGTCTCCATACATTTTATAACCGCTGATTTCTTCTTCTTGCAGATAATCATCAATGCTCAGATCGTCTAGATCGTCTTTATCATCGTTGTCATCATAATCATCAAGTTCAGCATTGTCATCGTCTTTCTCTTCCTTCTCTCTACCTTCATCTAGGGCGGGGTTAATTTCCAATTCCTCCTCGATTCTAGCGTGTAGTTCGGCAGTAGGTATTTGTAATAATTTGATAAACTGTATCTGCTGTGGAGACAGTTTCTGAGTGAGTGTCTGGTTTAAGCCAAGTTTTTGCATACGGAAACTTGTTAGAGATATTATTGAGTCAAATGTATTACTTTTTTTGATTAAATCATAAAAAAAAGTAAAAAAATGGTATAATTATTGAAGCATGGCCGGACGCCTCCTGTCAAGGTATACTTGGATGCAGGGGAGATGATTTTAGAAGAAATGTTCAAATTTTAGGGAGCAAACTCATTTTGAGTACAAAATTTGTGGCTATTCCCTTGTTAATATTATTCTTGTTTTGAGGCCAAAAGGTTTTACTGTGTAGGTTTTTTTTGAAAAAAGAAGGAAAAAGAAGAAAGGCTCTCAAAATGGGAAAGATTAGAACCTTCTCCATTTTCCTACAAAAATCTGATTCTCAATATTATACCTCTACCTCGAGTGCTTCTTTTACCAACGCTGCTTTCACAGGTACACCACTAAAAGCCGCATTCCCCGAAAGTTGGTCAATGTACAATTCATCCGTTAAATCATTAATACTGGCTCCAGCGTGTGCTTCGGCCACTTCCCACTGCGTATTTTCCCGGTTATGCCCCCATCCGTGTGGGATGCTGACCACGCCGGGCATCATTTCTTCGGTAATTTCCACCTCTATCTGTACACTTCCTACCCGTGAGCTGACCTCAACCACCTGACCGTTCTCAAAGTTTCTCTGCTCAGCGTCTTGAGGATGCATCATCAGGGTGCAGCGATTTTTCCCCCGCACCAGCCGGGTGCTGTTATGCATCCAGGAGTTATTACTGCGTAAATGACGACGGCCAATCAGCAGAAGATCAAAGGCTTGATTGACTTGATTGTTTTCTGAGAAAAACGTTTGCTCAACTCTGGATAGATCTTTCACGAAAATCTCAGGAGCCAACTGTATTTTTTTATTTTTGGTAAATAAACGTGCCGGCAAACAAGGCTGAAGTGGTCCCAAATCTATTCCGTGTGGATTCTCTCGCAAAATTTGGAGTTTGACCCCTTGCTTGGGATTTTGGTAAGGTTTTGTGCCATAGAGCACGTGTCCCTTACTACCATAAGGTCCAAAACGAAGCCCCGCATCTAAAATTCCCTCGATGGAAAGCCGCTTGGTAGGATCTTTTTCTTTTTTGAGATCGTACTTCTCACCCGAGTCAAAAGCTTGAAAACGCTCATACAATTCTTGAAAAATCTGTTCGTGGGGGCGGGTCTCTCCCTCTGGCTCAAACAATTTGGGAGAGAATTTGGCCGTGTTGCGAATCGCTAAATAGTGAAAAGCTACGTCGTAATGATCATTTTCTAAACCAACCGTGGAGGGCAGAATGATATGCGCGTGGCGTGTGGTTTCATTGATATAAATGTCAATTGCCACCATAAAATCTAATTGACCAAAGGCTTCATCGAGTTGGCGCCCATTGGGCGTAGAAAGCACTGGATTGCCCGCTACGGTCAGCATGGCTCGGATTTGCCCTTCCCCCGGCGTTAGAATTTCTTCCGCCAACGTAGACACAGGGATTTCTCCGCCCGTTTCGGGCAAGCCTCTCACTCGACTTTTCCAACGGCCAAAACTTCCCACGGCTCCTCTCGCTCCCGTAATGCCCACCGCATCCAAAGCGGGTAGCGTAAACATAGGCCCACCCGGACGGTCGGTGTTGCCCGTAATCACATTGATCACGTTAATCAGCCACTGGCAAAGCGAACCAAAAGCCTGCGTAGAAACGCCCATTCGTCCGTAACAGGAAGCCGCAGAGGCTTGAGCAAAATCCCGAGTGATTTGCCGAATTTGACTCGCCGCTACGCCCGTTCTGGGTGCTACGCGTTCGGGACTGTAGTTCTGAGCCAAAGTTTTTACAGTTTCTAAGCCTTCGGAAATATCGGCCAAGCGTCCGGGTTGCGCCAAGTTTTCCTCGAACAAAGTATGAACCATAGCTAGTAAGAAAAGTACATCCGAACCGGGCAGGATAAAATGATGTTCGCTGGCTTTTTGCGCTGTTTCGCTCCGACGAGGATCTACTACTACCACTTTACCTCCTCGTTTTTGGATGGCTTTGATTTTACCTGCCACGTCCGCCACGGTCATCAGGCTCCCATTAGAAGCCAAGGGATTTCCACCCAAAATCAGAAAGTACTCGGTACGATCTATATCGGGCACAGGAATCATCAGTTGATGCCCAAACATTTGTAGAGAAGCCAAATGATGCGGTAATTGATCTACAGAGGTGGCTGAAAAACGATTCTTGGTTTTTAATGCTCGATAAAAAGCTGGCCCTTTTAAGAAAGAACCCAGATTATGGGCATTCGGATTACCTAGGTAAATTCCCAAGGCATTCGGGTGATTATACTTGGCTTGAATACCTCGGATATTTTGGACAATTTCCTCGTAAGCCTCTTCCCAAGAAATTTGCTCCCAACCCGTTGAAGTACGCCTCACGGGGTGTTTTAAGCGGTCTTTGTCTTCATATACATCCTTAAGTCCATAGGCTTTGGGACAAATATGCCCCTTGCTGAAAGGGTCTTCAGAGTCGCCCTTGATGGAAGTAATATTTTTTCCTTCATATTGAATTTCCAGACCACACATCGCCTCACAAAGATTGCAGGTGCGGTAATGCGTTTGAACTGTATTAGTCGTATTTGCCATCAGCTAAGAATTTTCAAATAATAAAAAATGTAGATCAATTTGTGCAATATAAGGATTTTTAGGAAAAAAGGTGAGTGGTGAATGGTGGGTTGTGGTTGCGAAATACAAAAACAAGTCTCGGCTGTTTGCTCTGTGTCTCCGTGTCTCTGTGTTCTAGAAAAAAAATCACAAAAAAAGCCCGAATAGATCAGAGGTGTCTACTCAGGCTTCTCCTCAAAGAGTTCAGGCGATTATTTCCATTCTAATTCGTCTATTTTCTCCAAAGTATCTGGATTCAGGACTTCCATACGCAGCTTTTTGCCTTCCACCTGAAAAAAGACCAGAGCATTTTGAGTAGTAAAGCCTGTCACTTTGGGTGTCCAAGGCGTTTGCTCCTGGGCGTAATAAGGTGCCCCTGCCGCACCATTGTTGATTTGGTAAATGGTACGGTTGAGCTTAATTTTAGGAGCCGAGTAGTTCTCAGGATAGATTTGCGTATCAGGGCCAATTTCGGTTTTGGCGTAATTATGCTCATCTCCGGTCATGATGGCTTTTACTTTCTGACTTTGATTTACCAACAAGTCCAGGAGTTCGTCCCTGCGCTCGATGATCCCCTTCGTGAGCGGTTTGCCTGCTACTTGGCTACGGTATTGGTTGTTGCCTTCGTACCACATATCGTCTTCCACGTGGCCTCCATTGGGGAAAAAAGGCGTGTGTAAAGTAATAAACACGTGATCTATGTTCGCGTCTGCTTCTAATTTTTGAATCGTCTCTTTCACCCAGGCGGTTTGTTGATCCATGATGTAAGCGTGGAGTCCTCCTCCGGTATGTGGGATTTCTCCCGTACTGGGTGCGTAGAAATAATCAGAATTGAGTACCAGCACGGCTACATTGTCATACGTGTAGTAGAATACATTTTCTTCGTAAGAAGGGAAATCTATTTGTTCAGGGTTAGGATCATAAGCCGCCCCATCTTCGCTGGCTGGCCCGTTCTTGGGATTCACAAAATTCTGGGCAAAAATCACTTCGGCTGATTCACTCTCGAAGGGAAAACGGTCTACGCTGTAAGTGGTACTGCCATCGCTAAACACGCGCATGAGGGCTTCGTGATTACCCATACTTTTGTAAATAGGAAAGTAATGCCCAAAAGGCTCCACGGCACGCTTCCAATTGGCATACTGTAGGTGCATTTCATCGGGATTGGTCAAATAGCCGTTAATTAAATCGCCCGAAAATTGAAAGAAAGCCGCCTTTTGGAATTTAGCCAGAGCCATAATTTTTTTCATAATATAAAAATTCGCACCGTAGAGATTGCGTTCTCCCCCACCCTGTCCGTTGCGAGAATCACTGGCATAAGCAAAGGTAAAGGCCGTGCGACTGCCTGATTTGGGAGCCGTACGAAAGGCAAAAGTTTGCTCCATATCACCACAAATGACCGTGTAATCGTAGGCTTGATTGGCTTCCAATCCCGTGATCTTGATCTCATGCTGGGTAGTTTCGCCAGAACCACTAAATGTTTTTTCTCCTACTCGTACCGATGCCGTTACGGGTTGATTGCTGGTAAATGAAATGGTAACTCCTTCTTCGGTCACCAGGTTGACAAATGGCCCTTCGATGATACTGGTAGCCACTTCAAAAGGGCCTGTGCCTTTGAAGGTAACTTTCCCGTCATACACCAAAAGTCCTTCTTCGGTCATAACACGATAGCCGAGCGTGCCCTGAGCCGCCTCTTGCCAGCCTACCATGTCGTATTTGCCCCTCAGTTGATTTTTGACATCAATCTCAGCTTTACCCGCCTCGATTTTCACGGGTCGCTTGAAATAAACGGGTAGCGGATGTTTAGAATCTCCCTGCGGGATGAAGCCATAGTAGAGCGTTCCCGCGAAGTTTTCTCCAAAGTCAAAAGCGATTCCTACCTCGGTTCCCCGAGGGCTTCCTTGCGCCTGTTGTAAGGTAAAGGGTGAAGGACGTTCTATCTCGTAAGCCTTTTTTCCTGCATTTTCTACATAAAGCTTACCTGATTCATCCTGTTTTATATTCTGATAAACGGCTGGGATTTCCGGAGCCGAAGTGGACATTTGTGCTTGTAAAGGGCTACTGAGTAAGCCCAGGCAAAGCCAATATAGTCTATTGATTTTCATTGTTTGTCATCATTTTTAGTTGGAGCAAAGATAGCAATTAAGTGGCTAGGCACAAGCTTAACGGGGCTGATCTATAGGATAGACTTCATTGGGAATAGCTTTGATATACAAAAGTCTGTCATTCGTCCCCACTTGTCAGTAGCCAGTTGGCACGAGGCGTAAATGTCTATAAATAAAATGATTTCTTACGTCCGTATTAAAATTCAAAAAAATGATGGTTCAAATACAGAATTCGCCAAAAATCCAAGACAAAACCATGCTACCTCCTCGCCCCTATTTACGCTTACTATTGATCAGAATATTGATGGCTTTTTTGCTGATGTTGCTGAGTGTCTGGTATGCACAAGCGCAATGCTTATGCGAAATCCACCGTGGTTTGAAGGAAAGTGTCAAGCATTTGGAGCAAAACGGTGGCTATACTTACCTAAAGAGTTATCACCTAAACTTAGGACATAATAAGCATTATTCTTATATTTTCTCTAAGGGAACTCGCTACAAAATCATGCTAAACCCAGAGGCCAACACCAATGCTCAGGCCAACATCGAGCTGGTAGATGCCCATGACCAGGTAGTAGCGCGAGCAATACCCATGCAGACCGGAGATACCTTGCAAGAAGCCAGCCTTGCTTTTGAGTGTGTGAAGACGGGTATTTACCGTATTCGTTTTTCTCTGAGAGAAAGTGAGCGAAAATGCATTGCCGGAGTGATCGGTATGAAGAGATAGTACCTCCCTACAAAGCTTGATGTTGACACAAAAAATGCACATGTGAGATATCTTTCAATAAGACCATATCCTCCTAGCCAAATCTTAGTACACATATACAAACATAGAAACGTGGATAAGCCACGTGCAGTCAGTCTTAATCTTATACATTCTTCCTTATGAATCCAATTAAAATTCTCATCGTAGAAGATACGCTCACGATGGCAGAATATCTTCATGGCATGCTCAACCAGATGGGCTATGAAATCTCAGGAATAGCCAGTGATTTAGCCAGCGCAGAAGGCTATCTAAAACAAGGTAAATCAGACTTGGTGCTGATTGATATCAACTTAAATAAGCAAGAAAGTGGCATTGATTTGGCGCACTTGATCAATCAAGTATATGGGTTACCTTTTATCTACATCACCTCCCGAGCTGACCAGCACACGGTACAGCAAGCAAAAAAGACACTACCGCAGGGCTACTTGGTCAAGCCTTTTAAAAAAGAAGATTTGTACACATCCATAGAAGTTGCTATCATCAACTTTAATAAATACTATCTTTCTTTTGATGGAAATACCTCTCCTATCAGGCGAGATTACTTGTTTGTAAAAGACGGACATCTTCACCAAAAAATCAAGACGCAAGAGGTTTGCTGGATCAAAGCAGATAGAAATTACATTGATATCCATACCTTGAAGAAGAAATACTCGATCCGAAGCACGATCAAAAACCTGATGGAGAAATTGCCCGGCAATCGCTTTATCCGCCCCCATAAATCTTATTTGGTTAATATAGAACATATTAGTGCGGCCGAAAGCACTTGTCTTCACGTGGGCAAAAAGACCATTCCGATTGGCAGAGCCTATCAAAACGAGATCAAGCAGCATTTATCTATTCAGTAAAATGTGGGGGTGTATTCACGAAATCAGAAGCGACCTAAGCTTGCTAAAATTATCCCTCGCTTTGGGAATAGAGGATAGACGATCATTTCTATTTTATCATCGGGGTTGTGGGTGATTTTGCTGGTTGAGCCTTAAATTTTCATAGAAGCCCTTATCTACAATGGCCTCGAGTATCTTCAAATTCAATTGAAGGGAGCGTTTTTGGATGCTTTGACGGTGTTGAGTTTTCCTTGGCGTTGCTTGAGCAAAGATTTTTCCTTACTGGTAAATTCTTCGTAGAAAGGGCCTAAGATTCTTTTCAAATCTTCTTGGGCTTCTCGTTGTAGCTTTTGAGAGCGTTCTAAAATGTCTTGCAGATTTTTTAGAATGTTATCCTTGTCTTTTTTTGGTTTCATAGGATGGTGATTGATATTGATTACTGAGCAAAACATTACATTGCAATGTTCACTCAAAAATTTTATATCAAGAAACGGGCTAAAATACCTCAAGGCTACGGCAAATTTGAAAAAATACTTACTTCTTTGTAGGAATTAGGAGCGAGCATTCCCGAGTCAGGAGTAAGAATTTAGGCGTTAGGAGTTGCCAGATAGAAAGTTTTATGTTATACTATTCTCTTCTGAATCCTAATGCTTAGTTTCCCAATGCTAGCTCCTTTCACTTCAGGAGATTACTTCACAACACAAGTTCAGGTACTTACGCGCCTGTGTAAAGACCAAAAAGTCATTCAGCACTCGCTTTTGTGCATTTTGCACGTATACTTCTAGCTCCTTGGGTTTTCCCAATACTTCCAGCAGTGTTTGTCCCACTTCTTCTGGATCTTGGGCATTGGCTACTAACCTTCCATCAATCCCGTCTCGGATTTGTTGGCGGATTCCCACGGCCTTGCTGCCGAGTACGGGTACAATTTTCCACATGGCCTCGGTTACTGTCAAGCCAAAACCTTCTTGAAGAGAGTTTTGCACCACAAGGGCTGAGGAGCGTTGCAGGGCATTCACAATCAAAGCATTTTCCTTGGCCGATTGCATGGGCAATTGCAGAATGGCGATTTGTTTTTGGATAGGCTCAGGAAGTTTCTGATAAAAATCACTTAATTCATTAAAAACTTCTTGCCCCTCGGGGTCATCTTTTACATAATCAGGATCAGGCCCTCCTAGCACCAGACACATGACCTCCAAGGTGCGTTTATGCCGTTCGGATTGATAAGTGTGTTGGTTTAAGTTTTTTTTGAGATAAGCAAAGGCTTCTAAAAGTGGACGAAAACCCTTGAGGCGATCCCAGCGAGAAATCTGGGTAATCGTGGGCGTGTAGAGCAAATCTATTCCCGCGGGTAGAGACGGAGAGCCTGGTTTGCCATTAGGTTGTAATCGCTTCACCCCGTGTGTAAAGGGAGGAGCAACTGCTTCGTGACCATCGGGATCGAGGCCAGCATTTTGTAAGATTCCAGCTAGTTTCTCGAGAGAAAGATAACGGTTTTTGTGGCTCAGCGGGGCGATACTCGGGTGGATGATAGATACATTTCCGCTTATATAGTCTGGAATATATTCAGAGGCCGTGAAGATACTGTGGTCGTATTTTTCTAAGTAAGGCTGTAAAAACTTCCAAACCGCGGTGGTCTGGGGTGTTTTTTTTCCCAGGCCAATATGACAGCGCCAAATCACTCTCAAATCGGGCATAGCTTCTTTCAAGGTATGCACCATTGCGATGGGCTGCGGGTCGTGGATGATTACAATATCCTCAGGGTTAAGCAAGTTGAGGAAGTGCTTGGCATTTTCACGATTTACTTTTTCGAAAAGTGCCGTCTCTTCTTCTGAAAAAAAAGCTTCTCCCTGCCCGTGAATCAGATTATGAATTTTTTTGGTTAATTTGAAAAATCCCTGTTCTTCGGTTTTAATCACTCCCCACTCGATATTCAAACCCAGTTCCCTTAGAATAGAAAGCAGACGAGGAAGCATCTCGGCAACCCCTCCTCCTTGGGCTGTGGAGTTAATCATCCACACTTTATGATTTTGCACTTTTGGAATCAGTTTCTTGGCTTCTTTTCTGAGTTCGTTAATGGGAATAATCAGATTAGCGTAAAGTTCGTAATCATCCAGAGTTAAGCTTTCGTCTAAATCTACAGTTTTAATCATGCGTGATGAGATTAATGATAGGAATAAAATTTTATAGGCATTGAGGGGCGACTCGAGTTTTATTTCAGAAATTTTTGATCGGCTATTTTTTTCGCAAAGGAAGCTCCTTTTGAGCGACATACTCCAAGGTATGGCGAGGAAAAGAGCCGAAATGCACGGAAAAAAGAGGCATCACGAAAATCTAAGGATAAAATTCGAGCCGTTTCCAAATTAAACAAAAAAAAGAAAAGCTTTTTTAAAAAATAAGCAAGCACTCTGGGCAGATGAATAAATTTCAGCAGATCAACCAGCTCCACCCATCAAATGCCTTGTGAATGTTCAGGATTTTCTTAAATTTGAACAGATATACACGCCTTATCTTAACCCAAGTTTATATGAGTATTCTAAAATCTATTGTTAACTCCGTGAGAGCCTCTTTTTCTAACGAGGCTTTTGACCAGATGAAAGTCCGGGAAATGCACGATAAAATCATGGAAGCCATTCGGGAAGCAAGTGCCGACGGCACCATCACCGCAGAGGAAATTGCCGAAGTGAAAGAACTCACCGAAAAACTGGAGATCACCGACAATGAAATGAACCACATCAAAAGAGATGTGCTCAAAGACCTAATCGAGCATATTATCGAGGATGGCAAGGTAAGCGAAGACGAAATGAAGCTGTACCAAGAAGTGGAAGATGGCTTAGAGTTCGCGGATGAGGACAAAGATAAACTAGCCGCTGATATCGCCAAGGTGAAAAAAATGTACGAAGCGAATTAATTATCAGGTATCAGTTGTGAGTCGTCAGTCTCGTGCTGCTAACTCACAACTGACCATTCAATCCAATTAAGCGTAAGTGCTCAACATAACAGGCATAATCAGCATCAATACGTTTTCAGAATTCGCTTGCTCTTTGGGTACGATAATCCCCGCTCGGTTGGGTGTAGAAAAAGAACACTGCACCTCTTCTGTATCCAAATTGCTCAGCATCTCCACGAGGTATTTGGCATTAAAACCTATCTCGAGTTCCTCCCCTTGATATTCACATTTCAGTGTTTCGTGTGCTTCATTGGCAAAATCCAGATCCTCGGCAAAGATCTGTAAACTATCCGCCGTGAGCTTAAAGCGTACCTGATTTGTAGTTTTGTTCGCGTAAATCAACAGGCGGTTGAGCGAGTTCAGCATTTCTCCCCGATTGATGACCAGTACATTCGGGTTATCTTGGGGGATGGCATTTTCGTAATCGGGGAAATTTTCATCAATCAAACGGCAACTCAAACTGATATTTGCAAAACTGAAGAAAGCGTGGGTGCTACTAAACTCCGTATTCACGGGAGTATCTTCAGACGGAAGAGAAGATTTCAAAAGGCTCAATGCTTTTTTAGGAATAATGAAAGAGGTGGCCTCATCCACTTGGAGGTCTTCTCGTTCGTATTTGACCAGCCGATTGCCGTCGGTCGCCACGAAGGTAGTCATCTGACTGTCTAATTTCAGGAAAAGCCCCGTCATGGCCGGGCGAAGCTCATCATTACTGATGGCAAAAATAGTACTACTGATGGCCGTAGCTAGAGTATCAGAAGCGACGCCCACTTTTTGATCTCCTTCGGGCTGTGGAATCTTGGGGAAATCTTCCGCTTTCTCTCCGCTTAGCTTATATCGTCCGTTGTAAGAGGTGATCTCGATGCTGCTATTTTCTTCATCCATCTGAAAAGTAACTGGTTGCTCTGGCAGCTTCTTGAGCGTCTCCAACAATTGACGGGCAGGCACGGCAATTTTGCCTTCGTTGGTGCTCTCTACCTGTACCTGCGTAGTCATGGAGATATGAAGGTCAGAGGCACTGGCCGTGAGCTTACCGTCCTGTAGCTCAAATAAAAAGTTTTCTAGAATCGGAATATGCGGATTGGCTGGGATTACCCCACTGAGCACCGATAATTGCTTCTGCAATTGGGCCGAGGAAACGATAAATTTCATAGAGATTTATTTAGGATCATTAAACATAATCAATTCAAAAAGCTACTACGCTCCACCTCAGACTCTCTCAGTCATTCACTGGAATCATATCTAAATTGTAGTTAAAAGGCAAAAAAAGCTCTTTGGAGAGCTTGTTAGCGTAATAGCATTTAACAAATATAGAAAATTTAAGAAAAAATACAGCCAGTTCCCCAAGATTCTGGGCAGAAATTTTGCTCATTTATCACTCATTGCTAACTAAGGCTGACCATTTGTGTGTAATGAGGCTAACCCAGAAAATCTCTATCAAATAAATAGCCGAAAATCTGCACGAACCGAGATTTATCTCTATTTTTAAGAAAAAGATATTTTTCAAAGACACAGCCAAACGTCAAAATTAATTACTGCGCACTGTTAACTATTCATTGCTATGACCTCATCTAAAGCCAATCGACTCCTACAAGCGAGTAGCCCCTATTTATTACAACACGCCTATAACCCCGTAGATTGGTATCCTTGGGGTGAAGAAGCCTTGCAAAAAGCCAAAGAAGAAGACAAACCCATGATCGTGAGCATTGGCTATTCGGCCTGCCATTGGTGCCACGTGATGGAACGCGAGTCTTTCGAGAATGAACAAATTGCCGAATTGATGAATCAGCATTATGTCTGCATCAAGGTAGATCGGGAAGAACGCCCCGATGTAGATGCCATCTACATGGACGCCGTACAAGCTATGGGAATGCAAGGAGGCTGGCCACTCAATGCTTTCCTCACGCCCGAGGCCAAGCCTTTTTACGCGGGCACTTATTTTCCCCCACAAAATTGGGCTAATCTACTGGTGAAAGTGGCGAAGATATTTCAGGAAAATCGCCAGGAGTTGGAAGAATCTGCCGAGCAGTTTCGTCAGAATATCGCCACGAGTGAGCTAAAAAAGTATGGCCTGGTCGCTGATCATCAAGATTTCCAAAAAAATGATTTGGATCAAATGTTTGACAGCATTGTCCATTCCTTTGATACGGAGCTGGGTGGCATGAAAAAAGCTCCAAAATTCCCCATGCCAAGTATCTATCAATTTCTGCTGACTTACGCCCACACCACTACTTCTGAGGAAAACAAAGAAAAAGCTTTATCCCAACTCCATCTAACTCTGGAAGAGATGGCTAAAGGAGGGATTTATGATCAAATTGGTGGTGGTTTTGCCCGCTATTCCGTGGATGCACGTTGGTTTGCGCCACATTTCGAGAAAATGCTTTATGACAATGCCCAATTGGTCAGTCTCTACGCGCAAGCTTTTCAGGCCACGCAGCGGCCACTCTACCAAGAAATTGTCCAAGAAACGATTGCTTTCGTGGCTCGAGAGTTGACCAATGAGGAAGGAGGTTTTTATTCCGCCCTAGATGCCGATAGCGAGGGAGAAGAGGGTAAATTCTATATTTGGCAAGCTGAGGAAATGCAACAAATTTTCCCCGACGAAGCGGAGCGTACGCTTTTCTTTGATTATTACAACTTAGAAGAAAAAGGAAACTGGGAAAAGGATTATAATATTCTCCATCGGAAGATAACAGACCAAGCCTTCGCCCAAAAGCACGATCTGTCCCTTAATGACCTCCAAGCACAGGTCAAGCATTGGAAAACCAAGCTCCTCAAGCTTCGCGCCCAACGCGTACGCCCGGGCTTAGATGATAAAATACTTACCTCTTGGAATGCGCTTATGCTCAATGGTTTGGTAGACGCTTATCGAATGTTTGGAGAAACAACTTTCTTGGAATTAGCGCTGAAAAATGCAAACTTCCTCGCTCAACAGATGATGATTCAAGACAAAGAAGGAATCCAATTGCAGCGAACTTATAAAAATGGAAAGGCCAGCATCGAGGCTTACTTAGAAGATTATGCCCTTTGTATCGAGGCATTCATCAATCTATACCAAGCGACCTTTGAGCTAAGTTGGTTAGAAAAAGCACGGGAGCTTGCCCGTTATACCCTCATCAATTTTTATGATGAAGAAGAAGGCATGTTTTTCTTCACCAGTCAAAGAGGCGAAAAACTTATTGCTCGTAAAAAGGAAATTTTTGATAATGTCATCCCCGCCTCTAACTCCGTGATGGCCAAAAATTTACAATTATTAGGTCTTTTATACGAAGAAGCCTCTTACTCGGAAATTGCCCAAGATATGCTCAGCCGCACGAAACAAGTACTTTTGAAAAATGTAGAATATCTCGCCAATTGGGGGCAAGCCTACGCCCGTGCCGTTCAGCCCGTGGCCGAGATCGTTTTAGTGGGGCAAGAAACTCTCGCTTTTCGTCAAGCCTTTGATCAAACTTACTTTCCTCATAAGGTTCTGATTGGCTCCCCGACGGCTTCTAACGATCTTCCCTTGCTAGAAAACAGAACCGCCATAGATGACCAGACTACCATCTACGTCTGTTATAACAAAACTTGCCAACTGCCTGTGCATCGTGTGGCGGAGGCCTGGGAGCAAATCGGACAAAGCTAAGCCGTCGCCTTCACAACGGCTTCGATGTGCTCGGCATCATAGGCTTGAGCTTGCCAAGCTTCCAGGCGAGGGTTCATCAGCTTGAACCAAAGCGGTGGCATCAACGAAAGAATAATCATCACCGGATAGCCCGCGGGCAGTTGGGGGCTTTCGTCAAAATGGCGAAGCACCTGATAAGGCCGACTGGCATAGGCGTGGTGGTCAGAATGCCGCTGTAATTGAAACAAGAAGAAATTACTTACCATGTGGTTTGAGTTCCACGAGTGAAGCGGGTTGACTCTTTCATAGCGCCCAGGGCTGACTTCGCGCCTGAGAATACCATAATGCTCAATGTAGTTGACCGATTCTAAGGTGGAAAAAGCCATCAAGCTTTGAAGAAAAAAGAAAACCGGAACCGCTCCGATCACTTCTCCCCTGCCCCAGCTAAAAGCCAAGGTCAAAATGCTCACAAAGATCACAGGAAAGAGGATAAATTGAAGCATTTGATTGCGAAAAGGATTCCAAATGGGCATTTGCTGACGCTCCAATCTTTTGCGCTCAATTTGCCAAGCACTCAAAAAACCTCCTACTACGCTCTGCCACCAGAAACCATAAAAGCTTTGATTTTTCTTGCTCGTAGCCGGGTCTTTGGGGGTAGCCACGTGGACATGATGCCCCTTATTATGCTCAATGTAGAAGTGCATGTAACAAACCGTCATCAGATTTAATTTACTATGAAAACGTGCAGTCTTGGACTTCTTATGCCCCAACTCGTGCGCTACATTGATTCCCGAAGCTCCCAAAGTCATCATACCTAGCAATAATCCTACATACTCTAGTGGACTCAGCGTTCCCAGCGAAACTACATAGCAAGCCCAGATGACAATTCCTAACTGGATATACACCAGTGAGTACACAATCAGGCTAAAAAATTTTTCTTTGGCTACCACCGGAACCAGCTCAGAACGAATGTTTTCGGGGTCTTTGCCCACCATCTCATCCCAGACCGGAATGATCCCATAAGTGAAGATAAATGCTGCGAAATTCCACCCGCCTCCCGCGTAGTATCCTAGCACGATTAAAGCTGGTATCAAATACGATAATAGAAATCCAAGTTTTTTGAAGGTACTCATAGGTTTTTGACTTTTGGAGAGAATAAACTATGCTAATTTTTTGCTAAAGAGTGGTATTATCTTCATAAAAGCAAACTATTTCATTAAAAATAGTTCAGTTATTAAATAAACCCATACTGTAATAAAAAATGCGAATTGCTATTTTTTTGGAAACTAAAACCTATATCCTACGTACTAAACTGTAATAGCAATGCTATCATTAATTTTCAATTTTTTCTGAAAATTTAAAACCTTTATCCTACATATTTCATTATAGTAGTAATGCTATCATCAGTTTTCAATTTTTTTTGAAAATTTAAAATCTTTATACTATGAAAGAGGGACATTCTAAGAAGAATTTAGCTCAAAAAGGCGTTCACGATGTGCTTAAAGAAGCCAAAGACTTGCTCAAAGATTCTCAACGTCTGAAAGATGACCACGAGAAGCTCATGCAGAGGGTGCAAAAAGAAATTAAGCAACAAAATTAGGTGAGGCAGAGGTATCGCCCACGAATCCAAGATAATAAAAATCCAAACACTCTGAGATGGCTATTTTCAGAGTGTTCTTTTTTGTATTGTGTGCATCTATTCTATTCAAAATCTTACAGGAAGACCGTACGGACATCACAAGTGGATTCTTCACCCAGCTTGTCGTAGTTTTTCTCCAGCCATTCATCTGCTCGTTTTCTACCCAGATCTCTGAGGCGCTGAAGAAATGTCCAATTCGTATTCAACTTACTGGCTGCTCCCAAATCGTTCATCTCTGCTTCGGGATTGATGCAATGGATATGTAAATCCCTGAGTTTGCCATCATTGATCCCTAATTCTAGAATTCTTTGTACAAATTTGATCCGGCGCATTTCGTGCATCAGACTGGCGTTGAAACTGAGTTCATTGATGCGATCACGAATTTCTACGGCCGTTTGCGGGACTTTATTAATCTGAATAGGATTGATTTGGATAATCAGAATATCTTCTGTTTCTGTATCATCAATCAATGGGAAAATGGGCGGATTTCCCATGAAGCCACCGTCCCAGTAGGCTTCTCCGTCGATTTCCACGGCTTTGAAGATATGAGGCAAGCAGGCCGAGGCCATGACCGCGTCGGAGCTAATTTCAGAAGTAGAAAATACCTTAGCGCGTGCCGTGCGGACGTTGGTCGCACAGACAAAGAGCTTGATCACTTCGGTTTTACGAAGTGCTTCAAAATCTACTAATTCTTCCAGTAAGTCTTTGAGCGGATTGATATCCAGTGGGTTAAATTGATAGGGAGAAAAGGTCATGGTCAGCCAATCGAGCAGGTAGTAAGCAGGTGAGTAATCCAAACGACCTTTGCCATACATTTTATCCAACCAACTGGGCTGAAATAGGGTTTGGCTCTGTTTTTCGGAAGCTGCTTTCCAGAATTGCTCGAGCATTTTAATTGCTCCCTGACGCCCTCCCACGTGCATACCATAGGCCAGCATGGTCGCATTCATTGCTCCTGCGCTCGTCCCGCAAACTCCTTCAATGACCAGACTTCTTACTTCTAACAACCTTTCCAATACGCCCCAAGTAAAGGCTCCGTGTGAGCCTCCGCCTTGAAGAGCGATGTCAATGGTTTTGTACATATTTTTTAGAGAAATTAGTAAAATCCGCTATTTAGACCAAAGATTCCACGAATTTAATAAATTCTTACAGAAAGTGGCAGGACAAGCGGTATTTCTCCAAAAAACAATCCATCAGGTTTTCTCCTCTTCCTGATGGACTGATCTAAAATTTGAATCACTAAGCTCAGATAGCCACTATTGAGCTGTCCAGCCCCCCTCGATGGGCAAAGAAGCACCTGTGATGGTAGAAGCCGCTTCGGAAGCTAAAAATAGAGCGAAAGCACCGATAGATTCTACGGTCACGAACTCTTTGATCGCGTGTTTTTTGAGCATGACCTTCTCGACAACTTCTTCTTCACTCATATTGTGTGCTTTTGCTTGATCCTTGATTTGAGCTTCTACCAAAGGCGTTTTTACATAACCAGGGCAGATTGCGTTACAAGTAATCCCGTAGGGCGCACCTTCTAAGCCCAGAACTTTGGTCAAACCCGTAATACCGTGCTTGGAGGTGACATAAGCAGATTTGAATTCGGAGGCTCTCAAGCCGTGAGCAGAAGTGATGTTGATAATTCGGCCAAAGCCTTGTTTTTTCATGTTCGGCCATACGGCTTGGGCCGTGTGAAAAGCCGCTGACATGTTTACCCCGATGATTAGATTCCATTTTTCTTTGGGAAATTCATCGATAGGAGCCACGTGTTGGACACCTGCGTTATTGATGAGCACGTCAATGGTACCAAAAGCCGCCTCAGCTTGCTTGGCCATGTCATTGATTTCTTCGGGCTTGAGTAAGTTGGCCGGAGAAAAAATCGCTTTGATGCCATACTCATCAGCAATGCCTTGGGCAATCTCTTCTCCATTTTTTTCCAAGCCATTAAAACAGATATTGTACCCAGCTTTGGCAAAAGATTCAGCAATTCCTTTACCGATTCCACTGGTACTTCCGGTGATAATTGCACTTTTCGTGTTTTCCATTTTGAAAAATGTTGTGATTTAAGTTAAAAGATATTCAAAGAAATTATTTGTAGGATCAACTATTTGTTCTCATTGGATTGGACTGTTCCCTTGAGGTAAAGTTTTTCCTCTTTATTGACAGCATTAGAGATTACCAAGATGACTTTGTTTTGGAGTCCCGTATGGTCTTTGATTCCCGAGTCGTAAGTAACGGTGATCTCACCTGTCTGGTCGGGAGCAATCTCCCCCGGGGTCCAACGGGTGGCCGTACAGCCGCAGCTCGTTTGCACTTGTAAAATTAACAGGGGTTTTGTCCCTGTATTTTTGAAATAAAAAGAGGTGGTAATTTTTTCTCCTTTACGAATTTCTCCAAAATCATAGACCTGACTCACAAAACTTAATTGTGGAAATTTTTGTGTCGTGTCTTGTACCAAGACTTCGGCCTTGTTCTGATTTTGGCCCTGCGCCAGGGAAGTTGAGAGCGTAGCAAATAAAGTAATGAAGATATAAAACAGGATTTCTCTCATATGAAATAATATTTTTTGAAGATTTAACTACTCGCCTGAATCAGTGGCAAGCTTACTAATTTTTAACGGAAAAAATGTATGCACTACTACAATGTTTTTAGATTGGATGGCCGGAGTGCTGAGTTATTGAACTTTTAAGTAAGCTAGCAACCATATAACTGTTTAGCAATACAAGAATTCTACCGCACAAAATTCGGTGATTTATTGAAATATCCTTCAATGTTCATTATGATTGCACGAATATTTGTATATTCATTGGTCAATGTGCGTTTCTGATTTTTTTGTGAGATCATAAGCAGCATAATTTGCGTGAATGTATTCAACTTAATAAAATTCTGACGCTTTAATCTGTTTGCTTAACTAAGTATTTGAAAACCAAAACGAGATCATCATGGGTGTTAAAGGGGTGAAAGTGGCCTCAAGCCACGAAGAATTAAATAAGTTTACACGCTACTTGCTCCGAGATATTCAAGCATTAGAAAGAATGTTAGAAGAAGCTTGGTTCGAGGTAGATGAAATCATGATTGGAGCCGAGCAGGAGATCTGCTTAGTAGATGAATATTTTAAGCCTGCTCCACTGGGCATGGAAATTTTGGAGAAATTAAATCATCCAAATTTTACTACTGAATTAGCCCGTTTTAACTTAGAGGCCAATTTAGACCCCTTGGTTTTTGAAGGTTCTTGCTTTTCTGACTTAGAAAAACAGATAGAGCAACTCCTAGATCTACTCCGTAAGGCGGCTCATAGCTTTGAAGTGGATGTATTACTGACGGGCATTCTGCCTACTATCCGCCGTTTTGATATTGAGCTTGAAAACTTAACCCCTCTGGATCGCTATTTTGCCCTCATCGAGGCCATCAATCGGCTGCGAGGAAAAGTATATGAGCTTAAAATAGAAGGACTCGACGAGCTAAACATCAAGCAAGAGTCGGCCATGATAGAAGCCTGTAATACCAGCTTTCAGGTACATTTGCAGGTAAAACCAGAAGAATTCGTTACAAAGTACAATATTGCCCAAGCCATTGCCGCCCCTGTACTTGCCATCAGTAGCAATGCACCCATGCTCTTTGGCAAAAGACTCTGGAACGAAACCCGCATTGCCCTCTTTCAGCAGTCTGTGGATACCCGCGTAACGGGAGAGCACCTCCGCTATACCAGTCCTCGGGTTACTTTTGGCAATGGTTGGCTCCGTAAGTCTATCATGGATTTGTATAAGGAAGATATCGTGCGTTTTAAAGTACTACTCACCACGGATGTGGAAGAAGACGTGATGGAATGTATTGAGAACAAACGCACCCCCAAGCTCAAAGCCCTCAATATTCATAATTCTACGGTATATCGCTGGAATCGCCCTTGTTATGGAATCAGCCAAAGCGGGCGTCCACATTTAAGAATTGAAAACCGCATTCTTCCCGCGGGTCCTACGGTATTGGATGAAATTGCCAACTCCGCCTTCTGGATTGGGCTCATGAATGGTTTTGATGAGGTTTATCCGGATGTGACCCAACTGCTAGATTTTGATGATGCAAAAGCCAACTTTATCCGAGCAGCCCGCGTGGGGCTGAGTGCCAAGTTTGTCTGGGATAAGGGACGAGTAATCAGTGATAATGAACTAATTCAGAAAGAATTATTACCCATTGCTCGAATGGGTCTAGAAAAGGCTAAAATTAAGAAAGAAGATATCGACAAATACTTGGAAGTAATCGAGGAACGATCCAAAACAGGAAAAACAGGCTCAAGCTGGATACTCAGCTCTTACGCCAAACTCTTGAAAGAAACCACCAAGGAAGAAGCCACCAATGCCTTGGTAAGTGCCATGATTGAGAATCAAACCAAGGCCGAGCCTGTACACCAATGGCCACTAGCCGATGTACACACTACCCAAGGCTGGGAACCTTATTCGCTCTTGGTAGAGGAATTTATGACCACTGATATTTTCACGGTACACAAAGACGAAATACCCGAACTCAGTGCCGACATGATGGATTGGCAAAATATCCGCTATATCCCCATCGAGAACGACCAGGGCGAGCTAATCGGGCTGGTGACTTCCCGAAGATTATTACGCTATTTCACCAATTTGTACAAAAACGATATCAAAGATAATAAGACCATCAAAGACCTGATGATTCAAAACCCGATCTCGATCACGCCCGAGGCTACGGTCATTGAGGCCATGGAGATCATGAGTCGTAACCAAATTGGTTGTTTGCCGGTAGTTACTAAAAACAAGCTTGTGGGCATTATCACAGAAGGCAATTTCTTGGACATTACTTCTAGTCTTTTGAAAAGATTAGCGGCCAAGAAACAAAAAAATAAAACAAACGTCCTCCAACTGGCCTCTGATTCATCTGATGCGGTTTAGCGATAATCCATCCACTTCTTATTTGGGATTATCGGCTTTCTGATGTATTTTTAGCATAACTATCGCTAACTAATCATGGCATGACATGAAAAGAATTATAGGAGATTATGGCCCTAAAGACTCCTCTACATTAATTTTGGCTATTGGTGGAATGCACGGCAATGAACCAACTGGCACGCAAGCTCTAGAACAGGTATTTGATTATCTTCACACGACTCGTCCTGCCTTTCAAGGTCGTTTGCTAGGTTTGAGAGGTAACTTGGAAGCACTGAAATCGGGAAGAAGATATATCCACGAAGACCTGAATCGAATTTGGTCTCCGGCTAATATTCAAGCGGCTCGTCAGAAAGTAGGCATGAGAACCAGCCCTGAACTCCAGCAACTAGCTGAATTATTTGAGATATTAGACGCTATTGATTTTAATAGCTACCAGCAAAAGGTATTTATTGATTTACATACTACCTCCGCACAGGGTAGTATTTTCGTGGTAGCTACCGAGTATGAGCAGTCCCGCTTCTTATTAGATCATTTACAAGCTCCTATTATACTGGGTTTGGCTGAAAAATTGGATCATACGGCGATTCGTTATTTACATCGTCAGGGCTTTATTTCTTTTGCCTTCGAGGGGGGCAAACATCAGAGTCAAGCTTCTAAGGAAAATTTAGAATGGGCACTCTGGCTTTCTATGATACGCACCCACTGTATCGAGGAAAAATACGTTCCCAACGTCAAACCTACCTATCAAAGGCTAAAATCTCAGAACGCGCATCTGCCTCATATGCTTCATCTGGAATATTTACATAAAGTACATCCTAGCGACCAGTTTCGAATGCGCCCTGGTTACCAAAACTTTGATAAAGTCCGTTATGGAGAAATTCTAGCTGAGGACAAAAATGGGTTGATTCGTTCAGAAATTAATGGCTATCTGCTGATGCCACTTTATCAGAAAGAAGGAGATGATGGCTTCTTTATTGTCAAAAGCCGAGAACGGATTGATTAGCAATTTGAAAATCAGTGCTATTGATCAAAGTATTCAGGTTTGACCGCTAGGAGTTCGGATTTTATTGCTTCGGCTCGGCTTTCATCGTCCAATCTCTTGTAGATATGATAAAGCGGAATGAGTACTCGCTGGTTCGTAGGGTCTAGGCCGTAGAGTTTCTCGAAATAAGGAAGTGCCTTTTTGAAAATTTTATTGGCTTCTTCTTCCATAGGCGGGCCTTTGCGCTGATAATCTGTGAAATTTAATTTACCAATCTCTTTGAGGATACTCACGGCTTGATTGTAGATAATACCTGCCAAGTTGTAAGTAGCATCAAAATTAGAAGGATCCAACTGAATGCATTTCTTGTAATTAGCCTTGGCTTCCTTTGGGCTTTTCATTCTCTGATAGATGATCCCCAGATTGTAGTAATTAATAGGATTGTAAGGTTCTGCTTCGGCTTGGGCAAGTGCATCTTCTAATTGCTGCATTTCGTTCGACCCTATTTCTTCTAGAATAATGATCCGTTTTTTTTGGAATTCCGCATCGTTGGGAAAGTCCTCGAGTGCTCTGTCTAGAATCCGAAGTGTTTGGGTCAGGTCTCGTTTCTCGGTAATGGCAATCAGACTTTTATAGTGCTGTCTTCGGGATTGGCTTCGGGGCAACACTTGGAGAAGAGATTCGGTATTTTTGATGTACTCCCCGTAAGAGCCTAAGGCCAGCGCCGAATAAGCGGCGATACTGTAGCCTAGTGTATCATCTGGATTGAGTTTTTGTGAAAGCTGTGCCGCAGAGAGTGCTTTGCGATAAAGATCAGTAATAAAGCTCGGTGGGCGCTGATTATACGTTTTACTTTCTTCTTCCAACGCAGTTTGGAAAAAATTGCCTGCCGTGTTGATGCTCGCGTTGAAGAGGGTATCTAGTTCTTTCATAGAACTATCTGCCAAAGGATGATAAATATCTAACTGACGGACTTTCAGATAGGAATCATAGGCTTTGTAAATTGCGGCCGTATCGTAGGGGTTGTTGTAGATTCCTCTCAAATCATTTGCTAATTCATTGTAGATTTCGCCTCTGTAATACCAGACTTCGGGGGCTTGGTCGTGGGGAGGAGTCTGGATGAGGCTATCAATAATCAGTTTGGCTGCTCGGTAGTCTTCGTCGCCAATGGCAACCAGTGCCTCTTGGAGGTCTTGGGCTAATACAGCGGACGGAAAGAGGGCGATGATTAAGAAAATTTTTAAGGCTAGTTTTCTCATATATTTACAATTGCCCCAGTAGGGATTATAGTTATAACGACTAAACGGAAATTCGGTTGAATTTTAGAGAGTAAACCTCGAGAAGTGAAAGTGTTTTTATTTCTCAGAATGAGTCATTTTATCATAATCAAAAAAGAGGCCAAGATAGGGAATCTTGGCCTCCGTAAATTGTAGAAAGGTATGATCTAGAGGCAATTACTCTGAATCAGCTCCCATGAGCATATCGAGTTCTTTTTGCACTTTTTTCCCTTTGTCCTTCATATCAAGAATATTGTTATAAAGCTGACTAAGAGGCCCAAGCATTTTGATTTTATCACCTTCGCTTTCGGCTAAGCCTTTCTCGTAGATAGTCTCGAAGTAAGGTAGTGCTTTTTTGAATTCGACCTTGGCTTGTTCCTCAATGGCTTTTCCTTTCTTGTTGTATTCAGCCAGGTCCATTTGGTCGGCTTCCTTTTTGATTTCTACTCCTCGGTTGAAAAAGAGCACACCTGCATTAAAGTAAGCCTTGAAGTTAGGCTTCATCTCGAAACTCTTGTCATAAGCTTCTAGTGCCTTGGCGGTATCTCCTTTTTCTTCGTAGAGCAGTCCTAAATTAGCTAAGCTCTCGTGAGCATTTTCTGGATTGTCTTCGGCACTTTGCTTGAGCCAAGCAATGGCTTCATCAGTTCTTTTTAGGTCTACGTACAATTGAAAAGCCAATTTTTTGAGAAAATCGTAGCTGTCTTTATCGGCATCTGCCTTTTCATTTTTCAGCGAATTTTCTACGATTTCTAGTGCTTTTTCTTTTTCTCCTTTTTCATTTAGATAAGAAGCGTAGAGTACGTAAGCACGCGTTTTATCTTTTGCGTCGGAGTCTAAGAACATTTGGGTGGCTTTCTCAAAGATTTCATAATTTTTCTCTTGGAAGGCCAGTTCGGCAGCGTATTTACTTCCCAAAGTATCTTCGGGATTTAGCTCCGCCCCAAGCATAAAATTGTTCATGGCGGCAGTTGTTTTCTCTTGCTCAAACTGCTTGGCACCAAAGTTAATGGCTGCCGCGTAGAGGCTTTGAGTAGCTTGCTCGGCGTATTGGTCTGATTTCTCAGGGTCTAAGCTGGCGGCTTTCTCATAGGCCGCTTTGGCTTGTTCTACCGGATTGTCGCTTAGGTCTTGATAGAGGCCAGTTTGGTCATTGGCGATACTGGAGTAGATAATGGTTTTCACATACCAGATGTCAGGTTTCTCCTTGGGGTCTTTACCTTTCTCTTTGGCTTTTTCGTTTTTCTCTTTGAGCTTGGTGACCGCATCGTCAATCGCTTCTTTGGCCTTATCTAAAGTTCCAGCTTGGAATGCTGTATAAGCCGCGTAGGGGCTTTGTGCTTGAGCTTCGAAATACCCAATAGTTAAAAAAAATACAAATAGAAGAATGAGTGCTTTTGTTGTTTTCATGTTTTTTCCCTTTTTCACAAATAATGTTACGCACAAATATAAAAGATTCTTTGAAATAGAATCATCAGAATTCCTTTCTAAATTAATAATTACCATGGTTTCTGTTCAATGGCTCATCCAAATAAGCAGATTTAGCTTATTTGCATAGAGAACAATCGAGTCTGGGTTTTGTCTATTTCTGCTCTGGCGCATCGTCATCATTTGCCTCCGAAGAGTCCGAATGGCCAGCCTCTGGCTCCTGATGGTCGCTAGGAGAATCTTCGGTGCTACCATTCGGCGAAACCAGATTGGGAACCGTTTCTTCGTCTTCTCCTTCTTTTTCCAATGGATCAACCCGGGCCACCGAAGTAATCACGTCGTCGTCTTGCAAACGAATAAGTCTTACTCCTTGTGTAGCTCTTCCCATCAACCTCATATCGGAGACACGCATACGGATGATCATCCCCGAGCGATTAATCAGCAGTAAATCATCCTCTTCGGCTACGGCTTTCATGGAGACCATTTTACCCGTTTTCTCGGTGAGCTGCATCGTTTTGACTCCTTTTCCTCCCCGGTTCGTTACGCGATACTCGTCTAGCACGGTTCTTTTGCCGTAGCCATTTTCGGAAACCACGAGAATATCAGAATTTTCTCGGTTCATACAGACCATCCCCACGACCTGATCTTCGTCATCATCTAAGCTAATACCTCTTACTCCGGAGGCAGTACGTCCCATGGGGCGCACGTGGCTTTCGTGGAAACGGATTGCTCGTCCTGAGCTAACCGCGATCAGGATTTCATTATCGCCATTGGTTAGTTTTACCTCTAAAAGTTGGTCGTGCTCGGGAATGGTCATGGCGCGAATACCATTTTGGCGAGGGCGGGAGAAAGCTTCTAGCGAGGTTTTCTTGATCGTGCCTTTTTGGGTGCACATGATCACGAAATTGTTTTCAATGTAGTCTGTATCACTCAGATTACTTACATTAATCACGGCACGAACTACATCATCTTTATCTATTTGTAAAATATTTTGAATAGCTCTTCCCCGCGCTGTTTTACTAGCTTCTGGGAGTTGGTAGACCTTGGCCCAATAAACTTGCCCCGAGTGGGTAAAAAACAACAAGTAATCTAAGGTGGAAGCGACGAAGAGATGTTCGGTAAAATCATCTCCCTTGGAAAGACCGCGTGTACCTACTCCTCCCCTGCCTTGCGTGCGATATTCATTGAGAGAGGTTCTTTTGACGTAGCCTTGATGAGAAATCGTGATCACCATGGCTTCATCCTGAATCATATCCTCATCGGTGAAGTCATCAGTAGCGTGAATAATTTCCGTGCGTCTTTCGTCCCCGTGCTTTTGCTTCATTTCCAGTAGTTCTTCTCGGATAATCTCAGTACGCAGTGATTTATCGGCGAGAATGGCTTCCAAGCGACCGATCAATTCGGTGATTTGCTTGTATTCGGCCACGATTTTATCCCTTTCTAAGGCCGTAAGTCTTTGCAAACGCATATCAAGAATGGCCTTGGCTTGGATTTCTGACAATTCAAAATTACTCATCAAGCCTTCTCGGGCTGTTTCCACGTCTTTGGAAGCACGAATGAGGGCAATTACTTCGTCTAAATGATCGAGAGCAATTAAGAGCCCTTCGAGAATATGTTGACGGGCCTTGGCTTCTTTGAGTTCGTATTCAGTCCGACGGTAAACAACTTCGTGGCGGTGTTCTACATAATAGACAATGAGTTGCCTTAGATTCAAGGTTTGGGGCTTACCTTTCACTAGTGCCACATTATTTACCCCAAAAGAGCTTTGGAGATAAGTATACTTGTACAAATGGTTGAGCACCACCATCGGCACGGCATCTCTTCTTAGATCATAGACAATACGCAAGCCTCTTCGGTCTGACTCGTCGCGGATATCGGAGATGCCTTCAATTTTTTTGTCTTGAACCAGATGAGCGGTTTTTTCAATCAAGTTGGCTTTATTGACCAAGTAAGGGATTTCGTGGACAATAATTTGGATTTTGCCCGATTTAGCCTCTACAATTTCGGCTTTGGCACGCATGACCACACGCCCTCTGCCGGTCTCGAAGGCGGCTCTTACCCCCTGATAACCGTAAATAATTCCTCCGGTAGGAAAATCTGGTGCGGGGATGTATTGCATCAATTCGGGAATCGTGATTTCCTCATTATCCAGATAGGCAATAATGCCATTAATTACTTCACTCAGATTATGCGGGGCCATGTTGGTGGCCATACCTACGGCAATTCCAGAGCTTCCATTGACCAGCAGGTGTGGAATTTTGCTAGGCAGTACGGTAGGTTCTTGGAGGGATTCGTCAAAGTTTGGCTGGAAGTCAACCGTTTCTTTGTTCAAATCCTCTAACAATTCCATCGCGATGCGCTGCAGCCGTGCTTCGGTATATCGCATAGCAGCGGGGGAATCACCGTCAATGGAACCAAAGTTTCCCTGTCCATCTACCAAGGGATAACGCATCGACCATGTTTGCGCCATTCTGACCATGGTATCATAAACCGAAGCATCCCCGTGGGGGTGATATTTACCTAAGATTTCCCCTACTACACGAGCCGACTTTTTGTAAGGGCGGCCGGGGGAAAGTCCTAGATCGTTCATACCATAAAGTACACGCCGGTGAACAGGTTTGAGACCATCACGAACATCTGGTAAGGCACGCGAAATAATCACGGACATTGCGTAGTCGATGTAGGCACTACGCATTTCATCCTCGATGTTCATGGGAATGATCTGCTGACTAGAGGATTCTTCCATTCTTTTTATTATTCTTTATTTACTGATGCAATTTTTACTTTCACCAGAGGTTTTCTTTGGACAGGCTGAGTAAGTTACTGGGCGTGAGCCACAGATACAGTATCTACTTGTCGTAAGCTTCTCTGGTGTCGATTTTACGATAGCGTCCGTCTGCTGATTTAGCCCGGTATTTTTTGCGGAATATATAGCGATACCAAGCGACCCCTCGGTAAACTCGGAGAGAAGAGCCTCCTCCTTTTACCTTTTCACCATATTTGGGATGATTGTGGTCGATTACAACTGCACAATTATCAATCTTGCACCGAGGTGGTATACAGGAACTAAATGAAAGCAAAAATCCAATTACTAAAAATAAGACCATACTTGCTCGTAACTTTTTCATAGAAAGATTCATCTGCTTTTTGATGGAAAATAGCTTTCATTTATAACTAAATTATCCCTTGAATATTTCCGTGTTTGGGCTAAATCTTACTAGAAGCCATCTTGCAAATATAGTGTTTTTTTTTGATTAGTCTACTGGCTACCGTGCGCAGTTCATCGTTTGTGCAGTTGATTTAAAATTTTGACAGGATCATCAGGGCTGTGGAAAATCTTACAACACATTAAGCACCTGCTCCTTGACTTTTTCTAGTTCTTCTTTCATTTGTACGACATAGCGCTGGATTTCAGCGTCATTGGCTTTGGCGCCGATGGTATTGATTTCACGACCTATTTCTTGGCTGATGAAATTCAGTTTTTTACCATTGGCTTGCTGCGAGTCGAGGGTTTCGGCAAAGTACTCCAGATGATTTTGAAGGCGGACTTTCTCTTCGGTAATGTCTAGTTTTTCTATATAGTAGATCATTTCCTGCTCGAAACGGTTTTGATCAAACATTTCGTTGGCTTGGATTTCTTGGATACGATTTTGAATGCGTTCTTTGATCATTTCTTGGCGTTGAGGATCACGGGCTTTGACCTTCTCGAGCAGTTCACTCATATTTTGGATACAGGTGCGGAAGCTTTTTTCCATGGCCTCACCTTCGCTCTGGCGAAAATTCTCGCATTTCTGGAGAGCTTCCAAGAAAGTCTTTCTGATGAGGGGCCAGTCCTCGTCGTTCGTTTCTTCTTGCATCAGATCTTGGTTGATTACATCGGGCATTTGCATGGCCAGACGGAAAAGATCTTGCTGGTCGGCTCCCAAGTCATTGGCCACTTCTCGGATCACTTGAAAATGGTATTTAAGAATTTCACGGTTGATGCTTACGCTAGATTCAGTCTGCTCTTTGAATTGAAAATCCATCACCGCGTTGATTTTTCCTCTCTGTAAATGCTCTTTAATGAGGTTTCTGAGTTCTAATTCCTTATCGGCAGCAAAGCCTTTGGGCAGCTTGAGGCTGATGTCTAAATACTTGGAATTGAGGGTTTTAAATTCAGTAATGATCATCAATCGTTCATTCTCGAAGTTGGCCTGACCGAAGCCCGTCATGGATACAATCATGGAGTGATATTTCGTTTGGGATTCACAAAAAATGCTTAAAATCTATTAGTTTTGAGGTATCTGATTGGAAAGCATCCGTAAAATTAAGATTTTTTAGAAATATTGTTAAGAATTAAAACGGAAATGCTTCCTGTAATCTTTCATTTGTAAATTTTTTGAGCTTATGAAATTCGCGATTATTGTTTTCCCAGGGTCTAATTGTGATGATGATATGGTCTATGTCTTGCGTGAAATCATGGGGCAAGAGGTCGTTAAGATTTGGCACAAAGATCACGACCTGCAAGGCTGCGATTTGGTGGTCGTGCCAGGAGGCTTTGCCTATGGAGATTATTTACGATCGGGAGCCATCGCTCGTTTTTCACCTATTATGGAAAGCGTGATTAAACACGCCGAGCGAGGCGGTTATGTCATGGGTATTTGCAATGGATTTCAGGTACTAACCGAAGCCGGATTACTGACCGGAGCCCTTCTCAAAAATACCAATCAAAAATATATCTGTAAAAATATTTACCTCAAACCCCAGACGAATAACAGCCTCTTAACGCGCTCATTATCAACCGAGCAAGCTTATAAAGTTCCTATTGCCCACGGGGAAGGCCGCTACTACGCCGACGCCGATACCCTGCTCAAACTAAAAGATCAAGATTTGATTTTATTTCAGTATTGTGATGCCGATGGGAATATTCACGAAGCCAGCAATCCCAATGGTTCTTTGGAGAATATTGCAGGCATTTGCAATGCGCAAAGAAATGTATTCGGCCTGATGCCTCACCCCGAAAGAGCAGCTGATGTTCATTTGGGCAATACGGATGGATTGCTGTTTTTCGAGTCTATACTGGGCAAAGTGAATGTCTAATTACACATATTAAGTACCTTAATTTAGCGCACGGTTTCTTCTCCTGAGCCGTGCTTTTATTTTTCGAGAAAGACGTTTCAGACGCTAATCCACAGCCAAGTTTCTCCATTTTTTCCAGTGCTTCTTCTACTCAGCAAGGCTTTTTGCGCATTATCTTCCTTGGTTCTTCCTTATCTCCTACTCCATTTATCTCAATTTAAAAGCATTTCAAAGACACAAAGTATTTGTTTAGCGAAAACAAATAGGAAATTCCTAGCCCAAAGAATCCATAGCCTCTCTCCTCGACGTAGGTATGGCAAATATTTTTCTAAATCAAAAACCATTTTTAATGATGAAAAAAATCATCTTATCCATCGCAGCTATCGCGACTGTAGCCGTGTCGATTTATCTCTTCGCTGCTGACCACATTGATGCGCCTGCGGTAACAGGAACAAGTTCTGATATTACCGACATTTTTGCCTTTGAAAGTCCTCAAAACTCTGACAACCTCGTGCTTGTCTGCAACTTGCAAGGACTACTCGACCCTGCTGCTACTGCCAGTGCTAGTTTTGATAGCAACGTGATGGTAGAGTTCAACATTGACAACACAGGTGATTCTGTGGAAGACTTAGTCATTCAATGCCTCTTTGAGAATGGTCAGATAACGGCTTATGGCCCCGTGGTTCCTTCACAAACTGGTACCGTAAGCCAAGTAGAAACAAGTGCTAATACGGTTCAGACGGCCATTACTAATTATGGAGATAGCCCTTCTGTGGGGAATGCCAATGGAGTAAGTGTTTTTGCTGGCCCTCGTGATGACCCATTTTTCTTTGACTTTGAACAATTCAACAAAGTAATCGCCGGAGATACAACTGCTTTTCGTAGCCCAGGGATTGATACTTTCGCGGGCACTAATGTACTTTCGGTGGTGGTAGAATTACCAAAATCTGCGCTTGGTAGCGGCGATATTGCCGTGTGGGCAGAAACCAAACGTAGAATGTAATTTTTTTGCTAAAAACTCTAAACCCAAAACTTTAAAAAATCTTAGAAATGAAATTATTAAAATATTCTTATTGCTTATTAGTCCTATTTGCTTCGGCGATTGTTTTTACCGGATGTGATGATGACGACGACGACATGCCTCAGGCTCCTGATACTTTTGTGCAGGAAGATCAAATGGGAAGACCTGCCATCAACACCGTATTTGTTACTTCTGGGAACAAAGATGCTTTCAATACCACGGTTCCCTCGAACATGGGAGCCCAATTTGCCACTCCTTTTGAAAATCAATTACTAGCCTTGAATCCTGGTTACACGACCAATGCCTTGGGGCAAGATGCGACTACTTTCACTTCTTTGTTGGCTACAGATGTACTGAATGTTTCCTTAACGCAACCGACCACTTTCTTTGATGGTACGAATATATTAACTGGTAGAACTTTGGCCGATGACGTGATCACTGTAGAGCTGATTCTTATTTTTGGTGGCCCTGATGCTTTGACGGGTAATCCTACCAATCCGGGTTTAATTGATGACAACGTAGACGAGAACGATAAGGCATTCTTGAATACCTTTCCATATCTGGCAACTCCTCATTAAGCGCTTTGAAAACTGAAAGTTAGCCACCTACGGGTGGTTAACTTCCTTTCAATAATTAAATCACCAAAAACCATTTATTCTTATGAGAACGTCTCAGATCATACTCATTTTTAGCCTCTTTCTCTTCCTTTTCAACAGTGCTTGTAAGACCACGCATCAAGACAATCAGCAAGCTATTGCGCTAGCTACAGACTACGACCAATATTTGAATGAAGCATTGCTGACCCAAGACCTGAACTTACTCGAGAAGCAAATGCAATTTTGGCAAGCCAAGTTGCAGAAAGACCCTCAAAGCATTACTTCTCTTTCCAAAATAGCCAGTTTGTATGCTCGTCGTTTTAAGATCACGGGCGACATTGAGGACATTCATCGCTCTGACAAAATCTGGCAGAACCTACAAGCCCAATATCCTGAACCCAAAACAGGCCCTTACTTTGCCCTGGCACAAAACTCGATTACCCAGCATCAGTTTAAACGTGCCTTTGCTTATTTGCAAAAAGCCCAAGCAATTGGTGATGAGAAATTTACCACCCACATGATGCTGGTGGATGCCGCGATGGAACTTGGCAAACACGAATTAGCCCAGAACTTACTAGCGCAGACTGCCAATAAAAATAGCTTTGACTATTTGATTCGTTACGCGAAGACCAAAGATCACGAAGGAGATCTGGACAGTGCGATTATTTGCATGGAAAAAGCATTTGCCCGCCTAGAAAAAGGTCAAAATAAAGAACTCTATTGCTGGGCTTTATCCAATCTGGGAGATATGTACGGGCACGCCGGACGTATTCGGGAGTCTTATGAAGCCTATTTAAAAGTTTTGGAAAAACAACCCGACTATGACTATGCCCTGAAAGGAATTGCTTGGATCGCTTATGCTCACGACCAAAAACCCGAAGAGGCTAAGCGAATCATTCACTTCCTGAGAAAAAAGAAAGATTCTCCAGATTACCTTCTCTTCTTAGCCGAAATCGCCGATTATCAAGGGGACGAAAAAGCGAAAAAAGCCCATTTGAAGGCTTTTTATGAAGAAGTAAGCAAGCCAAGCTATGGCCCTATGTATTACAAATATCTGATTGAGCTTGCCCTGGAAGAATACGATGATCCTGATCAAGCTATCCGCCTAGCTCAACAAGAAGTGCAAAATCGCCCCTGTGTACAGTCTTATGATTTGTTGGCCTGGAGCTATTTCAAGCAAGGTTCTCTGGATAAGGCTTATCAGATTGCCAGAGAGCAGGTCGAGGAGAAGTCTTATGAGCCAGATGTACTTTATCATTTGGGCGTTATTTTGAAGGCCAAAGGGGAAGAAGATAAGGCTAGGAAGTATCTGGAAGAAGCAGCCGAGAGTAGCTTTGAGCTAGGCCCGATTACTACCCGTGAAATTATTGAAAAGATGAAAAGCTAAAAACTGCTGATTGCATCGAGTCTTCTTTCCAAAGTCCCCGTCTTTTTATAATTTATTTTCAGTATGAATCTATAAAATGTTGGGCATTCTAGTTTTTTTTTAATTTTGCCATCGTTAATGGTTCCCTTGTGATTGGGAACCATTGCTTTTATTCATTTAATTCATTCGTCAATGCTTTTAGATTTTGAGAAGCCGATTGCAGAGTTAGAAGAGAAATTAGCAGGTATGAAGGAGTTTGCCAAAAATCGTCAGTCAAACCCTGAAATAAGCCAAGCAATTCAAGTTTTAGAACATAATATACTCGATCTCAAAAAGAGTACTTATCAAAACCTTACTCGCTGGCAAAAAGTCCAGCTTTCCCGACATAGCGACCGCCCTTACACATTAGATTATATCAAGGCCATTAGTGAAGAATTTGTCGAGTTACACGGCGACCGCAACGTGGCAGATGATAAAGCAATGGTGGGTGGCTTAGCACGCATCGAGGGGCAGACCGTTATGATCCTAGGCCAACAAAAAGGGAGAAATACCAAGCAAAGACAAGAACGTAACTTTGGCATGGCTAATCCTGAGGGCTATCGCAAGGCACTCCGTCTGATGAAAATGGCTGAAAAATTTGATAAGCCGATCGTAACGCTCATCGATACGCCCGGTGCTTTTCCGGGGGTAAGAGCCGAAGAAAGAGGGCAAGCCGAAGCCATTGCCCGCAATATTCAGGAAATGTTCATGCTCCGTGTGCCTGTGATTTGTATCATCATCGGGGAGGGAGCCTCGGGAGGAGCATTGGGTATTGCCATTGGAGATCGGGTCTTTATGCTAGAAAACACTTGGTATTCTGTCATTTCTCCTGAATCTTGTTCCTCTATCTTGTGGCGAAGTTGGGAATTCAAGGAGCAAGCCGCACAAGCTCTGAAGCTCACCTCCAAAGATATGCTCAATTTTGGCCTCATTGATGGCATTATCGCTGAGCCTTTGGGTGGCGCACATACTGATCCTAACACCGCCTTTAGTACCGTCAAGAATACCATCTTGGACACACTTAGCGAATTAAATGCCTTCTCACCCGAAGAACGTATCAATCAGAGAATAGAAAAGTTTGGAGATATGGGCGTGTACGAGGGCTAAGTGCTTATTTGTTTGAGTTTTGAAAATTAATTTGAACCAATTGAATCATCAAAACAGTTCTCAATACTGAATAAACATCAAACCATCATTGAGGCATGAATCATTGGACACTGCAAGGTAAGAAAGCCATCGTAACGGGCGCAACCAAAGGGATCGGTAAAGCGATTAGTGAAGAATTTCTCCAACACGGAGCCGAGGTATTGATGATCTCTCGAAGCCAAACTGATTTAGATGTATTGACCGAAGTTTATGAAGAAAAAGCATGGAAAGCTTACGGCTTACAGGCCGATGTAGCCTATCAGGAAGACCGCAACAAGATCGCCGAAACTTGTAAAGCCATCTGGGGCAAATTGGATATCTTAGTAAATAACGTGGGAACCAATATCCGAAAGAACACCTTAGAAACCACCGTAGAAGAGCTTAAGTACGTCATGAACGTGAATGTAGAATCTGCTTTTGATCTCTCGAAGCAGCTCTATGAAATGCTTCGCAAAGGCGAAAACAGCACCATTATCAATATTTCCTCAATCGCTAGCCAAATCACGGTCAAACTCACTACGGCGGTTTACTCCATGTCTAAGGGAGCCTTGGAGCAATTGACGAATTATTTGGCGGTAGAATGGGGAAAAGAAGGCATCCGCATCAATTCTGTACACCCTTGGTATATTCGTACGCCCTTGGTGTCGCAAGTTTTGGAAGATGAAGAGAAGCGAAAAAGAATCATCTCTAGCACCCCCTTGGGTCGTGTGGGCGAACCTGAAGATGTAGCCCGAGTCGTGGCTTTCTTGGCCATGCCCGCCGCTTCTTATGTCAATGGGGTGAACATGGCCATTGATGGTGGCTTTTCTAAGGTAGGCATGCAGTAAGAATTCACCGAATTCACCAGAAATTCGTAGTTTATCTCCCGACTTAGCTACGAATTTCTAGAAGAAAGACTTCCCTAATTAACGCTTGACTGAGGCTTTTTTAGCTCCTGCGCTTTTCTGCTTCTGTTTGGCCTTAGATCGCTTTTTTTCTTGCTTGGCTAGTTTTTTCTCGAATTTACTCTTGCGTTTTTCTAGACTTTTGATGGCTTTTTTAGCTTCCTTGGCAACTTGTACCTGTGTCTTGGCTTCCTTTTTAGCCGCTTGTCGTTTTTCCTTGAGTTGCTCTAATTGGGATTCCAAGTCTTGAATTATGCTCTTTTCTTCCACGACCACCTCAGAAGGTTGAGAAGCTGCTGGCACTTTGACGGATTCGGCCTCGTGAATCTTTTGCTCAACTATCTCAGCAGAAACTTCCTGCGCTGTGATTGATGTATCTAATTTCTTTTTTGCGGTTGGTTCTTCCTTTTTGCGACGGCTTGTACTTGCAGTTTTGGTTTTACTTTTCTGGGGATTGCTTTTGGTAGAAGCCTGAACAGTGGTCTTGGCTCCTTGTTTTTTTACTCCTTCCACTTCTTTTTTTTCAGGGTTAGGGTTTGCTGAATCTTTCAATACTTTTTCTGGATTTGAATTTTTGTTTGGTTCTTGTGATTTAGTCATTTTTCCATCTTTTTTTGTGTGAAATAAGATCGCAATATTAACAATTAATTAATATTAAATGAACATATTGTTAATATAAATTGAAATAACCTCCATGCATCATTTGCGCACAGCACTGCCTCCTCGTTTGCGTACTTTTCTCACGTTCGTTCAAACTCAAGTTCCGGTCAAAGTTCGCTACAAAAACGAATCACTCCGCATGAAAATACTCTATTTTTTCATTCAAATCTTTGTGCCCAGATTCATGGATCATTTTACCACGACTTGGGGCAACACGATCTACTTCCCTCATCGTCAGGCTCTAAGAGAACAGGAGGAAATGTATCTGCGAATTTTAGCGCACGAAACAGTGCACCTCCTGGATAGCAAGCGTTGTACACAAATCGGCTTTGGCTTATCTTATCTTTTTCCGCAAGTGATCGCCTTAGGAGCATTAGGAAGTCTAGGTGGGAATTTATATTGTCTGCTATTTTTAATTTTCTTACTCCCCTGGCCCGCGCCGTTTCGCTTTTACTGGGAAAGCCGTGCCTATGCGGTCAGTATGATGGCTCGTTTGGATCAAAAACCTCACCCTCAATTATTTATCAAATATTTTACTGGAAGCGAATATTATTTCATGTACCCTTTTCCAAAGCGCGTCAGCAGGAAACTACGCTACTGGCAACGGGTAACTTATGCGCAAAAAGACCCTATTTTAAGACAAGTGATGGACTGGTATCAACTCAGTTTGAAGAACTCCTAATTCCAAATTTCAATATTTGTTGATATACTTTTCCGAGAAAATCTTTTGATAATCTTGCCAAGTAATATCTTGGTAATGCTCTTCTCCCAGAAATCTTAGCACCGCTTCAAACTCTAAGGGCTTAAAATACCCCGGCAAGGGCTGAATCATATTGAAATTTTCATCCAAGAAAACCGTGGTAGGAAAGCTCATCTTACCTTGTAAAAGCCCCACTGCCAGTTCGTGATGCCCCCTCCCTCCTTCTTGTCGGTATTTGAAAGTTTTTCCATCAAACTGAATAGGCTGTTTTTGTTCGGCATTGAGCTTTACGGGATAAAAATACGCGTTGACCAAATCAGCAATGCGCGCTCGGGCGTAGGTATTCCGATCCATTTTTTTGCACCAACCACACCAATCCGTGTAAACATCCACGAGTACTTTTTTGGGCTTCACGCCAGCTTTTTTTAGGTCTAGCTTTGATTGTGCAAGTGCTTCTTCAAAGCTCATCCACTCGATTTGGGCTTCTTGCGCGGGCAGAGAAAAAGCTAGTAGGAGGCTAAAAGTAAAAAGTAAATATCTCATAGTCAATGAATTAAAAACAGAAGATGAAGTTCTACGATTGATCTAGCTCAGAGCAGTTCTATAGATTGGATTTGAGCGCCAATTTGGAGGCGATTGACTATCTCCATGCCTTTAATGACTCGAGCAAAAATCGTATAGCTTCCGTCCAGATGCACGGTGGGCGAATGGGTGATAAAAAACTGACAGCTTTCGGTATCTTTGCCAGCAGAGGCCAAGCCCACTGAACCCGCCTGGTAATAAAGAGGCGCAAATTCAGAACGGATGGTGTAGTCCAAGCCTCCGAAGCCATCCCCTCGGGGGCACCCACCTTGAGCCACGAAATTAGGCACCACGCGATGAAAGTATTTCCCATCGTAGAAGCCTTCTTTGACCAATTTAACGAAAGTGCTTACGCTCCCCGGAGCATCATTGACTAATAATTGCCATGTAATATCACCTTCACTCGTGTGTAACACTACTTTTTGATTGGCAGGGATTTGTCTTACCAACTCCCAATCAATGGGTGGCTGAGTGCTTTTGGGAAAATCTTGGCTAGGCTCTCGGCCTTGGAAATAATCTATGGTTTTTTGGAGTTCTTGGTAGGCTTCAATATCCTTGGGTAGCTTGAGCTTGGCTAGGCTTTCTTTCAGGAAATCAGCATTTTCATAATAATCCTTGTAGCCAAATTCAGGATTACGAAGAGCCAAGGCCGCTTGATAAACCAAGCCAATGTCTCCGCTTTCAATGGCTCGTTGGAAGGCTTGGGCGAGGTCTTTTTCCATTGCCGAATTCTCTCCTGGCTCCAACTCCTTGAAAGAATCGCGCAATTGTACCAAGATTTCAATTGCCTTGGTACGAATAACCGCCTGCCCTGCTGTGTCCATTAGTGCTATCAGGAAAGAATAATTTTCTAGGGGCTGAATCGCTGCCAATAACTCGGCACGGGCATAGGCACGCTTCGTTAAGTCAAACTCTCGCTGGAACTCCGCAAAGTCTTTTAGTTCAATGGTTGCGCACAGTGCTTCATTTACAGATTTATTTGGCTTTCCTAGGTAGCCAAATTTGACAGATGAATCTGACCTTAGGATAGTCTGCAACAGTGAAGCCGCTGTATAGGCCACCTGAGGATTTTCGCGAATACAATTTTTTTTGAGAAATGCCACCAAAGTATCTCGGGGTTGGTCTGGCATCGCACGTAGCAAATTCACCTGCACCAAAGGATTTTCTTCGTTTTCAAAAAAATCAATGAGGGTCGTTTGCAAAGAATCTATCTTCAAGGCTCCGAAGGCAGAGGCTAATTGCGCTCTCACGAAAGGATTGGATGCTTTTTGGAAAATCTCGAGAAGCTTTTCTTGAAACTCCACTAATTCGGCTCCTTTGAATCTACCCAAATGATAGGCCGCCACTTCTCTAACCTGCGCCAAGGGGCTTTCTAGCAAGGCTATCATTTTTGCGGTTCCTTTTTCGGTGCGTAAGCCCTTTAATCCCGCTCTGAGAATTCCCCTTGCTTGTCCTAATTGCAAGCTATCTTCTTCCAAATTTAAGTCAATGAGAAAGTCCAAATCTTCCTGATTTGCGCATTTGCCCAGTGCTTCCAAGCCAAACATTCTCGCGCTAAGGGCTACTTCTCTTTTAATGTATTTGTGCAATTCGCTACTCGCCCGGTCCTTTCCAATTTGCCCTATGGCGTAGGCCGCAGTGCCTCTTACTTGTGGCTTGGCGTCGTAAAGCAGTTTAATTAAGGCATCCAAAGCCGTACTATCTTGCACAGAAGCCAAACCCAAAGCCGCGGCTTGCCGATAAATTGGTAATTCTGACTTAAAATAAGCCAATAAAGCTTCGGCATTTCGCTGATCTTGATAATTGTAGATTTTTACCAAGATACTATCCTGAAAACGATTGATTTCTTCCACGGGTGCTTCCTGTGTATCGTGAGAAGATTGGCAGGCAAATAATCCCAAAGCAAAACCGAGAAGAATGATATGTAAATGGCGTGTTACGATATGCGAATTTAGGAGAAAATTGGAAAATTTGAGTCTACAGCCCTCAAATCTTCTGATCGGTAATCTACCATTCAAAATTCATAGTCAATCTGTTTTTTGCAGTCAGTACAGAGGCTTTCGGGGGCAGCGTCAATGGTACGCATGGTTTCTTGGGCATCACGCATAAAGCATTGTGGATTAGGACAATGTTTGAGACCCAGATTGTGCCCCAGTTCGTGCGTGGCGATTTTGCGCAAGCGCGTACGAATCAAGCTTTGGTCATAAGTATCTCTGCCCAGACGGTAAGTAGAAAGCACACAACTTGATCCCGGGCGAAATCCCAGACCGAAAATGCCCCAATCTGTGTACATCCAAGTAGGTTCTTTAATTTTGCCGTTTCTTTTTTTGGTGGTGGATATATCCGAAGCGGTCAGACCCATAATGTAATCAGCGTCAGCAGGCTTTAATTTTTTGAGGTGACGTAATAAAGTATCTGCTCGGAAGCGCTGAGGAGAAGGACGATGATACCGAAGCGCGGCAATATTGGTGGTACGTGCGTATTCGGGTAAATCAACCGGAGGTTGTACTTGCACCTCAAAACCATAATATTTTTCAATGGCACGCTTCACCTCGGCCACCGTGGCGGTATCTATTCCTCGGTAGGGTTGAATAATCACTTGGGGCGTGCCCCGGGCAACTTCACGCACCTGATGATAGGTTCTTAACCAGCCTGCTTCCAAATCATCGCGATGCCACCAAAACCAAGTGGCGGCAGAAAAAAGCATTATGGCTAATAATGGCAAAATTATTCTTTTCAGCATAGCATCATGTTTTACATAGCCCAGACTCCTGGCTCTGTAATCCTAACGCCAAATTTCTTTAATCCTTGTGAGATGGCTTGAAAAGCTTGCTCATTGATATCTTGATCTACCTTGATGCGAGCAATGGGTTTACGCCCTCCTCCCCACATGGATTTATTTTCATAGATTCTTAGAATCTTGTGGTTACCTTTGTCTTTAAGAGTCGCCTGTAGTTTGTCAAACTTGTACTTGCGGATTACTTTTTGTCTGAAAACGCCTTTGTATTTGATAATCAACTCTTTGTTTTGGGTATCGAATTGCACCTCCTCATTGTATTTCATGGTATAGAGCCAGCTCACTCCTGCTCCAAAAACCAGCAGCAAGACGCCAATGCTTCCTCCGACTACATCTTCGGCCACGAGATTAAATACATTGACCAGCGAGAGAAGAATAAGCGGAATCTGCGAACTTTGGTGATCTAGAGCCAGATTGGCTTTATCTAGTTTGAAGCTATTGACCAAATCTGCAACTACCCTACGTGGCACAGGAATAGGGTTTTGATAAGCCTTCAAATTTAGCTGTTGACTCTGCAGGGCTGTTGACCATTCTTGGGCACTGGGTCTGTATTCAGGTCGATCAAGCCCTTCTCCAAAACAACGTAAAAACAGTTTTTGTAAAGCTGGGGGAAGTGCTCCAAAATTTTGGTGGGGACGTGGTACAATTTCCATCTTATCGCCATTGGAGCCATGGGGAAATAATCCTGCTTGGATTTTTTGCTCGTGCGATACGAGTGCTTTGTACTCGCCTTTGCCTGTACCCGCAAAGGGATGAAGGCCAAACAGTACTTTGTAAAAGACAATCGCCATAGAAAAACGATCCCAAGTTTCTGGAATAAAGTCGTTTTTGAAATCTAAATTTTTGATCTCGGGGGGGCTGTATTCGCTACTAAGCTTCTGGGCAGGGTAAAGCAACTCGCCTTGGTCGGCAATGGCCAAGGAATCCAGATCAATCAAGGAGGTGTAGCCGTCCCAATCGATTCTGATATTCTCGGGTTTGATATCTACGAGTACATATTGCTCAGATTGATGAAGCCCCGCAATGACCGAGGCAATTTGCTGGCAAATCCGCAGTCGATTGTGCATACTCTCGGCTTTTTCACGAGAAAAACGAGCTTGCCAAGCATCATCCAGCCGCTTGGAGAGTTTAAGGCTACTGAGAATGGTCAGATCGTATTCTCCCCTCGCTCTGCGCATGATAAAGCCTGCGAACTGCCCGTTCTCATACACCAGTTCGTTCGGCCAGATCAAGGACAAGTGGTCAGACACCAAGGGAACATGAGCAAGCATATAACGTAGTTTCTCTTCTCGCTCTGGTTTGCTTTCTTGGGGGTGGTAAACTTTCACAACGTGAGATCGCCACTCCGCCGGAGAACTGATCTGGTAGACAATTCCCTCACCTCCCCTTCCAATAGGTTCGGGCAAGGCACGAATCGTTTGTCCTCGTGCAGATTGAAATTCTAGGTAGGGACGTGTCAATTGCATAGATGCATCTATTTAAAGTGAGAGTGCTCTACATTACATAACTCCGTATCAAGTCTTGTTGCATTCTGATTAAGAAATTTGGGCACTAGGGCTTTCATCTTGAACGTTGAGTAAAGTGCTTTAGATTCACTCCTGAGGTCTTAAATCATAGGTGAAGAGCCAATCATTTCTCCATTTTTTTACGGAATGAAGCCGCCCGCTGACCACGGGGGCGGGAATGCCCTTGTCAAATGTTTGTGAGCTTTTGAAAATCCGAGCTTCGTCAGCTAGGTTCTGATGCAAAATTTCACTCAAAACCCGCGTGCCCCCTTCTACTAAAAGTGATTGTACTTGGCGCTCGTGTAAATCTTCCCATATCTGCAACCATAGATTTTCTTCTCTTTTTAGGAGAACGTATTCTAAATTTTCACTTTTCTCTTCTTTTATAAAATTATAACAGAGTGTATTTTGTTTTCGGTCAAATAAATACAAATTTGGAGAAAGGCGTAAATTTCTATCTATCACCACACGGAGCGGGTGCTTGCCTGTCCAGTGGCGGGCGTTGAGTTGTGGGTTATCATAATGCGCTGTATTGGTTCCGACCAAAATGGCATCTTCTTCGGTACGCCATTTGTGGACGAGCGTTCGTGAGAGTGCTTCGCTGATCCATTTAGAATCATAATCTTCACGGGCGATGAATCCATCTGCGGTTTCTGCCCATTTGAGAATCACGTAGGGCCATTTCTTCTCAAAAAATTTAAAGAATCGACGGTTTAGTTGCCTTCCTTTCTCTTCTAGTACGCCAGTTTTTACCTCGATGCCCACTTCTCTTAACTTTTGTAAACCTTTGCCTGCTACCAGTGGATTGGGATCCAAATTAGCCACTACCACTCGGCAGAATTGGTGTTGAATCAATAAGTCTACACAGGGTGGCGTTTTGCCATAATGGGCACAGGGTTCTAGATTGACATAAATGCTTGCATTTTTTAGTAGAGACGGATCTGCTACCGATTGAACCGCGTTTACCTCGGCGTGTGCCTGACCGTATCTTTGATGCCAGCCTTCGCCAATAATTTGTTGCTGATGTACAATCACGGCTCCCACCATGGGGTTGGGGCTTACTTTACCCCGACCAATTTGAGCCAAATCTAAGGCTCGCTGCATATACTTTTCATCTTCTTCTTGTGGATTGGCTTGCATACACTCAGTGATTTATTTTTATTTCTAATTTTGCAAGATAAAACATCAGGTAATGAGTTCAAATCCTGATTAAATTCAATTTTCATCAAAATTTATATATATCCAGTCGAATGCCTAGAAATTGGCTGCTTAAAATTTGTATAGCCTCGGGAATGATTCACGCTTGGCTTTTACTGCCTAATCTGGCGAGAGCTCAGTCGGCTAGCTTGTCTTCGCAGGCACAAATTAGCCTCATTACTGGTGCGCCCGGAGAGGACTTGCATACATTATTTGGGCACAGTGCCATTCGGGTGTACGACCCCAGCATTCGTATGGATTTGATGTTTAATTACGGAGTTTTTGATTTTGATACGCCTCATTTTGCCTTTCGCTTTGCTCAGGGAAGCTTAGATTACATGTTAGCCGTGGATACCGAGGGGCTGGCTTATCTGCAAAAAGTTTATCAATATGAGAATCGCTCGCTTTACGAGCAAGTACTCGATCTGAATCCTGAACAAAAACAGGTTTTACTTGATCTCTTGAGAGCAAATGCGCAGGAGGCAAATCGCTATTATCGCTATGACTTTTTCTATGATAATTGCGCCACACGGATTCGGGATATTTTTGTCAAAGCTTGGGGAGAACAACTTCAATTCCGATTAGAGAGGAGCGCACAAGCTGAAACCTTCCGAGATTTTATCGAGCCTTATCTCAAAGAACCCTGGCTCGAATTGGGCATTGATTTACTCTTGGGTGTACCTAGCGACCAAATAGCGACTCCCTACGAATCTATGTTCTTACCTGATTACCTGATGTGGGGTCTAGAGCAGGCAAAAATCAAGCAAGGAGATGAATGGCAAGACTTGGTACAAGAGAAAAAAGTACTTCATCAAAGGATCGTGGCTCGTCCAAATTACCCTTTACTTAATCCTTACAGTGTATTTTGGACTATTTTTTTCGTGTTTTTGTTTTTTAGCCTTTGGGAAAACCGACAAAAAGCGTGGTATCGAGGGGTGGATATTTTTTGGTTTGGCCTATTGGGTCTGGTCGGAAGTTTTTTATTATTGATGTGGTTAGGTACGGATCACGGTGCCCTCAAACAAAATTATAACTTACTGTGGGCACTTCCTAGCCACATGTTTGTAGTTTGGTTTTTGCTGGGCAACAGAAGAAGTACTTGGCTCCCTTATTATTTTGGAGGCACCGTTCTGCTTACGGTTCTTACCTTGCTGTTCTGGCCTATACTTCCTCAGGCGTTGCATCCCGCTTTGATTCCCCTGTTGTTGGTAAGTATCATCCGTGCTTCTCTTGTCTTCTTCAGATTAACCTGAGTAAGCCATAGTACTCAATCAGAATCTGGCTACTTTCAGGTAAATCTCCCAAAAACAGCTCTTCTTGTCATCAGGTTCGCCCCAAGCCGTGCTAAGCTGAGGAGCGATTTCATCCACGGGATTTTTGCCTTTGCTTTTGATATAATTTTGCACACTAGACCAAGTCTCAAGATAGCCCTTTAATTCGTGGATATCCCACTCGAGGCTGATCTGAAAAGAAGGCGCGGGAATATGCTCGTAAGGGAAGTCAATGGTGCGATATTGATGATCTAAGTGTTTTCGTTCTACATCCCAGTAGCGATCGCCTAATAGATCGTGATACAGATAATCAATCACTTGATCCAGAGAAGGTTGAATACGCAATAAGCCATAGCCCCATATCGCTAAAATGCCATCGGGGCAAATAATTTTTTCCACTTCTTGATAAAAGGCGGCTGTATCAAACCAATGAATGGCCTGTGCCACTGTAATCAAATCTACACTATTGGCAGTAAGTAAAGAAGCTCCTGCTACTGCTCGCCTGTACTCAATACGGGGATGTGGCTTTGCCTGATCTAACTGAGCCTGACTAGCATCTGTGGCTATGACCTTTTGAAAGTGCGTGGCTAATACCTCGGCCACCTGCCCATTGCCAGTAGCACAATCCCAGGCTTGCTCTGACCTCGGTACTAAGGAAAAAAGAAAATCGTATAAAGCCTCGGGATAATGAGGTCTAAACTGGGCGTAAGCACTTGATTGTGAGGAAAAATTATCTTTAAAATGGGGCATCGAGATGCTTGTGATGGTCAGTGAATCTAGACAAGTCTTGCACAAGTAGGTTCTAAAAAGTGATGGTAGGCTTTGGTAGAAACTAATCTTGAAAGAATCGTTTATATGACTAATATACAATTTTAGCTCTATATTTGCTCTTTCTATCGGGAAAATTCTCTCGAACGATGGCTATTGACATCCAATTAGTTTATTAGAACCAAAGGCGCAATCTTTTTTGCTATTAAACTCAGACCTTGGGACGATTTTCTGGTAAGATGGGGAAATACAAGTAGCTTGGTTTGTATTTTTCTAAGTGAAATATCAAGGTTGCGCATATATTTTATTTTTTTGGTCAAGAATTTGCACTTAAGCTCTATTTAGAAGACCCTATTCAACAGACAACAAATGGCTATTTGGCTATCATTGATCATTATTTTATTAAGCTTCTACGTGATGTCAGAGGTGGTAGATAAGCATTTTATTAAAAGCTTAGATAACATTGCTCTCTGGCTCAAAATGCCAGAAAGTGTAGCCGGAGCCACTTTACTTGCCTTAGGTACAAGCGCCCCCGAAATTTCAACTGCTCTCTTTGCGCTATTTTTAGCAGATTCTAGCCCCGCTACGGGTATTGGTACCATTGTGGGTTCTGCTATTTTCCAGATTTTAGTAGTCATTGGCTTCGCAGCTGTGGTTCGTAGTTGTCATCTCGATTGGCGGCCCGTGCTCAGAGATTCTATTTTCTATGCTTTTTCGGTTCTGATTTTGATATGGGTCATTGCTGATAACAAAATCACCCTAGGGGAAGCATATGCCTTTGTAGGCTGCTATCTTGTTTATTTATTTATTCTTTTTCTTTGGGCTAGATTTGTAAAAGAAAATAATAATAACCACGATATACCACATCATCTCTTCGAGGTGGAGAAAAAGGTCGAGCGAGAAATCTCTCCTCGTAATAACCCCTTTTATATACTCAAGCGCACCATCAATTACCCTGTGGATTTGCTGCTAAATCTGATTCCTGATGTGGAAAAAAAGCCCAATTGGACTATCCCAGTTTTTTTAATCTCCTTAGGCATTATTGGTTATGCTTGTTACTGGCTGGTGATTGCCGCCGAAGCTTTCGCAGACACGCTAGGGATACCCCGAGCCGTGGTAGCGCTCACCATCTTGGCGGGTGGTAGTTCTGTACCAGAGATGATTTCTTCGGCGATTGTATCTCGCCAAGGTCGAGGAGATATGGCCATTGCCAACGCGATTGGTAGTAATATTTTTGATATCTTGATGAGTCTAGGGCTACCCGTGCTGTTGTTTATCTTGGTAAAAGGTGAGGACTTAGAAAATATTGGTGGTGATGGAATTAATGCTTCGGTTCAACTGCTATTTGGTTCACTGGCCTTGGTGGTGGCTTTGTTGATAGTCCTTAGATTTCGAGCCAACAAATGGTTTGGTTTCTTTTTGATTAGTATGTATCTACTTTACGTCGTAGGGGCTTATGTGGGCTGGATTGGATAAAATTTGGCATTTATCAAATGCTCCCTCCTTTTTTTTGAAATGTTGATATTCTTCCTAATTATCTTTTTTATTGGATAATTTTTAAAAATTACTGCACTATTCTTATACCGCAAACAAATAATCCGCTACTTTAGGCTGGTATTTCCTTCCTTTACTTGGGAATTCTTTTTTTACCCCAAAGATAATTTTATCTTTCGCATAATATCAAAATAGTTAAATTTTTTATAAAAAATATGCAACTATATACCCCCCTAAGTCGTTTATAGAGAAACAACCAACATGTCTGTTTGTATGAACTACGAAATCCAAATTTTTGCCAAGGATCGAACCAAAATCATCCGATTTGCCGAGGATTATCAAGAAACTACGAGTATGGCTAAATTATTGGCTTGGGAAGACTTTTATTATGCGATGGGAGCTGTGATTGATGATAAAGCGGATAAATTTAGAGAAAACAATACTTTGATCGGGAGGCTCAATGTGAAAGAAATCCCTTTTGATGATGTGGTAGATGTGATGTGTGAAGACCTGAGCACCCATTTAACACGTATCCTAACCGCAGATGATGAAATTTCAGTAGTCAGTACGGTATCTTAAATCGTGTTGACTTGGTCATTTAGTTAGTTTTTAATTGTCCACTAGAAGTAAGTCGAGGGATTCGACTTACTTTTTTTTGTCTCAAAACCAAGGCTTTCCTGTTAAGCCAAGCCACTTAGTACTAATCAAGAATTGGTCAGGTTCTCAGTTTAGGAAAACTTCCAAAAGCTTAGTAATATTACTTGTGTAGATATTTTAAATACCTAACCTTAGAGAATCATGATTATTTGATTATCTTTATCGTTAACGACAGCATATGCATTTTATTGCTAAATCTCATTATTTAGAAAACAACAACACATTGCTTCCATGAACTTTTTAACATTCTTCAAAACAAATACTGACCCTAGACGACGCGGAAACAAACGTGTCAACATCCTAGATTTAGAAAAAGATGCGATCTGCTATTATGGAGAAGAAAAAACCCCTTTCAGAGTAGTAGAGCGTGGTATGACTAATCGCGGAGTGTTCTTTGTAGAAATCAGAAGCTTAAAATCTGGGAAGGCACATCTGTTCATCGATCAGTACTACGTATCAGTAGATGAGCCTACACTCAATCCTAATTAATGCTAGTCTAACTTCTTGGCTCGGGGATTCTTAGATAATCCTGAGTTGTTCAGGGAAGATCAGTTGCTAAATTACTGATCTTCTGGTTGATTTTCGGTACCGCCAGCATCAGATTCACCTGTACCCGTCTCATCTGCTTCTGGTTGTAAATTCTGGGGAAGGGTTGCGCCGGGTCTTTCCTTAGCTCTGTCCACATTAGGATTGCTGGGAGCATCTGCCACGTTGTCGGTAATCAGTAGGTTCGTGGTAAGGCTCAATACCAATAGGCCAGTAGCCAAGCCCCAAGTGATTTTCTCTAAAAGGTCAGTTGTTTTCTTGGCACCGATCATTTGGCTAGCACCAGAGCCTCCAAATTGTGCTGTAACCCCACCTCCTTTTGAGTCTTGCGCCAATACGACCAAGACCAAAAGTACAGAAATTAATACAATCAAGCCGATAACAATACTATAGAACATAGGACTTTTGTTTCAATTTATCCGTTCAAATTTATAAAGATTGCAAAGTAAAGATTTTTCCTAAGAAAACACAAACACTTTCTTTATTCTTTCCATTAGCTTTTCAAAATCTCGATTTGCGAGGAAAAATAATCTCTTTTTTCAGGGTGCTTGACCATTAGTTTTTCGTACACATCGATGGCTTCCTCGGTTTTACCTGCGTTAAAGAGACGGATGGCTAGATGCTCATTCAGTTCTTCTGGTGTGCTACCATCATCGAGCTGAGTTGATTCAGATAGTGTAGATGCCTCCTCACGAGGTTGTGGGCTTTCAAAAGTCTGTATACTGTCTTGCAAAACGCTAATTTGGCGACGATAGTAACTGGCCTTTTGGGGATTTTTTTGAATGAGATTCTCGTAAATTTGGATAGCCTCTTCATTATTTCCCTGATTGAATAATAAAATTGCCTGATTTTCATTCAAGTAATCACTATCCTCGGTATCTAATTCATAGCTTTCTTCGGTTTGCACTCCGTTTTGCCCTTCGAGCCCATTTGATGAAGCATCTGTGGGCTCAAATTCGGTTTGTGGAGATTGCTCCTCTTGGCCAATCTGATCAAAGAACGAGTCAGTATGCTGATTCTCTACCTCTGGGCTTTGCCCATTCTCTTGTGGAGATTCCCACTGATTGGTTTCTGGTAGATTGGCATCATCATTTGAACCAGTAGCAGACGAGTTATCTTCGCTTGTACTTTCGGGCTCTTGTATTCCCTCGAAGAAGGACTGATTTTGTGAAGTATCTTCCGGAGTATTAGTATCTGGCCCGATGAGGGTGTTAAGTTGCTCTTGATAATAAGCGCTTTTATCGGGGTAAAGCTCTATGAGGCGCTGGTACATAGCCTTGGCTTCTTCTATTTGGCCATCATAATAAAGTCCCATGGCTTTCCCTTCATTGATATTCTCGTAATCCTTATCGGTTTGGTAGTCGGTAGTTCCTTCTAAGCCTGAGTTTTCTTCTACTTCAATATTCTCGAAAAAAGAGCGGGTTTCATTTTCATCTTCGGGCGGGCTGGGAACATAGGTATCCTCGGTTTGTCCACTACCTTCTCCCCCCGTCAGGATGGCAATTTGGTTACGATAGTACGTGTCTTTAGCTGGTTCTAGTACGGCTAACCGTTGATAGACTTGAATCGCTTCATTGATTTTTCCATCATTAAAAAGGCTGATGGCGAGGCTTTCGTTGAGTTCGTGGTCAGGGGGCAGAGTGCTTCCCTGGCCAGAGTTTTCGGTGTAGCTGGGTGTTTCTTCGGAGGTTGAGAAGGAATTCGTCTCTTCGGTTTCAACACTATCGAAGAAAGAGCGAGAGGGCTCATCTTTGCTCTCTGGAATGTAAAAACTGGCTGATTCTTCGGTGGGAAGGGAGGGAGAAGTACCCTGATCGTCGATTTGTTCTACGAGCGTTTTGATTTTCAGCCCCTTGTTCATTCTTTCTTCTAAGGTATCATTGACCAGATAGCGTAGCATTTTCCGATCATAGGCATAGAGTGCCGCGCGGCGAAGCTTTTCGGGGGCACGCATACTTTCTTTGTCCTGAGTGTATTTGGCGATCAGCAGATGAGCTACCTGACAGTAAGGATACGTGGCTACGATCTCCTCCAAGTTTTCGAGGTCTTTCTCGCTAATTTGTTGAGGCTTCTCGATAAGCTGAATTAAAATATCTTTATCCATAATACATTGCATTTAATGTCACCAATCAGCCACCGTTTTGTTAAAAATATCCAGGATAATTTGTTCATAAATTTCGTCAATCAACACATTTTCTACCTGAGTAATGGTTTGCTCAGGAGGGAAATCAGCATAGAAGGAAAAAGTTTGAGTAAAATCTTTATCATCTTCCTTCAAATTCACGAAATCTACTTCCACAGCGATGGTCAATCGGTTTTGATTAGCCTGGTCGTTCCCACCGGCGGCGATAGGAGATACTTCATAACGTACAATATTGCCTGTTACAGTGAGGTCTCCGTCTCTCTCGGCAATAGAAAGAGGTGAGTTACGCTGATAATATTCTTTTAATTGCTCTGTAAAGTTTTGACCTAAGCTGGGCGGCCCCCCGGAGGCACGGTTTAGAAAGTTTCCAACATAGATCGTTTCGGCCGTAGTGTTTACACCAGAGAAGGAATAAACACCGCAGGCAGACAAACCTCCTACACAGATGCCCAAGCAGAGCTGAATCAGGGTAAATCTTCTATAAAATGGCCGGTTATTGTTTCTCGATCTCATACTGTTTGATTTTCCGGTAAAGCGTTCTCTCTGAGATACCTAGATCACGGGCGGCATATTTTCGTTTATTGTTATTTTTTTTCAAGGCTTTGATTATCAACTCTTTTTCCTTTTCTTCCAAAGATAAGGTATCGCTCTCTTCTTCGTGCTGTATATCGTGAATTTTTTCTTTTTCTTCCAATCCATTACTGATATCAATGATATCTTTGTCGGCTGCTTCCAGCAAAAGTGCTTCCGAAGGAGTACTGTTTGATGTATTTTCGTACTCTTTTTGGTTCATGTTATGGAAGAGGTCTTTATGATCGCTGATGATATCATTACTAAAATTACCCGTGCGGATGAGCTGAAACACCAGCTTTTTTAGCTCGTTCACGTCTTTTCTCATATCGAATAAGACTTTATAAAGCAATTCTCTTTCCGTGAAGTTTTCGTCTCCATTGCTATATAATTCACTGGAGAGCGCGAGCGCACTGTTTTTCTCATCTTGCGGGATATACTTTATCAAAGTTTCCGCGGTTATTTCCCGATCATCACTCTCGATGAGCGAGATTTGCTCTACCAGATTTCTTAATTGCCGGATATTACCAGGAAAACGAAACCGTGCCAGCATAGTCTTGGCCTCTTCGGTCAATTTGATGGGTTTTACTCGGTATTTTTCGGCAAAATCTACAGAAAATTTACGGAAGAGCAAGAATAAATCCTCTCCTCTTTCCCGTAAAGGGGGCACGTCAATTGGTACGGTACTAATTCGATAATACAGGTCTTCTCTAAATTTCTTTTCTTCTACGGCTTTGATCAAGTTTACGTTGGTAGCTGCCACCACTCTTACGTCCGTTTTTTGAGGTTTTGAAGAACCCATGCGGATAAATTCACCATTTTCTAAGACTCTCAGAAGCATGGCCTGAGATTCTAGGGGCATTTCTCCTATTTCGTCTAGAAAAATCGTACCACCATCAGTTACTTCAAAATATCCTTTACGGGCATCAGTAGAGCCGGTAAATGCTCCTTTCTCGTGGCCAAAAAGCTCCGAATAGATGGTTCCTTCGGGAATCGCACCACAATTAATGGCAATAAATGAGCCGTGTTTGCGCTTACTCAGGCTATGAATGATTTTAGAAAAGGATTCTTTTCCGCTACCACTTTCTCCTGTAATCAGCACCGTAATATCCGTGGGGGCTACTTGTAAAGCCCGATGAATCGCGTTATGCAGCGCGGATGAGTTCCCAATGATACCGAATCTTCTTTTTACGGATTGTATATCTGAATCGGCCAATTTTCCTCCTTCAGTTTTTTTGATGAAAAATAATCCAAGTGCCCACAGAATTCAAAAAGGAAGGCTAGGTTTCTTCTTCCAAATTCAGTGAGCAAAAGGTTTGACTGAGGAGCTGAGAGATAGATTTATTCTTTAAATTGATTATCTCCTAATAACTCCTGCAATTTTTGTTCAATTTCTTGTTGTTTGCTTCGGGTATAGGCCCCGGAGGTAGCGTAGACGATTTTACCATTTTTATCCATGAGGAAAAAATAAGGTTTTACTCGCTCGTCTTTTTTACGTCCTAGATCTAATACCTCATAATCGTTGAGGTTTTTACCTTTTACGATCACGATATGTTCTTTCCATTTTTCTTCTACATTTTCTTCCATCTTGGATTTGACTTTTCCAGTCGCCATTTTCTTGGCACCCGTGAGCAATACCACAAATTTTAGGTTGGCATCGTAGGGCTCAAATTCAAAAAGGTCAGTGCCCGGTGCTTTGATAAAAAGATCAAAAAGTGGCTTTCTCCAAGATTTCAAGTATTCTTCTGATTTGGGCGAATAAGCCAGTGCTACCAGAGAAACTTCACCCCTCGCGGGCAGACTAACGCTTTTTTTCAAAAGGTTATCTCCTGACATAGCCGGGTAATATTCTCCTTCTTGTGCTTGTGCTAGACTTAGGCTCATCCAGAGGCTCAGGGTGATCAAACTCAACTTTTTCATCGTGTTTCGATTTGGTTGTTAATTGGTTTAGTAATCACCCTTTTAACGTGTATCCTTCTTATATGATACCTGAGTGCTCAGATTCTTTGCAAGTTTTTGCTTAAAAAGCTAAAATCCTGCTTCTAAGCTACTTAGGAGCAAACTGCTTTATGCTAGGGTTTCGCCCAAGAGTGTGGCCGCGGTACAGTCATCCACACGAACTTGCACATAGTCTCCTGCTTTGAAGTGCTTTTTTGGGAAAATAATAACCTTGTTCGCTGAGTTTCTTCCCATCAAATCTGCCTCCGATCTCTTGGAAGTACCTTCTACCAGCACTTTATAGACCTTACCGATGTCTTTTTGATTTCTCTCCAAAGAGTGTTGACGTTGTAAGGCGATGACTTCTTGTAAGCGGCGTTTTTTTACCTCTAGGCTAATATCATCTTCCAGCTTTTTGGCCGCCGCCGTGTTGGGCCTTTCTGAATAATAGAACATGTAGGCAAAATCGTATTTGACTTCCCGCATCAAGCTCAGCGTCTCTTGATGCTCAGCTTCGGTTTCGGAGCAAAAGCCAGAAATCATATCCGTGGAAATGCCACAGTCTTCTCCGATAATTTCACGGATCGCCTGCACTCTCTGCAAATACCAATCACGCGTGTAGCCTCGATTCATGAGCTCGAGCACTCGATCGTTTCCGCTTTGTGCTGGTAAATGGATATAGTTGCAAATATTCTCATAGCGAGCCATCGTATGGAGTACCTCATCGGTCATATCCTTGGGATGCGAGGTAGAAAAGCGTACCCTCAAATCAGGATGCACCTGCGCTACGCGCTCGAGTAATTGGGCAAAGTTGACAATCTCAACTCCACTCAAATCAACTCCTTTCCTGATGGCTTTTTTTTCTCCAATGAGCGAGATCACCTCGGGGTGTGAGGACCAAAGGTAAGAATCTACATTCTGACCCAGCAGGGTTACTTCTCGGTAGCCTTTCTGGAATAATTCTTGGGCCTCGGACACGATGGTATGGGGATCGCGACTTCTCTCTCTTCCTCGTGTAAAAGGTACGACACAAAAAGAGCACATATTATCACAGCCACGCATAATGGAAATAAAAGCCGTAACGCCATTTGACCCTAATCGTACGGGAGAAATATCGGCGTAGGTTTCCTCACGGGAGAGGAACACATTGACGGCCTTGTTGCCCGTTTCTGCCTCTTTTACCAGTTTGGGTAAATCTCGGTAAGCATCCGGCCCGGCGACAATATCTACGATTTTCTCTTCTTCTAGCAGTTTCTGTTTGAGGCGTTCGGCCATACAACCTAGCACCCCGATCATCAGACTCGGTTTCTCGTTTTTGAGGCTCACCAGATGCTGTAAACGATGGCGGATTTTTTGCTCGGCATTATCGCGAATCGCACAAGTATTCAAGAAAATAAGATCGGCTTCTTGTGCATCACGCGTAGTATCGAAGCCATTGTCTTGCATAATGGAGGCTACGATTTCACTATCCGAAAAATTCATTTGGCAGCCATAGCTTTCTAAGTACAGCTTTTTGGCTTGTCCGGTGTTTGCCTTTTCTACCAATTGCGCGATATCGCAAGTATCATTCATAATTTATCTTTTCAAGCATGGAATGCAGTTGACCAAAAATGTGATATGAAGAAATCAAAGTATTTGCTCAGTTCGGGTCGCTTCTGCCTTAGTGGAGAAAACAGACCCCATAGATTGCGCAAGTACTTTTCTTCACTTGAATTAACAAAATTAATAAAAATAGAGGGGAAATGACAAAATGTCAGTCATTTAAATTTATCTATCTATCATTGAGGTTGAGAAGAAGTGCTTTTATTAAAACTGATCTTCCATAATTCCATTTTATCTGTATCTTTACGCCAATTCCAAACTTAGTACTCACGATCGGTTTTATTGGTGAGTGCCTAAGAAAACATTCACCACTGTGCGTAAATCAGAAACAAATACAATTGATGCTCCTGAGTCGTCTGTTGCCTGAGCAGGCTTCCTTTGGGAAGAAATAAAGTCCATTTTGATGGAGTCTTTCCGTCTCTCTAAGATTAAATCTAAAAATAGATTAGCAATCAGATTCCTTGAAGTTTATGATGCGACTGTGGCAAAGATTCTGTCAAATTACCTTCTTTTTCGGCCTATTTCTATATTCCCATGCGGATGCACTCGCCCAGTCTTATACTGACTCGGATCGTATTCGGATGCGTAAAGAGGCGGAGGATTTAGTAGAAAATTATGAATTTGGCCTAAATCAGCTAGGAGACCCCAGTGAAAGGGCTCGTCGGTGGCGCTTAGACGACATCAACAACATTATAAGCAACTATTTTGAGAGTTCTGAAGTTCAGATTTATGATGATTTGAGTCGCTCTGGCTTAGACAGCGTGTATTACAGTGCCCGTGAATATTTGGAACGAGTTGATGAACTCTATCAACAGGGGGTAGATTTTGAATACAATTTACGCTTGAGAAATCCTTGTTTTCAGAAGATTGGAGATCAAAATTTCTATTTTGTCAAGGCCGAAGTTTCTAAGCGTTTGGAAGGGATTCTCTTCACGGATGATGCCGTCAACACGAATAATGACTCGCTGGATATCTACGTTAAATTTCCTATCTTACAAAACCGTCCTACTTTGGTCACGGGGCCAGCCAAGATTTACCGCATTACCCCTCATCGCTACACGGAATGTATTGATACGCTTTCGGTAAGGCGTGTATCCATTAGCGATTTTGAAAATAGGGCTCTCAGAGATCGGGCTGAATTATTTGTAAAAGATTATGCCCTCACGCTCAACATCATTGGCAACCCTCGCATCAATGAACGCTTTAACACCACAGATTATTTTGAGAGCAAAGCGGTAGAGGTTTATAATGATCTCATTCCCATCATACTTCTGGACAAATTTACTGCCGATGATTATTTAAATAATATTGAAATCTGGTATCAAGAGGGGATTTCCTTTGATTATAATTCAGTTAGAGCAACTAATTTATTAACAGAAGAAGATTATGTATCCGTGGAGGTAGAAGTAGATCGGGTAATCAAAGTACCAGCACGAAACTATCGCAACCGCCAGAAAATCAGCATTTTCGTAAAGTTCCCCATCGATACGGACGGCCAAGTGGGTGCCGAGCGAATTACTCCCCGTATTTACAAAATTGAACCCAAGGAGCAAAAGACCAATCCCAAAAATTACCTAGCGATTGGTTTGCAAATCAATGCGCTAAATTATTTTGGCGATTTGAGTCCTCTGAATCAACGTTTTAGCCCTGATTTGAGTTTAACTCGCCCGGGCATTGCCATACACGCGCTCAAAAAGCTGAGTCCCAACTTCTTTGTACGCGCATCTCTCAGCGTCGGGCGTATCTTGGGGGATGACTTCAGTGCCGCAGATCCGAATGATGAGGTAGCACGTTTTCGCTACATTCGCAATCAGCATTTCCGAAATCGGATTATCGAGCTATCCGTGGTGGGTATTTATGATCTGTTTCCTAATACGGGGCTTTATTACAAGAGAAGAGCCGTAAGCCCCTATATCTTTGGTGGGATCGGATTGATCTACCACGATCCAGAAGCGAAAACACCCGTGGAGCTTGGTGCTTCTTGGATTAGACTCAAACCATTGGGTACGGAAGGACAGGGGCAGGAAGGTTATCCTGAACCTTATTCTAATATCCAACCAGTTATACCCTTGGGAGGCGGGCTGCGTTTTCGCTTGAATTATCGTTTGGATTTTGCTATTGAGGTAGGTGTTCGCTACACCTTTTTTGACTATTTAGACGATGTGAGCGGCAATTATCCAGATCCTGGGGACTTGTCTAGTGATTTAGCAAGGATTATGTCTAATCGTACCTTAGAGAATTTTTCTGCTTTTTCAGGAGATTCACGAGAGGCCACGCTAGAACGCTTCCTAAGCCAGAATAATGCTTTTTTGGAATTCGTGGGTTCGGACGGCAATATTTATCAAACTTTTAATGGCTACGGGCGCCGAGGAGATCAAAGAGGTGGTGCTGGAGCCAATGATTTTTATCTCTTCACGGGCTTTCACCTCAACTATCTTTTGAAAGTAGGAAAACCCCAAAAAGTGCGCCGCCGATCTAGATATCAAATCGATTTTGACTGATATCGGTTATCGGTTTGATGTGAAACGATAAAACTCCATTGGGGTTCTCAAAAACGACGCGCAACTGCTGTTACTTTTGCTCTTTGAGATCATAATTTTCTTGACCATAGTCAGCAGCAGCTTCCTTGGGTTTGGGTGCGGGATCATTATCTTGTTCTTTCTGATTTTGATTGGAGGCAATCACTTCGTTTTGAATCGGGTTGAGTACCACATCAGCATTGATTTCGTTCAGTCCTGTCTCAATTTGTGTCTTGAAATTTTGTTGATGAGACTGAAACCCTGTTTTACTCACTTCTTGCACGAACTCAGGGTATTCTATGGGAATCACCACGGCGTATTCACCCGTGAGTGAATTACTTTGGCCTTCGGCAATCGTTTTCCCAGTTTTGGGGTCTTTGATCTGGATTTTGGCCTGAGTTCCTCTTTGGCTTTTGGAACTGGTTACTTTACCAGCAATCATCAGTGTAGAATTGGATGGTTTCAATTCGGGTGAAGCATTCTTAATGTCAGCATAATAAATATCTCCTTCGCGCACGAAATATCCTTCATCCCCCGAAGCGGTAAGAATAAAACCATAATCGTCCAGCCAAGTATTGAAAGGTGCGCCCACGTTGACGATTTCATCGTGGCTTCCATCTTCTTGGATAACCGTCTTGAAGATATCCAAACCACCCCAACCTGCATAGCCATTAGAAGCAAAATAAAGTGTCTTACCGTCAGCCGCCAGAAACGGCGAACGCTCATCACCAATGGTACTCACGGAGAGCCTTCTCAGGAAAGACCATTGACCATTAGCATCTTTGCGACTGATATACAAATCCATATTTCCATCGTAGTCTGCACCCGCGGCTACAATAAAAGTTTTCCCATCAGCAGAAACGGTAGCTCCATCAGTAGCATAGGGAGTACCCATGTAAATACGTTTGGAGCCATCAGGTCTGGTAATGGCGTGGGGCTTTTGTGTAGATAGAAAAAAGGCATTAATCCCCCCGCCCAAACCTTGGGGCGTGCCCCAATTAACTCCCTTCAGGGTAGAGCGGTAGTAGGGTCCTCCCTCTTTTTCCCAGGCTCTTCCCCAACTCTGAAAATAGACCGTCTGGCCATCAGGAGAAATGTTGGGTTCATCTTCGCCATTGCTCGTGTTCACGGTGCCGTCCAAACACCGAGGATACTGCCATTTGCCGTTTACCTTTTGAGCGTACCAAATGTCTCCGTCGTATTCAGGCTTTCCTTTGTAAATCGTGTGGAAAGGGTTGGACCAAGGTTGCTGCCCTCGCCCCGACATGAAAAAAAGATATTTACCATCTGGAGTAATGTTCAGATTCGTTTCACGGTAGGTTGAGTTGAGGGTGTTAAGGCGCTCGGTACGAATTTGCCCAGGGTGCTTTAGGATACGAGGTGGTGTGAATTGTGCATAGGCTGAACTACTTGCGCATACCAAGCCAAGATACGCCAATAACAGGGTAAATATATTCTTGAAGTAAGAACAAAGCATCATAACCTATGAGTTTTAATCTTGATAGTAGTATTTTATAAACGAAAGTGAAGAACAGAAGATTTACAAATTTAAGGCTAAGGGTGTGATTTTAAATATATTAATTGCCTAAATATTTGTCTAAAACCCGCTCGATGCCGCTCAAATAGCCAGAGCCGAATAAATTCACGTGTACCAGCAAGGGATATAGATTATAAATCTCTACTCTTTCCTGAAATCCTGCTTCTAAGGGGTTTTCTTCGTGATAAGCATCATAGAATTTTTGATCAAAGCCACCAAACATCTTGGTAAAAGCTAGTTCTGCCTCACGAAATCCATAGTGCACGGCTGGATCGATCAAAGCAGGCTCCCCCATTTGATTGACCATAAAATTACCACTCCAGAGGTCGCCGTGCAAGAGTGCTGGTTTTTCTTTAGGTAATAAATCAGGCAATTTTTCATACATTTGCTGTATCCTATCCAATAAATCTCGGCTGATGCGCTGGTGATAAAAAGCCAAACCTGCTTGTATTTTTAATCTTTTCTCGATAAAAAACTCAATCCCATCCTCCATAGGTTCGTTGTATTGTGGCAAAGAACCGATGTAGTTGTTAAAATCAAGGCCATAATAAGCCTGAGAATGGCGATGCAAACGAGCAAGTCTCTGCCCAAATTTTTGCCAGAATAAGGTGCTGGGAGTAGCAGACTGGATAAAGTCGAGCACTAAGTAAGCCTGATCCTGCACTTGCCCGTACCCGACCAGCGGGGGCACGTAGATTTCTTCGGTTGTTTGTAGCAGGGATAGTCCTTTAGATTCGGCTTCAAACATGCCCTCCAACTCGTGTACATTCCATTTTACAAAAAAAACTCCGGCATCGCTGACCAATTTGACCGCGTTATTGATACATCCACCCGATACAAAGTCAAAAGATTGCATCTTGATATCTTTACCCAGGCATTGAAACAGAATACTCTCGAAAAATTGACTTTGATCCGTACTTGAAAACATATAGAAAATCCTTTGGTGAAGTTCACAGATTAAACGCTTACTTCTATTCTAATATATGGAGAATGAATTTGTTTGGGAAGGAGGGGCAAAATTTGCCCCTGAAATGAAATAGGAGCCCAAGGATGACTAGGTTGCAAAAGCTAGATGAGGCGTTTTGGTCAAGCGGTGGTTTCTTCTTTGAGAAAGCGAATAAAATTTTCATTACTTCGATAAAGAATCTGATAAACCTGCTCAAAACCATCTATACCCCCGTAGTAAGGATCAGGCACTTCTAAATCAGCTTTATCTTGGTCAAAGCTACGCATCAGCATAATTTTGGGTTCAGCGGCATTGTTGACCCGACTCTTGAGGTTGAGAATATTTTGATAATTAGATTTATCCATTGCGATAATATAATCAAATTTATCAAAATCCTCCTTAGAGATCTGGCGGGCACGATGAGTCAATTCAATCTCGTGGGTGCGGGCGGTTTTACGCATTCTTTCATCTGGTAATTCTCCAATATGATAATTAGAAGTACCCGCCGAATCACAGTCATAGGGGAGATTTTCTGCCTTTGTCATCTGTTGAAAAATACCTTCTGCCATGGGCGAACGACAGATGTTGCCCAGACATACAAATAATACTTTGATCATATCCTATTCATGTTGGTTTGTTGAAATTAAGTGCTTGCTTCCAAAGCTTGAAAACACTAAAAAAGTGTCTGAAGCTTGTTTTGAATACCCAATTTGGTTCCTGCTAAAAATCATGCTACATTCCGCACGGATGCTTATTTTGCGTGAGTTTGTGGCTTGTTATTTTTTTGTTAAAAATAGAAAATGATTCCAGAAACCTCGGCTTTTTACTAGCTTGGCGGTCAAAACTCTAAGTTCAATACCCTAACCTGCCACTATTTAGGTTTTTATATTATGGATAAATCCAAGAATCGTCCTCCTATTTTTAAGACGTGGTACCAGGTTTACTGGGCTGTCATTATCAATTTAGCGGTTGTTGTTTTGTTCTTGTATTGGTTCTCGACTTTGTACCGTTAACCGATTTGTTGGCTACTAGGTTGCAAGTTCAGTTCAAGTTTTTGTGGCAGTGCTAGAAATAAAGAATCATATCCAAGTATCAGTGCTTGATCGCTGAACTACTTTGGATATTCTTATTTATCAGGCAATATTTAAAAAAATTCTAAAATTTCAAAGGAATCAAATGGAGCTTTTGGATTGGATCGTGTTAGCTAGTACTGTAATTTTTATCGTGGCTTATGGTTTGTGGAAAGGGCGAGGCAGTACAGGTATAGAAAACTACCTAAAAGCGAATAATACGCTACCTTGGTACACGATCACGCTCTCGGTGGTGGCTACTCAGGCGAGTGCTGTCACTTTTTTATCTGCTCCGGGTCAGGCTTACGTGGACGGGATGCGCTTCGTACTCTTTTATCTGGGCTTACCCATCGCGATGGTTCTGGTCAGTATGGTCGCGATTCCGATCTATTATCGCCTGAATGTAATCACGGCTTATGAGTTTTTGGAGTCGCGCTTTGATCTTAAAACAAGGATGCTCACGGCATTTTTTTTCCTCATTCAGCGAGGTTTAGCGGCCGGAATCAGTATCGCTGCTCCTGCTATTGTATTGTCGGTTATTTTGGGGTGGAATATTTACTGGATCAATCTACTGGTGGGTAGCATCGTGATTTTTTACACAGTGACGGGAGGGTCTAACGCCGTAAGTCAGACCCAGAAGTTGCAAATGATTACTATTCTGTCGGGAATGGGAATCGCGGGTTATTTGGTGGTCGCCATGATGCCTTCGGATATCAGTTTTCAGGATGCGATGTGGGTTGCAGGCAAGACGAACAAGCTCAATACCATGGATTTTGAGTTTGACCTCAGCAATCGCTACAATTTTTGGTCGGGAATTATTGGAGGTACTTTCTTGCAGTTGGCTTATTTTGGAACCGATCAGTCGCAGGTGGGTCGTTATTTGGGAGCTAGCTCGATGACTCAGAGTCGCTTGGGTTTGCTCTCCAATGGGATTTTTAAAATTCCGATGCAGTTTTCAATCTTGTTTATCGGGGCGATGCTTTTTGTATTTTACCAATTTACCCAACCGCCTATTTTTTTTAATAGCCAAGAGGTAGAGCGAATCGAGCAAAGTCCTTACGGCAAAGAATTTCAGGCTTTGGAAAAAGAATACCAGCAAATTTTTGAGGAAAAGAAGGAGCACGCTCGTACTATGCTCCAAGCTATCGATGAGGATAACCCCCAAGCCATTGAACAAGCTGAAATTGCTTATCATGAGGCAGAACAGCGGTACAAGGCCGTGAAAGCAGAGGCCAAAACCCTGATGGAAAAGAACAATCCCGCTGCCAATACCAATGATGCCAATTATATTTTTCTAACTTTCGTGACCAAGTTTTTGCCCGCTGGTTTGGTAGGATTACTCATCGCAGTGATTCTCTCGGCTTCCATGTCTACCACGGCTTCGGAGCTAAACGCTTTGGCCTCCACCACCATTGTAGATATTTATAAGAGGAAACTCCACACGAAAGGCTCCAAGCAGCACTACCTTTGGATGTCTAAATTGATGACCGTGGCCTGGGGAATTATTGCCGTAATTTTTGCCCAATTGGCGAGCCAACTGGGTACTTTGATCGAGGCCGTGAATGTACTAGGTTCGCTTTTTTACGGGACGATCTTGGGCATTTTTATTCTGGCCTTTTTCTTCAAAAATGTTACTTCCCAAGCTACTTTCGTGGCCGCGGTTGTGGGTGAAGTGATGGTAGTTTTGATGTATTTTCAGTTACTCGGCTTCAAAGTAGCTTATTTATGGTTGAATATGATCGGCTGTATACAGGTAGTGATCTTAGCGCTGATTTTCACGGCAATTGGATTGGGGCGCAAAGAGGTACTAAAAGATCTACAAAGCTGGCAAGATGACTGATAAAAGATTTGAGGATGGAAGCCTATTGGTTGCTAGGCTCCCATTCTCGATTTTCTTGCGTGCAAATTATTTTTTCTTCCAGACCACGGTAAAATAGCCTTGCTGTTCTTCATGGACTTTTCCTTCTGGGTCGGCAAACGTTTTCACCTCTACTTTCGCCGCGTGGTCGCCTTGCGGGGTGACGGTTCCTTCCCCTACTTTTTCATCTTGGGGGTTGTATTCGGTCATGTGATGGATTCCTTTTTCATCGATGACTACTTCGCCACGGTAATCTCCATATCGTGCGTCACTGCCCGTGTAGACAAAATGGTTTTTTTCTGGATCGTACTCTTCAACCTGTGTCCAGGCAATTTTCCACTCTCCCTCGGGTGTTTTGTACTTGGTTTCGCGAGTTAGTTCTTGACCTTTCAGAGTGCAAGTCATTTTCATTTCAGGCATTTCTTCGGGTTTCATCATGTCCGATTTTACAGTGGAGAGATCAGCGTACCACTCTCCTACCGCGTCTTGCATGATTTTTAGGTAATCGTCTTTGCTCTGTGCTTGGAGATTGGAAAAGGTCAAGGCCAGCCCTAAACCTACTAATAAAATTTTGGATAAAGTTTTCATAATCTGTGCATTAAAGTTTTAGGAATGAAGTCGTCTAAGGTTTTGATTTGTTGGCGAAAAATTCATATTTCGGGTTCTGAGGAAGCAGATTTTTGAGTGAATAGCCTGAGCTATGGACGAAAAAATTTCCAAAATCAGGTTCTGAAAGAAGTATTTTGCAACCCAAAGATAAACTTTAGACAAATTAATATGTAATACGCAGGAAAGGTAGGAAAATCTCAGTTAAGATTCAAGACTTATTTTGGTTATGTGGATATCTTGATCCAGAAGTCAAGGGCTAAGCTCCTAAAAATTTTCACCCATGCCATTAGTAGGAAGTAATCTCTATTGCTTTTCAAACACCAAAAAGTGCTGCCATGGCAAAAAGTCTTCATTTCTGACAAAGGTCAGGCCAATGGCTTCCATTTCTCGGCGGGCTTGTTGGGCGGTCATTTTGTGGAGACGCTTGATCGGTACGCTCGGGTCTTCCATACGATATTCCAAAAGCACGACCTTCCCTCCTACTTTGAGGGCTTTGTAGAGGCTCTGCATCATTTCGTAAGGGTGCGATAGTTCATGATAAACATCCACCATAATGGCTAAGTCTATGCTATCCTCGGGAAGATTAGGGCTTTTTTCTTCGCCTTGGATCGTTTGGATATTTTTTACGCCCTGTTTTTGCTTTCTTTCTTCCAGCATCTCGATCATTTCGGGTTGAATATCCACCGCTAAGACTTTGCCCTCGGGCACTCGCTGGGCGATCCGGAAGCTGTAGTAACCAGTACCTGCTCCAATATCCGCCACGACATCGTCTTTTTCTAGAGGTAATTTTTTGACAGCAAGGCTCACCTTTTCCTCCTGCTCCCGATCGGAGCGTTCTAGCCAAGAGGCTCCTTGATGTCCCATCACGGGTGCAATCTCACGCCCCATGTAATACTTGCCCGTGCCATCCCAACTGGCCGTTTTGGTGGTATATACAGGGTTAGATTCCTGATTTTCAGGCTTATTTTGTCCTTGGCAGGCATTGAGCACGAAGCTCATCATCAAAGCGAGGCTTAGGATGAGATGTTTTTGCATGATATTCACGTAAGTCATTTGGATTTAAACCAAATACGTTAGGATTTGTTGGAAAACTTACTTCTGCAATTTTTTTAATTTTTTTCAAAAAAAGCTTGCGTGGTGTCCTTAGACTTCTTACATTTGTGAAAGACTTGAGCAGATTTTATTTAGGGCTGGTTAATTTACTGCTCATTTAAGTCTTTCTTTCCATAGCTGGTTGAAGGATATTGGAGGCTCAGCAACCCCTGCTTAGAAGCCTCCAATTATCTTTTTTAGCAGATAGGTTATCTAAAGTTTAGCTCTAAACTGCAAAAATTCTCTCCTAGAATTTAACTTCACGAAATTTTCCGCTTCTAAACCAAAACTTTAGAAAACTTCAAATCCCAAAATTCTTGCAAAGTCTTACAAGGTAGTTTTTCGAGCGAAGCTAGACTTTCTGAGTATAATCTTGGCTATTTTTTCACTTTTGCCACTACGGCATAAAGCGGATCTTGGGCATAATTTCCCTGAGGACTCCGATCTAAGCTCTGAATATCTGTCCAATTGCCTGCTTCTTTCAGGAATTTTTGCACCAATTGCATTCTACTTTGATCATTGAGTGAGAGCCAAATAGCGATCGCTTTGCTGGGAAAACAACGGTTAGAAAAGGTAATGACCAGGGGAGAATCCGCTTTTAGCACACGCCCCAAATCTTTCAATACTTCCATCGGATGCACCAAATAATCAATAGAAACGCAAATACCTGCTTGGGCAAACGCATCATCTGAAAAGGGTAACTGAGGATTTTCATTCAAGTCATGCACGACAAATTCATCCAAGCGAGGGTTTGCTTTTAATTCTTGCTCATTCATCCCCAACCCGACCACTTTTGAAAAATTCATTTCTTCAGGTAAATGACTAATCCAGCTACTCATCAAATCTAGCGTGGGTCGGTCTGGCTGAAAGTATTCTCGGTAAAGCTGTGTAACGGCTTGAATGGCAGGCGTATCAATGTGTGTTACCATCCGTGGGAAAGCGTAAAAATTACGGTCTGAATTTTCATCCATCCGACGAAAAGCTTCGGGTGGGAAAGAAAAAGTATCTGGCATGGGTTAATTTTTTTTGGAAAAGGTTCAACTGAAAAGGTGCGAATGCAGTATATGCTTACAAGTCTTTAAACAAAACACAAACAACAATGCAAAAGCTTTTTTACCTAACCCTTTGCTTCACTTTTGGTTCTATTTTTTTGGCTCAGGCACAAAGTGATGCTTGCTCTGAAATTCCCGAAGCGGAAATGATGGCTTCTACTCATAACTATCGTCACCTCAGTGAACTGCCAGCCGAAGAACGTAAAGCAGCTATCATACACATGCTCACCACCGGAGATTGTGAGTATAACGGCATCCAATTACACGGTAAAGTAGAATTCGTGGATTCTTTTCCTGATATCAAGATTGAGTTTGTAGAATCTTTCCCCGATATCAAGGTCAAGTTTGTAGATTCTTTTCCAGATGATTGTGGCGAATGGCAGAAAGTAACCAGCTTCCCAGATTTCAAGGTACAAGTAGTCACTTCTTTCCCCGACTTGAAGGTGCAAAAAGTAAGTTCTTTCCCAGGGATGAATTAATTTTAGGAGCTAGGAGATAGGAGTCAGAATTCAGGAGCTAGGAGTTAGAATTCAGGAGAAAGAACTCCTAGCTCTTAGCTCCTAACTTCTAGATACTCCTCCTAGATACGAACTCCTAACTCCTAGATACGAACTCCTAGATACGAACTCCTAACTCCTAGCTCCTAACTCCTAACTCCTAACTCCTAGATACGAACTCCTAACTCCTTCGTTACTCATAGCGCAAAGAGTCCACGGGATTGCCCAAGGCAATGCGAATAGATTGGTAAATCACGGCCAAGAAAGCCGTCAGAAGTGTAATCAGCCCCGCCCAGAGGAAAATATCCCAGCCAATATTCGTGCGATAGGCAAAGTTTTGCAACCATTGATTACCCGCCCAATAGCCCAGAGGAATGGCCATCACAATTCCGATCAAAACCAAGCGATTGAATTGATTACTCAGGAGCCAGACCAGTGAGCGAACGGTCGCCCCCAGTACTTTACGGATGCCAATTTCCTTGGTGCGTTGGGTAATATGAAGCGTGGCCAGACCAAATAAGCCGATCAAGGAAATGAAAATGGCAAATACGGAGGAAATGCTGATAATTCGAAGCCAATCTTGCTCGGCTTCATATTGAGCGCGATTCTCGATTTCTACCAACTCGGCTTCGTAAGGGCGATAGGGTTCGTATTTACGCCAAGTTTCTTTTAATAAATTTTGCGCTTTGGCCAGTTGATTCGGTTGAATCCGCACCCAAATTTCCGAGTATTGCTCACTGGGAAGCATGTAAAGCAATTGAGGGCTGATTTCCTGATGGAGCGCGTCAAAATGATAATCTTCAATCACGCCCACGATTTGAAGATTCAATTTTTCATCCCATTGGGAGCTAACTTTTGTTCCAATTGGGTTTTCTAGTTTTAAAGCATCTACCAGAGTTTGATTGACCACGGCGGCTCGGGTAGAATCAGATTTGAACTTAGGGCTGAAATTGCGCCCTGATTTGAGCTTGATTTTTAAAGTTGCTAAAAATTGCTCATCTACTTTGGAAAGATTCACGGCTTGCTCCTGCCCGTCGAACTCATAAGAACTGATTCGAGTTCCACCCGAACGCCCCGTAACACTCACGATGCTCGGCTCATTTTTGAGGTCATTTTTGAAAAGTTTCAGGATGCGGTCTCCCTTTTTCCAGCCCGTTTGAACTCGAATCAAATTTTGATCGTCATAGCCCAAGTCTTTCTTTTCCAAGTAGTTCATTTGACGATTGAGAACCAAAAGTACCATAATCAAAAAGGCCGAAACGGCAAACTGCAACACAATCATGGCCTTGGTAAACCACTGTTTACGACCCAGACGCATTTTGCCTTTTAGGGCACGAACCGGCTCAAATTTGGACAAGACTCGAGCTGGATAAAAACCCGCCAATAAAGCAGATATCACCAACAAACTGAGGCCAATTCCCAAAGTAGTCAGACTGGAAAAATAACGGATGGAAAGCTCTTTACCCGTTAAATCGTTGAAAACCGGAAGAAATAATTCGGCCAAAACTACCCCCATTAACGTAGCCAACAAACAAAGCAGAAAAGCTTCTCCTAAAAATTGTTGAGAAATTTGTTGGCGGGTCGCACCAATCACTTTGCGAAGTCCGATCTCTTTAGCTCGGGGTAGCGATTGCGCCAAAGACAAATTGGTAAAATTGATGCAGGCAATCAATAAAATAAACAAACCGATGCCCGAAAGAATATAAGATTGAACAGGATCATTGACGTCCGAAACGCCATTCCCCCCTCCTACTTCGGCATGCAGGTGAATATTGTACAGAGGATCTAGAGTGAATCCATCTTTTGAATCACTTTCATAGTTGTATTTTTCTTTGATCGTTTTTTTATCCGCCTCCAAATAAGGATCAACCACGGAAGGAATCTTCGCATTGACGGTCTCCATCTCCACGCCTTGCTCTAGAAGCACGAAATTATTGATATAATGATCAGCCCAAGGAGTATCCTTATCTTTTTCTCTCGCTAACTCAAAATTAGCCACTATTCCAAAGCGGATGGATGAGTTTCGGGGTGGATTCTTAGCCACACCGCTAATCACATAGGACTCGAAACCCTCTTCAGTTTCTAAGGAAAGCGTTTGGTTGATCACATTAGTTTTACCAAAAAATTTCCGAGCAATGTCTTCAGTGATGACCAAACTCTTGAGTTCTTTCAAGACTTGCTCGGGCTGGCCATGAATCAGGGGAAAAGTAAAAAATTCAAAGAAATTAGGATCGGCAAAGTGAATTCGTTCCGTGAAGGCTCTGTCCTGAGCACGAACCAAAAAGCTATTGGTGGTAAAGCGTACGTAATCTTCAACCTCAGGAATGCTTTCTTTCAAAGTAGGGGATAAGGGATCGCAAGTAATTGACCCCTCGCCCGATCTTTCGGGGCTTTCGTAGGTAGAGTTTACCCGGTAAATACGATCGCCTTTCTCGTGGAAACGATCATAGCTTAGTTCGTCCTGCACATAGAGGGCGATCAGCATACAGCCCGCAATCCCGATGGCTAAGCCGGAGAGATTAATGATGGAATAAAGACGATTCCTCTTGAGATTACGAAAAGCGATGAGCAGATAATTCTTGAACATAAACCTTGATTTAATGAGTCGTGATGATACGATTACATCAAGGCAAGGCTTTTGCCACAAAGTCAAGTCTCTGGTTGATAACCTCTTATGAGAATATTTTATTTTTCAAAATCTATAAAAGCGAACAGTGAATGCACGAATTCGTACAGTGAGGTTTACTTTTTCCGATAATTCACCGAGCGCATTTTCTTCCTTGATTACTTGACTAAGCACAATATCCGGCCTATGTGCAGAGACACAAATCCAGCCTTGTTTATTCTTTTGTAGGACTTGGCTATTGCATTGTGACTTAGAGCTTGTTTAAAACTTATCTTCGGGCTGCAAAAGTCCACTTTTGGAACCTGATTTCATAAAATTTTTCAACCATAATACTGCTCCACAGGCTAGCTCAATGTCCAGTGGACATTGAGCTGCCTTCAAAATTCAGAACCCGAAATTAAACTTTTTCGCTCTCAAACCTAAAATTTAAACAAGCTCTTTGATTTTACTCCTCCTTCACTCCGTATAATAGTTTATACAAAACGGGGACGAAAAGCAAGGTAATCACCGTGGCAAAGAGCAAACCAATCATAATAGAAACGGCCATGGGTTCCCACATCAAGCCTCCACCCAAATAGAGAGGGATTAGCCCCAGCGTAGTGGTAAAAGTAGTCAGCAAAATGGGGCGAAAACGCTGCTGAGAGGCAACTTTGATTGCTTCGAAGGGCGGCCTCTGGAATTCGTTTTGCTCGATATCGATCCGATCGATTAACACGATGGCATTGTTAATCACGATTCCTGCCAAGGAAATCACTCCCAGAAAGGCCATGAAACCAAAGTAGGATTGGAAAAGTAAAAGTCCTAAAATGACCCCGATCAAACCCAAGGGAATACTCGCCAGTACAATGAACGTTTTGCGAAAAGAATTAAATTGCAAGATGAGTAAGAGCAAAATAATAAAACCCGCCAGAGGAAGCTGCGCACCCACCGCTCCCATGGCTTCGGAGCTATTTTCGGACTCTCCCCCTAACTCGTAGCGATAGCCAGAAGGCCATTTCTCCGCGTCCGCTGTCAGCCAAGGGCTTAGTTGCTCAGTGATATCGCTGGCGGTATAACCGCTTCTGGCATAACAACTCACAGTAAGGGTACGGTACAAATCACGCCTTAATATTTTGGCATATTGCCAGTCTGGCTCGATGGAAGCCACTTGTATTAGAGGTACATTCTGTCCTGTACTCTGGGCGAAAATATTGAGTCCTTCTAAATCTTGCACCTTCATTTCTAGGCTTCCTTCACTGCGCATCATGATAGGAATATTGTCTTCCCCGTCCCGAAAAGCCCCCGAGTGATAGCCAGAAAGGGCGGTTCGCAGGGACACGGCGATATCTTGATTAGTCACGCCGGCTCGTTTGGCACGATCTTGATCGATATTGATGATAAATTTTTTGGTTTTCAGCCCCCAATCATCCTCCACACTGCGCGTGAAAGGAATTTTGACCATTTTTTGCTTGATCCGATCGGCAATTTCATAGAGAACTCTGGGGTCATCTCCCGAGATCCTTATCTCCACGTCGGCGCCACCACCTCCCCCTGACCCTAAGCGCGAAACCGTCACCTCAGCATCTGGGAAGTTTTCAAAACAATAAACATTCAAATCATCAATCACTTTTTGATTTTGACTTTCATCACTGGTGTTGAGGAGCATATGGGCGTATCCACTGTTCGGTTCGTTTTGCTCATAGCCCAAGTCATAGGAATACGGACCTTCTCCCACGTAGGAAGTCCAATCAACAATGCCTTCTTCACGCTTCTCATCGACCAGAAGCTGCTTGCGGATATGGCTTTCTATGTTCTCGATTACTTCTTCTGTACGTTCTATTTTGGTACCTAAGGGTAAATTCAAATCTAAGGTTACTAGATTACGGTCGCTGTCTGGGAAGAAAATGAAAGGCAAAAGTGGGAAAAGAAAAAGCGTTCCGACAAACAGGGCTACAATCAGAATGACCGTCAGTCCTGCTCTCTTCAGGGCTATTTGTAAAATATCTTCGTAGTAATTGAGCATCCAGTCGAAGATACTTTTTCTTGGTTTCTCGGTATCATGTTCCTCTTCATTATTTTTTTTCGGTTTTACTCTAATGAGTGCTACCCCCAACATGGTGACCATGCTCATGGCCAATAGCCAGGAAGAAAGTAATGTAATCGTGATTACCACGAAAAGTGGACCCATGATTTCTCCCATGATATTTTCTGCCAAGAAAAAAGCCAAGAAAGCCGCTGAGGTAGTAAGGGAAGAGATTAATAAAGGGATGGTAAGCTCACTACATGACTCGATTGCTGCTTGGCGAGCGGTCTGCCCTTCTTCCATCTTCACCATGATGGACTCCGCCATCACAATGGCATTATCTACCAAGAGGCCCAAGGCTACGATCAAAGCCGCCAGAGAAACTTGATTTAAGCCCACATCCAGTAAATTCATAATCAGGAGGGTCATCACCATGGCCATCGGGATAAGACTGGCCACTACCATACCCGTACGAAGGCCCAAGAATATAAGCATGACCACCAACACGATCACCACGGACTGAATGACATTTTCCAAAAAACCACTCACCTTGTCATTCACGAAGTAATCTTGTGCGGCCGCACGACTGATCTGAATACCAATTGGTAAATTTCGGTTATATGCTTGGACACGTTCGTCCACGATCTCACCTAAGCGGGTCAAATTACCCCCATCTTTTAACGATACCGAGATGGTTAGGCCCAGTTCACCGTTAATTTTCACGATTTGCTCAGGTGGATTCTTATAAGCTCTGCTAATGCGGGTAATATTCCCTAGCTCTACCGTCCCGTTGGTTTGTCCGATGGGGATGATAGTTTTTCTTAAATCATCCAGTTCTTCGTAGTTTCCAGTAGGCTCTAGCACAATACGTTGATCTTCTAGGCTCACCTCTCCCCCCGGGTAGACGATATTCGTACTAGAGATGATATTTTGTAGTTGAGAGGCCGATAAGCCTACTTCAGCCAGGCGGGCATTCTCGAACTCGATATAGACCTGTTCTTCTTGAATCCCGTTAATATCTACCTTGGCAGCGTCTTCGATTTTGATTAAGTCATCACGAATGTCCTCGGCATATTCTTTCATTTCATAAAAAGAAAATCCATCCGCTTCCAAGCTTAGCATTACTCCATACACCACTCCTACATCATCATCTTTGACATCAGGAGGGGCAGGCAAGCCCTCGGGTAATTCGCTTTGAATAGACTCTATTTTCCGGCGCAAGCGATCCCAGATAGGTTGTAGATCTTCCTCCTGAATATCGGGGGTGAGTTCTACGCTGACTACCGAAAGTCCGGTACGTGAGGTACTGGTCACGTGATCAAGCTCGGGTAGTTCCTGAGCTACTTTCTCGATTTTTTGGGTGATTAGTTCTTCTACCCGCTCGGGGGAAGCCCCAGGAAATCGGGTTACTACCTGACACACCCTAATGGTATAAGGAGGCATGGAATCACGAGAAAGTTGGAGGTATGCAGACAGACCTGAAATAAAAATCAGGGTTAGTAGTAGGTAAGTGACACGGTTATAATCTAATGAGATACGGGTAAGATTCATAGCACTTTCAATTTTTGGTAGAGAGCTTAGTTAGCTTTTTGCTTGGCCAGGTTTTCTTCCATTAATCTGACCTGCATCCCATCCAAGAGGGATTTTAGGCCAGCCGTGGCGACCAAGTCACCTTCTTTCAGCCCCTTCTTTACTTCAAAACCACTGGGCAGTAATTCGCCCACTTCGATGGCCTGTTTTTTTACTAAATAGTGATCTTTCTCTTTTTTCAAGAGGAAAACGTAGCGGCTTTGATTTGCTCCCTCAGCGACCGCTTGCACGGGTGCCATCAGCAGGCTCTTACTTGTGGATTTGGGTTGGAAATAAAAGGTTACGTTGGCCGCCATTCCGGGTCTAATCTCTTCACTTGGGTTCATAATTTGCACTCTGACTGGGTAAGTGGTAGAGCCATCCGAGCTAAAACCCACCTCACTTACAACCCCTTTAAAATTTTGTCCACTTAGGGTAGAAAAACGAATATCTACTTTTTGACCGTTTTTTATCTTGGAGATAAAAGCCTCGGGAATTCCCACTTCTACCTCTGGTTGCCCTTCGGTGTTTAATGTCAAGACAGGAGTTCCTGAATTCACAATTTCATTTTCCTCAACCATTTTCTCGGTTACAACCCCAAAGAAAGGAGCCGTCAGTTGAGCATAACTTACTTGGTTTTGAGCAGATTCAACTCGTTGTTGGGCAGCAGCCACTTGTGCCAAAGCCGCCTCGTATTGGGATTGTGCCGCCTCGTAGTTGGTTTTGGCTTGCTCAAAATCACTCAAAGGAAGGCTGTTATTTTCATAAAGTTTTTCTACCCGTTGGTAGTTGGACTGGCTGCTGACTAACTGCGCCTTGGAGCTGTTGATTTGGGTCTGAGCATGCTTTAAATCGGCCAGAGCTTGTTGTAGCTGTACACGATAATCGGTAGCATCCAATTGTGCTACGAGTGTTCCGGCTTGCACCTCATCCCCGACTTTCACCTGAATATTTTGCACGACTCCAGCGACACGAAAGCTCAGGTTAGCTTCTTTGCTGGAGCGGGAAGTTCCAGAGAAGGTATGCGGGTCGCCAATTCCGGTCTGGCTAATTTTTCCATATCTTACCGGACGAAGTACTCTTTGTTCTTCATCTTCACCACCACAAGCAGTTAAAGCTAGGATGAGGCTAAAATAAAAAATACTATATTTTTTCATAAGTTTATTCTTTGCTAAGTAGATAGGTATTAAGTCTCTCAAAAAATTGATCTCTGTCCTCTTTCTCAGTCAAAAAGTAGTAGGAACCCACGGAACGTTCCACCTCCAAGAAATCGATGATAAACTGGTAGACGGCATTTTCGGCACTCAGTGAGGCTTGCAGGGAGGCATTCTGGGCATCAATCAGGCTCGTCACGTTCACCAAACCTTGTGAATACGAATCCTGCACGATGTCAAAATTTTTGCGGGCGGCCTGAGCTGCTTCCTCGGCTAGTTGCACCCTGGAGAAAGAAGCACTTGCGATCTCCAAGGCCGAGCGAATTCGTAGCTCTAACTGCTGCCGAATCAAGGCTTGTTGATCTTGCAACTGCGCTACGGTAACATCAATCCTTCCTAACTGACGACGACGCTGATCTCCTGAAAAAATAGGATACCGTAGTCCCAAACCCACGTTCCAAGTAGGCACTTGATCAGCAAAAGACCCGAAACTCTCTCCTCCCATCCCGGGCAGACTCGGTGGCGGAAAGGTATTCCAGCGTTGGATCAAATAACTCACATTGCCACTCAATTGCAGGCTGGGAATATAAAAAGTACGTAGTTGGGACTTGCGTTGCCTTTCTTGAGCATTCAAACTAGCTTGAATCTGCTTGATTTCTGGTAATTGCTGCATGCCCTCCTCCACCAGAAAATCAGCAAATCGCTCTAAGTCTCCGTAGTTATTAATTAAATCCAAAATCCGCTCGTCGGTTACTAAGAGCATTTGATCGCTGATTAATACATCTTCGGTATTAAATTTTTGATTAATCGGACGGTTGAGTAGTTGATTGAGGCGAAACTGTGCCTGTCGGTACTGTGCTTGATTATTGTTAAGCTCAATATTGCTTTGTGCCAGTTCGGATTGCCAACGGTTGATATCAGTAGCTCCCGTGTAGCCCACGGCCTCTTTGGCCTGGGCAATGTCATAATTTTCCTTGGTTAGTAGGACATTATCTCTCTGGATACGCACGAAGGTCTGGGACTGTAATACATTCAGGTAAGCCGTGGTTGCCTCTTGGATAATATCTAACTGGGTCTGACGAAATGCCTGACTTTGTCCTTCTTTTAAAAATTTTTGAATTGCAATGTTTGCCAAAGCTGGCTCAGAGAGAATAACCTGAGAGAGATTCCCTTGCACTGTCCAATTGAGGCGTCCTTGTGCCCCGAACGAATTTTCGGCACTTCTTTCATCTATCAAGGTCAAGGAAGTGATAGCATCAATTTGAGGCAATAGATTAGAACCCGCGATGGCGACATCTTGCTCGGCAATACGAACATCTTTTTGAGAAATTTGGACATTCAGGTTATTGGCCAGAGCCTCGGCAATCACGGTCTGCAAGCTCAGACGCCGATCCGTTTTGACTTCATTAAACTTGATCATAATGGCCTCGGCCATCAAATCAAAATCGGGATAATAATCGGTTTGGCGAGCAGTTGCCATATTGATAATGAGTGTTTCCGTGTAGGTAGGAATTTTCACGGAAAGATTCGCGGGGTTTTGACCCTCCAAAATTTTGAGTACATTCGTGGCGATGCGTCGCGGTATCATTTGTAGATTATTCTCTGCCTCGTAGCCCATCAAGATTCCCTCCTCCACCTCTCGCTCTCCTAAAATAGCAGCCGAGGGTAATCTCCGTTCATTGATTCCCGCAAAGAGTTCTCTCTTTTCTATAATTGTCAGCTCATCAAAGATCGGGAGCAAATAAATAGCATCTACATCTTCGGGAATTTGGGCTAAGCTCGTTTCTGCATTGTCCTGCACGGGAATGATCGTAAAACCTACCCCTAAACTGCGGGTAGCTTGTTCCAAGAGATCACTTAATGGGAAAGAAAGCACGTTTGCTACTTGGGCTGAGCCTAAGAAGCCTACTTTCTTGAAAGGATGAATTCTATACAGGGTTTGGAGATCACGAGAAATATTAAAGGGAGTCTGAAGATAGGTAAAATTGTCCACACCCGAGCTTCCCTCAGAAGTCAAGGGTACTTTTTGTAAATCATTGTCTAGGATAGTGGCAGCAATTGCCGGTTTAGAAAAACGATCACGTCTTGCCAGCAAACCAGAGCTCAAAGCCCCAGAAGTAATCACAATGTCTACTTTGGGATCTGCAAAAGCCTCTTCAAATCCCTCTATAATTTTTTCTAACTGAAAATCTCCATAAAAAATACTACACTCTACTTCATAACGATTACGAAGTATGAGTTTAATTTCTTCCTGAATACTGTTTTCTAGACCTACCTCATTATTCTCTGAACGGGTCGCTTCATCTATAATACGAATGTGTACTTGGGGCAGCGACTGTGTTTTGGCGAACAGACAGACGAGCATAAAAATCAAGAGAAGAAAACTTCTTTTCCAATGCATAAAAACCTAAATTCTGATGAGTAGAAACGAAAGACTTATATTTTTCTCGTTGATAATCTGCTAGTTAGCAAGACATAAATCAACAGTACAAATTACAAGAAAATTAGTTGCATTACCCATTAAACTAATTCAATATTCGTTATTTTTGATCTTGCCCAGCCATTCAGGAGAGATATTTGTAAATGTAGCCATGCGTAGCCAGCTCGCAGGTGATTTTACATAGAAAAAGAGAAAATTTTGCAAATCCAACGAACTACCAAGAATTATCTTTAAGATAACAGTTTTTTAATAATGTTTTATCAGCGCACCAGCCTAAAGGTAGCACTTCGGCCTCCACCTTGTACACGCACATAATAAAGTCCTTGGGGCAAAGCTTGCACTGGCAAAGAAATTTGCCCTGACTCCCTAGGCAGTTGATAATCTTGAATGGAAATAACTTCACCCTTGGCATCTAAAAGTTCAATCTGCAAATCTCGGGTATTCAATCGCTGATATTCCAATCTCGCTGCTTCCGAGCTTGGATTCGGGAAAAGAGAAAGACTATTTTCTGGGAAGGCAGGTAATGAAGTAACGGCCGAAGTGTATGTAATGCTCAGCTGTGGGCGATTGGCCTCAACTCCTTCGCTAGAAACGAAGCGTTTGGCGGTAGTACCATCTTCAGGACCGATTAAAATCCAGCCAAAGTTCGTGGTACTATCGGCCAGCCAAGCCTGAAGATCAGCCACTAAAGTATCTCCAGTAAAAGTATAGCTTGCCTCTTCTCCGGCAATATTGGTGGTGGCACTGGCATCTGCTACAAAATCTCCTCCGGGCGAATTCCAAGGACTGTCCATCCCAAAAAAGCGATTGCTCCAAGTCGCATCATCAGTAGCAGGTTCGGCCAAATTTCCTTGTCCTCCCGAAGAACTGCCTTCACCCCAGTCTTGGGTCAGACGAAAAAGTTGGTAAGGTAAGCTAGGTGATCTGGCTCGCTCCACGTGAATGGTTAGGGATACTTCCGTAATCGTGGCATCTGTAGGCAAGCTACTCAGATCAAAAGCCAACAAAGCTCGGAAGATACGCCCACTCTGCGAACGACCTGAGAAAAAATAAGGACTGGCTCCTCCACTTCTTTCGGGATTATCACTCGGTGAGATGGTGTTGTCTCTTGCAGGAGTCAGTGTAATGGTTGTCGGAGCACCTTGCGCCAGAGTCTTGTCTATTTGAAAAATTAGGGTAAGTCCTGTGATGAGAAAAAGGCAAAATTTTTTCATAGAATGGTAACTTAAAAGGTTGGGTTTTTTACCAAAAGCAATTCCGAGGGTAGATTGTTCTAAACGAAGCAAAAGTCTGAGGTTTCGTGTCATTAATATTATACCGATCCATACTCTCCGTCCATAGATATGAATGGCTTATGCAAACACAGAGACACAGAAACACAGAGACACAGAAACACAGAAACACAGAAACACAGAAACACAGAAACACAGAAACACAGAGACACAGAGGGGTTTCGGGGTATTCCAGCAGAAAGTTTACTCCTATTTTATTTAAGTGTACAAATCACAGAGATGGATTGGGATTACAGACAAATTCTAAAAAACCAAGGCTCGTATCGCTACGAACCTTGGCGCTTCCCAAACTGGAGTTTCGGAGTGACTAATCTACCTCGAAGAACTTTTCATCACCACACATTCTTACAATCTTTGGTAAAAAAGAACCCACGATTTCTACCAAATCCTGCTGGGCTTGCATCACCTGATGGATATTCTTGTAAGCCATCGGTGCTTCGTCCAAACCAGAACCAATGACGGTCACGCCTTTCTCTGCCAAATGTGCCTCGATGGCTTGTTTATCCAGCGTTTTCTCGGCTTGGGTACGCGACATCGTTCGCCCCGCTCCGTGCGAAGCAGAATTGATGGCCTTGACTTCCCCTTTGCCACGCACGATAAAGCCCGGAGCCGTCATGGAACCTGGAATAATTCCTAACACGCCTCTGCCCGCTGGCGTAGCGCCCTTGCGATGCACAATGATCTCGTTTCCTTGCGCGTCCTTTTCTTTCCAGGCAAAGTTATGGTGGTTCTCAATCAAGGCCAGATGTTGCTCACCCAAAGCTTCGGACAGACGCTCATGAATCTGGTGATGACAAGCCGAGGCATAATCGCCCGCCAAATTCATGGCTAGCCAATATTCTTGACCTGCTGCTGTATCCAAATCTAACCAAGCCAGATGCTTCGCGTGGTCAGGTAGTTTGCAGAGGCTCTTAGCCAGTTTGGTGTAGTGGTGCGCGATGGCGGCTCCCATTCCTCGGGAACCCGAGTGGGATAAAACAGCCACATATTTTCCTAAGGGCAAATTCCATTCATTGTCTACATCCAAAATTTCTACGAGGCCAAATTCCACGAAGTGATTTCCACCTCCCGAAGAGCCAATCTGTGCATAAGCCTTGTCTTTCAAGGTTTTGACGACCGGAATCTCCTGAAAAAGTGGGCTTTCCAAAACCGCGTGTTCCCGGGGACTTTTGAAAGAAGCGTAGCCAAAGCGTGTATGCTCCTTGAGCATTTTTTTCAAAGGTTCGGCTTGTTCTACGAGGAAATTTTCAGGTAAATCATAGATGGTCATGCACATCCGGCAGCCAATATCTACTCCTACCCCGTAAGGAATCACGGCATTTTGGGTTGCTAAAACACCACCAATCGGCAAACCATAACCTTGGTGCGCATCGGGCATCAAAGCTCCCGCTACCGTCACGGGCAGTTGCATGGCAATTTCCATTTGTTGCAAAGCTCCCTGATCGATTCCCGCTTCTCCGTAAATTTGGTAAGTTTGTTTTTCATCCTTTAGAGGAATGACCTCCTCCTGAGGATCAGGCTTTAATAGTTCTCGGGCGACTGGAGAGAACGCTTCATTTTGCTCGTATAATTGCGGGTTTTGCAATAATTTTCTTAAAATCTGCAATTTTTCTTCCTTGGTTTGCTCCGAAAGATGCTTCTGGGTTAATTGTAGGGCTAAACCCAGTGCTTTACCTTCTTGGAATCCAATGTCTAGTAAGTCTTTTCCGTTGATGGACATGGTCGTATTGCTTTTGTTGATGACCCAAAAGTAGAAGGCTACTACGCAGTGTTCTTGCGTAGTTAACAAATTTGTCGGAAAAAGTTTGAATTTTTCGCAGAGATAAGAGTCAAAGGCAGCACACCCACTTAATACTTTCTCGCCAAGCCCTTGTCTATCACGTAGATACTCACCTGTCGGGCGCCTTCTTCGGTATATTTGAATTTCTTTTGGAGGGTTTGGATCATCGTTTCCACGTCTTGTTTCATACGCTTATCGTAGGATTTGAAGCTAGGCGAACCGTAATCCTGAATGGCCCGGCGAAAGTTATCATTATCCTGATAAGCCACCAAAGCGTTTTCCTTGAGATTGTGGGTGTATTTCTCAAAGAGTTTTTGGAATTGGCTGGTATCCGTGATGTCTTTGCCATCAAGATTAATTTCTTGAGAAAGCGTAGTGGAAATATATTCGCTGTGTACATAATTGCGGAAAGCACGCCGTTCTCTACGGGTACAATCCTGACCCAAGAAGATGATTTCAAATTTCTTAAAATATTCATCCGAAACCTCGATCGTATCTTGGGTGTAAGAGCTGGTCTTGACATCGCCCGGCTCAAAGTTAATACTGAATAGATAATTCTGAATGTCTCGGAAAATATGGTCTTGATTGTAAGAATAGATAGATTCTTTGACCTCTTGCAGCACGTTGAAGTCGTACATATCTTCCAAGGCTTCCACGAAGCCTTCGGGTATTTCATCGATCAAATGAGGTCGTTTATCGAAGAAGGAGCTGACCATTTCCATCGTAATCAGCTTATCTGATTTGAAGTATTTGGTATACAATTCATTGAAAATATTCAACGACTGACGCCCCGAGAAGCCTTCGGTTCCTTCTATCTCGGCTTCGGCAAAAATACGTTTACGAACGTGTTTATCAAATCGTTTTAGATCCTCATCCGAAAGCCAGTTGGGCGTTTTCCCAGCATAAATTTCCATTTTAAGTAGCAAATAGTTTTCGTCCAGATACTTTGCGTACTTATCTGGATTCCTAATCCAGCTACGAATAGCGTGTGAGTCTTCATTCAGACGAGAAGAAACAATGATTTTTGCCACATTATCCAGTACTTGTGGAAGAAAATGCGCACCAATGCCTTCCCCAAATTTGTTATGGTAAATGCGTACCTCAGTTTTGTAATCTAAGATATATGGCACGTTGACCGTAATGATCCGGTCTTTGAAAGAGGGAATATGCTCATAATGCGACTTATCCGCAGGATTGACCAAGCCGAAAAATAAGGACTTGACGCGTTCTTCAATTAAGCCCACTTTATGCACGCCATCACTAATGATCCCGTGGAGCTTCATCAAGCGATTTACATTGTGTTCTTTGATATCCATCAGAGCCAAAATACCGTTGTTGGTACGTGCCAAATTGGAGTGGATATACTTGACTTTATCATTTTTGAGTAAGCCATTGATCATGCCCTGAATCGTGGGGCTGGTGATAAAACCTTTGTAAATCGAGTCGCTGGAATTAAATACGGTCACTCCTTCACCAAATTGGCGATTAAAAATCGCTTTGCGTGCGCCCACCATTTTGAGTACTTCCAGAGGATCTCCTAAGATACTTAACAGATTGGTATAGAGCGAGGTACAGATAGTACAGGGGATATCTTTAAAGACCCATTCGTATTGCTTTTCATTGAAGAGGACTTGCTTAAATTCTTCATCCTGAATCAATTCATCTATAAATTGCTTACGATAAGGTTTGGGAATCAGTAGGATGGGATGGTCATGGTTCGGGCAGGAAAACTCCACGTACTCTTGGGGTAAGTCCTCGAACTTGAGTTGAAAGGAAGCACCCGGTTCCGAGTTGCCTTCTTCTTCATCTTTTTCTTGCGCATAGGCAACTTCCCTGAGCACGCTTCCAACCCGATGAAAGCCTCCTAACTTTTTGATATCTAAACGCCAGTAGGTTTCATAACAACCTCCTTCGGGCGTACGGGTGTATTCTTCAAATTTTAGTAAAAGATTATTCAAAAAAGTACTCTTACCACTACCGGGAGGCCCTTCAAATAAAAAGATATTATTGTTCTGTACGCCTTTATTAAAGCCATCTGTGAGTTTTAGAAAGCGATTAATAAACAAGCGATCCGCAAAGAAAGGGTTATCACAGCCCTGCTCGAAAAGATGTGAGCAATCGTATTCATCAAAGCCCAAAGCCGAACCGTTGCTGGATACTTTCTTCATTTTTTTTTCTTCTTCCACGTCCACGTAGTAATGTACCATGTCATAGAAAAGCTGGAAAATATCACGGAACATGAGACGTGGCTGTTCTGCCACCAAGGCCAGAAATCCGTCATAAGAGATGGGTTGGCGGATTTCCTTGTTACGAAGTTTGTCGCCCAGGTTACTCAAGGCTTGGATCGTGTGTTCTTTTTTGGAAATATGAATTTGGCTTGGCATAGGTCGTAGCGGGATATGAGCTTTTGGCAATCGAGATTTTGATTGAAAATCATCACAGAAAGCAGATTCGTGAAAGATTAGTATTCTTCTTTCTCCACCCTCCGATTTTTGACCGTGTACAGTACACGTCGATGTTCAACTTCATCGGTATAATCTGAACGAATGACTTCGGTGGTTTCTAGTTGGGCTTGTGCGCCCCAAAGATATTCTATTCCGATCAGAGTATCTTGGATAAAGTCTGGTATTAATTGTTTTCCTTCGAATTTATGAACCAAATATAGGTTATGGTCGTGTGTTCGGTTTTTATCCACGGTGATGGTAGGTGGATGATAGAGCGAATCAATGAGCATTTGTTTATAATCTTCGGCTTTGCGGCTTTTGACATAATACTGGTACACTTCGCGTTCCTCATCCATCCTTTTGCCAGTTACGAAGAGGTTGTGTTCATCTACAAACTCTTGACTTACGAAGGTATTAATCAGGGTAAAATCTGAGAAATTTTTGCGTAGTTCAAAAATAGCCTCTCTACCTTTAAGCGTTTTTTGATCGTAGCTCTCTCGATTTTGAATATTTTGGATATTTTGAAATCGGTAATTTAATTTTCCCTTGTTGGCTAGTTCCTCCACGTGTTGCACTAATCTCAGACCGATGGCATATGGATTCAAACCTACCCTTGAGATGGAAGTAACCGCCGCGTTAACTTTGGCATAGGCCACTTCGTGTCCTTGGATGCGTTCATCCCGACGAAAAAGTTCATCGTGCCAGTAGCTAGCCCAGCCTTCGTTGATGATTTTAGTACGGATTTGAGGTTCAAAATACAAGGCCGTATTGCGAACAATACTCATAACCGATTTGACCCAATCGTTTTTCTCTTTTCTGAGAAAAGGCGAGTGATCGCGGATAAATTCCATCAAGTCTACCGAGCCGTTTTCTTGCCTCTTCTCGACAAAATTATTGTATTTACTTTGAAACTCAGGATAACGCTTACGTACTTCGTTGAAAAAAAGTGATTCTCCAACATTTTCATCCTTTTCCAGATAAGTATTGTATTTTTCTACTTCCTTATAGACTTCGTGTTCAGGTACTTTGACTATTTCTTGGAGGAAGACATCGAAGTAATAGTCTAGCTTATCTGGTGCGGACATATCTTTGGGAAAAGCACAGCGCGAAAGCTCATTGAAATAACCCACCAGATTATTCACACAACGACTGAATTCAATGGCATAATTTACCCATCGTCCGTGTTCGCTACGGAGTTGGGCAATGAGTCGTTTGTCCGCCAGAGCTTGTCCTACGAAATCATCGCCCCAAGTGCGCTCGAAGAGGCGATTATTTTGAAAAAAGTCAATATGCGCCAGCACGTGATAGAAAATCATGATATTCATCCAATCTGGATTATTATCATTGTAGAAAGAGATGGCGGGGCGAGAGTTGATGACAGTTTCGTAGGGATTATTGGGAACGAGTTTGTACTTACCTTGTTCTTTGAGCACTTCCACATCATTCACCCAATAATCGTAGAGGGTAGGAATCATGACTTTGGGAGAGAGCTCGATCATATCCTTATTGGTTACGATATATTCTAAGGTATCGCTATCGAAGGAAAGACCCGCGTCTAAGGCTCTTTCCTTGCACTCTTCCATGATTTTCTTAGTATGTTGATCGATTAGTTGCATAGGTTCAGGGCTTTCGTTATCCGACTAGTCTGCGGATACCTTCAATGATTCGGTTTTCCGTAGCTTTTTCGGCAACCATGGTATCCATTTTAATCAGGCTGGACTTTTCGTCGAGTAGGCCGGAGTCTTCAATATATCTTTCCACGGTGGTATAATCGCTGTAGCTACCCCAGCTATTTTTGGCAATGGTAATCCCCAAGCGATTGGTATAATGTAAAATCTTCTCGGCGGCTTCTAGCATTCTTTCTCCGGTGGTATCCCAGTCGTCTCCGTCGGTACCGTGGAAAACGTAAATATTATAATCTTTGGCTAGTTGCTCTTTTTGTACAATTTCATCCACCAATTCATAGGCTGGATAAACATTGGTTCCTCCCGCCACATTGTATTTATAATAGGTGTAAAAATCTTCTACCTCTCTTGCTTCGGTATCGTGGAGGATAAATCGACTCTCGACATTATTTTGATACTGAAACATAAGCCAGCTGTAGATAAATAAATGCTGGGAAGTAATGACCTCGGTAGGTTTGCCGTGCATGGAGCCAGAGTAGTCTCTCAGGAAGAAAACCACCGCTTGAGACTCATAGTCTTGCTCTTTGGACAAAATACGATAAACTCGATCATCCGGGCTAATTATCAAGTTTTCACTGGCCAATGCTTCGTTGGCATTGATATTACCCAGTTGGATATTGGTTTCTATGACTTTTTTGAGCGTAGATTTTTTATCCAAAATTTGCCCCATCCCGTGATGGATATCTGTGAGGTCGTATTGGAACTTGGTCAGGGATTTTTTCTTGCCTTTATCCTTGAGGTTGGGTAATTCAAATTTTTCGGTCAAGATTTTTCCCAAGTCAAAGGCTTCGGAAGTCATATCATGGTCACCTCCTTTGCCCTGTCCGGCACCTTGCCCTTCGCCCTCGCCTTCCTGTGGATTCACAGGTTGCTCACCGATTACCTCGCCCACATCTCCCTCGCCTGAGCCTCCGGTGGCATCTTCTTCCTGACTAGCACTATCATCGTGATAAAACTTAGTTTCGGTCGTTGTTGGTACAATGACCACCTCGCCTTTATTATCCTTGCTTGGCTTGACCAGCTTACCCAAGCGGATTCGGCGTGGAAAACCATCGGATTCTCTTTGCTTATCCTGCTCGATTAGTTGGTCGATGGTTTGCAAAAGAGCCAGATACGAATGATATGGCGTACCCATTTGCAGGAGCATTTCCCAGTCATTGGCATCATAGATACGAGGATAAGTCTGGAATGGAAGAGATGGCTCTACCACCTGATGCTCAGAAGGTCCTTCGAGCTCACGCTCTATGGCTTCTTCTTGCTCTGGAGTCAGTCCGCTCTTTTTCAGTTCAGAAAATAATTTATATAATTTTTTGCTACTCATCTTAATCAAGAATATATGAGCTATGAATTGATTTCTATAATTTAAGGATGTTGCATGAATGGCCTTTATCCAATAGTTAATGTTTGTATTAATTTACGCAAACCTTTAACCAAATTAGATTTTCGGCTCAATGCGTTCCTTTAATATGTTCGTTTCACAGCTCAATGTATAATTTCAATAGTTTATGGTTTTAATAGATCTAGATAACCTAGCAAACCAGCAACTTAATTAGCATCATCTTGGGTACAGAAGTACTCAATCGTTTTGAGGGCGCAAGTACGGCAATAGCCTAATTTTTGCTCCATGGTCTCAATCATCCGATTGTATAGCTTCTGATTTTCTTCATTGGTGCGGTTAGAAAGTGCTCCTACCAAGCTACCGGCCCCGGCTACATCTGACTTCAGGCGAACATCCGTTACGGCTTTTACCAGGTCGTTGTTGTCCATAAAATCATAACTAGGATCCTGAATCATCTTCTGGCCGTAGATTTTAGAAATCGTGGTACGGTAGCTGAGCTTCTGTTCTCTATTTTTGAGTCCCAGTCTTTCTTCTACGCTATCAATGAAAGTTTCGTCTATTTTCAAAGGAACTAATTTACCCGTTTGTGGGTCTTTGTAAGTCCATACTTTATTAGAACCCAGATTTTTGGCATCAATACCAATGATCATATTCACGTAATTCAAAACATCTTTTTGGATCGCGCGAGGCTCGTCCATGTAGGCATTGAAGATGGCGGTCATTACGTTTTTGCGGTGCAATCCTTTGGCAATCTTGAGATCGTTCAGGTATTTTGCCTGATCGTTGGGTTCGCGAACATAATCTAGAATCACACTTTCAAGCGCAATGAATACATCGCCGGCGTACATACATTTTCCTTCCTGTGTTTCTGATCGCTCTAGAAGAATCTGGATAGCTCTTCCCAGATTTCGGTGGCCAAGTCCTTTTTGTCCGAAGCGTTTGGTAATATCGGGTTCGCTGTTGAGTTCGTTGATGACCTCTCTGAGTGTTTTGATGCTTTTTTCGCCCGCCACTTCTCCGGCGGCTAGTTTCATCATCTCGATGGGCGTTAGCTTGTCCGAGTTAGGCATCCGTGTCAAAGCCACGGCCACAGAAAGTGCATAATTCAGGTTAGGGTCTACGTGTAGTTTATCCCCTCCAAAAGTCGTTTTTTCTTGTGTACCAATGGCAAAATCCGTCAGGGTTTGTTGCAATCGGTAGTTGGTACAGTGCGCCATGTAAGACAGACGGCAGCGGTCTACGATGGGAGCTTGCTCTTTTTCTTCCAAAAAGCGTCCAAACTCCGCGTTGTTACTGGTGGCTACGATGAGGGTATCGAGGGGCCATTTGAAGCCTTCCATCTCGATAGTTCTATTCTGAATTACGCCTAAGTATACCTGTACTAAATCTTTTTTATTCTTGAAAATCTCATCTGCGAAGTGAATACCTCCGCCGGCTACTCTAGCCAAAGCTCCTCTTCTGAGGTCGAAGCGATAGGGATTGTTGGTATCCACGATGTGCAATAAGCGCGTGATAGATTCTTCGCCGAGTAGGTCTACGGCCGAGGAAGTAATTTTGTCTTTGGCCGCGTACTTACCCGTGAGCGTACCTCGGGATTCGCTGATGGGTACGGGCATGATCTCAATAAATTTGAGCATCTTCTTCACATCACCATCGCAGTGCTCTCGGATTTCGTTCAAAATGTAATCTGAGCATGCCCCTAAGGGTCGGTACATCTCAAAGACTTTTTCTACCTGTTGGTCATTTGCTCCTAATTTGGCGATAAACTCACGGTTGGTATCCGAGTTTTCGGTCAAGTTCATGGCTAGTACCATGGGGTCTTCAAAAGTCTGAGATTCGATGGTCGTAATTTTGCCATAACCACCGATCTGGTCTAAGCCTTTGAAGCGGAAGGTATAACGGCGGTTTTCGGGAATGGAGACGAAGTTACGGTAGATTTTACTGAGATAGTCCACGAAAAAAGTTTTCCCGTTGCCAGGTTCGCCAATTAAAACAAAAGCCATTTCCGCGGATGAACCTCCTTCGGCGGCATCTTTCACGTAAGAAACAAAGCTGTTGATCTCGTCATGCATGCCCACAATGTGCCTATTTCCTTGGCGAAAGACCCGAAAATCATAGGTACTTTGACCATTCACGGTAGCTTTCTCGATGAGATCTTTATCTCCCAAGATCATTCGGGTAATAGACTGGAAGACATTTTCGAAGCGGCGTTTTCCCTGAGCTAGTTCCTTTACGTGATGTTCTAATCCTTTCTGGGAAGTTGTAGTTTTTTTAGCGGTTTTTTCCATACGATTTATCTGTAATATTTTACTTTCCTAAGAATAGTTTATGGCTTATGCTCCCACGATGGAGCACTTGGCTTGTGTCTTGTTTAATCTTTTTCTGGAGTTTGTAGGGGGGAAGATTTTCGTTAAATACTTCTTAAAATCCCCAAATAATCTATTGCAAAGGTGAGTAGACGTGTCTATCTTGTGTAAGATTAAACGTGTAATTGCCTAATATATTTAGTTTTTCTCTAATTTTCCAAAAAAATTTTGTTAAATATGATTTGTACTTTTGGAAGATTAAAGCTTTTGTATCAAAAGCTTGCATAATTGAAATTAGAGAAGATTTCCTGTATGATTTACTTTAATAATATCATTTTTTAGGCTTAAATAAAAGCCTCTTGGCCAAAATTTTTTTTGTGAAAATCTTTTGTTTTTCCAGAAATATAATCTACAAGATATGCTTAAATTTTTTAGAGCTTGGCAGAAAATATTTGAGAAGAGTACTCAAATTAGATTGTTTCTAAATTGATGCGTTTTTACAAATCCTTCGTATATTATCAACAGAAAGCCAAAGCTTTGCGTTCGGCTATTTACTTTTATCACCCAAAAAAACATTTTAAATAACAGAATTACCGAATATTAAATCTTTTTGAAGTGTTCTTATACACAATCCTATGGAAAAAGAAACACCAGATGTATTAGTGGTCGGTGCGGGACTAGCGGGGCTGAGTGCCGCCTTGTATTTGCAGCGCCAAGGAAAAAAAGTACAAATCTTAGAAGCGAGCGAGCGAGCAGGGGGGAGAGTCAAAACTGATCAGGAGCAAGGATTTCTGCTTGATCGTGGTTTTCAGGTGCTACTTACGGCTTACCCAGAGACACAGCGTTTACTAGATTACACAAAGCTTGACTTGAAGAAATTTGTGCCTGGTGCGATGATTCTTTCTTCAAAAGGCAAATTTCAAATTGGCGACCCCCTGCGCCAACCTGAGCAACTACTTCCTACGCTCCTATCACCAGCGGGTAATCTCATAGATAAGATCAAAACTTTGGCTTTACGCCAAAAATTAGCCCAGCAGGATTTGGATCAAATTTTCGAGCAGCCCGAGCTGAGCACAGCGGAGGTCTTGAAAAATTACGGCTTTAGTGATAAGATGGTTCAAAATTTTTTCCGACCTTTCATGGCTGGTATTTTTTTGGAAGATCAGCTCAGTACCTCGCGTCGTATGTTTGATTTCGTGTACAAAATGTTTTCAAAAGGAGACACGGCCATTCCGGCTCGAGGCATGGAAGAAATCCCCCGTCAATTAGTTGCTCAGTTGATGCCCGGTACACTTATCTGTCATGAGCCTGTCAAGAGTGTGGAAGGCCATACGCTCATCACACGAACGGGCAAAAAATACCAAGCTCGCGCGATTTTGTTAGCCACGGAAGCTTCTGGTCTGGCGGCTGCTTATCTGCCCTCGGAGGCTATTAATCCACAGCGGGTTACGAATGCTTATTTTTACACCAACAAACCTCCCGTTAAAAAGCCCATCATTATCCTCAATGCTTCTGAGGAGAAGCTGGTGAATAATCTTTGTGTGATGAGTGAAGTATCCTCTCATTATGCCCCCAAAGGTCAATCACTGATTTCGGTGTCTATAAATGGTTTACCCACCCTCAACGATGGGGATTTGAGTGCTCGTATTCGGAATGAGCTAAAATCTTGGTTTGGAGATGAGGTTTATGCCTGGCGTCTGCTGAAAACGTATCGTATCTCATACGCATTACCCAACCAGAGGCAGGTAGCAGGTCAAGCTGAAGCCCGTCATCTACGCTTGAAGGAAGGGCTGTATATTTGTGGGGATCATTTGCTGAATGGCTCCATCAATGCCGCCATGCAATCAGGAAGGCAGGTAGCAGAAGTGATCGTTGAGGATCTTAAATGATAATGAGCAGTCAGCTTTTAGCCTCTCAGTGCTCCAACTAAAAGCTGACTGCTCATCGCTTACTGGTTATTGACCATCTCTATCATGATGTTGAGGGCATTTTTGAGATAAGGGTCTTTGACCTCGGCTAGGGATTTATCTCCTTCGGCTTCCTGTGCAAAGAGTTCTTCTCGCTCTTCTCGCCTTTTCTCGTAGGCTTCCACTTCCTGCTCTCTTTCGGCTTTCTGGAGGGAGATTTTTGTATCTTCGCGCAATTTTTTCACTTCCTCGATATTGGCGATCAGTTTTTTGAGGTCAGCATCGGTTTTCAGGCGTTTTTGATAGGAGTTTTGTAATTTTTGAATCAAGGTGCTATTGACATCATTTTCAGGTGCAAAACGAGCAGGTTTAATTTCATCCCAAGGTAAGGCACTGGGCTGGGAGCTTTCACCAATTTCTTCTTTGTCGTATAAGGCTGGCAATTGAATATCGGGAATCACGCCTTTATTTTGGGTACTGCTACCAGCGGCGCGGTAGTATTTGGAAAGAGTGAGGTTGAGTTGCCCCATCAGTTCATCTTTGTCTTGAATGTATTGTCCTAAATCGATCGGGCTTTGCACCGTTCCTTTCCCGTAGGTTTGTTCTCCTACCACTACACCCCGTTTGTAATCTTGAATGGCACCTGCGAAAATCTCAGAAGCAGAAGCACTGAAAGCATTGACCATCACCATCAGAGGGCCTTTGTATTGCTTGGTGGCGTCGTCGTCTTCTACGGTATTGATTTTACCGTTGCTATTCTTGATTTGTACCACGGGACCTTTTTTGATAAAAAGACCAGTGAGGTCTACTGCTTCTTGCAAAGCTCCTCCCCCGTTGTAGCGTAAGTCAACCACAAGGCCGTCAATATTTTCGCTGGCCAATTCTTCGAGCAATTTCTTCACATCATTACTCGTACTTTTGTAGTCAGGTTTTCCGCTACGGTATTCTTCAAAATTAAGATAAAAAGAAGGTACGGTAATTACCCCTAATTTGTATGATTTCCCATCTTGCTGGAGATCAATAATTTTCTTACTGGCAGATTGCTCCTCTATTTTGATTTTATCACGCACGAGGCGAATCACTTTGGGTTTGGCATTGGGGGCAGCGTCGCCGGGGATGACTTGTAAGCGCACCACGGTTCCTTTGGCTCCTCGGATGAGACTTACCACATCATCCAAGCGCCAACCAATCACATCTACGAATTCACCTTGATCGCCTTGGGCTACGCCTACGATTTTATCTTTGGGTTTTAATTCTTTTCCTTTGAAAGCGGGGCCTCCGGGTAGGATTTCATAAATGACAGTGTAGTCATTTTCATTTTGCAAACGTGCGCCAATTCCTTCAAAAGATCGGTTGATTTCCATATTGAAATTTTGGGACTTGACAGGAGAGAAATAAGTAGTATGGGGGTCGTAAGTATTGGAGAGGGCATTCATGAAAATCTCAAACACATCTTCATTGCTGGTCTGATGCATAGACTTGACGATTCGCTCATAACGAGTCTTAACGATTTCTCTGCTTTCGTCGAGGGTTTTTTCCGTCAGTACCAAGGTGAGTAGATCATTTTTGATGCGTTTGCGCCAAAGCTCATTCAGTTCCTGCTCAGAGCTGACCCAAGGTGCATTCTCACGGTCTGCTTCTAAGTATTCTTTTTTGTCGAAATCATAATTTTGGTTGAGTGCCTCTAAGTTCTGCTCGTATCGCTCCAAGACACGCTGTTTGTAGAGATTAAATATATCGTAAGCGATTTGCAAATCACCTTTGAGTAAGTTGTTGTCTAGTTCGTAGCGATATTGTTCGAAACGCTCGATATCTTGAGCCGTGAAATAAGAGCGGGTATTATCGAGATTGTCTAAATAGGAATCAAACATTTGAGAAGAAACCTCATCGTTCAGTTCTTGCTTGCTGTAGTGGTTAAAATTAATAATTCCGGCTACTACTCTCGCTTTTTCTCGATGAACCGCCTCGGGAGCCAAAATAGAGGAATCGGGCAGGTTGAGTACGATTGCAGATGGTTGAGGGAAGAGTGGGGTACCATTACTGAAACTCCAGACAATAAAGAGAAGAAGTGGAAGCGCAAGGATGTAAAGAGCCTTTTTCATTTTTTGCTTGAATTTTTTATCTTATGGATTTGGCAATCTAGTACTTATACTAATTTTTTGCAAGTTAATATTTTAGCTTAAACGCTGAACAAGTGGATAAGATTTCAAATTTGATTTCTTATTCGCTTAGTAATTTCATAATCAGACTTTTATCAAAGAAACATTTTCTTAGTAAATAGTTTTCATTCCTGCTGAGAATAAGCCTGAGTTTTCAATCTAGTAGGTCAGGAAGTTTTTTATCTAAACCTATGGATAAGTTTTGCAGAAGACATAGAACCAGCATTTTTTCGCCTAAATTTGTGTACCCGTTTAATTCGCTCACGATCATTCTCACTTATAATCAGGCATTTAGATACTTGAATTATCTGCTTCTACTTATTAAAATTAAACGCTGGATAAATTGATCTTGTTTGAACTTATTGATTTGGTACAAGTTTATATTATTCAACTTTTGAATTATAGATCATAGCGGCACTTCTTTTTTTATGAACTATTTGACCTTATTATTACAAGTACTGCCTGACGGCGGACTTTATTATGCTGAGACTGACCCTAATGCCTTCATTGTAGAACCTTGGAATGCCATTTCTTCCTTGAGTTTTTGGATTCCTGTATTTTATTGGTTGCAAAAATTAAGAGGTAAATGGATGCTTTATCCATTTTTAAGTTTTTGTATGCCTTTAATGTTTCTGGGAGGATTGGGCAGTACGCTTTTCCACGCTTTCCGTTCTTCTCCTTGGCTTCTATTAATGGATGTACTGCCGATTTTAGTGCTGACCTTAGCGCTGAGCTTTTATTTTTGGGTGAAAGTACTGAGGCACTGGATTTTTGCTTTGCTTATCCTTGTGGGTTATTTTATTTGTCGGTGGTTTTTTTTCAGCTATTTTCCGCAGTCACTGGCTATCAATTTATCCTATTTCATGCGAGGAATGCTGATGTTTTTGCCTGCCGTACTTTTGCTCAGGAAAATTCGCTATCGTTTTGTAGAATATCTTGTCTTGACCATCTTCTTTTTTGTGCTGGCCCTGACCTTTCGTTATTTAGACAAATCTATGATTCCTTGGATGTATATGGGTTCGCATTGGCTTTGGCATTTATCCACGACGATAGGCAGTTGCTTTTTGGCAGAATTTCTGTATAGGTTTGCTAACTACGAAAGAAGTCAGAAAATGCCTTGGTTGACTCTCGAGGAGGAAACTCAATAAAGAAGAAAACGAAGCAAAATACTAAAATCTGAAAGAAGTCATTTCTCGCAAGTTTTTCAAGCATCTATTAATTTGCTCGGATAAGTATATCTATTTTGAGAGAATCTCCGTATATTTACTAGTCCTATCTGCTAATTGGGGAATGTAGGTTTAGATCCTGATTTAGCAATTTGTTATTCTCTCAGCCTTTTTTTAGCATTCGCTTACTTACTCGATATATACTATTTTCAGTGAAATCCGTTGTTTTTATAAATTTCGGACGATCCTATCATTTGTGTTAAACGTGTTAAAAATGAATCCATTCAATTGTTTGCGAGTATGCACTTGCTTGGTTTTGATCCTTTGGCAAGTAAAGGCTTACAGTCAAAACCTCGGCGTGGAGGCTTCTTCTCAGAAGCGTCTCGATACCAGTGCGGCGGTCGCGCTGAATACTTCGGAAGAGGTAAAAGTCATCAAAAATGAACAACCCATTATTCTACAGAAAGGGGAGCTATTAACGGTTCCGATTCACAATGAAACCAATCAGCCTATTCAGGTTCGCATTCACTCTTCACTCGGGCGTTTGGTTAAGCATTTTCGGAATGTGACCCAGCAAATCTCGATGCCCACTGGACATCTTCTGCCCGGTATCTACATGGTGATTATAAAGAAGCCCGGTTTGAGAGAGGTCAGAAAAGTGTTCCTGACGGAGTAGTTATCGGTAGCTCTAAGCTCTTTTGCTTTTGGTTCTATTTGAACTAGCTTCAAAGCCAGTATTGTGCTCTTATCTATCCATTAGCAATCTCATGCGAAGATAAGAGCACTTCAGTATAGACAATTCATCAAGTCAAGACTTGTCTGGCGATAAACAAAGCGATCCGTCTACCTTGTGATGATGAAAATAGATTCAGGTACTCCCTTATTTGTTTCCCTTTAGTTTTTTGTCAATATCATCAATACACATTTTTAGCTCTCGCTTTTCCATCATAAAATCGTTGACAGTTTGGATGGCGTGAATCACCGTGCTATGATCTCTTCCTCCAAAGTGATAGCCAATCGATTTGAGGGAGAAACCTGTGTATTCTTTGGCAAAATACATGGCGATTTGGCGGGCGGTCACGATTTCTCGTTTGCGGGTTTTGGCTTTAAGGTCATCCACGGTCAGGCCAAAGTACTCGCTTACGTAGCGTTGTACTTCATCAATGCTTACTTCTTTACTTTCAGAAGATTGCACTATTTTTTCCACAATCTGCTTAACCAGTTTCATATCCACTTGTATATGGTTGAGCACGTAAGCAATGATAGAATTAATCGCCCCTTCCAGTTCTCTGACGTTGCCGTCGATGCTGTGGGCAAGGTATTCTATAATTTCTTCACTCAGATTCAATTCTGTATCCTTATGACGCTCGCCCACTTCCTGTAATTTTTTATGGATGATGGCCATCCGAGTTTCCAGGTCGGGTTGTTTGAGGTCGGCAGTAAGCCCCCATTTAAAGCGAGATAGCAGCCGTTCTTCTAGCCCCTTGAGGTCAATGGGAGGGCAATCACTGGTCATAATGATTTGCTTGCCAGCTTGATGCAAGTGATTGAAGATATGGAAAAAAATCTCTTGGGTTCTTTCTTTACCAGAAAGGAACTGTACATCGTCAATCATCAGCACATCCACGTGCATATAAAAATGATTGAATTGCTCGAGATTGTTGTTTTTGAGTGCTTCAATGAACTGATTGGTAAATTTATCGGCAGATACGTAGAGCACTTCTTTCTCTTTCTCGTAGGTCTGCACATAATTACCAATGGCTTGAACCAAGTGCGTTTTACCCAGTCCTACCCCTCCATAGAGCATCAAAGGGTTAAAAGAAGTAACTCCGGGCTTTTGTGCCACGGCTAAACCCGCTGAGCGTGCCAAACGGTTGCAATCGCCTTCAATGAAGTTATCAAAACTGTAGCTATGATTGAGCGGCGTGTAGAATTCTTCTTTGTGTTTGAGGTAGGCTTCACGGGAGTGAGGATGGCCTTGCTGTGAAGTAGGTTGATTGTTACTAGGGTAATTTTTTTTGTAGCTGTTGTGCCCGTTTTTACCGCGATGATTAGCATCACTACGGGTCAGATGGTTGATGTAAGTTTGGTTAGAATTTGTGCTTTCCTCCAGTTTGATAGAGTACTCTAACCTCCCCTCAGACCCGAGAGCCGCATCAATGGCTTTGCGGAGAAGATGCACGAAGTTTTCTTCCAGATATTCGTAGAAGAACTTACTGGGAACTTGAATCGTCAGTACATTCTCTTTCAATTTGGCTGGAACAATTGGTTCAAACCAAGTCATATAGGCTTGCTCTTCCACGTTTTCTCTGATCACTTTCAAGCAATTTTCCCACGCTGCGAAGCAATCTTTCTCAGTTGATGTAGTTGTCTTCTCCATAGAAATTCCCGTGTTTTTTTTATGGGGGGAAACAAATTTCAGAAAAAAAAGCTAATAAAAAAAAGAAAAGCTAATTTGATCGATAGAGTTTTCTATAACTCACTGAATCTCTTTTAGAAAATTTTCTGAGCACTTGTTTCTCCGCTTCATTTTTGTTTTCGAGTTAATATAATTTATTTAGGGTGTTGAAATGTTCACTTCTTCATGCGCTTCTATGTAAGGCTTGTCTTTGAATCACAACCGCCCGCTTTTACAAACCGTTCGCCCTTCATAAGATTGTGTCTCATCAGAACCCCAAATCAAGATACACTCTCTCAAAATCGAGAGATAACTCTCCTCTAAATCAAACAGTTGCCTGCACCGATTATCCAAACCCTAGGGGTATAAAAAGCCCATCCTAAATTCAGCCAAATTTTTGACGGTTTTAGGTGTGGTTAGAATAACTCGGTCTGCTAATAGATGGTATTTTGGCAATATGAATGATTACAAAAATAGCACTAGCCAATCTATCCTTTTTTGATTTTTTCAAAAGCAGAGATGGAGTTAAAATCGATCTTTATCGATCTATTCAAGATCACAAACAGGGTTTGAATGGTTGAACTTGTCTAGTACAAGTCGCTCGAGACAAGGATTTCAGAGCTATACTGACCCTATAGAAAGTTTAGGGTTAGTATGCAAAGTGTTTAGAAATAAGTTAGCAATAACCTATTTAGTGTGCCTGTATAAAATCTTGGCTTTGTTGCCTGATTTGGGCTTGTGATTAGGCACTTAAGATTTAGCAAAATCCGTACGAAAAGAACTATTTTTTGTTTCTCTTTTGCTTATTATTTTGATTATTTTTTGCGTCCGAGGCTCCGTTTTGATTCTTGGTATTTTTTTGCTGCATCTGTTTATTACGAGCTTCTTCCAGCTTCCGGATTAAGCCCGATTTTTTGCTAGTTTTACCTTTGTTCTGAGCCTTATAGGTTTCAAACTGGTTACGAATTTTATCTTCGTTAATCAGAAACTTTTTAAAAGCTGTCTGCTGACCAATGGTTACCGAGTTCTGCATCAGGTAATAGAAGCTCAATCCAGCAGGATAAGAATTCAAGACGAACATAAAAACCACCGGGAAGATATACATCATATATTTCATCGGCCCCTGCATATTGGCTTGGCTCTGGCTATTGAAATAGCTGAGCAACAGGGTAGAAGCAGTCATCAAAAGGGTAAAGAGACTCACGTGCGCGCCGTAGCCGGGAATATAAAAAGGGAGATTCAGGATAGAATCATAGGTAGATAAGTCGTGTGCCCACAAAAAGCTTTCTTGCCTCAGTTGAATGGCATTGGGAAAGAAAACGAATAGCGCGAAAAGAATCGGCATCTGTAAAACTAAAGGAATACAGCCACTCATCGCCGCGAAAGGGCTGGAACCCAATTCACCATAAAGCCGCATTTGCTCTTGCTGTACCTTGCTCTGTTCTTCCATGCTTAAGTCGGGTCTATCTAGCCCTTCTTTTTTCTTGAAGGCTTCCAGCTCAGGCTTCAAAAGTTCATTGAGCACTTTCATTTTGGCCATAGACTTGTAGGAAGTATAAGTAAGAGGAAGCAAGGCCGTTTTGATAATAAAAACCATCAAAATGATGATAATACCATAGCTATTGAAGTATTGCTCTAAGAAATTGAAGAGAGGAATGATGACAAATTTAGATACGACGGCAAAGAGTGACCAGCCCAAATAAACATTTTGGTCAAAGTCCTTGGCCTCCACTTTCTTGAGGACATTATAGTCATTAGGGCCGAAGTAAAATTGAAAGGCTCCTTTTCCGGCACGAATGTCGGCCAGCGCAATCTTGGCCTGTGCCTCGGCGGTCTTGACTACCGAGGAGTCATTTTCGTCCGTATTTTTGACCAGCAGTGCTTGGCCAAGATTATCGTGTTTGGCAATGAATGCGGAGCTGAAGAAACGTTGTTTGAAGGAGAACCAATGCAAATTTTCATCCAGTCTAGCTACTTCCTGTTCAGTAGAAGGCCAACTCAGATAACTATAGTCGTCATCGGCGGTGTAGTAATTAATCGTGGTGTAATAACGGCTATAGTACAGATCGGTCTCGAAGCGTTTGAGGTCACTTTTCCAGTAAAGCTGTAGAGAATCTTGGGCTTGGATTTCCTTTTCTAAGCCTTTCATTTCCAAGTCGTAGTCCAAGCTATATCCCTCTTTGCCCAGAGTGTATACTTGCCGGATATATTTTCCTTTCGCCACTTGAGCCGTGAAGGTAATTTGTTGATTGATACCTGCCTTGGTTTTAACGTCTTTCGTTTCGGCTTGGTAGTAGAGTTTGAGTAAGTCTAATGATTTGCCTTGGGAGGTGCGTACCAGCATACGCATTTGGCTACTCTCCTGATCTTGCAGAACCAGCGTTTTGTCTTCGTGGTCTTTGTATTTTTTGAGGAGCACTGATTTCACTTTTCCGCCTTGCGTATCAAAATCAATCTTGATTTCCTCATTCTCAAGGGTAAATGTCTTGCTTTTGCCTTGGGTGAGCTCGGCCAAGCTTCCGAAGTTTTTCTTGGCTTCTTCAGGATCGAGCGTTTTTTCTCCATCTTCTTTGGCTTTGAGTACTGCTTGTTGTTTGGTTGATCCATTCTTTTCTTCTTGGCTGGAGGAAGAGGGATCTTCAATCGTTTCGGCTTGAGGGGCGAAAAACTGAAGATAGACGGTAACCATCAAAAAAATCAGCAATAAACCCGTAACTTGGTTTCTATCCATAATCTATATATGCTTCTACCATAATCGTCTCTGCTTTTTATCTGACGAGAAACGATACGCTATATTGTTTTAATGTTATTACTTATGAAAATTGTTTCAATAATTAGAAAATATACTCCGTGAAGACAAAGATACTATTTTTTAAAGACTTGGAAATCGTTTTTCCGGAAAGAATATTGTAACGCGGCTTCCACGAAGCTTACAAACAAGGGATGTGGATTGGCCACGGTACTTTTGAGCTCGGGATGGAACTGTGTTCCTAAGAACCAAGGATGCGCTTCGAGTTCCATGATTTCTACCAAGCCAGATTCAGGATTCATGCCCGAGAAGCGCACGCCTGCTTCACGAAAAGTCTCTATATAATCATTATTGAACTCATATCGATGCCGATGCCTTTCTTTCACCTCTGCGCTATTGTAGGCTTCGTAGGCTCTGCTTCCGAGTTCTAAATGGCAGGTATAAGCTCCGAGACGCATGGTTCCTCCCATCTGAGTTAGGTTTTTTTGATCTTCCATCAAATCAATGATCGGATAAAGTGTCTCGGGGTCTATCTCCGAAGAAGAGGCTCCCTCGAGGCGAAGCACGTGCTGAGCAAACTCTACACAGGCACATTGCATCCCCAGACAGATGCCAAAGAAGGGAATCAAATTTTCTCGGGCATAACGAGCCGCATTGATTTTACCCTGAATACCTCTTTCCCCAAAGCCAGGAGCTACCAAAATTCCATCCAAGTGCTCCAAATAATGATCTAGCTTGTTGGCCTCTCGTTCTAATTTTTCCGAGTGAATCCATTCTAACTTGACCTCGCATTCGTGCACGGTTCCAGCGTGGATAAACGCCTCTATGATAGATTTGTAAGCATCGTGTAGCTCTACATATTTCCCGACCAGGCCAATTTTTACTTGTTCTTTGGGTCTTTTGATTTTGCGGACAAACTCTTTCCAAAGCGTCATATCAGGGGCAGCACCAACCGGTAAATCTAGTTTCTGCAATACACGCTCGTCTAGCTTTTCTTCCTGCATCAGCAGTGGAACTTCATAGATCGTGGGGCTATCGAGAGCTTCAATCACTGAATCGTAACTGACATTACAGAAGAGAGACATTTTTTTGCGCAGCTCGTGCGGTAATGAATACTCAGAACGGCAAATCAAAATATCGGGTTGAATACCTGATTCCGAAAGCATTTTGACCGAGTGCTGAGAGGGTTTGGTTTTCAGTTCACCTGCCGACTTCAGATAAGGCACGAGCGTCAAGTGAATCACGATCGCATTGTTGGGACCTAGCTCCCATTTAATTTGCCGTACTGCCTCAATGAAGGGAAGGGACTCGATATCGCCCACGCAACCTCCAATTTCGGTAATGACAATGTCATAATCCTCATTTTCGTCCAACAGCAAGAAATTCCGCTTAATCTCATCGGTAATATGTGGGATTACTTGTACGGTTTTGCCCAGATAGGCTCCTTTTCTCTCCTTGGTAATGACATTATAATAGATACGACCCGTGGTCACATTATTAGCCTGGCTCGTGGGAATATTCAAAAAACGTTCATAATGCCCCAAGTCCAGGTCAGTCTCGGCTCCATCATCGGTCACGTAGCATTCTCCGTGTTCGTAGGGGTTGAGAGTTCCCGGATCTATGTTGATATAGGGGTCAAATTTCTGAATGGTAACGGTCAATCCTCTCGCTTGCAGAAGCTTAGCTAGTGAAGAAGCAATAATTCCTTTACCCAGAGAGGAGGTCACCCCTCCGGTTACAAATATATGTTTTGAAGAAGCCATAAGTAAAATTCATTTAAAAACTTATGGGATACAAAGTTAGCACTTTAATGGGACTTTCGTAAAAATTAAAATAGTTTTGGTCATGATTTCGTTATTGTCTACAGTAATAAGCGAAATGTGTAGTAAGCCAGAATTTCAAAAACTAATCTCTTGCATAAACGTCACTTATCTCCACCGGCCTTCCTTTTTTCATGGATTTTTACTTTTATCCTCTGCCTGACTTTTGCTCCTCAGGTGAAGGCACAAGATCCGCATTTTTCTCAATTTTATGCTGCTCCCTTTTCTATCAATCCTGCTTTTCAAGGTACGGCTCCGGCTTTGGGAAAATTCAGCTTTAATTTTCGCTCCCAATGGCCGAAAGTACCCGGTGAGTTTGTTACCTACCAAACGGGCTACGAGCAAAGATTTGAAAACTCGGGCAGTAGTTTAGGAGGTTGGGCACAACTAGACCAGGCCGGTTCGGCGGGCGTGCAAGCCATCCAGTTACATTTGATTTATGCCTATGATCTGCCACTTTCAGAAGAAACCGCCATCAAGGCTGCCCTGCAATTGGGCTATGGCAATCGTAATTTGAATCACTTCCAACTCCTGTTCGGGGATCAATTGAGTCCTTTTGGTGCCACGGGAAATGGCACGGCTGAAACTGGATTGGAAAATATCAATGTGCATTATCTGGACGTAGGGACTGGTTTTTTACTTTACAGCGAAAATTTTTGGGCAGGTATTTCTGGGCAGCATTTGAACCGGCCTAATCAATCTCTCACCGAAGAAGAAGATCGCTTACCCATGAAAATTTCGGTGCACGCAGGTTATAAATTTGTAAATTATTTGCCCGGTCGGAGCCGAACCAAAGGGTATTCTATGGCACTTAATCCGGCCATTTATTACAGCCGGCAGGGAGATTTTCAGCAATTAGACATTGGTGCCAATGGGTTTATTGACCCCGTAATTTTGGGTTTATGGTACCGGGGCTTGCCTATTCAGTCTTCTAACAACGGAGCTTTGGTGTTGATGGGGGGCTTTCGTTATCGTGGATTCCGTTTTTTGTATAGTTACGATACGCCCTTGGGTGAATTTGCCACTAATACGGGAGGGGCACACGAAATTTCCACCACGATTGAATTGGTAGAAATTAAAAAGCGAAGGCGCAGACGAAACCGAAGACCAAGTTTTCCCTCCTTGGTGAATTGATAGGTTACAGGTAGCTAGCTGGTGAGATTGCGTAGAATTGGCAACCAGCGACTAATTGAGGATTTGATTTTTTCGATCTTCCAAATAATTCAATGCGTCGGCATCGAGATGTTCAGAGATTTTGACGATCAAGGCAAAAAAAGTATGCCTTTCGTTGATCTCACGAAATTCTATACGAATCGGATGGCGGGAAGTGAGGGCTACTTGAATCAGACCAATCCCTGCCCCCCGACTTCTTTTTTCACGAGGTGCTTTGCGTTGGGATCTTTTGTATTCTCGTAAATCTTCTCGGGCTAAGGCGTTGATTTTTCTGCATTTTTCTTCCATTTCCTGCAGATATTGGTTTTCGATCAGATTCCCACAAGAAAAGAGATAATGATCAGATTCTCTTTGTAAAAGAATTGTTCCTACACTTTCGTAGCGATCTGCAATTTTATTCTTTTCTGAGGAGTAATAAAGTATGTTCTGAGCCAGTTCCATGTAGATGGCAAATACCCGGCGGCTCAGTTGGCGGTTGTAAGCAAATTTTTGCCTGATATCGCGGCTTATTTCCCTCAGCACCATACTGGATACAGGCCCTCGGTAGCTAATGAGTAAATCAGGATGGTGATTGAGTTTGTAGTAATTAAAAATGCTGAATTCTTCCCTCATCAGGATTAAGTTTTTATTTCTACCAAACCTTTAGAAAAAACCAGACCAGAAGCACTTGATCTCTCACAGAATTATCGCTGAATTATCAAAAAATATGCATTTCAAGGGCAGGTTTAGCATCATTTTTATAGATATTTTACGAGAAAGCAAAAGAGAAAAATATACTTCGGTATGTAAGTTTTTCTCAGGGAATGGATAATTTTCCCAATTTTGGAATTTTTCGCCTAAAATATTACATTCCAGCCCAGCCCAACTGAGATACCTGAGGCTTGGGGAGGGGATGAAGTAAATATTTGTAAAATAATTCTTAGGATCGATTGTCCAATCGTTTTTAATTCACTTTTTTTGTGATTCAAAGAATAATCAATGGTCAAACCCATCAAAACCTTCAGTCTTTTAATCTATATCACTTTGATCTTGGGAGTAATGCTCTTATTGCCAGATGAAATTACCTTGATTGGTGACCAATCCATTAAAATTCCCAAATTGAGCACGCTTTTTCAATCCACGAAGAACAACTACGCGGATATCACCGAGATTCGTGAGCAGTTTGAGCAGCCCGAAGCATCCGTCGCCCCCAGCGAAAAAGTTCCTCAGGACAGTTTAGAAAAGAAAAAGAAAATCAAGCCCTATATACCTGACTCTCTACGCATTGATCCCGAGCGCAGGATTCAATATCCCAAAAATGAGGACACTTTATTATATGATTTTTTTCGTGCGCTGAGGCAAATTACAGAGCGTAATACTTCCGTCAGGGTCCTGCACTTTGGAGATTCTCAATTGGAAGGAGATCGCATCACAGGTTTTTTAAGGGAAAAGTTCCAAAAAGAGTTCGGTGGTTGCGGTGTGGGAATTTGTAACATTTTGGATAAGCTTAATAGCAAGACTTCTATTGCTCAATCTACTCCCTCGAACTGGCAAAGGCAGGTGGTTTACGGACCACAGTATCGCCGTGGCGCGACAGAATACTACGGACTGCTGGGAGATCTGTATCGTTTTTCGGTACCTGAGGAGCCCGCTTGGACTACAGCCAGTCTGATTTATCAGAAATCTCCTTACGCTACACCCATTCAGCAAGAAGTAAAGGAAATCAAAGTACTTTATCGAAACCCGGAGGCACCCTTTGAGTTAAAAATTCAGGCTCCTGGCGAACCAGAAATAAAAGAAAAAATAGAAGTTTCGCCAAAATTTTCTATTTTTAGGCAGACCCTAACTTCTCCCTTTGAGCGGGTAGAAATCGGTTTTGCCACAGGTAGCCAAAGCCCAGAAATTTATGGCGTGGCCTTGGATTGCAAAAAAGGCATTACCTTTGATAATATACCTTGGAGAGGAAGCTCAGGTATTGAGTTTACTCGCATCAATCAAGCTCACCTGAAACGTCAGCTCGAGCTACTCAACGCGAATTTTTTGATATTACAATTTGGGGTAAACATCGTGCCCAATCCTCAACCTAATTATGGTTGGTACGAAAATTTGTTTTATCAGCAGCTTAAATTCCTAAAAAGTCTCAAACCAAATTTGAGTATTTTGGTAGTGGGTGTGTCGGATATGTCTCTCAATATAGATGGGACTTACCAATCTTATCCTAATATCGAAAAAATCAGAGATGCGCAAAGATCAGCTGCCTTTCGGGCGGACTGTGCTTTTTGGGATTTATACGAGGCCATGGGTGGCAAAAATTCTATGCCCAGCTGGGTGTTTGCCCAACCGGTGCCTCTGGCCAATAAAGATTTTACGCACTTTACATCCAAAGGTGCTTCTATTGTTTCCGAAATGTTATACAACGCCTTATTGACTGAATATGACAAGTTCAATGCATTACTTAATTAGTCTCTATATCAGTATCTGGTATTCTCTGGCTTTCAAGTACGTAGAAAAAATTCCCAAACCTAAGTACACAGCCCAACGAGAGTACGCGGCTTTTGTGCGTTATCAACAAAATTATATTTCGGTTCCTTATCCCAATAAGACCTTCCGCCATTTCAATGAGGCGACTTATCGGCTGATTGAAGGGCAACAGCCCAAGCTGAACATCGTCCATTTTGGAGATTCTCATATTCAGGCCGATTTTTTCTCAGACCAGGTTCGGTCGCATTTTAATGATGAAAAATTACTGGGCAACGGCGGGCGTGGTTACTTTTTTCCCTGCTCTATGGCACAATCCCACGACCCTTACAATATGAAGGTCTATTATCAGGGAAAATGGAGCGGATGTAAAAATATTCAGGCTTCACGCCAATGTTCCTGGGGTTTGGGTGGCATGATTGCCAGCACCGGAGACAGTGAAGCCAAGTTTACCATTGATCCCAACAGTCGTTCTAAGAAACATCATTATGGTATTCGGCGAGCCAGAGTCTACTACCGAGTGAGTGATCCCCATTCTTTTCAGGTAAAATTACTGACCTCCCAAGGAGCCGTTGATCCCGTAAGGCTAAATGCTGACGGTTTTGCCGAATTTATGTTAGACAGTACGCAAGAAAAAGTGACATTCACGTTGGTAAAACAAAATGAACAGCAAAACTCTTTCGTGCTGGAAGGCGTAGCCTTGGACAATGGAAAATCTGGGGTACAGTATCATTCCGTAGGGGTCAATAGTGCTACGGTGCCTTCTTTTCTAAGAAGTCCTAAGTTGGAGGAGCATCTGCACAGTCTATCGCCCGATTTGGTCATTATTTCCTTGGGAACCAATGATGCTTACACGCGCTATTTCAAAGCCGATCAATTCAAATTGCAGTATACGCAATTGGTACATCGGGTCAAGGCCGCTGCTCCACAAGCTTCTATTTTGCTCACAACGCCTGGGGATTGCGGCTTGCCGGGCGGGGTGATTAATCCTAGTAATCGGACAGCCCGGGCTAAGATTTTCGAGATTGCTGAGGAGAATGACTGTGCGGTCTGGGATTTGTTCACGATCATGGGAGGTTTTGGCTCGGTCAATCATTGGTTGGCACGGGGGCTTTCGGCTCGAGATCGGGTGCATTTATCGGGCAGAGGTTATCGCTTGCAAGGAGATTTGCTCTATGATGCACTGATTCAGAACTATGTAGACTACTGCTTCAAGAAAATAAATACGCCCGAAGCCAAGGGTCATTAAGAGATTTAGCTAATTTTGAAGATGCAATTATCATCAGGAAAGAATCATTACTCGCTTGTGTGTTCTTTCTGAGACTCCAACCTGCCTTTCATGATGTCTGTCTGGAAAACGTTCTTTATTTATGACCCTCAAAATCCGATGATTTTTTCCAATCCGGTGTTTTGGGTCTTTTTCGGGCTTGCGCTTTTGATTTACCAAGGAATTTATCAACAGAATTCTTGGCGCAATCTTTTTTTATTGAGCTTCAGTATTTTTTTCTATTATAAGACAGGTGGATTATTCTTTTTTCTGATCTTATTCTCCACCGTAGTAGATTATTTTATTGGGCAATGGGTGCATACCTCCAAGGATCAAGCACACCGTACTGCCCTGCTGGTGTTGAGTCTGGTGATTAATCTGGGGCTTCTCTCCTACTTCAAGTACACTTATTTTTTCGCGGATTTGGTGAATCAAGCCTTTCAGGCCGACCTCAAGGTGTATGATTATCTAGCGGCTTGGAGTAATCAATGGTGGGGAACCGAATTTGACATCAGCAAGATCATCTTGCCCGTGGGGATTTCTTTTTATACCTTTCAGACCTTGAGCTACACGATTGATATCTATCGGCGGAAAATTGAACCCGTGGATCATATCTTAGATTTTGCTTTTTATGTAAGCTTTTTCCCACAATTAGTAGCGGGTCCCATTGTACGGGCGGCAGATTTCACCCCGCAAATTTACCAACCCTATCAATTAAGCCAAGAAGAGTTTGGCCGGGGGATTTTTTTGATTATCAACGGTTTGGTTAAGAAAATTCTTATTTCGGATTACATTTCTGTAAATTTCGTGGATCGGGTTTTCCAAGACCCTAATGCTTACTCTGGTTTTGAAAATTTGATGGCGGTGTATGGCTACGCAATTCAAATCTACTGTGATTTTTCAGGTTATACTGATATCGCGATTGGCTTGGCGCTTTTACTTGGCTTCCGCTTAAATATCAACTTTAACTCGCCTTATGTAGCGACTAGTATTACAGACTTTTGGCGAAGATGGCATATTTCGCTCTCCACGTGGCTGAGAGATTATCTTTACATTTCCTTGGGTGGGAATCGGAGCACTTCCTTGTTCACCTACATGAGCGTACCGATAGTGTTTGTGATTTTGCTTTTGGCAGAGGGTTGGCATTGGGCTTATTTTGTTTTCTTTTTTGGAATTATTGGACTTTGGTGGCTGAGCTTAGCTTATTCTAAGGTTCCAGTGTTTGCCTACCTGGGTTTATCGGCCTTATTTGTTTTGGCCTTAGAGGCTTTTCGCCTGGGTCATTGGTACATATTCGTCATCACTCCGGTGGCATTGTTGTTTTGGATCATTTATATCGTGAACCCAGCCAGTAAGCGTTCGCTCAGCACTTATATTAACTTGCTGATTACAATGCTGTTAGGGGGCTTGTGGCACGGGGCGGCTCTTCGTTTTATTATTTGGGGGGCTTTGCACGGGGCAGCTTTGGCGGTGCATAAATTTTGGATGGATCGTCTGGGAACCAAAGGGGTAGAGATGTTGGGCGCGCGTCGTTTCTTGGGGCAATTGATTACCTTTCATTTTGTCTGTTACTGTTGGATTTATTTCCGAGCTACAGATCTACTGAAGGTGAACCAAATGCTCACCCAGATTAGCACTAGCTTTCAGTTTCAGGTCATTCCGCAGGTGTTGCTCGGTTATCAAGAAGTGTTTATCCTGATGCTTTCAGCCTACATGATTCATTGGCTTCCTCGGAGCTTCAAGGAAGAGATTATCCAATATTTTATCAGCATTCCTGATTTGGCTAAGGCCGTGGTCATTGCTTTGGTGGTAGTCGGGTTGTACCAAGCGAGAACGGCGGGAATCCAACCCTTTATCTATTTTCAGTTCTAATCGAGACCTCCAATTGAGAAAGCTGGCTCAAAAAGGGCTAATGTCAACATTTTGGGAAATTTTCCATAACAATTTTTACTTATACAAAAATTTGTTCAAAATTCTTTGTAAAAAAACCCTATAATTAGCTATTTTTACCGCAGATTCAACAATAATAATAGGTTACTCTCTGGTGTGGTCTTGATCGTGTTTTCTTTGCTTTGGCAAAGGGGCTGAATTTTCTGTGAAGTGATTCCATATTACCCTATATTTGAAAATCTGAATGATAAAATCTCTACGTTCTAATTGGCTATTTCTTTCTCACTTATCTATCATCTATCCGCCTTATTTCCCAAAAACCTTCTGTTTTGGCCTAAGTTTCCTGCTCTGCGTTTCTGCTTTTGCCCAAGAAGGCACCAAGCAACTCATCCCGACCTCTTTAGATCGTTTGTACATTGAACTGTATGGAGATAGTAGTAATTTTGCCGGTTACACTTCTCCCGAGCGAGAGCGGCTACACATTGCCCTCAATCAAGGTGAAAAAATACACTTTGGGATGCAGATGAGCGAGTTTAGAGGAGATGCTAGTCTCACGAGTTTTCGGATCAAAGACCCAGATGGCAACATTGTTTTTCCGCAAACACCTTTCCCCCAAGATACCAATGATCTGGGCTTTATAGAAACTTACGAACAGGCAGTTACCGGACCACAAGGCGTACTTGATAATGGATCGCCCATCACCGATGGCTATCCTCCTTTCGTGTATACCGCACAAATGGACGGTGACCATTACATCGAGTTCGAGACTTGGTCGGATAGCACTTTTACCGTGCGTGATCCGGTAAGTAGCTGGATAGCGTTTTTTGATATGACCGTAACGGACGCCTCGGACAACATTGTCAAAAATCCTAGTAATCAGCCCTCGGGTCGGCTTTGGTCTAAGCAATGGTCTTTGACGACCACAAATTTCAATCAATTTGCTGTACAGGCAGACTTTTTCATCTACACCGACAATGGCTTTGTGAATAAGGTAAACTACGAGATGCTGCCCTTTGGTTTCGTATTCGTCTCCAATACTTTCGGAGTAAAACGCACGGCCGATGCTTTTGAAAATCGCCAAAGTTTAGCCGGAAATGCCTTTATCAACGATGTGAGTGAACATCGCATTTTTCTCAATGATCCCGATCAAGCATTGTTCCCTAGCTCGACTATCCAGCCTATCATCCGGATTTGGTTTAATAATACCCTAGTTTTTGATTATGATTTCCAAAGAAGTCCAGCCTTATTAGATCTCAATCCAGGCGTCATTACTGCCCGTCTCAATGAAGCTGATAGCTGTCCACACGAAAGTAGTGCGCTTTTTCGGATAGAGTCTAATTTGACGGGGCAATTAGAAATCCTTTTGGACATAGATGGCAATGGTTTTGATAATGCAGGTACTGACCGCTCCCTCTTTGTGGATTTGGTAGAAGGAACCACTTACTTACCTTGGAACCTTCGCGATCGGCAGGGAATCATACATCCTACGGGCACGTTTAATGGGGAAATTATCGTGTTGCTGGCAGGTATTACGCATTTTCCTTTGTATGATGTGGAAAGATTGAGAGGGGTCAGCACCGAGGCGATACGTCCTTTTCCTTCTATTGGTCCTACTCTTTTTTGGGACGATCGTGCCCTGAACATGCCCCCCGCTTCTTTGACGGTCAGTCCTGGTTCTGATTCTGTGCAACTTTCTTTCAGTACTACCCTCGAGAGAATTTGGGATTATAATGAAGACCGTTTTGACCAGAACAATGGAAACCTTAATACTGTCAACTCCTGGTTTTCTGGACTGGACCTGAACGCAGATTTCCAATATCAGGTCGTACAAACCAATGTGTGTGTCAATAATGACCACGATCAAGACGAAAAATTTGATGTACTCGATATAGATGATGACAACGACGGCTTGCCTGACTTGGTAGAATGCCCCGAGAGTGTAGACCCGAGTGTAGATGAGGATAACGATGGCATTTTGAATTATCTCGATGCGGATTTACCCGGTTTTCAAGATGAGAATGGAGATGGGGTCAACGATAATTTTGACCGAGATCGGGATGGTATACCCGATTTCTTTGATTTGGATTCAGATAATGACGGGATCAGTGATGTAGTGGAAGCCTTTGGTGGCGACCCTGAGCAGATTGACCCCGACTCGAATGGCATCATTGGTCTAATAGAAATTACTGATAGCGATCTAGATGGACTGGAAGATAGTGTCGACCCTGAAATATTTGGTAGCACACCCGGAATCCCTCTACTTAATCCCGACACGGACGGCGATAACCTCACGAATGCCGAAGACCTAGACTCCGACAGCGATGGTATTCCCGATAACCGAGAAGGCCAGTCCACGCCTGGTTACATCGCTCCGCTCGTCGGGGTAGATAGCGATGTGGATGGTCTGAATGATGCTTACGATCAATTCTTTAATCAATATAATGAAGCTCCTCCTTATGGTAGCTTTGGCGACCCTATTGCGGGCGGAGCCTCCCTATTCCCTGTCAATACTGATACACAAGATGAAGTAGATTATCGGGAAGCCGACTCAGATAATGACACAGTCGTGGATTGGATAGAAGGCTTTGACGATGATGAAGATGGTTTTTCCCTCGCCGATCTTACCCTTAGAGCGCAAAACTATGAAACGACCAACGGGAATCCTGGTCATTATCCTAGCACCGACAGTGATGCCAATGGGCAACCAGATTGGTTAGATGATGCCGATCAAGATCAAGTTCCTAATTTCCTAGACCCACAAGCCACTGGTTTTTACCGAGATACAGATCAAGACGGTTTGGTTGACCTCTATGACGAAACCAATGGAGGCACAGGCTATGGGCTGGCTTTGGGTACTTTTGCCGAACCAGATAATGATGGTGATAATGCCCCCAACTATCGTGATGTAGACAGCCAACCTTGCTTACGTACTCCCTTGACGACCTTTCAAGGAGATACAGCCGTCTGTATTGGGGGAGATTTGGCCTTGATTGCCGATGAAATCGGAGCTACTAGCTACACTTGGCGACAAGACGGTAACGTAGTTTCTACGGAACGAACACTAACTCTTGAAAATGTGGATGGCAGTATCGAAGCAAGTGCTTTTACCTTAGAAGTACTCGCAGGTTCTTGTCAGACTATCTCGGCTCCTTTTTCGGTAACAGTCAGTCCTGCTCCTGATTTGACTTTTAGCGGAGACACCCAAATTTGCGTGGGTGATACTTTACGTCTTACTGCTAACGAAGCTAGTGCCAACACCTACCGCTGGCTACAAGATGGCGTAGAGATTGCCATCGGAAGAACTTTAACCATCAATGGTATTGATTCTATCCAAGCCGCTGGGGATTTTGTATTAGAGATTGATAATGGTGCTTGTGTGATCCAGTCTGAAACCTTTAATCTCACGTTGGCGGCTCCTCCTGATTTGACCTTTAGTGGGTTAACCAGTGTTTGCACGGGAGATACACTCATCTTAGTGGCCAATGAAGCAGGAGCCAATGCTTATCGTTGGCTGAGAGGTGGTGTTGAAATTGCCACGGGTCAGACCTTAACCATCAACAATATTGATCCGAGTGCCTCAGGGAACGACTACGCCTTGGAAGTGAATGCTAATTGCAGAGCCACCTCCGCTAATTTTAGTATCACAGTTAACGAAAGGCCCAATCTAGACCTGATCTTGTCTTTAGATGACGAAGAACTATGTGAGGATGATCCTACTACCATCATTCGCATTGCCAACAGTGAAGCAGGCGCGTTTTATCAACTACAAATAGCAGGTAACAACCAAGGCGACCCCGTGCAAGGCAATGGAGCTACTCTTGAAATTCCCACAGGGCCTATCTTATCCACAGGCTTGCTCACGATTCGCGTGTTAGTCTCTCGCCCTCCTTGTACACCTGAGTTGCTAACCCAATTCCTCTCGGTTAATATCAGTGCTTTACCTCAAGTAGACCTCGCCTTGAGCGCACTTGAACCCGATCTTTGTCTCGGAAATAATGGTACAGACATTATCTTAGAAAATTCAGAGACAGATGTCAGCTACCAACTTTTGGCCGAGGATACTATCGTGGGCAGCGCTCTACTCGGTAATGGCGGGCAACTTACTTTCCCCACAGGGCCCATCAGCGAACTCGGAACAGTGTTGTTCCAAGTTCAAGCCTTTAAGCAGAACTGCGCGCCTCTGATGCTAAACCAAGAAGTAGCGGTGACCTTAAATGATTCACTCAGTCCCACAGTGACGATTGCATCCTCTCTTTCAGGGGGGCAAATTTGTGCAGGTGGAACGGCTACTTTTATCGCCACAGCCACCGCAGATGGGGACAATCCGACTTACCAGTGGCTTCTCAATGGTGAAACTATCGCAGGGCAAAATAACGATACACTAGCAGTCGCTGGCTTACAAGATGGTGACCTTCTACAAGCGGTACTTCTTTCTAGCTTACCTTGTACGAATCCAACGGCTTCAAACGAGCTGGTAATCAATACACTTCCCGCTCCGGTGGTCGATATACAAGCCGACCAAACCCAAGGAATAGCAGGTTGTCGTTTAATCTTAAGGGCGGAAGGAGCAGAAACCTATACTTGGGAACCCGCTTCCCAAATTGTTGACATCTCACCCAGTGGCGATCAGGTAGAGATTCAACCTCAGGCTTCGGGTATTTTCACGGTGACAGGTACCAATGAACAAGGATGTATCGGACAAGATACGGTGCAAATCACGATTGTGGATGAGCAAGACCTTTTCATTCCCAGTCTGTTCAGTCCCAATGGAGATGGTCGCAATGATCGTTTTGTCATTCATGGAAATTGTATTGAAGACGTGACTTTACAAGTATTCGACCGGGCGGGGAACCTCGTTTATGAAGCACTGACCTTACAAGAAGCCACCGAAGTGGGGTGGGATGGCACCCACAATGGGGAGAAACAGCCCATTGGCAAGTACATTTGGCGTATTTCTGGCACTGCCACCGACGGGCAAGATTTACGGTTCCAAGGCTCAGACACAGGAAAAATTAACCTCTTCCGATAAAAAATGAAGCTCCGGCATAACTCTATCTCTATGAAACAAGATTACAGCTTTTACTTTTATCTAAAAATTTGCACCATTGCACTGGTATGGCTTGTATCCTTTGGAAGAAATCCCGTCTGCGCGCAAGCTGATTTTAACCTTACCCAATTTCAAAACACGCCCTTCCTCAGCAATCCGGCCATGATCGCGGGCAGTGATCGCATTCGCTTTTTGTTGAATTTTAGGAATCAACCCAATGCTACTGGGGATAATTTTATCAATACGATGATTAATGGTTTTTATCCTCTTTTTAATCGCAGAACCGGTAAACGCTGGGGAGGTATCGGGGCGGCCTTTGCTCACGACCAAGCGGGAGCTTTTCTGCGTACCAACGCGGGTTTGTTGGGCTTTGCTTATAATCTGAATTTGGGTTATAACAAACTAGGGTACAATGGCTTATCCTTTGGCATACAAGGAGGTTATTATCAAAGAAATTTATCTCTAGATGGGCTGACCACTAGTAGTCAATTTATCAACGGTGGTTTCGTACCCGGGTCAGGTATCAATGAATTTAACGAAAATACTAGTCAGGGTTTTGGAGCTCTTAGCACCGGCTTGATGTGGTATGCTTTAGATACCTTAGATCGCCAGACTGCTTTTTTGGGGGTGAGTTTGTTTAATTTTAATGAACCTGAAACTTCATTTTATGATGAATTAAATAGCAATTTACCCAACCATTGGACAGTGATTGGTGGGATTAGAGTTTTGGATAGACTACGCTTTTCTTTAATGCCTAATTTCCGCTGGGTCAATCGCTCGGGCAATCATCAAGTACAGGCAGGGACTTGGCTCAATTTTAATGTATTCCCCAGACAACCACAGGGCTTGCTAAAAAACGGGGTAGCCAGTGTGGGGCTTTGGTATCATTTCAATGATGCTTTCGTGGGTGCCTTACAGTGGGATCAACCGAATTATTTTCTGACCCTGAGTTTTGATTTGCCTACCACCAATACCTCCGATGTATGGCAGGGCAATAATGCTTTTGAGGTCACTTTGGGTCTCAAACTCAGACGTAAGTTCAAACGCAAAACCTATCCAGCTACCCCCGTAGATAAAATTGTAGAATGGCCGGAGGAGCCTGAGCTTCTTCCCGAACCTATGAATGTTCCCACCATAGTCCCTCCTATCCCATCTAAACCAAAACCTCGTACCAAACCCGGTCTTGAAGACGGAGCATTCCGCTTTAAATTCAATAGCTCAGAATTGGATGATCGCTCCAAGGCTTTGCTAGATAGTGTATCTCAGGTATTGATGGAATATCCCGAAGCAGTGATTTATGTGTCAGGGCATACCTGTGATATTGGGGCGGCTACCAGCAACTTGGCTTTATCGCGCGAGCGAGCCGAATCGGTCAAAAAATATTTGATAGAGTACGACGGGATTGATCCCAAACGAATCAAAGTAGATGCCTACGGCGAAACGCGCCCCTTAGTTCCTAATACCAGTGAGCCCAACCGTGTCAAAAATCGCCGTGTAGCCTTCAAAATGCGCTTTCCCGACGAATAAAATGCCCTTTTACCCAAAAACAAAATTTGATTCAGACTGAATAAAACAAGCCATGATTGCGATGAACCGTTTTTATCTTGCCTGTATACTCCTGAGTTGTCTCTCCATAAATAAGCTTTGGGCACAATTTACCGAAATGAATTTCTCCTTCGAGAATGTCAACAACAGTTCCGTGGCTTGGGGCGATTATGACCAAGATGGCGATCTGGATATTTTCTTGATGGGATGGAATGGCAAGAACCGCGTTAGTAAAATTTACCGCAACCAGAACGGTCAATTCGAAGACATCCAAGCCCCCTTGCCCGGACTCAATAGCGTCTTACCTCACAATCAGGCTTGGGCTGATTATGACCGAGATGGCGACTTAGACTTACTGATGACTGGACAAAATGGAGCCGAGAGAGTAACGATGCTTTTCAGAAATGAAGGAGGACGCTTGGTTGAACTCAGATTAGGCTTACCCGGGCTGTTTGCTGCTTCGGTAGATTGGGGAGACTATGACCAAGATGGCGATCTAGACTTACTGATCACGGGTCGCGACCGAGAGAGCCGACGCCTCACCCAAATTCTAGTCAATGAAAACGGAAGATTCTCTGCACTCCAAGCTGGTTTGGAGGGTATTGCCAATGGCACTTGCAATTGGGTAGACTACGATAAAGACGGAGATTTGGACATTTTCTTATCTGGTAGGGATAATCAGGCGAGTCGCCATACCGTTGGTCGTCTCTATCGGAATGAGGATGGAAAATTTGTATCTGTTTCTAATTCCTTTGCAGAGCTTTCGAGAAGTGCTTCTATTTGGGGTGATTTTGATGGCGATGCTGATATGGATTTGCTTGTAAGTGGCTTAGATAATCAAAGAAAAAAAGCCCTCAAGCTTTATCAGAACAATTTAGGAGATTTCGCCGAGGTAACAACGACACTTCCAGCTCTCTCTCGTTCGGCAATGGCCTGGGGCGATTATGATCAAGACGGCGACTTAGATTTATTGCTCTCGGGAGTAGATCATCAAAATCGGAGAATATGCAATGTGTATCAAAATGAAGGGCGAGGGCAGTTTATCGATTTGAAAGCCGGATTGAAGGCGATCTCTTCCGGTTCACTCGCTTGGGGCGACTATGACCAGGACGGTGATTTAGATATTTTGGTAACTGGAGAAGATGCACAATTCAAATTTTACACCCGCATCTATCGCAATGACCTTAATCCACAGGTCAGCAAGCTATCTAGCCCCACCCAACTCCGTGCGGAGGTGAAGGGCAGAAACGTTTTTCTCAGTTGGGATAAAAATGGGCAAACCAGAGCCACTTTTAATGTAAGAGTAGGTCGTCAACCTCAGCAAGTGGATGTCCTGTCGCCTATGGCTAATCCTTTGAATGGCTCCCGGCACATCGCAGCATCAGGAAATGCCCAGCATCAAGCACGCCTTACTCTCAAGGACTTAGCCCCGGGAACTTATTATTGGAGTGTACAAAGCATCAGTCCCGCCTTTCAAGCTTCCCCTTTTGCCGAAGAGCAGCGTTTCGTGATAGAGTAGTTTCTAAAAATTCTTCGTGCAACCATCACGGTTTATAACTTTACCGCGCGGGTCATTTCGCGCTTACCCTGAGGGCCTGGCAAAGATTCTACGTCCAAACCTAAGTGCTTGAGATCGCGCTTGAATTGTCCTTTGGCACAATAAGTTACGAGTATACCTCCAGTTTTCATGGCTTTACTTACCCGTTCCAATTTATCTGGCTGCCACATATCAGGATGCTTGGAAGGAGCGAAAGCATCAAAATAAACGAGATCAAACCGAGGAGAACTGTCAAAGTTTTCTAGTTTTACTTGATCTTTTAGGAGAAAAAACTGCGCTGTAATCTCTGCTTCTGCGTTCCATTTTACCTCGTGCATTTTAAAAAAAGCATCTTTCAGGCTCTGATTAGCTATGAAATCCGAATAGTTAAGTTCTTTGACTAGTTCCTCAGGGACGGGCAAGGGTTCTAGACCGTGGTAATGCAACTTGACTTGTGGATGATGCTGAATTTTCTCCAGACTGAGGAGTGCATTGAGACCTGTACCAAAACCCACTTCTAGCAAATGAATGGTTTGGGTCTGCCCGACCAAGTAATCTAAGCCCGCATTTACAAAAACATGGGCAGATTCTTGCCAAGCACCGTGGCGAGAGTGATAAATTTCATTAAATTGCTCACTAAACAAAGTATGCGAGCCATCATCTGTTTGTTGTAGCTTTAAGAACATAGCGTTTTAAGAAAAACATTTAGAACCATCCTTTGTTGACTTTCTATGCTCATTCTATTCATTTAGAATAAACCAAACTAAAATATATGTCCAACCCATCCTCCGACTCGGCGTATTTTTATGATTACATCATCGCAGGTGCAGGCTGCGCAGGTTTAAGTCTTGCCTATCGCCTACAACAGAGCCAACTCCGAGACAAAAGAATTCTTTTGGTAGATCCCTCACCCAAAAACCAAAACGATCGAACTTGGAGTTTTTGGACAGATCAAAATACGATGTTTGAACCCATCGTGAAGCAGCAATGGGATCATCTTTGGTTTAAGAGTCCCCATTTCTCTGCATTATTGGATATTCGTCCCTATGCTTATAAAACGATTCAGGGTTTAGATTTTTATCATTATACGCAAGCTGCTCTCCGCCAGAATCCTCAGATCACTTGCTTGCAAGCCAAGGCGGAGCATATCCAAAACCACCCGCATGGGGCTAGTTTGAAGATAAACGGCGATACTTATCAGGCTAAATATATTTTTAATAGCATTCCTCCCCGTTTTGAGCAAATTCCAGCAGGTTATCACGCGCTTAAACAACATTTTCTGGGCTGGGTCATTCGCACAGAAAAGCCTACTTTTAATCCTAAGGAAGCTACTTTCATGGATTTTAGCGTACCTCAGCCGGCCAATGAAGCACGTTTTTTTTACCTGCTACCTACCAGTGAATATCAAAGTTTAGTAGAATATACGCTTTTCTCCGAAACACTTCTACCCAAAGATGTTTATAAACAGGAACTTAGAAAATACATTCAAGATACTTTGGGCATCAAGCATTATGAAATCTTAGAAGAAGAATTTGGGATCATCCCGATGGCAGACCTTCCGCTGAACCCACATCCCGAGGAGCATATCATTCACTTGGGAACGGCTGGGGGCAGAACCAAGGCCAGTTCAGGTTATTCCTTCTTGAATATTCAGGAACAATCTGATCTAATTTTTAAGGCACTTTTGGAGGATAAGAATCCTGGATATTATTTTTCGGATCGACCTCGGTTTCGGCTCTACGATAGCATGTTGCTTAACGTAATGAGTAAGGGGCGTTATCCAGCGCACGAGATATTTGCCAATTTATTCAAAAAACATTCGCCTCAGCGAGTACTTCGTTTTTTGGGAGAGGGAACACACTTTGGAGAAGAGTTGCAAATTATGGCCAGTATGCCTCCTTTACCTTTTGTAAAGGCTTTCTTTGATATTGTAGGCAAGAGGAAAAACTATTTTCGACTTCCGAAAAATACATTAATATAAGCCCCCGGAAATGCACTGCGATTAGGTACTTCTAACTCGGGATCTCCGCCTGGGGGAACATCGAGAATATCTGCTTTTCGGTTGAAAACCTCCAAATAAAATCCAGCTTCAATCCCGGTGATACTATTACGGAAAGCACCAAAATCTAAGCTAATGCCTGCTTTGACGTGACCTCCAAACAAAAACTCTGAATCCCCCAGTCCATCCAGAAAGCCGCCCGTCCCCAGAATTTCTGTGCCTATATTGTGTACAGCTGGATCGTATTGTTCAGAGCGGGCACCTTCGTTTGCGCCAAAGTTATAGAGAATGTGATAAGGTACTAATAAGCCAATAGAAGGGCCGACCGCGAAGTTAGCAGAAACCTGTACGCCTTCTTCTGGAGCTTTGCGAAAAAGGATATAATCTCGGCCATATTGAGGGCGAAAGGAGTATAGATAATTGATCTTACCAGGAATGAAAGTGTTGCCCGTACGGACACTTTGAACTCTTATCTCTTTACGGTTTTTTACACCGACAATTTCCAGACCAAGTGAACGGTAAACCTTGGGTTTGATGATTTTAGTGGATTTGAACATAATACCACCAATCAAACCACCATTGGTATTTAGATTGATTCCGTAAATAAATTCACTGATGTAATCTTCATCAACTTCAAAATCCTGCGCTTGGGCTAAATTGAAGGAGCTGAGCCAGACAAAAAAAATGAAAAGTGGGAGGTAATGCTTCAATTTCAAGATTTTAGACTTTAGATTCAGGGCAAAGTTTCTTTCCTGCTGAACAAAAAAAATTCAGTTTTAGTTGAGAGTTTCTTTTATTTGTAGTCAAAGTTAGAAAAAATTATCAAAACCTCTATTTACTTTTTCCTATGATTACCATAAAAACAGAATATTTAGGTCAATTAAGAACCGAGTCTAAGCATCTTCGCTCACAAAGCAAGCTCATTACCGATGCACCCGTTGACAACAATGGCAAAGGAGAAGCCTTCTCACCCACAGATTTAGTAGCAACCGCCTTGGGGAGCTGTATGATGACAATCATGGGAATCCACGCCCGAAAAGATGATCTCCCACTGCAAGGAACTACCTTAGAGATCACCAAAATCATGGCGGCTAACCCTCGCCGAATTGCTGAAATCCACGTGAAAATTGATTTCCCACAACAGCTTCAACTGACTGAAATACAGCAAGAAAAACTAAAAAAAGTAGCACTCACCTGCCCCGTCGCCCTGAGTCTTCACCCCGAGATCAAGCAAGAGGTCGAGTTCAATTTTTCTTCTTAGTTCGGTTTGCAGAAAAGCTGAGGCTTTATTTTTGTGTATAATTTCCCGTGTGAAAATGAACTTAAAAATGAAAAAATCACCCCAGCTTCTCTATTTTAGCTTCTTGTTCGCTTGGCTCAGCACCACCGAACTCAAACCTCAGAACCTAGTACCCAATCCTAGTTTTGAGCAATTGAGCGACTGTGATCTCTACTATGATCATCTGAATAAGGCCACCCATTGGAATGCCTACCATTTTACCCCAGATTTGTTCAATGCCTGCGCTACCAACCCTTACGTGAGTGTTCCTCATAATACTTTTGATAGTCAGACGGCCGCCGTTGGTAAAGCTTACGCGGGTATCTTAACTTTTCACCGTGATTTTGACCATGAATTAATTGGAGCCAAATTACTTCAGCCTTTAGAGAAGGGTAGCTGGTATGAGGTACGTTTCTTGGCTAGTCGTGGGGCAGAACACGCGCGCTACGCGACCAACAATCTGGGCGCACAGTTTACTAATGATCCAGCTAGTACTTACCTTTCGCAGCAAGCCCACGTTCGCTGTGAAGAGGTGATCCGGGAGTCTGATGTGTGGTACGAAATCCGAGGTACTTTTCAGGCCGAGGCCAACTACGCCTACATCGTGATTGGGAATTTCTTTTCGGATGAATCTACCGAAATACAACGCACCGAAGGCGGTGCTTTCGAGGCTGCTTATTATTTTATTGATGAGGTTTCTGTCATCAAAACAGGGCGACCGAGTTCGCCACTTACTTTGGAGCCAACGGAGCCTGTTTCCAAAGCTGGCGATCAACTCGTGAGATCCACTCCTCAGGTCTCGAGTCCTCAACTTCCTTCCTCCCAGAAAGATCAAAAGCTACGCTCGATTACGCTCGGTGGAAGAGTATTAGATGCCGAAACCAAACGCCCCTTGGCAGCTTCCGTGCAATTTTCTATCCCCAATACCAAAGTAAAAGAAGTATACGAAACCCATTATCAAGATGGCACTTATTTTTTTCCCAATTTGCGTGTACCAGAGAATTTTGACTTACATATTCGAGCAAGAAATTATTATACCATCACCCAGCACGTGAGAATGGGACTCTGGGCTGAGGATGCGCTTACCTACAACTTCTATCTACAACCCTTACGAGCAGGTCAAAGTATCGAGATGAAAAATATTAGCTTCGAACCCGGAACGGCTCAGCTCGAGTCAAGCTCCCTTTCGGAGTTGAATCGCTTGATTCAAGTGCTCAAAGATAATCCTACCATGGTCATAGAAGTAGATGGATATACAGACCAAAGCGACGAAGTAGAAATCGCGAAGCTGAGAGCTGCTAAAATTCGCCAATATTTAGAAGAGGTCGGCAAGATAGATCATAACCGAATACGCATTAATGGCATTTATCAATCCACCCGTGAAGGCTTTGCCGGAGATGCGGCTGATGAGCGGTATCGCATCGAGAGACTAGAATTTAAGATTCTAAACTAAGAGGCGGTTCGGGTTTTATTTTATAGAAATTTGAAGATAAAACTCGAGCTGACGCTAAGATTGAAAGAGCATTTCGTCTTTTCCAAAAGCTTTAAACTCTAAGGGATTCCCACTAGGATCGAGAAAAAACATGGTAGCTTGTTCCCCGGGCTGTCCTTCAAATCGGATGTAGGGCTCGATGATAAATTGTACCGCGTGTTTCTGCACTTTATCGGCCAGTATCTTCCAATCTTCCATCGTTAAAACCACTCCCCAATGACTCACGGGGACTTCTTTACCATCTACTTGATTAGAGCCGTGTGGTCCCTGAGTGGGGCAAACGTGGGCGGTGAGCTGATGGCCAAAGAAGTCAAAATCCACCCAGCGTTCATCTTGACGACCAATTTTGCATCCAAGTACCTCTTGGTAAAATTGAATGGTACTGGCAATATCCTTTACAGGAAAGGCTAAGTGAAAGGGACGAAGGGTATGAGACATTATGTTATCTGGTGAGATTATTAAGGCTAAAAATATAACTATTTACACAAACAAAGATACACAAAAAAGACAAAATGAATTCCTAGTGGATTGGTCAGTCAAAAAAAGAGTCACGAACGATTAATTTTTCTTTTAAAATTCTAGTTTTGCAACAGCAAAATAATCGATTATCCCCTATGAAAAGACTATGTTTCTTATGCGTATTGGGAATTTGGATAGGTGCTTGTTCTCAGGGCCAGCAAACTCAGCAGCAGGAGGATACGCCTCAAGATAGCACAGCTGCTGAAAACACCGATGCTGGTCAAATTGAAAGCGGTACTTTTCAAGGTTGGTATGTGAATGATTCTGTCAATAACTCATTCAAATATTGTGAAGATGGTCAGTACTACCAAGTAAGCGGTTCTGCCAAAGCCGTGCAAAGACTCGCTCAAAGCTATCAAGAAAAGGTGCGGATTTCGGGTGAGCCTATTTACATAGAGTTCAAGGGAGATTTATATCGTACTACCCAGCAAAACGAAGGCTCTGTGGTCATTAAAGAAATTCTTACTGAAGATTATAGAAATTTAGAAAATCAATGTTTTGATTTAGAATTCATGGCTAGAGGTAACGAACCTTTCTGGCACATAGAAGTCATCTCAGGAGATGAAATTATCTTCACAGATTTAGCGTCTTCCAGCTATTTACGCTATGCCTATCAAGCTCCTACGCAAGAGGAAGACACCTATCTCTACACACTGACTCGAGGCCAAAATACCTCAGATTCTCTACGAATCACGATCCAAGCGGAAAAATGCCAGGACAATATGTCGGGTGAATTATTTGATTATCGAGCTGAAATTCAGTGGAATGGTAACACTTACCAAGGATGCGCCTCGAAACCTGATTCAACCTCAAAAAATCCAAATAATTAGCTTTTTGATGAACTTTTCTGCTGGACATCCAGTAAAAAATAAAGAATATGCACACGGCCTAATCTCATCTCCCAAAATTAAAACACATAAGATTTCAAAACACCATTCTTATGGCACAAATGACACTCAGCGTTAATAATCAAGATTATAGCGTCAATGTTGATCCTGATACTCCACTTCTATGGGTGATTCGGGACGAGATTGGGCTTACAGGTACCAAATATGGCTGTGGCATCGCACAGTGTGGCGCATGTACCCTACACGTAAATGGCAAAGCCGTTCGTTCTTGCCTCCTTCCCGTCAAAACGGTTCAAGGAAAGAAAATAACGACCATCGAGGGCGTTTCTCAAGATCAAGAACACCCTATCCAACAAGCTTGGGTGGAAGAACAAGTTCCCCAATGTGGTTATTGCCAATCCGGCCAAATTATGTCGGCCTTGGCTCTACTCGAGGAAAAACCCCAACCTAGCGATGAAGAAATTAACCAAGCCATGAAAGGTAATCTTTGTCGCTGTGGCACTTATCCTCGTATCCGCAAGGCCATCCAACGCACGGCTCAAATACTTTCTGGTAAAAATCCTGTACTCACCGCCCCAACCGAAAAAACCAATGAATAGACGCAAATTTCTCAAGACCTCAGTCGCCTCAGGAGCCGCGCTTTCCTTAGGTTTTTACTATGTTTCTCAGGGAAAAAATCCCATCTTCTATAAAAAAGGAGAAAGTACAATCTTCACCCCCTCTCCTTTCATCGAGATTGACAGTACTGGTAAGATTGTCTTATACAATCACCGTCCTGATCTGGGTCAGGGCACTTTCCAAGCCATGCCTGCACTCATTGCCGAAGAGTTGGAGGTGGAAATGGATCAAATAGAAATCAAACAGGCCGAATTGCACGAGAAGTACGGCAACCAATTGATCGCAGGCAGTCGTAGCGTCAAGATCAATTGGGAGTCTCTACGCAAACTCGGCGCTGCTACCCGAGAAATGCTAGAAAAGGCCGCTGCTCAAAAGTGGCAGGTCAAACCCGAGGAGTGTTACGCGGAAGCAGGAAAAATTTTCTTGAAAAAAGATCAAAAGAAAAGCTTTACCTACGCAGAGCTGGTAGAAACGGCTCTTACCCTGGAAGTACCCGAGAATCCCCAACTCAAGGCTCCCAAAGATTTCAAGATACTGGGTAAGCCCCAGCCTCGCCCCGATGTTCCCGCCAAATCAAAGGGTAGCACCGTCTTTGGCATTGATGTAAAGGTAGAAGGTAAGCTCTATGCCTCCGTGAAAAGAGCACCTGTTTTGGGAGCCAAAGTCAAGGAATTTGACGCTGAAAAGGCGCTCGCCATCCCGGGTGTCAAGCAGGTTTTGACCGTGGAAAGAAAGGTCTTTAAGCATACTTTCTACGGAGTAGCCGTGGTAGCAGAGTCTAATTACGCTGCCCTTCAAGGCCGCAAAGCTCTGGAGGTTAAGTGGGATACCGAAGGCGTGAAAAAAGAAAATAGTGAGCAAATCTTTGAGAATTTTAGAAAATTAGCCGATCAAGAAGGGCACGTGGATCGAGACGAAGGGAATTTTGAAGAAGCAATTACGCAAGCCCAACAAGTTTTAGAAGCCGATTACGAAACTCCTTTCTTATCGCATTCTGCCATTGAACCACTGAACGCCACGGCACACGTACGAGAAGATGCTTGCGAAATCTGGGCTTCTTTTCAAGGCTCGGGCTGGTTGTTGGATGAAGTAGCCAAAATGACGGGCCTCAAGAAGGAACAGGTCAAGGTAAATCTATCCTTTTTAGGAGGTGGCTTTGGCCGCAAAGCCCTCAATGATTTTGTTTTAGAAGCAGTTACACTTTCCCAAGCAGTCAAGGCACCCGTACAGGTGATCTGGACACGCGAAGATGATACGACTCAAGGCCCCTTCCGCCCTGCTTCCCTCAATCGCCTCAAAGGTGCTTTGGATGAAGAAGGCAGACCCGTCGCCTTCCAACATAAGATTATCGCTCCTTCTATTAATTACCACAATTTCCCTACTCCCAAGGAAAAAGCGCACGAAGGAGGAGTGATGCGCATCGCCAGTGACCATGCTTACGAGATTCCAAACCTACGCAGCAATCACGTGCTGGCCGAAACAAATATTCCTATCTGCTGGTGGCGTTCTGTTTACTGCTCTACCAATACCTTCGGGCACGAATGCTTCGTAGACGAAATGGCTCTTGCCGCCAAGCAAGACCCCTTAGAATTTCGCTTGAATATGCTTAAAAAATCCCCCCGCCATACCAAGGTATTAGAAATGATTCGTGAAAAGTCTGGTTGGGACAACAAACTACCCGAAGGCTGGGGCAAAGGTTTGGCTATCGCCGAAAGTTTTGACACGATCTGCGCCCACGTCATCAAAGTCGCTCCTGGCCAAGACAAAGGATTAGAAGTAAAAGAAGTCTTTTCTGTCATTGATTGTGGAATGACCATCAATCCTGATAACATCGTCCACCAGACCGTGGGGAATGTCATTATGGGTCTAACGGCGGCTACCAAAGACCCGATTACCTTTGAAGATGGTCAGGCTGTCCAAGATAATTTCCATAATTATCGTCTGCTTCGCTTTGACGAAGTTCCTGAAATTCAAGTTCATATTATGAAAAATGAAGAAGCTCCCGGCGGAGTCGGTGAGCCAGGTTTGCCGCCAGTAGCCCCCGCCTTGGCTAATGCGATTTTTGATGCTACCCAAAAGCGCATTCGTAAATTACCCTTGAAACTGGAAGAAATATAATTGTTTGCTATTTATCATTTGTCTTAGCCCTGATTTTACAATTAAAATCAGGGCTTTGTTTTTACCCTCATCAAAAGGTTAAAGGTTTATAGAATCCAAGTGGATTTATATCTTTGCACCAAACCTTTGGAGCTCCGTTTTGAAAATCAACCTAGCCTATATCATTTCTCATATAGACAAAGCCTTGGCTTTTGAATGGGTAGCTGCGCACCTGAATCAAGAGCAATTTAACCTCATTTTCATCTTGATGAATCCGGGAGAAAGTCAATTGGCTCATTTCCTGAAAGAAAAAAATATAAAGACCTACCAAATCCCTTATCGTAGCAAAAGAGATTTGCCCAAAGCCATTTGGAAAATCAGGCAGATTCTCCATCGAGAAAAGGTACAGATCATACATACTCACCTCTTTGATGCTGCCTTGGCTGGCCTGAGTGCCGGAAAATTACTAAACATCCCCCAACGAATTAATACCAGACATCATTCGTCTTTGCACCATATTTACTTTCCCAGAGCGGTTTATTATGACCGCTTGATTAACTATCTAGCTACGGATATTATCGCCATCAGTCGCAACGTGAAGGGAATCTTGATAGAAAAAGAAAAGGTTAGCCCCAAGAAAATTCATTTGGTGCACCATGGATTCCAACTACAAGATTTTGACCAAGTACCGCCTGCTCGTGTGGAGGCGCTCAGAGAGAAGTACCAGATCAAGCAACAAAGCCCTGTTATCGGGGTGATCGCTAGGCAGACGGAATGGAAAGGCATTCAATACATCATTCCTGCTTTTCAAAGTTTGCTCAAAGATTTCCCTCACGCCTTATTGCTCTTAGCGAATGCCAAAGGTGATTATAAAAAGGAAATTAATCATCTACTAGAAGCCATTCCTCGGGAAAATTACTTGGAAATAGTCTTCGAGACGGACCTTTTCGCTTTGTACCAACTGATGGATTTATACGTACATACGCCCATCGACGAGCATTCAGAGGCGTTTGGGCAGACCTACGTGGAAGCCCTCGCCGCAGGCATCCCTTCCGTATTTACGCTATCGGGAGTAGCTGCCGAATTTATCAAACACGGGGAGAATGCCTTGGTCGTTCCTTTCCAAGATTCTGTTGCCATTGAGGCGAATATGCGACGATTATTAGGCGATTCCGCACTGAGACAAAAGCTCCGCAAACGCGGTCAAGAGGAGGTCAAGGAACAGTTTTCACTTGCTAAAATGATTCAATCTTTAGAAAGAATTTACTCAGGTCGATCCTTAGAATACCAATTCAAAAGCTCAGTTTAGTCATACGAACTCGATCAAAGATCAATCCTCCGTGTAGCCCTGCGTTTATGCGGTGGTGCTCTGCGTGATCATCAATCATGATTAAACAGCAAAACCATTCAAAAATATAGCTTTATGAAAAAGAAAATGCTTTTTATCTGCACTGGAAATTATTATCGCAGTCGTTTTGCCGAAGAATTATTCAACCACTTGGTCGAGCAAGCTAATTTAGAATGGGAGGCTTTTTCCAGAGGTTTTCGTGCCTTTAATCCCGGAAATATCGGCCCCATTTCCATACACGCTTTGGAGGGTTTAAAAGAAAGAAACATCATCCCCAAAAATGCTGACCAATCTTCTCAGCAACTGGAAGAAAAGGACTTAGCAATAGCTAACCACATCATTGCCCTGAAAGAAACTGAACATCGCCCCTACGCCGAAGCCCAGTTCCCGGATTGGGTAGAACGTATGGAATATTGGCAGATTGATGATATCGATGTGGCCTTGCCCGAAGAGGCACTCGTAAAACTGGAAGACAAGGTCAGGAAACTAGTAGAAAAATTAGAATCAGAGGAGTAAGGATTGAAAACTACTCATCGACAAATTACAGTTTTTTTGGTTAACTTAGAAAAATTCATCCTATTGCTCTCGAGTGTACAGCTATACAAACGCTTGATTGCCGTAGAGGAATACTACCTGATGGCCGAGGTAGGTATTCTTCAAGAAAAGAGAACTGAACTCATCCAATGTATGCTCAGGCAGGGATTGTCGAATACTGGATTGCAGATTTGCAAGCAAACCAGATAGAATCCCACCGCCATCCTGAGGGAAATATTTTTAAAAATAAGGAAATACTGCGTAGCAAGGACGAAGTTAAGATTCACAGCTTAGATTTATCTTTCCAGCTGCATCAAATTTTGGAAGATGAAAAGCGTCGAGGATTGCTCTCTCCTTCACTTTTTGATTAATTCTCGTTATCTCGATAAGATCAAGAAAAATCAAAAGCAAAGCTCTAAAAAAACTAATAAGCAACTACTTAAAGATCACCCAACTGCGGGCGAATCAAAATCTCTTCTACCACGGATTGCTTAGACATCGCGTAGGCTGAATAAACGGCTTCGGCCACATCTTCGGGCTTCATGAATCTTTGGGCAGGAATATCAACTCCCGCCCAACTAGCCGTGAGAGTCGCTCCGGGCAAAACGGCACTGACGCGAATTCCGTGCTCTTTCAGTTCTTCCCTGAGTACCTTTGTCATCCCGTAAAGGGCAAATTTGGAAATAGAATAGGAACCTCCATTCGGGTAGGCGATCACGCTGGCAATGGAACACATATTAAAAATATATCCTTCTTGGTTTTGGATCATCGGGCTTATTAGGGCACGGGTGAGGTGATAGGCACTGTACAGATTGGTATCTATCATGGTTTCCAGTGCTCCCTCCTCTTCTTCTATGACAGATCCGGGTAGAAAAACACCTGTATTATTCACCAATACATCTACAGGACGCTCTAACTCGAGCACTTTCCGTGCAAAAGCCATCGTGTCATTTTTTTTGGATAAGTCGGCCACTTGTGTATGCAATTGAACCGAGAAATCTCGCTCAATTTCTACTTTTAATTGTGCTAGATCTGCTTGATTACGAGCACAGGTAAAAATATCAAACTGATTTTGGGCAAATTTTTGGATAATGGCTTTCCCAATGCCTTTGGTGCCTCCGGTTAGGACGAGAAGCTTGTTCATGATAGATGATCTTTATGAGTGAAAGGAGGAAAGATAGAGATTCGCTCTGGCAAATGCCAAAAACGAGCAAACATTTTAGTGTTTTATCTCTTCCTATTCTGAGGAATGTAGTAATTTAGTCCCTGAAAAAGTGGTTTATAAAGAACCCAGAAGGAAGGTACAGCAAAATGAGTATTTTACGCTTCAACTATTAACTCCTTCCTTATCAGAGATTGTTCCACCCTAAATCAGGTATTATGCTAAGCAACTTAGGGCGTTTTATGATATTTATGTACAATCTGTTCGTTAATCGTGAACGCTTTGCGGTTTATATCAAATTGATTATTGACGAATGCGTACGGATTGGTACGAGTTCTATTTTCATCGTGGTGATTGTAGCGACCTTCATCGGAGCGGTGAGCGCAGTACAAACCGCCTACAATTTGATCAGTCCTTTGATTCCAAATTACATCATTGGTCAGGTCGTCCGAGATATGACCGTTTTGGAGTTAGCACCCACGGTTACTTGTATCGTACTGGCGGGCAAAGTAGGCTCTAACATCGCAGGAGGTTTAGGAACGATGCGCATCACGGAGCAGATTGACGCGCTGGAAGTAATGGGCATCAATTCGGTTTCTTACCTAGTCCTTCCCAAAATCATTGCGGCACTCATTACGATTCCCATGCTGGTCGTATTGGCGGGATTTCTTTCTATTCTGGGGGGCTTTATTGCAGGAACCATCACGGGTATTTTGACAGAGCCTGAGTACGTCAAGGGCATTCGTTCAGATTTTAATCCTTTCAGCGTGACCTTTGCTTTGATTAAATCTTTTGTATTTGCTTTCTTGATCGCCGTGATTTCTGCTTACAAAGGCTTTTATACACGTGGAGGTGCCCTCGAGGTGGGCCAGTCTAGCACGCAGGCGGTTACTAATTCTACGATTGCTGTGCTTTGTGCAGATTTTGTTTTAGCCCAGCTTTTACTGAGTTAAGCACAAGAGAGGATTTTATGTATAAAAAAATCAGCTTCATTTTCTGTTTGTTTTATTCTTCCCTTGTTTTTTCCCAAGAGGAGTTACCTGCTTTCTGGAATGTAGGTGGCTTTGGCACTATTGTGCCCTCTTCGGATGGAAAACAGGATTACTTGAGCCAAATACAACTAAATCAAGAGCGTATTCTCATCCAATTGTATCCTGGTTTTACCGTGGTAAAAGCCAGCTACGAGTTGATCAATTTGACTGAGGAGTCATTGCAGTTTGACATAGGCTATCCGGCACAAGGAGGTTTTCAGCACGAAAAGCTTTTTGTGGTTCATTACGACCCGATCACAGCTTTGCAGGTCAAGATCAATGGAGATTCAGTAGCAGTCAAGCAGGTAGAAGCAAATTACAACCGTAATCAGGATCAGGCTTCCTCTACCAGTTTATTAGAATACAAAGATTGGTATCAATGGCCGATCGCAATTGCTCCCCGTGATACGAGCCAAATAGAGGTATATTTTATGAGTAATACCAATTATGGAAAGCTCATCCAAGGTTATGCCCGTGATTATCAGAATGGATTTGCTTTCGTGTTGGCTTCGGGAAGTGCTTGGGCCAAAGAAATCAAGCGGGGAGAAATCCTCATCGAGGTCAAGGATTCACTTCGTTTGGGGGATATTTTGGGTGTACTACCCCAAGATGAATTCGAGGTGAATGTTCAACAAAAACAACTTCGCTATCTTTTTCAAAATCTTGAGCCAGATTCTACCCACAACCTAATTATACGATATGGTCAGGGAAGTGAGGAGTTCGATTTTGAAATACATCGCAAAGAGGCAAAATCGTATTATCAAGACATAGACCAGATGCAGACGGAGTCTTCGCCAGCAGACTTCGAGCCTTTTCAGGCAAATGATTTTGAGATCAAGGATTGGCGGGCAGATGGTGGTTTCACACTTTTCATCAATATGCTGGCTTTTGGCTTTCCAGCCTTAGTCCTGCTCGTGGGAGGTTTTACTTGGTGGCAATATTTGCGTAATAAACGCAACGCTAAAAATTTTTAGACAAATTACCCAAAAAATCTCCACACGAAATCACGTTGGCTTCTCCCCTACTTTTGCTTCTCTTTTTTGTTGGCTTGACCGTTCTTATGGGGTTTGGGTGTAGAGGGAAAAGGACGAATCTTGACCGACAAAGAAAAGAAAGAATAAATCTCATCAATTGGGCGTGATTCTACCTCCAGTGGGCTTCCCGAGGTCAAGGCCACCTGAATGAGCCCGATACCAGCTCCTTTGCTACGCTCTTTCTTGGGAGAGCTACGGGTGGCTCTTTTGTATTCTCGAAGCTCATTTCGGTTCAGGGAATTAATTTTATTACAACCTTCTACTAAATCATCAATATATTTGTTCTCTACTAAATTGCCACAGGAGAAAGTAAGGTGTTCGGGGCGACGCGTAATGAGGATCGTACCTACGCTATCATTGCGGTCACTGAATTGAATCTTCTCGGAAGAATAGTAAAGAATATTTTGAGCAAGTTCTATAAAGATAGAAAACAGTTTTTTGCTTACCTTAGGAGTCTCAGCAAATTTGTTACGAATATCACGACTAATCTCAGCCAATATGACATCTGTAACCGGTCCCTTGTACGAAATCATCACATCATCTCTTTTCGTGAGAGAGTAATAATCATAAAGACTAAATTCTTTTTCTTCGCAAGGTTCTTTATCTGGGAGAGTTTCTCCCGATTCAGGAGGCTCCGCTAGCAGATTGGCAACATGTTCGAGGGCATGTTTTTGAACTTCACTCGTAAGTTCAATCAATTGAATTTGTTTATGAATGATTTCTGTAAGAAACTCCCGGATGGACTCTGTCTTATTCATGAATAGTCAAAATCTAAAGATTTGTGTTTAAAAAACATTGAGAAATAGGCAATTATCAGGGCATTTATTCGCACAGAACCTATTTTGTAAAATCTGAAACTTACACGAGTGATAAAATGAATTGGATTGTATTTATAGTAAAGATTTGAAGATAATCACTCTCCTCAGGCTTGCTGATTTTGGGTAAAAAAAGGATAAAAAATCTTGGAGAGGGCTTTAGAAATTCATTAGTTACTTCTTTTTATATAGGAAAATATTTAGCATACAGAAAACAAAATTTTAATTAATAACTAGTTTTTATGGCTAAAGCTAAGAAATTCGGCTTCTTTGCCGGAGTATTTACTCCTTCCATTCTTACGATTCTGGGGGTAATCATGTACTTACGCCTCGGTTGGGTGGTAGGAGAAGGTGGTCTTTATGTAGCGATTGCAATTATCTTAGTGGCGCACGTCATTTCCGTCTCCACGGGGCTTAGCGTCTCTTCTGTCTCCACGGATCGCAAAGTCAAGGCAGGAGGGCTTTATTATATTTTATCCCGAAGTCTGGGGCTACCCATCGGGGGTGCCATCGGGATTACGCTTTTTGTAGGTACGGCCCTCAGTATCGCGCTCTACGTGATTGGTTTTGCCGAGAGTTTTTTGGATTTCTGGGGTTTGGCCTCAGGCTTTCGTATTAATGAGCAAACGCTCGAGGCCATGAGCCAATACAATGAGGAAATCATTCGGCGCCTGAGCCAGATGATGGGCATGCCGGTCATGACTAAAGGCCAGTTTCTAGCCAAGTTACAAACGGTCTTACAAGCAGGTGGAGAAGATTATTACAAAGAGGCGGTCATCAACGCAGTCCTAGAGAGTAGCCGTGCGGTTACGGTCAATGATTTGCGTCTCACGGGGACAATTACTGCGCTTTCGGTGGCCACGATTGCTTTTATTAGTACTTCTTTCGCCATCAAGACCCAATTTTTCATCCTTGCCGCGATTGCTCTTTCTCTGGTTTCTATCTTTTTGGGTACTCAAGAGTTTGCCCCCACCACGCTACAATTGACTCCTCCTGAGGGAGGGGCTTCTTTTTCGGAGATATTTGGTATCTTTTTTCCCGCTGTAACGGGTTTTACGGCAGGGGTCGCTATGTCAGGAGATTTGAAAGACCCCAAAAAGACCATCCCCTTGGGTACGATGTTGGCGATTGGGGTGGGCTTGTTGGTTTATATTGCTTTGGCTATTTTCTTAGCATTTAGCGTAGATAGTACTTTACTTCGCAGCAACAACAATATCTTAAGAGACCTTGCCCTCTCTCCAGAGGCAGTTTTGATGGGTATCTGGGGAGCCACCCTTTCCTCGGCTTTGGGCGGTATTTTGGGTGCGCCTCGTATTCTACAGGCCATGTCCGTGGATAGAATTACCCCGAAGGTCTTCGGCAAAGGCGTGGGTAAAAATAACGAACCGCGTAATGCCTTGATTCTCACCTTTCTGATTGCCGAGGTGGGGATTTTGATTGGGGAGTTGAATACCATCGCCGAGGTCGTGTCTATGTTTTACTTGGCCGCTTATGGATTTATCAATTTCTCCTGTTTTTTGGAAAGCTGGGCCAGTTCAGATTTCCGGCCTCAGTTTCGCATTCCGCGCTTTGTCAGTATTTTAGGTACGATTTCTATCATCATCGTGATGGCAGGCTTGAACTTGTCGGCCATGATCATGGCGATTTTAATCATTGGTGTTATTTTCTTGTACTTGGTACGCAAACAAATTTATTCTGGCTCCGAAGATGGAGACGTGTGGGAGGGAGTATGGACTTCGGTGATTCGCAGGGGCTTATTTTATGTGGTAAAAAATGATACCCAGACACGTAACTGGCGCCCCAATATTATTTTGTTCAGTGGGGGAGCGCGGGCACGTCCTCATTTGATTGATTTGGGAAAATCCATTACGGGTGGTTTGGGCTTTTTGTCCAATTTCCAATTAGTAGAGCGAGAAGCTAGTCCAGTTTCTTTTTCTAAGCCTCAACAACTCGTGCCTGAAACCGAAGAAAACGCAGTCGGTTTTTTCACGCGTCGTCAAGAATGCTTGGATATTTACGAGGGTATGGAAACCATTGCCCGCACCTATGGCTTTTCGGGCTTAGACCCCAACACGGTTCTGCTGGGTTGGGGAAGCGAAGCCAAAGACCCTTTGCGCTATGTCTCTTCGGTGTATACGATGATTCGTCTGGATTACAATGTTTTAATGCTCAATTATCATCGGCAATTTGGCTTTGGCAAGAAAGAACGCATTGATATTTGGTGGCGACCCGATGAATATAGCATTGATTTTACCTTCAAATTAATTCAATTTATTCAAAAATCAGAAGAATGGCGGAAGTCTCAGGTTCGTTGGTTAGTACTCAATGAAGACCCCCTGAGTCGGAATAAAGTCTATCGCTATGCCACGCAGACCTTGGAGGAGATGCGGATTGATGCAGAGATCAAGATGCTCAATTACCACGAGGAGTCTCGAACTCTCAACGAGATGATTGGTGCCGAATCTTCAAGAGCAGATCTCGTGATCTTGGGATTACCCGCCATAGAACCTGGCTACGAGGAAGCATTCTTGGAGAGAAGAAAGGCCATCACCACGGATATTGATAAGTCGATTCTCCTTTTAAAATCTTCTTCCTACTTTAACCAGAAAAGTCAGGAGCTAACCCCCAAATCTTTACAAACGGTTTCTCCCAGCTTATCTTTGGAGCATTTGCATATTCCCGAAGTAACTCTTCCAGAATCTTCTGCACTAGCAGAGCACGTGAGCGACCTCAACCAAGACCTAGAAAGAGTTATTATCGAGTATAATAAGAAATTTCTGGAAAAGAATTATCTCAACCATCAACAGGTTTTAGAATCGCTCCGAGATGCCGTGCTGAAGTACTACGCGAAAATCAGCACCCATTTTGAACCCGAAGAATTAGAACAGCACCGTAGCCTCATCAAACAAGTCCATTTAGAATTTTTGAGAGAATTTCAGGAGCTAGTTACTGAATTCAAAAACAATACGCTCCCTGAGGAGAAAGAGTATTTTAGCGAGGGCAACCAATGGCTTTATCAACAAATAGAAAAGATTATCAGCAATCGTCCTGCTCGGCTGAATATCTATTATGACCTAGATTTTTTTCAACAAGATGAACAGCACGAAGCTTACTTAAAAAAATTCAGTTGGTGGAAGCGTTCTCGTATCAAATCCTCCCATCAGTATGTGGTTTACCCTTTTCGGTACCAAGCACTACTGAATACGAGCCTGGGCACGATGACCAACCAGGCTCTGCTCGAGATTTGTAAAAACTTCTCAAGAGGAAATATTGAATACAGCACCAATTTACAGAAACTACTTAATTCTTTTCACAACAGTTTTTTATCGCTGGAAAAAGAACTGAGCGACCCTGAGCAATTTCTAGAACAGCTCACCAAAGAGAAAGAAAGGAATCAGCAAATCATTCGAGAGACTCGCAGTACGAATGAATATTGGTATAGTAATTATAACCGGACGCTTCTTTTTGAAGCGCATCGTAGCTTACAGGAAATTAGCCAGAGCCTCAATGAATTTGAGGTAAAATCCTATCTCCGTCAGCACCGCCGTCGTTTGGGAGAAGCCAAACAAATGAAACAGACGATTGAAGAAGCTCCCGAAGCTTGGCTACATAATCAATCCTTGGTGAGTAATGTCGCACTGATTGAGGTACAATCACTCATCTTTATCAGGCGCTTCAAAAATGCCGTGCAGCAAATGCTCGAGGAAGCCAATAACGCCATCGACGATCAGGTATTGAGGCTTTTGGTGCGAATGGAGGATTATCTCAGTAATTTTAACGCCGAAGAAAGCCTACAAACCAAGCCCTATGAATTTAGGCGTTTGGATATTACTGAAAACGAAAAACTTTTTAAAGAACTGACCGATCGCTACCTCATTGAAATCAAGCAATTAATCCGAGCATTACCCAATCACGTGGAGATGATTAGTGAGGAATCGATCAATAGCTTAGAATCTAATCAGTTTGAGGAGCTAGAATCTGCCCCCGTTTCTCTGGAGAGGTTGTTTGATTACTTGATCCAAAGCCATTTTATACAACCTGTTTTGCAGAATACCAATGGCTTACCCCGTAAATTCCAGAAAGTAAATAACGTGGTACAGGATGTTAATCAAATGCTCAGTAGTCAGGTGAGTCGTTATAAATCCTTAGATGAAGCCGAGGAGCAGGCCGTATTTATTCAGCAATTACAGTTAAAAATTGATGAACAAATCTCGAAAGTACAGCAGGAGAAAAAAGAAATCTTAGACATCCAAAGGCAACTGGTGTCCGTGGTGAGTAAATCTTTGGAAGAAACCTTGGTAGAATTTAGCCCCTACGCGATTAGCAAATCTGCCAAAAATTTAGAACAATATATCCGCTCCAAACCCGGGGAAAAAGCCTTGTCCCGCTTTGGACGCCTCAGTAGCCAAGCCCGTGAAAATACCGCCGACTTGTTTATCAAACTTTGGTACCGCCAGAGCGAGGGAAAAACCTTGGCCAAGAATTTACAGCAAAATCATCAAGTACACGAAAGCCGAGTGGAGGATTTACTCAACTTGGTGGAAAAAATCTCTCCGGCCAGAGAAGTTTTGGAGAAACTCCCTCTTTTCTACCAACAGCTGTTTTTTTACAAGCAAAATTTTGGTAGCGAGTTTTGGTTTGGGCGCGAAAAGGAGCTTCAGCAGGCCGAGAAGGCAATCGAGCGCTTCCAAGATCGCCTCGGCGGAGCATTATTGATCACGGGAGAATACAACTCAGGGCGCAGCTTCATGGCTCAATACATCGCCGAAAAACATTTTTTCCCGCAGTATATCTATCATATCCACCCTCCCGAAGAAGGTTGTATTAGCCCCCGCCGTTTTCGGAAAATTCTTCAAGATCATCTCGAAGTCGAGGGGGATTATGAAGATATTTTTGATGAATTACCCCTCAACTCTGTCATGATTTTTGACGATATAGAACTCTGGTGGGAAAGAAGCCCCAAGGGTTTTGCGGTAATCCAAGAAATTCTGCACTTGATTGATGAGTACGGCGGACAAGTATTTTTTATCCTGAATACCAATATTCATAGCTTTCGTTTCATGAATATGATCCAAAAAATAGATAGTGCCTTTTTGGGAATCATCGAGTGCTCTGCTATGAACGTAGAGAGCCTGAAGGAGGCCATCTTATTCCGGCATCGCTCTAGCCCGATTACGCTTGAATATAAAAAAACACCTGAAAGTGAAATGACCGAGTGGAAATACGCCCGCTTGCTCAGCAAATATTACGAGTATGCTCAAGGCAACATCGGAGTAGCTTTGCAAAGTTGGATTAGTAATATCGAGACCATAGAAGACGATGTACTGCTCATCCGAGAACCCCGAAAACCCAACCTAAAAAGTCTTAGACAGCTACCGGATGCTTGGATGATTCTATTGGTACAGCTTATTTTGCATAAGCATCTTACCCTGGAGCGTTTGGCGAGAATTACCCAAGAAGAAAAGGCTACCGTAGATCGTCAACTCAAAATACTCAAAAGAAGTGGGCTGATCCGCGAAAAGGAAAACCGTGTTTTTCAGATTGATCCATTTATAGAACCCCACCTCGTAAACGAACTCTTGGCGATGGGCTTATTGTAAATCGCATCAAAAACCCACGCCTTAAATCTAGAATTAATGGAAAAACTCAATTTTAGTATCTCCTATCTTTACTTGCTGATATTTATCGCGGCAGGAATCGTATTGTATTTTTTGTTGGGAGCTTTCAGACGCTTGGTTTCTAATCTAAGCTCCAAAAAGCTCGAGAAGCGTTTGCAGCAGTTTTTACCACTCCTCGAGGGGGTGATTTGGTTTGGTTTTTTGGTCTTAGCCATTCGCCTGATTTTTCAGAACCAAACCATCAGTGTATTCACGGTCATTGCGGTGGGATTGGTCATCTTAGCTTGGTTTTCATGGTTTGCCATCCGAGATTTAGTAGCAGGCTTGTTACTCAAATTTCAAGGTGCTTTTAATCTAGAAAGTCGCGTGCGGGTCAAGGATGTAGAAGGTAGGGTAAAAAGGATGGGTTATCTCTCCTTGGAGCTAGAATCCTATCAGGGAGAAATTATTAACATTCCCTATGGGTCTATTTTCGGGGATATCAGGAGCAAACCCAACCAAGAGGAACTGATCAAAAGTCATCGTTTTGAGGTCAAGCTACCCAAAAAACTCCCCGTATCCGAAACGGTAGAACAGGTGCGCATCACCTTACTCAATGCGCCCTGGTCTTCGGTCGTCAAGAAACCTCACATCAAAGTGCTCAACGAAGATGGAGATCTGTACCGTTTTGAGATCATTGTCTACAGTCTCCACGCGCAGTTTTTTCAAAAGATCAAAAGCTATCTAGTCCGGGAAATGGAGAAAATCTAAACCAAACGCTTTCCGTGCTCAGAAATCCGTGTCTTTACTTCGTAAAAACCCATTCTTGCTCCGAAGAAAGCCGATCATTATACTCGTAGCCATCTTCTTGGAAAAGCTTGAGTTTTTCGGCTTCTTCTACGCGATTTTTGATGATGTAAGCACTCATGATTCCTCTTGCTTTCTTGGCATTGAAGCTGATGATTTTATACTTATCATCTCGCCATTCCTTGAAAACAGGAGTAATGATCGTCCCCTCAATTTTATCTGGATGAATAGAATCAAAGTATTCGTTAGAGGCTAGATTGACCAACACTTGCTTTTTTTGCTCGGCTAGGGCTTCATTGATTTTCTGGGTAATTTTTTCGCCCCAAAATGCATATAGATTTTGATTGCCCTTCACCTCCAGAGAAGTTCCCATCTCCAAACGGTAAGCCTGCATCAAATCCATGGGGCGCAACACGCCGTACAACCCAGATAAGATTCGCAAATGCTGTTGTGCGTATTCGAGATCATCTTGACTAAAAGTTTCGGCTTCTAATCCCTGATACACATCTCCCTTGAAAGCAAAGAGCGCAGGTTTGGCATTCGCTTTATTAAACTCAGGCTCCCAAGCTTGATAGCGGTCATAGTTCAGTTCCGTGAGCTTTTCACTGATGCTCATCAGTTTGCTCAACTCCTTTTTAGAGAGTTTTTGTAATTTTTTGGCAAGGGTATGGGCTTCCTCAGCAAAAACGGGCTGAGTGGGAGCAAATTCAATCCCGTTGCTCTCCATATCCAGCGTCTTGGCTGGAGAGATCACGATTAACATATTTTTTAAAAATTAAATTGTTGTAATTGTTCCTGAATCCAGCATTACGAGAGCGGCATGGGTATATGCGCCTGAATGCTGCTTAGCAGTTGTTGCCAGTCTTGGGAATTATTCAAAAAATCTTTTTCATTCACATTAACCACCAAGAGCGGACCTGCTTCATATTCATGAATCCATTTTTCATATTGATTGTTCAAATGCAACAAGTAATCGTCTGAAAGGTCTTTTTCATAAGACCGCCCTCGCTTTTGAATGTATTTTTTTAGCTTCGGCAAATCTGCTTGTAGATAAATCAGCAAATCTGGAGGAGGCACCAATTGGACCAGGCTATGAAAAATCTGCCAATAATTCTGAAAGTCTCGTTCGGTCATCTGATGGTTTTCTCTCAGGGTACGGGCAAATATGTAAGCATCTTCATAGATACTCCGATCTTGGATGGTGGTGCGTGGGTTCTGCTTTGCTTGCAAAACTTGTTGAAAACGACTATTCAAGAAATAAATTTGCAGGTGAAAAGACCAACGCTTCATATCTGCATAAAAATCTTCTAAATACGGATTGTCTTCCACGGATTCGTAGCAAACTTCCCAACCAAAATGCTCAGCTAGTTTCGTAGCTAAGGTCGTTTTGCCAGCACCAATATTTCCAGAAATAGCAATATGCATGGGGATTACAGGTTATGAGTTGAAGTTTCCTCCAAGCTTTTTTTACTTAGTCACAAAAGTAAAAACAATCCCATAAATTCAAGAAAGTGCGGAAAGCCTTCACTTAGAAAATGTTTTTCCAGAAAAATTTCACAGTTTTGCAGAGAAGAAAATAGTATGTAGAAGTAGAGAAAATTTAGAATTTAGGAATCAAGCCTAGATATTTGTATCAAAATGCCGATCTCTGACTCCTAAATTCCGACTCCTAGCTCCCAGAAAAGATGAAAAAAAATTTTATAGAAGAATTAACTTGGCGAGGTATGCTCCAAGACCACATACCTGAAACCGAAGCCCAACTCAATCAGGAAGTTACTGCTGGCTATATTGGTTTTGACCCCACGGCTTCCTCCCTCCACATCGGCAATTTAGTACCCATTATGCTTCTGGTACATTTTCAGAGAGCTGGTCATAAGCCCATTGCTCTAGTGGGCGGAGCAACCGGGATGATCGGCGATCCTTCCGGCAAATCCAAGGAAAGGAATCTACTCTCCGAAGAAACCCTCGCCGCGAATGTGGCCGGCATTCGTCAACAGCTGGAGAAATTTCTTGATTTCGAGGCAGAAGAGAATGCCGCCGAACTGGTCAATAATTATGATTGGTACAAAGATTTTTCTTTACTAGAATTCTTGCGAAATGTTGGTAAGCATCTGACTGTCAATTATATGATGGCCAAAGATTCGGTCAAAAACCGTTTAGAAACGGGTATTTCTTTTACAGAATTTTCTTATCAGCTTTTCCAAGGTTACGATTTTTACCACCTCTACCAGCATAAGAACTGTAAACTCCAAATGGGTGGCTCCGACCAATGGGGTAACATCACCACGGGGACAGAGCTCATCCGTCGCATGGAGGGAGGTGAAGTTTACGCGCTCACCTGCCCGCTACTCACTAAGTCAGATGGAAATAAATTCGGAAAATCTGAAGATGGCAACGTATGGCTAGACCCAGAATTGACTTCACCTTACAAATTTTACCAGTTTTGGGTCAATGTAAGTGATGATGACCTACCGAAGCTTTTGCGTTATTTCACGACCTTTGAACGGGAAGAAATAGAAGCTCTGGAGCAAGAGCACGCCACGAATCCCAATGCCCTCAAGCGCATCTTGGCCGAGGATATCACCCGACGCGTTCACTCGGAAGAGGAGTTAGAAAAGGCACAAAAAGCCTCTGCCTTACTCTTTGGCAAATCTACCTTGGATGATTTTGAGAATACCGATGAAAAAACCCTGACAGAAGTATTCGAGGGCGTGCCCGGTAAGCATTTTACCCGAGAAGCTTTTAATGGCTTTGAGCGCACCGTGGATGTATTGGCAGAAACCATGAATATGTCTAACGGGGAGGTTCGTCGCTTAATCAAGGGCAATGCCATCAGTGTCAATCAAGAAAAAATCAGCAAAGATCAGGGAGAATCCAAGCCTGATTTTCGTCCTCTAAAAGATAAATATCTCTTGATTAAAAAAGGGAAAAGCTATTTTCTAGCGATCCTAAGCTAAATAGGTTCGCGCCTTCATGGATAGCTAGACCGTCAGCTTCATCATCTCATTTCCGTGGTGAAGCTTTTCAGAGCCTCGAGCAAGGCTTCATTCTCTTGCCGCGTACCCACGGTAACCCTGAGGCAATCCTCACAAAGTAAAACGCGGGAGCGATCGCGTACGATGATCTGCCGATTGATCAGATAGCGATAAAGTTGTTTCGCCTCTTCTACTTTGAGCAAGAAAAAATTAGCATCAGAGGGATAGACCTTCAAAATCACAGGAAGTTGACTCAGGCGTTGTTCCAAGAAAGCCTTTTCTTCTAAAATTTGCGCAATTTTTTGATCCTTCACCTCCACTTGAGCCAAAGCTGCTTGTGCCACTTGTTGCGTGAGCAGATTGACATTGTAAGGTGGCTTAATTTTATTGAGCACCTGAATGATCTCGGGATCAGCCAGAGCCATTCCTAAGCGCAAACCTGCTAAGCCCCAAGCCTTGGAAAAAGTACGCAGGATGACCAGATTATTGTAGCGAGGCAAAAGCGAAACCAAACTAGCCTTTGAACAAAAATCTACATAAGCTTCATCTACCACTACAATTCCTTTGAAACTTTGCAGAATGTAGATAATATCTTCTTGATCGAGCAAATTACCCGTAGGGTTGTTGGGAGAAGCCAAAAAGATCATCTTGATTTTGGCATAGAGCATATCGCGAATACTATCTCGGTCAATTTGAAAATCAGGAAGTAAGGGGATTTCAATGACATTGATATCGTTTAGCTCTGCACAGACTTTATACATTCCGTAGGTAGGAGGCATGATCAGAATCTGATCTTTACTCGGTTGGCAAAAGGCTCGCATCAGTAAATCAATGGCTTCATCACTACCGTTACCCACAAAAATTTGTTCTGGTCTGATTTTTTCTAATTCGGCAAAACGACTTCTCAAAGCCCTATGCAGAGGGTCAGGATAACGATGATAAGCTTGTTCGGATTCGACCACTGGCCCGAAGGCGTTTTCGTTCGCATCTAAAAAAATATTAGCTTCGCCTGAGAATTCATCACGAGCCGAAGAATAAGCTTGAAAGGATCGTACGTTATTTCTGAGTAAATCTTGAATACTGATGGGCATATTAGTAGGAGATTAAAGGCGGATATCATGCTAGCAAAAAATCAGGAAGGAGTTGTCGCTCAACTCCTTCCATGAGCAATATATTATGAATTTTGAAGTGCATCGAGACGAACCCTTACCGCGTTGCGATGCGCGTGGAGGCCTTCGGCTTCGGCCATTAATTCCACGGTTTTTCCAATATTTTGAATGCCTCGGTCGGTTAGTTTCTGGAAAGTAATTTTTTTCACGAAACTATCTAAAGAAACCCCACTAAAAGACTTGGCATAGCCTTCTGTGGGTAAAGTATGATTTGTGCCAGAAGCATAATCACCCACGCTCTCTGGAGAGTAATTTCCTAGAAACACAGAGCCAGCGTTGATTACTTTTTCAGCTAGAATTTCGTCATTAGCCGTGGAAATGATTAAATGCTCAGGAGCGTATTCATTAGAAAAATGCATGGCCTCCATATTATTTTGAAAAACGATGGCTAAGCTTTTTTCCAGAGATTGTTTGGCAATGGCTTTTCTGGGAAGCTCCTCCACTTGTTTTCTCACTTCTGCCAAGACTTCATCTACTAATTGTTCCGAAGGTGTAGCCAAAATCACTTGGCTGTCGGTTCCGTGCTCAGCCTGAGAGAGCAGATCGGCCGCCACGAAGACAGGATTAGAAGTTTCATCTGCGATCACGAGTAGCTCAGAGGGACCTGCGGTCATGTCAATCGCCAGGCCATCTTCGGCTACCAATTGCTTAGCAGCGGTTACATACTGATTACTCGGGCCAAAGATTTTATATACCTTAGGAACCGTTTCGGTGCCGTAGGCCATGGCTGCGATGGCCTGCGCCCCTCCTACTTTGAATACATTTTTAATATTTAGTAAATGAGCCGTGTATAACAAAACGGGGTGAATTCTACCGTCTTTATTAGGAGTAGAGCAAAGCACGATGTCCTCACAACCTGCCATATTTGCCGGGATTCCCAGCATCAGTATGGTAGAAAACAGCGGTGCGCTCTGGCTGGGAATATAGAGTCCTACCTTCTCAATGGGGGTACTGCGTCGCCAGCAAGATACGCCTTCCATTGTCTCAATCTTATGGATAGACTCTTTTTGAGCGATATGGAATTTGGCAATGTTATACTTGGCGATTTGGATCGCTTTTTTGAGTTCCGTACTCACGAAGGCATTGGCCTCTTCAAATTCTTTGGGCTTCACTTTAAATTCCTCGATCAGCACATCATCGAAGCGTAGTACATATCTTCTGAGGGCGGCATCACCTTCTTCTTTCACTTGCTTGAGAATAGGGGTCACAGCTTGATAGAGGTCGGCATACTGCTGACCAGCGCGACGGCAAAGTTCCGTCCAGCTAGACTTGGGGGGATGGACAATTTTTCTCATGTTCTTTTATAGAATAGCTTATGTTTACAATATCATCTTCTCAATGGGTAGCACCAAGATACCTTCGGCACCGGCGGCTTTTAATTTCTCGATCATTTTCCAGAAAGTATCTTCTTCTACCACAGAATGGATAGAGCTCCAGCCGTCCATCGCCAGGGGCATGACGGTCGGGCTTTTGATCACAGGTAATAGTTCTCCGATCTCGGCAATAGCCTCATTGGGCACATTCATCATGATGTACTTGTAGTTGCCTGCCGTCTTGACGGATTGGATGCGAAATAAGAGTTGGTTGAGTATATCTTGTCGTCTTGGGGATAATTTTGGACTGGCAATCAATACTGCTTCGGACTTGAAGATACGTTCTACTTCTTTCAGTCCATTGCTAATGAGGGTACTTCCAGAACTGACAATATCGCAAACTGCCTGTGCCAAGCCAATACTAGGGGCAATCTCGACAGAGCCACTAATCTCGTGAATTTCCGCTTCTACATGATTTTTTTCCAAATACGTACCCAAGATACGCGGGTAAGAGGTAGCAATTTTAAGCCCCTGCAAGCTCTTGACTCCTTCGTAAGGAAAATCTCTGGATACAGCGATAGAAAGTCTACATCTAGAGAAACCCAAGGGGGCAATATTTTCTACGCGTTCTCTTTTTTCAACTAATACATTCTCGCCCACAATACCGATATCAGCAATTCCACTCGCCACGTATTTGGGAATATCATCATCTCTGAGAAAGAGAAATTCTAAGGGGAAATTGTGCGATTCTGCTTTTAATTTTCCTACGGCTTGTGTGAAAGAAATACCACATTCACGGATCAGACGGAGGCTTCCTTCACTCAGACGACCAGATTTTTGTATGGCTAAACGTAATTTATCTTCCAAGGTCAATGCAAATTTGGTTAAAGAGACAAAATTATGAAGTTTCTGTCATTTATCGTTTCTTTCAACTCGGAAAATACCAACTTGATGTTCTTGTTTCTGTTTACTTATTTTCTAAAAATAAAAAAATTGCGCAGAAAAACCTTGAAATTTGTTTTGAAATCGATCGTCACAAGCTAAGAAGCAAAGCTTAGCAGTGCTTCATCCACTTTAACCTTAACGCAAACCCTGCTTATGTCATTTTGGAAAAGACTTTTTGGGATTCAAACCAAAAAAGATCCTCGACGTGCCCCCGCTAGCCTCAAAGAAAATATGGCGGCTTTTAAGAATATTCCCAAGTTGTTGGCTCTTATCTGGGAAACTCACCGTGGCCTCACCGTGGCGAATATCTCCCTACGCTTGCTCAAATCAGGAATCCCTGTGGCCACTCTCTATCTAGGAAAGCTTATCATTGATGAAATTATCCGCCTGATTCCCTCAGGAGATATTACCCAAGCAGATCAACTCTGGAACTATGTATGGATCGAGTTTGGCCTCATTATTCTCTCGGATCTTTTCAATCGGGGAATCTCGCTGGTAGATGCCTTATTGGGTGATTTGTTTGCTAATGAAAGCTCTGTCCGCCTGATGAAACACGCGGCTCGGATGGACTTGGCACAATTCGAGGATTCCAAGTTTTATGACAAGCTAGAGCGGGCGCGTCGTCAGACCACGGGCAGAGTACGTTTGATGTCTCAAATCCTGAGTCAGTTTCAAGATTTTATCACCCTGCTTTCGTTGGGAGCGGGCTTGGTCATCTTCAATCCTTGGCTGATTTTCTTCCTGATTCTCAGCATTGTACCCTCGTTTGTCAGTGATACTTATTTTAATCGTTATAGTTACTCTATTGCTCGGGGCTGGACACCCGAGCGTCGCGAATTGGATTATCTCCGCTACGTCGGGGCTAGTGACGAAACCGCCAAAGAAGTTAAGATTTTTGGCCTAGCAGATTTTATTACGGGGCGGTTCAAAGACTTAGCAGACCGCTATTATCGGGTCAATCGCTCCTTGGTGGTGAAAAGGAGCGTGTGGGGGCTACTTTTTAGTGCTTTGGGTAGCATTGGTTATTACCTGGCCTATGTTTATATCATCTGGCAGACCGTATTGGGTGTTTTGAGTGTAGGTGATCTGACTTTCCTCTCGGGTTCATTTAGTCGTTTGCAGTCGCTCTTACAAGCGATGCTCGGACGCTTTTCGGCCATTGCCCAAGATGCGCTTTATTTACAAGACTTATTTGATTTTTTTGCAATTGAACCCAAAATTCAATCTCCAGAGCAAGCCGTACTACCTAGGCAGCAAATTCAGAGTGGTTTCCAATTTGAAGATGTGGGCTTTAAGTATCCCAACTCCGATGTCTGGGCGGTACGCCATATTTCTTTTGAGCTGAGAGCCGGAGAAAAACTAGCCTTAGTGGGTGAAAACGGAGCAGGCAAAACTACGCTCGTCAAGCTCTTGGCTCGCCTTTATGATCCTGATGAAGGTCGTATTTTGCTGGACGGTAAAGATATCAGAGACTATGATTTATTAGCTTATCGCCAATTGGTAGGGGTGATTTTCCAAGATTTTGTGCGCTTTCAGATGAATATTTCTGATAATATTGCCATAGGTAAAATTGAACAGCGGGAAGCTCAAGACCAAATTATCCACGCTGCCCAGCAAAGCTTGGCCGATACCGTCATCCAAAAACTTCCAGATGGCTACGAACAAATGCTCGGTCGTCGCTTTGCCAAAGGAGTAGAACTCTCAGGGGGAGAATGGCAGAAAGTGGCGCTGGGTCGTGCCTACATGCGCGATGCCCAACTGCTCATCTTAGATGAACCCACGGCTGCTCTAGATGCTCGTGCCGAGTATGAAGTCTTCGAACGTTTTTCTGAATTGACACAGGGCAAAACAGCCGTGCTCATCTCTCACCGCTTTTCTACGGTCAGAATGGCCGATCGTATCTTGGTGCTTCGGAAAGGAAGAACGCAGGAACTCGGCTCTCACGAAGAATTACTGACCAAAGGTGGATTGTATGCAGAATTATTCAACCTGCAAGCGGTAGGGTATAAATAAAAATTGCAGGTGATAGGCTTCTTTGCTTCAAAAGAATCTGCCATCAACCTGCAACTTGTCAGCTGTGAGAGGAGGACTCGAACCTCCACGGAGCGGTTAGCCTTGCGGTTTATCCACGTTCCTCCACCCCCGAGACAGGAGGGTACGTCTGCCTGATTTCGTCATCTCACAGTGTGTAATTTTAACTTAGAGGGCGAGCTTCTTTACTTTCAAAGAAGCCTACCATTAACCTGCAACTTGTCAGCTGTGAGAGGAGGACTCGAACCTCCACGGAGCGGTTAG
>CAZKBP010000001.1:38001-123737 GCA_964551015.1 uncultured Cytophagaceae bacterium | reverse complement strand
CCACCCCCGAGACAGGAGGGTACGTCTGCCTGATTTCGTCATCTCACAGTGTGTATGTTGGGTGCTAAGTTGCGGGTTTCAAATTCTTTTACTTTCAAAAGAACTTGCAGTTTGTAGCCTGCCACTATTTCCCCTTCTTGTTGATACAAAGTAACAGCAGAAAATCTTTATTTGCAAATTTCTTAACTATTTTGCTTTATTTATATATATTTCTTATTTTAAAACATTATTTATAAGAAAATCTTAAAATTGTATGCAAAAAAGCGATAAGAATTTAGAAATCGATAACGTGGATTTGAAAATCCTCAGCCTCTTGATGGAAGATGCCAATACACCTTACACGGAAATTGCCAAGCAGGTCTTTGTCTCCGATGGAACCGTGCACGTACGAATGCGAAAACTACGTGAACTAGGAGTGGTACAAGGGGCTCAACTGAAAGTAGATTATGGTAAATTGGGCTGGGATATTGCCGCTTTTTTGGGCATTTATCTGGATAAAAGCTCTTTATACGACGATGTGGCTGAGAAGCTCAAGTCTGTGCCAGAAATCACGGCGATGCATTACACTACTGGTCTGTATAGCATCTTTGCTAAGATCATCTGCCGAGATACGCGTCATTTGCGGAGTGTTTTACACGATAAGATTCAGAAGATTAAAGGCATCCAACGTACTGAAACTTTTATTTCCTTGGAAGAATCTCTGGATCGCACCATAGATTTAAAATCAGTCATCAGGTAAGCTCTTTCTCGTGTCCTCTTTTTGTAGATAGAAATACCTGTTAAGGGTTTGATGAAATAGAAAAAATGCTTTTCTTTTGTGTAGTGGTAACATTCTTTTTCTTTAAAATAAACACAAAAGTTCATAAACTAGCCGTCTCCAACCAAAACAAAAAGTGACCAAAGCATGAAAATCTTTATCTATCTAGCATTTCTATCCTTTTGCCTGTGGAATTGTCAATCCACTTCCCAAGAAAATGAAAGTCAAGCCCAAGGCACCCAAACCGAAGCAAGTCTCGCGGTATCTACTCCCCAAGGTCAAAAACCACCCGTGGCAGCACCCGAGGGAATGGTTTGGATACCTGCCGGCCAATTCGAGATGGGAAGCAATGGTTCGGAAGCAAATCCCTCCGAAGGCCCTGCTCACCCCGTGGAAGTGAATGGTTTTTTTATTGATGAAACGGAAGTAACGAATGCCGAATTTGTGAAGTTTGTAAAAGCTACTGGCTACAAAACCGTCGCCGAGCAGCCTATAGATTGGGATTTGATTAAAAAAGACTTGCCCGAAGGGACTCCCAAGCCTCACGATTCCATTCTACAACCGGGTTCTCTGGTATTTGTCGCTCCCAAAGGTGCTGTCCCGCTAGATAATTATTCTTATTGGTGGAAATGGCAGGTAGGTGCTAATTGGCGTCATCCTCAGGGGCCAGGAAGTGATATAAAAGGCAAAGACGATTATCCAGTCGTACACATTGCTTATGAAGATGCCTTGGCTTATGCCGAATGGGCAGGCAAAAGGCTGCCCACCGAAGCCGAATGGGAGTATGCCGCCAGTGTAGACGCGGATGGTAAAGCCTTTGCCTGGGGAGATGAATTAACGCCTTCGGGTAAATATCTAGCAAATTTTTTTCAGGGAAATTTTCCTTACCAGAATCTTTCTTCGGATGGCTATGAGCATGCCGCTCCCGTGCATAGCTACCCGGCCAATCCCTACGACTTGCACGATATGATTGGAAATGTATGGGAATGGACCACCGACTGGTATCGCCCTGATACTTACAAAAAACGCCATCAGCAAGGAATTGCCCTCTGCAAAAACCCAGAAGGCCCTGATAGTAGCTTTGACCCACAAGAGCCCTACGCTATCTCCAAGCGCGTCATCAAGGGAGGCTCTTTTTTGTGTAGTGAGCAATATTGCTCTAATTATCGCCCCAGTGCTCGTATGGCCAGCTCTGTAGATTCAGGACAGGAACACTTAGGCTTTCGCTGTGTGGCTACCGCAGAGATGGCACAGCGAGGGGTCAAGTAAGAATCATCACTTCTCGCCTCTGGAGCATAAAAAATGAAGTGGATAAATTCTGTAAAGAGGTGCGATTTTTTATTTTTGTAAAGCAAATCAAACCCTTTTGCTTAGCGCTATGAAAATTAAAAAATTGCTCAGAATTTTAGGAATCGTTTTGCTCGTGTTCGTCTTGCTCGGCGCAGGAGCTTTTACTTTTATCAATTATCGAGGGATTCCCAAGTATAAGGTGGAAAAGATCGATTATCAGGCAAAAAGCAGTCCTGAAATTGTGGCCCGAGGTAAAAAGCTCACGGCCATGCTCTGTGCCCAATGTCATTTGAATCGTCAGACAGGAAAGCTGACGGGTCAAGTAATGCTAGAAGCTGATTCTGAATTTGGGATGATTTATTCTCCCAATATTACCCAAGACCAGATGCATGGCATCGGTACATGGACAGACAGCGAACTGCTTTACCTGCTGAGAACCGGTATCAAACGGGACGGACAGTATGTGCCTCCGTACATGGCCAAGCTCAATCATATGGCCGATGCGGACGTGAATGCAATAATCGCTTTTCTTCGTTCAGATGACCCTTGGGTAGAAGCCAATGCTACCCATGATCGCTCCAGCCAGCCTTCTTTCTTGGCTAAGTTTTTAAGCCATGTAGCTTGGACTCCGATGGAAATGCCTCAACAAGAAATTCCAATGCCTGACCCTGAAGATAAACTTGCTCTGGGCAGGTATTTGGCGATCAATTTAGAGTGCTTTTCTTGCCACTCTGCCAGCTTTCGGACAAACGACTACGTAAATCCAGAGAAAAGCAAGGGCTTTTTCGGAGGAGGCAACGCTTTGGAAAACAAAGAGGGCTTGGAGATCATCTCTTCTAATCTCACACCTCATCCGACGGGCATAGGGGAATGGAGTGAAGAAAAATTCATCAAAGTACTGCGCTCCGGGGTAAAAGGCAACGAACCTGCTCTACGCTACCCGATGCTCCCCTACCCGCAACTCACCGAACAGGAAGCCAGCGCAATCTATACCTACCTCCAAACCCTAGATCCAATTGACCAGCTGATAGAACGGAAATTTTCACACAGAGAAGCAAACTCAAAACCCTAAGTAAGATGCCAACCTTCATAGCCTTGCTCCGAGACATTAATGTTGGCGGTCAAAAAAAGATCAAAATGGCCGAGCTGAAAGCCCAATTAGCACCTTTGGGCTTTCAGTATCTTCAAACTTATATCCAAAGTGGGAATATTGTATTTCAATTTCCTGAAACACCTCCCAGAGAACTAGCTGAGCAGATCGAGCAAGAAATCTTGGCTGGCTATGGTTTTGAAGTGCCTACCCTCGTGAAAAGACTCGCAGATATGCAGGAAGTAATCCAAAAAAACCCCTTCGTGGGCGCAAGAGCACGTGATACGACTCGCCTCTACGTTACTTTTCTACACGCCCAACCCGAAGCAGCTAGGTTGGAGGCTTTGCAAGCCGAAGATTATCTTCCTGAGGAATTTATAGTGCAAGGTCAAAACCTCTATTTCTTCTCTCCCATAGGCTATGGCAGGGCGAAAATGAATAACAACTTTTTTGAAAAAAAGCTCAAGCTGCACGCCACCACCCGCAACTGGCGGACGATCCATAAACTCTTAGAGATGGCAACTGCGCGTTAAGCCTGTGTTATTGCTCTTGAGCGGTATCCGAAATGACTTTACCTTCCTGATACTCAATCGTGCGGATTACTTGGCCTTGCTCGTCAAAATAACGCCAACTACCGTGTTTTTTACCATAGCGATAAATGCCCAATTGTTCTGGCTTGCCGCTGGGATGGAAAGAACGGTAAGTTCCGGCTTTCATATCGGAGCGATAAGGAATTTGTTCTTTTTTATTTCCTTCCTCATCGTAGTGTGTGATGTAGCCATACTTTTTGCCTCGGCGGTAGTCTACTTCTTTTTCCAGATTTCCATTCTCGAGGTAAACCTTCACGGTGCCTTCCTTTTGCCCCCCCGCATAGGGTTCTTCTTTTTGGATTTGACCGTTTTCGTGGTAATATTTCCATACTCCCGCTGGCCTTCCGGCTTGGATACGAAGCTCAGCTTTTTTGTTGCCATTGGCATAAAACTCACGAATTTCTTGCTCTGCTTCTTGATTTTTGTAGGCCACGGACTTCATCAGCTTCCCGTTAGGATGATAGAAATTTTCCGTACCCTGTCGGTAGCCATCTTTATAAAAAGTCTCTTGCTTGGGAGTGCCATCTGGGTAATAAACTAAATAATCACCCACGACACGGTCGTTTTGGTAGGTAGTTTTGACGACGAGGGTTCCGTTCTCGGCATATTGCAAAAACTCGCCCTCTTTGAGTCCATTTTGGTTGCGAGTGCTGATTCTTAGCTGATTCTTTTCATTGTTGAAATAAGTTTTGTAAACACCATCGGGCATACCCGCGTGATATTCCTCTTCGGATTCCAAACGTCCGCTAGGATAATAGCGTTTCGTCATGCCTTCTTGACGGTTATTGACAAATATACTTTCTTCACGCAGAGGGCCTTCGGGATAATAAATTTCTACCTTACCATTTAGTTGCCCCTGCTTAAATTCACTTTTTTTGTCAATTCCTCCGTCCTCACGATAAACCATGAGAGTTCCGGTCAGTGTATCTTGCTTGTATTCACCTGTTTGTGAAACTTGCCCCTGTTTATTATAAATATGAAAGGTCCCTTCTTTTAGATTTTGTTGGAAAGGAATGGTGGCTTGTAATTCTCCGCTGGGGTAATACGTGGTGAAAATGCTGTCTTTTTTTCCCTCGTGGAAAGTACCTAAGGTAGCAACCTGCCCATTTTGGTGGAAGCTTTTGTACAAGCCGTGCTTGATTTGTTCACCGCCTTGTTTAATCACATAAAATTCTTCTTTGACTTGATTGGGGATGCTATCAAAATAAATAGAAACTTTCTGAGCATTTTGGGCAAAACTGTGGAAGGAGCCAAGTATGACCAGTCCCAAACTCAAATAGAAGTAATAAATTTTTGAAACCTGTTTCATGATAATTTTTGCTGATGATGAGCTAACACTTGCAACACTTTATAATTCCTGTTTATAACGTGCGATATCTGACGAATAGTTTGAAAAGGGGCATTTTTTTAGCTCTTGTGCTCTATTGAGAATCTTTGCCCACCTTGAAACTTTGCAAAAAAGCCACCCTAAAAATATGACGAAGAAAAAATTGATTACCCGAAGGCCGCTGCTGATACCAAAAAAAATAGCCAATTTCTAAGCTACTGAGTTTATTCAAGTGAAATAAAGCATTCGCCCCCGTCCAATTCATATTAAAAATATTATTTTCTACGGCAGGGCCACCGTGAACGAAAAGCTCATCATAAAGCTTGAGGGTCAAAAATTTCCAAGGACGATAACGCAACTCCAGAAGGTATCGGAGCCGAATACTATGCAGTGCATAACCTGCCTCCTTGAATTCACCTTGTTCGTTCGGTTCCTCAAAGAAGCGTTCTTCTAACCAATAGCGGTGTCGGAGGCTTAGCTTATGATTGAATTTTTGTAAAAATGCCAACTCTTGTTGGGGCCTCAGCTCAAAGCGGTCTTTGGTATCCGTGATTTCGGGAATACTAGGCGTGGTTAGATTAAAAAAAACCATACCTATACCAAAAGACCACCCTCCGCCTATGGGATGCGTGGCATTGGTACGCAGTAAAATTTGATGCTGGCGGGTGGGGAAGATAAAAAAGCGTTCGTCAAAATCTTGGGTAATCGCCCATTTTTTGGGGAGGTTCAGCTTGATTTGGTAGCGTGTCCATAAGGCGTGCTGTACGGTCGTTTCCCTTTGGAAGGTATTTTGTGCTGGCGAGTGGGAGCAGCAAATGGTCAAAAGTCCCAAACATAGCGCATTCCTAATAGCTAACATCATAGCGCAAAGCTAGGAGAAAATGGTTGCTTTTCTTTCAGTCAACTCTTGAAACTGGATTTAGATACGCTATTTCATCAGGACTGAAAATCAAAATCACTTCTTGGCCCTAACCCGCCGGTTTCACCACATAAATAAACCATTCGCTGTCTTCACGGGGGGGAATGCTGTTGTAGCAGGGGGCAAAGTATTTAATTTTAAAATGTCCTTCAAAGTAGCTCCTCAGCTTATCGTGTCGCTCCCCAAAGGGTGGTTCACTGCGATCTAAGAGTACATCTGTAAATAAAACCCCCACCAAACGTCCGCCTGGCTTAAGGAGTTTGCGCATCTGCTGGACATAGTCTTCTCGCTGTTCGGGATAGATTGCGCTAAAAAAAGTCTGCTCCACGATCAAATCATACTGCCCCTCATACTTGAAAAAATTGGCTTGTATCAACTGCTCCTTAGGAAAAGCAGGGACGCGCTTTCTTAGATTTTCTAATGGCAAATAAGAAATATCCAATACATGTACCTCATCAAAGCCATGCTGAAAAAGATACTCTGCCTCGTAGCTATTGCCTGCGCCAGGAATCAGTATCTTTAGATTTTTATCCTCTAATTGATCAAAGTAGGCTTTGAGCGGGGTGGTAATATTGCCCACGTCCCAGCCCGTATCATCGTCTTGGTAGCGAGCAGTCCAGTAGGATGCATCCATTTCGAGTTATCGGTTATAGTTTGCAAATTAATTTCTGGATTTTCAGTTCAAAGCTACTAGCCTAAAACTTGCCAGTTGCTGCCTTAATTTTTCTCTACCTTGAGTCCCACTTCCAAGATGCCACCCACGGTTTGGGGCTCCATTTTTTGTTGAAGTTTGATGGTATAAGTGCCACTTTCAGGGGGAGTATAGTTTGCCAAGAAAGCCTTTTCTATGTCGCCGATGCCCCCCATTTCTTCGGCAATCAAGTTACCTTCTGCATCCGCGCGGGGTGCGCTAAAATTGATCAGCGTATCTTTTCCAGAGGGGAAAAGTACTTGGGCTTGCAGATCAAAAACGGCGTGACTAATCGCGGTATTGTAGCGAATCGTTCCGATCAAATTATAGGGAACATTGGTTTCCTCTAGATTCACCTGAAACTCCACGGCCTTACTTTTATCCCATTCGTTTTTGGGCATGGTTTGGTAGTCTTTATAAACCTGATTGGGATTACAAGCGACCAAGAAAAGTAGCAAGAAGTAGTAAGGTAGATTTTTCATACGATTAAAAATTGTAAGTGACTGATTACACGATTGTCGTTTGCCCTATTCCGAAAAAGTTTGTGATGGGCAATTTACAATTAATATTAATTTTTCTTCCGAAAAGGGCTTTTTAAGAAAGCTAAAAACTCGCCACGTACCTCTTTGGAGGTGAAAACACTTTTCATCACTTGCCAATAATCGCTAGAAGTAGCCTGAGCGTTATCTTCACCTGTGCCCTTGGGTTGTTTGAGGATGCGCTCGGCTTCGAGGCGCATTTTTTCCTTCGCCTCATGTTCTTGTAAAATTTCTTCTAAATCAGGTTTTTCAAAAGATTTTCCTTGGTCAGCAATTGCGTCGGCTTGGGAGAAATGTTCCTCCGCATCTTGCTTGTAGCCCAATTTTTCTTCCAAAAGTCCTAAGTTATTGAGCGCAATCGCATCTTCAGGATCAAGCTCGATGGCTCTTTTATAATCTTCAATGGCTCCTGCTGTGTCTCCGATAAAAGCACGAATATAAGCTCGGCTGGAGTAGCGATACGGATTGCTTGACTCTAGCTTGAGAGCTTGATTCAGGTCCTCGAGTGCGCCTCGGTTGTCTTTGAGTTTGTGCTTGGCAACGGCTCTTTCGGCATAAATATCGGCATTTTGTGGGTCTAGATTGGCCGCTTCGTCAAAATCTTTGATGGCCTGAGCGAACTGATTCAACTTATAGCGAGCCAAGGCACGGTTAAAGTAGCTTTCCAAATGTTGAGGCTCCAAGGTCAAGGATTGATTAAAGAAAGGAATGGCTTCCTCGTATTTGCCTTGTTTGCATCTTTCTAGTCCAGAAATAAAATGAATATTAGCAGGCATATAAATGATTTAAAGATTACAAAATTTACTTTCTTAAAACCCTGTAAAAAGTGAATTGTTAGAAACTTACTTGGATTGATTAATCATAATTTCTGGTATTGATTGATATAGTATTTATTTTTGTTTTTAAGGGTTCCTACCGAGCAATTAACATTTAGAAGTTTATTTCAAGAGCATTCTTTGCAAAAATACTTATGCGATCTCATCAACCTTTCCGTATCTACTGCCTCTGTGTTTTGTTTTTCTGTCAACTCAGCTGCAAAGTATGTGCTCAGAAAGTAGCACTCGTTCTTAGCGGGGGCGGAGCCAAAGGAATTGCCTACATAGGAGCCATCCGTGCTTTGGAAGAAAAAAACATTCCCATTGATTATGTGATCGGCACCTCGATGGGCGGCATCATCGCGGCCTTCTACGCAGCGGGCTACACACCCGACGAAATGGAAGCCATTGTTACCTCAGCAGATTTTGCTAAATGGCTATCAGGGGGTTATGATGATGCGCATCACTATCATATCTTTGAGCCAGACGCTGATCCTAGCTTATTGAAGCTGAAAATCGGCCTCGAGGGTTCCTTTAGTCTAGACACGCAGACGGGTTTAATCAATGATAAATCGCTCAACTGGATATTGAGTGAATTGCTCGACCCAGCGGCAGCAGCGGCTCATTATGACTTTGATAGCTTAATGGTGCCTATGCGCTGTGTGGCGGCTGATTTGTATTCGCAGCAAGCCCTTATCTTAAAGGAAGGTAGCCTGAGCAATGCGGCACGGGTTACGATGGGCTTACCGCTTATTTTTCCACCTTATCAATTAGAAGATCGCTACCTGTTTGATGGTGGCATTTACAGTAACTTTCCTACCCAAGAAGCTCGCCGTATCTTCAAGCCAGATTATATCATCGGTATCAATGTGGGCGATTTAGATACAGATCAGCGCTATCCCTACGAAAAAGAAGACGAGTATTTATCGGGAATTCTATGGCGATTATTGATGAACAATACCGATACCACGGGCTTGTATCCGGGTGGTATGTATTTAGCACCTGATTTGCAAGGCATTTCTGCTGCCGATTTCGGGGAAGCGTCAAGACTCATCGAGATAGGCTATCAAGCCATCCAAGATAGCATGTCTATTTTATTAGAAAAAATTCAGAGGCGAGAGACGACTGCTCAGCTAGCACAAAGAAGGGAACGCTTCAAGGCCAAACTACCTCCCCTCGAGTTTAGTAAACCAACGCTGGGGAGACTCGATCGGGCCGAACTACGCAATTACCCCAAAAGAGTTTTTCGCTTCAAAAATCAGTCTCTCGATTTAGAAAATCTTAAATCAAACTATTATGCCTTGGCTCAGACTGGGCACTATGGTGAAATGCAACCCAACTTTATCTACCACGATAGCCTCCAAAAATATCAACTGGACTTGGAACTTCTTTCCAAGCCGAGTCTCACGGTGGGCGTCGGAGGAAACCTGGCCTCGCGGAATATTAATCATCTGTTCTTGAGTTTGGCTTATAGCTTTGATTTGGATTGGTACTATCGGCTTCAGGCCAGTATTCATTCGGGTACTTTTAATCAATCCTTTAGATTTAGCGGGAGAGTTTATTTACCTTTTCAGCGAAGGATTTATTTTGAGCCAGGGATGCAGATTATACGCAGAAATTATCAACTGACCACAGAGTTTTTGAGCTTCTTTAATGAAGAAATTACCTCACTCAGTCAAAGAGAAATTCGAGTATTCCTCAATACTGCATTTGAAATCAGCCCCAGTTTGAAGGCCTGGCTTAGTAATTCTTTGTTCCGGAGTGAGGATGATTTTATTACTGGCGACGAGATCGGGACGTCGGTTTTAGAAGACCCCAGCCGGAGTATTACCCGTGCCTGGCGGCTGGGATTAGGACTCGGACAAAACCTGCTCAATCGTAAAAGCTTGGCGAGTCAAGGCAAGGCCTGGCGTTTGGAAGGTGCTTATTTTGCAGGCGAAGAATCTTATCGTCCAGGAGAATTAGATCAATTATTGGAGCGAAACCGCGCGGAGCAGAATCATCAGTGGTTCCAAGCACGGTTTCAGTACGAGCAATATTTTAATTTTGGTAAATATCATCCGGGGTTTTTGGTCAATGCTTTTTATTCAGACCGTCCTCGTTTTCAGCATATTACTTCGGATTTAACCAATTCGCCCAGTTTTAACCCCTTTTTGGATAGTGAAACTTTTTTCTTAGAAGATTTTCGGTCCCGCCAGTTCGTGGCTTGGGGCTTGAGGCAAGTCTATAGCTTCACGACCCATCTAGATTTGCGCTTAGAAGGCTATCTTTTTCATAATTTTGAGCCTTTGGGAGAAACCGACGACCTCAGACCCGTGGCTCGAGATGGCAACCAAACCGTGCCAGTGGCCGCGGCGAGTCTCGCTTACCATACTATTTTGGGACCCTTGAGCCTCACGGCCAGTTACTATGGAGGGGGTACTTTTCAGAAAGAGAGATGGCTGTTTTTGTTGAATATAGGGCATTTGATCTTCCCGCAAAGGGCTTTGGATCATTAGCCTTGCTCCTATGCATTCATACTTTGCATCAATTTTTAATAGGGAGACACAGCGGGAATTGAGGTGATTCCAGGAGCAGGATCTTTTAGAAGTTGAATGTAAGCCAAAAAAAATTCTTCCTTTACGAGAAGGAAGAATTTATCAGGAATTGAAATTTTTGTCAGATTTACTTTAGAACCATTCGCTTGACATCAACCTCTTGGTTATCAGCGATGAGTGCGTATAAATACATGCCTGAGTTGAGCGTATGGCCTGCAATTTCTATTTGGGTACGGCCTCTTTCGGCAACGGGGATGATTTGTAAAACTTCTCCTTGCATATTGTAGAGATAAAGGTTTGCTTCTTGAACGCTTTCGGGCAGATACATCTTGATTTGTGTATTTTGATCGAAGGGGTTAGGTTGATTTTGGTAGAGTTCTGGGATGACTTTCTGCTCGGTAGCGATTTTATCTATTCCCAAGGCATTCTTCAAAAGATTGATTTCTTCTTGCAAGCGTGCGATTTCACTTTGATAATTTTCTTCCTGTTCTTTCAGAGCTTCAATCAGCACAGGGATGAAGCCATCGTAATGAATAGATAGATTGCCTTCTTCATCTGCCACCACCAGTTCGGGGAATGCTTCTTGTACTTCATGGGCGTTAAGTCCCAGTCGCGGACTTTCAAAGAAGGCACTTTTGCTAGATTTATCCATATCCGCTGATTCATATTCTATCAGCAGGCCTTCTAAGCGGCGGATGTCTTCCAGAGTGCGGTCTAAGGGTAATGTATTGCGTATCAGTTCTGGTTTGGTTCGGGTTATAAACTCGCAGGCGCGTACAGCTCCATTCACATCTACTTTGTGAGCTGGATGAGAAAGGCCAACCCCCGTGAATCCGGTCGTATTGATGAGAAAGTTCTTGTTGCCTCCTCCACCGATACTGGCTAATTCCAAGGCTGTGCTCGCTCCGGTACCATTTTGGCGGAAAGCCCAGGAGCGTTCGCTATTGAAGAGGAGTAGCATATTGCCGTCGCCCGGTAGTCCAGTTTTGAGCGAGCCATTCACATTCAAAATTTGCTGAGAGAAATCGCCATAGATCAATGGAGCGTTGGTATTGCTATTGGCAATGTATAGTTTGTCGGAACCCAACTCATTTTCGCCTGCCCGATAGCCTAAAAATACATTGCCAGACCCCAACCTATTGCCTGCTCCTGCCCTGGCTCCGATGGATGTGTTGCGCTCTCCGTCTCCACCTCCGGCTGCATATCCAAAATAAGCATTCTGACTTCCTGAGCTATTACTACTCCCAGCACTGGCTCCGAAGAAAGCATTCTCACGTCCTGCTCTATTATTAATCCCCGCGGCATTCCCAAAGAAAGAGTTGTAAAACCCCTCGTTTCGATTACCAGCTTGGGTTCCAAAAAAGCTGTTGTAACTTCCTTGGTTATAGACTCCTGAGTGCGAACCATAAAAAGCATTGTAAGATCCAGCGGTGTTGAGCAGCCCCGCCCAATATCCAAAAAAGCTATTACGAACCCCTCGATCAGTATCTCTCCCGGCCTGGCTCCCTACGAAAGTGTTGTACTGCGCCGTAGCGGAGTTAGTAGAGCGTAGACCTGCTTGGTTACCCAGGAACGTATGCCCCTTGCTTTGGTTGCAATTGCTAGGACACTGCGCCAAAACCCGTGGAATCAGTATAATTTGCAATAGAATTGATAAAACTAAATTTTTCATATTTGTCTGCTTATTTTTGAAATTTGATAAAAGCGATTACTCTGACTCCCTTCGGCTAGGGATGCTCCAGATACCCCTCGTAAGTCCCGATGATTTCAAAGGGAGCCTCGAAGCTCTCGTGGGTAGATTCTTGGTACTGGCTCATGAAGCCCCTAAACCGATAGTCAAAACGATAAAATTGACCTTCCAGATGGGTAATCTCAAGGAACCCCTCCTCATCCCGGAACTGAATGTAGTTGTCAGTGCGAACATGCAGACTTACATAGGAGATAGCATTGGGGGCATCGTAATCGTCTGAATACTCGAACCTGCCTGCGAAGTTAGGGTGGGCTTGGTCTATATTATCTATAGAAATGAGCAATAAAGGGCCATTTGTATTCTCGAAGTAATAGGGATAAGAGATTTCCTCAGGCACACGAGAAACGCCTGCAAACGCAAATTTATAACCCGTGGTATCGCCCGCGATAAACCTGGGTTGCCGAAAAGCAAATTGAGTCCTGTGAAGGACAGAACTTTCCTCGTTGAGATTATTGAAGAAAAAACCATTTTGATCTTCGGGGGCTTCGGTCTGTAATTCTGGTTGGACTTCGCCGTTTTCACATCCGGCTAGCGCCAAAATTGCTCCCAAACAGGCCAAACAGATCCATCTGCCTAAACCTGTCGCCCAAGAAAGCTCCTGACTTGGTGAGTAAAAGTTGCCTAAGTAATTCATAGAAATTGTAGGTTTTTTGAGATTTAATTGAAGAGCTGATCAGAGACGATCTTTGAGCGGCAAAATCTTTTTTTGGGTTTGAAAGAATTTTCCGCCAGCCAGTTCAAGCCCTGGGCAGCCTCAGATAACTGCAAGCAAACCTAGCATTTCTTCTTGTTTGATTTTTACCCGAAAACCAGTAAAATGCGCCATACCCAGAAACGGGTACGGCTCAGCAAACGCCTCTGCTCTTCACTCAATCCACCCTTTTTTCATTGCTTTGCGAATCAGTCCGGCCGTGTTGCGTGCGCCTGCTTTGAGCAGTATATTTTTGCGATGCTTCTCGATGGTGAGGGGGCTGAGGTGCAGGTGCTGGGCAATTTCTGGGGTGGTCAGTTCCTGGGCGATCAAGGTTAGAATTTCCAATTCACGTGAAGACAGGGGTGGTTTGCCAGTCTTGTTTTTGGGCTGGCTCAGGTTTTTCAAAAGGCTTTGCGTCAAGGTGGGCTCGAAGTAGCTCCCCTGCGTTTGTATGGCGTAGAGGGCTTGCGATAAAATTTCGCGCTTGGCGTGCTTGGGGACACATCCGTCTGCTCCGGCACGTAGGATCGCCTGGAGCATTCCCGAATCTTGGTGCATGGTGAGGGCCATTACTTTGATCTGAGGGTGTTTGGCTTTGACCTGCTGGCAGAGTTCAATGCCGTCCATTTCGGGCATCTCAATGTCAGTTATGAGTAAATCGGGAACAGTTTTCTCCATTTCGGCCAGGGCATCATAGCCGTTGCAGGCTAGGGTAACCGTGCTTACGCTCTCCATGGGTTCGAGGAGAGCGTGAAGGCCTGCCAGGAAAAGTGGGTGGTCATCTACCAATAATATTTTCATCTTAACCATGTTGATTTTCTACGAAGGGGGATATCCACGCTGATGGTGGTTCCCAGACCAGGCTGCGAATCAATCTCCATTTCCCCTCCGAGCTTGCGTAAGCGTGTTTCTATGTTGGTTAGACCCAGCCCGGCTACTTGATCTGAGGAGGCCTTGTCCATGCCCTTGCCGTCGTCTTCTACCATGAGATTGAGATGCTTCGGGTGCCGGGTGAGGTGAATACGAAGATGCTGTGCCTCGGCGTGTTTGAGTACATTCTGAACCAGTTCTTGGATGATTCGGTACACGAAAACCTCTTGTAAGGTACTGAGCCGTTTCTCCAGACCAAAAGTATGAAGCTCTGCCCGTAGTCCTCCATCCGAGGATAAATCTCGTACCAAATGCTCGAGGGCATATCTCAGTCCGTAGCGCGTCAGGGCGGCTGGCATCATATTATGCGAGATATGACGTAGCTCGCTGATGGCTGTACCGAGCAATTCAGTAATTTGCGCCCGGTTCAGAGTTTTCTGATTGATCCGGTGTTGTAAAGTGGATAGCATCCCTCCTAATCCATCATGCAGGTCGCTTCCCATGCGCTGGCGTTCCTGCTCCTGAGCTTCTAAGACGGCGTAAAGATTTGCTTTTTGTTGTCGGCTTTGCAATTTTTGACGATAAACGGCGAAGGCCAGGCCAGTGGTGAAGACCAGGAGTAGAATTGTTAGCACCAACAGGGCAATCCAGAGATTTTGGCGATTGATGCGTGCCAGGAAAAGTTGTATATCCTGGGAGAGCCGGGAAATTTTTTTCTCCTTGGCCTGAGTTTGGTAGGTGGCTTCCAGGTTCATTATTTTTTTTAGCTGTTTTTCATTTTGCAGAATTCCCCTCCAATGGTCAAACAAACGCGCAAAGCGAATGGCTTTTTCATAGTTTCCCAGCGCCTCGTGTACCACAAAGAGCAGGTTAGCCGTTTCCATCAGTACTTGCTTTTCTTGAATTTTTTGCGCGCTCTGGTATACTTTTTCTAGTTCTCGCTGAGCCAGGGCGTATCTTTCTTGCTCCAGATGTAGACGAGCCAAGTTGTATTGGTTGATCAGAATACCTACCTTATCCTCTATTTTTTGGCTGAGACTCAGGGCTTCCTGATAGTAGTGAAGTGCTTGCGACCAGTTAGCTTGCTCCTGGTGAAGATTCGCTATATTGTTTAGCAATAGCGATAGTTGGTAAGGGTTTTTTAGCTTTCTGGTTAGTTGCTCAGATTGGGCATAGGCTGATAGAGCTTTCGAGTTTCGCCCGAGTTTTTTGTGCGTAGCTCCCAGATTGCCCCAGGCAATTGCCGCGCCGCGCTGGTCTTTGCTCTTTTGTGCGATATGCAGGGATTTTTGATAATAGGTGAATGCATCTTCAAGATTCCAGGTTCGCAGGAGTATGTTTCCAAGATTATTATAAGAGGCAGCTATACCCGTGGAGTCCTGTATTTCCAGAGCCAAGTCTAGCGCAAGATGTTGGGCTTTTATGGCCTCTTCATATTCGTCTAGATGTTCTAGGATAATTCCTATTGCTTTTTGAAATTCAAATACTCCCTTCCTATCGTGCAAGATCAGATTTTTTCTGGCTTGCTCTATGTACGATTTTGCCTTATGATAATCGCCTTGGCGGTCATACAAGAGGGCCTGTTGCACCTGGCAGCGTAAGAGGTAGCTTTGGGAATTCAAGCTTTGACTGAGGCTAGTAGCTCGGTCCAGATAGGCTTGTGCTTGCTCGGTTTTCCCCTGGTGGGCGGCTGTTTTGGATTGCTTTAAATAGACATTAATTTTTTGGGTAGGTTTCCGGGAGGCTTCCCGTTTTGGAGAGGTCTGAGCTAGGGTTCCCGACAGACCCGAGTAAACCATTAAAAAGAGACAAAGCAAGTGGGTAATACAGGCTTTCACAAGAGCTATAAGAGATTGGATCTACACAAATATAGGCAAAACACAGAAAATTAACGAAGCCTATTTGATCCTTAATTCCAAGCAAATTTCCCCTCAGATTCTTTCTTGGCTGCCAGGGTGGTAAAATCCACCACGCATTTGCATCTCCGGAATTCTTTACTGAATTGAATTGCTAAACTTGAGAATTCAAGATGACAGGCACAAAACCAAATATCTTGTTTGTAGATGACGAAGAGCAAAATCTACTCGCTTTCAGAGCTGCTTTTCGTCGTTTGTACCAAATATTGGTAGCTCACTCGGCACAAGTCGGAAGAGAGTTGCTTGCTCAGGAGTCTATTCAGGTGATTATTACCGACCAGCGGATGCCCGAAATGACCGAAACCGAGTTTATAGCAAGCATCTTGCCTGAATTTCCTGAGCCAATGCGCATTATTTTAACAGGCTTCGGCTTTCTGACGTCACGATCAAGTACATTTGGGATGCTCGGCCAAAGAGGGCATTGAAATTTCTGCCTTTGCAAATCTCCTTGCGATTACTTATAATACTCCCTAATCATCACAAACCCACGACCCAACGATGGAAAGTGAAACCCTGAGCACTCCCCCAGAAAATCAAAACCATTCCAGACTTCCTCACGATCTGCTTCTGAAACTAGCGATGAACCTGAGCTTATTCACCATTTTTTACAACCTTCTGGAAGGCGGGCTTGCCACTTGGTTTGGTGCTAGCGACGAGACTTTGGCTTTGTTTGGCTTCGGGCTGGATAGCTTCGTGGAGGTATTATCTGGTCTAGGCATCGCACACATGATTTATCGGATGCAAAGAAATCCCATCTCCAGACGAGATGCTTTTGAGAAAAAAGCTCTGCAAATCACAGCCGTGGCTTTCTACTTCCTCACGGCGGGTTTGGTTCTGGGGGCAGGGCTCTCCATCTACACGGGAGCGCAACCTCGTACTACCTGGGTAGGGATCATCATTTCTGCAGTCTCTATTCTGACGATGTACGTGCTCTATCGGGCCAAGCTCAGGGTGGGTCAGCGACTAGATTCGGCTCCCATGATCTCGGATGCACGCTGCACGCTGACGTGTTTCTACCTCTCTTTTATCCTTCTGGGGTCAAGTCTGCTTTATGAAATCTTTGCCTTGGCCTACGTGGATGCTCTGGGCAGCTTGGGCATTGCTTATTATGCTTTTCAGGAAGGGAAGGAGGCTTTTGAGAAGGCTCGTACCGGGAAGCTTACCTGTGGAAATGCTTGTGGCTGATTTCACTTTGGTTGATAGTCAAAATCCCTCGCACTTTTCCCAAAACAAAATTCCTAGACCAAAAAGGGAGCCTTAAGCTAGAATGCCAAGCCATAAAAAACTGATTATCAAAACATTAAACCACTGGCACTCTATTGGCCTCATCACTAGGTAAATGAAGCTCAGGGTATAGACACCCACTACTCGATGACACCCTACCCCTAATAGCCTCCTGAGCCTATGTATCACTGGTTTATTAAAAACCTATTTCCTAATTTTTCATTTCATGAAAAACAGCAAAATATTCCTGCTGTTGATCTCAATGAGTGTTTTTGGAAGTGGTCAGTTTATGGGCGAATACACAGGTATCTTCAGAGAAGGTAAATGTAAAATCAACTAAGGACTACATAACTTACAATCTGGTCAGACTTACTTGATTCAGTTAGAAATCAATGGTCGTGGCTACCGTCCTTTCCGATTTATCAAAGAGTAATTTCTTGTTTTTTTTGATAGATGATTGGTGATAGCAGCCTCTTTCGGGAGGCTGTTTTTTTTTGGTGTAAAGCAGTTGCTTGGCAGATTAGGTATACCCTAAGCTAAACCATTGTTCCGAATAAACAATTTGTAGCTCACTCAGGTTACGTAGTGACTTCTATTTGATATGGGATAATACCAATCTATCTCTGTCCTGTGTAGACTTAAATGGGAGTAGATTTTCTGCCAGAATACCCCGAAACTCCGCTGTGCCTCTGTGTTTGAATAAGCCATACAGATGTATGTACAGAGAATGTTGACCGGTCTGACTCAAATCTTTACACTCTATCAACCAATGGAAGAAACCAAACCCCATATCTTAGTAGCCGATGATAACCTGCTTTATCAAGAAATTATAGAAAAATTTTTAATAAAATGGGGGTATCAGAGTTCTTTTGCGCTGAATGGGCAGCAGCTTCTGAAAATGCTTGAGGAGCAGTCTTTTCAGCTTCTTATCACAGACTTGCAAATGCCACAGCTAGACGGCCTGCCCGCCATTCGGGAGATACGGAAAAAATTCACCACCCTTCCCATCATCGTGGTAACGGGTTTATTAAAATCTGAGGACAAAAAAGCCTTGACATCTCTGGACGTTCACGATTTTTTCCCCAAGCCTTTTGCCCCTGAGGCGCTTAGGCGAAAAATACAATTTCGGCTGAATCCTTAGAAGGAAATCGCTTCTGAGCAAAGCTTTATTTTTCTCGGATTGGGATGGTAAAATAAAAAGTAGCTCCTTTGCCCAGTTGGCTTTCTACCCAGATTTGCCCCCCGTGTTTTTCTACAAACTCTTTGCAAAGGATGAGCCCCAGACCGGAGCCTTTTTCTTGCTGGGTACCGGGTGTACTAAAATTTTCTTCTACTTTGAAGAGTTTTTCCTTCTGGGCGGGATCGATTCCCTGTCCTTTGTCCCGGATGGTAAATAAGAGTTTGGTTGCTGTCTTTTTTTCGACCGAGAGAAAGATTTCCCCTCCATATATACTGTATTTGATCGCGTTGGAGAGCAGGTTCCTGAGTATGGTGCTCAGCATATCTGAGTCAGCGTACAGCTTTAAGTCTTGACTTAGTTCGGAGTGGATTTGTAGGTTTTTGTAGAGTGCAGAGGGCTGGATGAGTTCTATTTCTGATTGGACGAGCTCTGATAGAAGCAGTTCTTCGGGTTCAAAGTTCATCTGCCCCATTTGAGAGCGTGACCAATTGAGCAGGTTTTGTAATAAATCCAGAGCCCGCTGAGACAATACGTGGATGATATGAACCATCTCTTTCATGCCTTCAATTTTTTCTTCCTGAATCTGATCCAGAAGCAAATCACAGCTCATGAAAATGGAAGTAATAGGGTTACGCAAGTCGTGGCTGATGATGGCCAGAAATTTGTCTTTGGCCTGGTTGAGACTTCGGAGTTCCTGCTCCATTTTTTTGCGTTCGGTAATATCCTGAGAGATTCCGTAGAGTCGGGTTACGTCTCCCCTTTTGCTCAAAAGTGGCCGCCCGGTGCTAGTGATGTATCTGAGTTCGCCGTTGGCTCGGAGGAGGCGGAGGTCGATTTGATAAGCTTCTCCTTGATTCAGAGCCGCCTGAATCTTTTCCCAGAGCTGTTGGGCATCCTCGGGCAGGTAATAATCCATCAAGCCCTCCAGGCTGGGAGGCCCTGTTTGGGGGTTGCGCTCGTAGAGGGTATACATCGTATCACTCCAGGTCAGGCTGCGGCTGGCTACATCATAATACCAGTCGCCGATTCGTCCTAGCTTTTGGGCTTGCTCCAGGCGCTTTTCTTTCTCGCGGAGGGCAATTTCACTGCGAATTCTTTGAGAAATATCAGATATTACCATTCGGCAGCAGTACTTGCTATCGGAGTCCATGGGAGTACTCTGGATGATGACGTGGCGCTCGGTCTGCTCCTTGGTAATGAGGCGGAGTTCGGTTTCCTTGGGTATTCGGCTATCTAAAACGTCTATTAAGTGCAGATAAAGCCGATCCCGATCTTCGGAGAGCACATAATGGTAGAGGTTTTTGCCTATCAGTTCGTCTCTTTGGGACTCGAGCAAAGTGGCTGCTTTGAGATTAGCCTGTTGTATGACACAATCTGAGTCTAGGGTGAGGTAGCCCACGGGCGCAAAGTCAAAGAGCTCCTTGTAGGCTTCTCGGGAGGCTTCCAGCTCGGCTTGGCTGGCCTGTAACTGTTCGTTCTGGAGCTCAAGCTCAATACGTTGTATCTGAAGCCTATGCACCAGAGATTTGATGTCTTGAACCTGTTGTTCAGAGAGCGGATCAAGCCCTTGTATAAGCGATTGAAGTTTTTGCGCTGCTTCCTGCTGGAGTTCTTGTCTTCTGTTGTTTTCTTTTTCTTCTGGAATCATATCCCAAAATTCAGTGGTGAAAAGAGAATCGTATTGACCTTTAAAGTAAGGATATTCATACGAAGCATCAAGCCATTCATCGATTATTTAGGAACACGGATGGCGGTTCGATCCAGAGCAGGTTGAAAAAAAACCTTTGCGGTTTTATGTATCTTTTAGTTTCTGCTCCAGACGCTCAACCGTTTGCTGGAGGCGCTCGATTTCCTCCTGATAAGCTTGCTCTCGGTCTATGATGGGGGTAATGTCTCTTTCGGTCGTAGCAATTTCTTGGATTTGATTCTGCTCGTTGGAGAGGACGGTAAGGGTCAGCCATACCCGCAAATTTTGTCCATTTTTGGCAATTCTTGAGATTTCTAGAGATTCGGAAGATTTTCCGGCCTTGACTTGCTCGAGGGCTTCGTCCATTTTGGCCTGAGTTTCGGGAGCCGTGAGAGCACGAATATTCATCCCCAGTGCCTCCTCTCGGGTGTAGCCGTAGAGGGTTTCTGCCCCCTGGTTCCAGGTATGGAGGTTTCCTTCCAGGTCTAGCACCATGATGGCGTCCTTGGAGTCGGCCACGGTGGTGGCCATGCGTTTGAGGGTTTTCTGCTCAGTAACATCCACAAAGGTAGCGGCCAGGCCGTCAATGACATTTTCGGTGGTGCGGTAGGGTCTGATCTCGATACGATACCACCTTCCGCGCTTGTCACGTTTTTCTATAATTTTGGGGCGAAGCGTCTTGAGCACTGCTTGACTATCTTCGGCAAAGCCTGGGTATTTTAGGCTCGTATTGATGTCGCTCACGGAGCGTTCTATGTCCGAATCAATGAGGCTAAATACTTCCTTGACCTTGGGAGTAAACCATTTGATTTTTAGGTTTTTATCCAGAAAAAGCACGGCAATATCCGTGCTTACGAGCAGATTATTGATATCATTTTGAGCTTTGGAGAGCTGCTCTATCTTTTCTTTGAGTTCTACGTTGACTGTGATGAGTTCTTCATTGGCTGATTTGACCTCTTCTTTGGAGGTTTCCAACTCTTCATTGGTGCTTTTGAGTTCTTCGTTTTTGGCCTGGAGTTCTTCGTTGGTGGCTTTCAGGTCTTCGTTAGAGGTTTGTAGCTCTTCGATGGTACTCTGGAGATATTCCTTGGTAGAGTGTAGTTCGGCCCGGAGTGCCTCGGTATAGGGGTCGCTCACTTCCTCTTCTTGCTTCTTCTGTGGTTGGCTGAGAGTGCTTCGGCTTTTTTCTTTGAAGATGACCAGATAGAATTGCCCGAGTTCTTTGACCTCTTGCAAGGGTCTTACGATCAGGTCAAAGAGAATTTGCTCTTGATGATGTGTAACTTGAATGTTCTCCTTACTGAGGGTTGCCTGCTTTTGTTTTGCTCCCCGGAGCAGCACTTCCAGAGGTGGGTAAATTTTGAGCCGGGCCATTTTAAAAATATCCATCGTGGCTTCGCCGGCAGCAGGGCTCAGGAAAGGCTCCGTATCCCCGGCGAAATAGACAATTTGGTTTTCCTCATCCAGCACCACGCAGGGGTGAGTGGAGTGTCTTAGAATGGCTTTTTCGGCTACGGTTTTGAGCACTGATTTTTTGGTGGGGCTGTGCTCAATGATTTTGTCTGATTCTAAGTTGTACTCATTGAGGGGGAAACGGGGATAGGCTGGCCCTTTGTGTGCCCGGGCCTTGTGATGCTTAAAAATTTTGTACTTCCGATTGATGGGCTCAAAGTAGCTCGAAAAGTCTTCTACACTCTCGGAGGGGCCCAGGAAGAGATAGCTTTTTTCTTTGAGAATATGATAAAAGAGTGCCAGAATTTCTTTTTGTACCTGACTCTGCAAGTAGATCAGCAAGTTTCGGCAGCAGATCAAGTCCAGACGTGAGAAGGGTGGGTCTTTGATGATGTTGTGCGGAGCGAAGATGACCATCTTGCGTATATGTTTTTTGATCCTAAAAACATTCTCCTCCCGGATAAAATAGTCCTTCAGGCGCTTGGCTGAAATATGGTCGGCAATACTCTCTGGAAATACCCCCCGACGGGCGTGCTCAATGGCCCGCTCATCAATATCGGTGGCAAAAATTTGTATCTCCTCGGGCTTGGGGTAGTCTTGCAGGCATTCGTCAACTAAGATCGCCACCGAATAGGCCTCTTCGCCCGTGGCACAGCCCGGTATCCAGATACGGATCGAGAAATCAGGGTCTTCCCTCTCTTCAAAGATCCGACGAATGACTTTCTCCTGAAGCACCTCAAATGCCTCAGCATCTCTAAAAAAATCCGTCACCGAGATCAGCAATTCCCTAAAAAGCTGCCGGATTTCTTCCCGGTTTTCTTGTAAATATTGATGATAATCTGCCAGACGGGTGAGTTTGTAGACAGCCATGCGGCGGTCAATGCGCCGACGGATGGTATTTATTTTGTAATCTGAAAAATCATGCCCAGTTACTTGCTTGATCATCGCGTAGATGGAAGGCAGGAATTTTTTTAATTCATAATCCGGGTCTGGATCAGTTTGAGCGCGCTTCGGGAGCATTTTTTCCTGAAAACTGATCAATACTTCCCCCATTTCTTCCAAGGGAAGCACGGCATCGGCCAAGCCCGTGTCGATCGCACTGCGGGGCATGGTATCGTACTCGGCTTGCTCGGGCTGCTGGATCAGTACCATCCCCTGCATCAGCTTGATGTCTTGAATACCCGAGGTGCCATCGCTCCCCGCACCCGAGAGGACGATCCCCACGCTGTGTGCCCCGTAGCTCTGGGCAACTTCCCGAAAGGCCAGATCAATTACTTTGGGAGTGCCATTTCTACTTTTCATTGTTTTCAAAAAAAACTTCCCCTCCCGAATCTCTATGGTTTTGTCAGGTGGGTGTATGTAGATATGATCCGCCTCAATGGGCATTTCCTCCTCAATCTCCAAAACCCCAAGACTCGTGTAGCCCTCAAGCAGATTTTTCAACTCACTCTTCGTGTCTGGGTCGCTGTGCTGAATGATCAGAAAGGCCAAGGAGGTACCAGCGGGCAGATTGGCAAAGAGATTTTCTAAGGCACTCAACCCTCCCGCAGAGGCTCCAATGGCTACTAAAATCGCCGGAGAAGGGGGTGTGGAGGATTCCTGGGGTTCATTCTGGCCAGTGGACATAAAAAGTAATGGGGGTCAGGGAGTGAAAAGATTTGACCAAAGCTAGGTAAATTTCGGAAGATTAACAATCACCCAAGGCTGGTATTGTGTTCGCTAAACGCCTATCTAAGGTTGTAAAACAAAGGACGGTGTCAGCTCAAAAATTTTCGCTCTGACTTGAGTCATTTCATTTGAATATTTTATTGTGAAAGCTGTATAAAGTTTATCTTTGGACTATAGTTTGTCTAGTGATCCTCTTTTGGAACCTGATTTCACCGATTTTTTCAACCCTAACCCGGCGATACTTGTAAAAATTGGCTTCCTCAACACCCAAAACAGGATTTTTTCGCTCACAAGTTAAAACTTAATACCACTTTATTTTCAGGCATGAAAACAAATCCAAGAAACTTATGAATTCGACTGAAACCACTTTCCAGTATCCGCTTACTTTTCGCTTTAAGCTGGTATCGCTAAGCCCCCAATTTTGGGTAAAAGATGCCCAAGGTAATCCCATTGCTTACACCCGCCAAAAGGCTTTCAAATTGAAAGAAGATGTCACAGTGTATCGAGACGAAAGCCGCTCTCAGGAGATTTTCAAAATCAAGGCCGATCGCTGGATTGATTGGTCGGCTGTTTATAATTTCACCGATACGGAGGGAAACAAACTGGGTAAGATCGGGCGCAAAGGCACTCGCTCACTTTTTAAAGCTTACTATGAAATTTTTGATCGAGAAGATCAGCAAGATTTGGTGATACAAGAAAACAGCTTTTGGGTACGTATGGCCGATGGCCTCTTCGGTGAAATTCCCTTCATCGGCGCGCTCTCTGGCTATGTGTTCAACCCGAAGTACAATGTTACACGGGCGGATGGCACGCTCATCGCCCAGTTTGCCAAAAAACCTTCTGCCTTTGGCCGTTCTTTTGAGCTTCAACAAAAAGCAGATTTCCAAGACGGAGAAGAACTTCGTGTTTTGCTTAGCCTCATGATGATGGTTTTGTTGGAGCGAAGACGAGGGTAGCCAGTGGCTCATCACGCACAACCAACAGCTATTTGAGTGCGGCTACCTTGGCTTTTAGTACAGGCAGGAGTTCTTCTTCAAACCAAGGGTTTTTCCTGAGCCAAATGTTATTCCGTGGGGAAGGGTGAGGCAACACGATGTAATCAGGGAGGTAAGCTTGAAAATTTTTGACGGTTTCGGTCAGGGTTCTTTTCTTATCCTCTTTTAGGTAATAATTCTGAGCATAAGCTCCAATCAAAATAGTCAGTTTGATTTGAGTCATTTGTTCAAACAAAGACACGTGCCAAGCGGGAGCGCATTCGGGGCGAGGTGGTAGATCGCCCGATTTGCCCTTGCCCGGATAGCAAAAACCCATGGGAATCAAAGCAATTACCTTGGGATCATAAAAAGTCGTTTTGCTCACGCCTAGCCAAGTACGGAGGCGTTCGCCACTCTGATCGTCCCAGGGAATGCCCGTCCGATGCACAACACTGCCGGGGGCTTGACCGATGATGGCGATTTTGCTGTCAGGGTGAGCCGATAAAACTGGATTGACCCCGTGGGGAAGATGGGGCAAGCAGATTTGGCAAGCGCGTATTTCGGCGAGTAGTTTTTCCATACACCTAAAAAATAAATCAAATGAGAGGAGCAGCTACTTCCCGGTACAAGGAATGATTTCATGCCAGTAAATTTTATTTATTTTGAGCATTCTACTGCTTTTTGTGTTTGTTCTTGATAATCTCAGCGACGGCATACACGAGCAGTCCGATCCAAAACCAGAGGCTAATTGTCTCATCGGTCATGATTTGCTGGTACACGCCCAAGAGTACCAGAAGTACGGATATAATCAAGAGGAGATTGACTAAAACATTTATTTTCATCGCTTTTCAGATTTTAGGATGCTTAAAACCGGGTACGGACTAAGCGAACTGATTTCCCTAAAAAAATCTGTATAGCCCATATCCTAGCAAGAGAATGGCACTCCCTGCCACGTCAATCCGCATGACCTTGGTCAACTCTGCATTTACCTCCCCTTTGACCCAATAAAACAAGAGTATGAAAGTGAGCATACTGACCAATCCGATGGTTACCGAAAGGGAGTAATACTGACGAAGGAGAGCGGAGAAAATCAGAATCCCTCCCACGATCCCGAAGAGAACCGCCCGATGCCTAAGCAATAACTCATAGTTAGCATCTGGAACAATGATACCATAAGCCGAGCCAACTTTATCTGGTAAGAAAAACAAAACCGAGGGCAGGAAATTAATGACTCCTGCAATGAATAAACAGACTCTGAATACAGACTCCATGGGTAGATTTTTTAAGTAATTTAAGGCTAGATTAGCATTGAAACAAAAAAGCGGGAAAGAATTTATCCCGCTTTTTTTAATGTTACATTAGATTGAAAATTCCCTAAAGGACTTCCTTGAGCTTCTTAACGCTGCGCTCTTCGGAGAAATAATTCATATGATGGCAGACAATATCGTAAATTTCTACCGAGGCATTGTTACCCGTTTGTTTGATTTCATTGACGCCCACGGCGATGTCATTCGGGCTTTCGGTGTAGGCATAATTTCCGACTCCTTTTAAAGCCAGATCAATAAACTGGGCAAAACGTGTATCGCCCTGCGGTTGATAATAGGTAATATCTCCGGCTATGACTACGTAAGGAATGCCCGGGTCTGGGCTGCTGTTTAGGTCGCGCAAAAAGTCGGAGTCTTTGTTCATCTCCGCCAAGGAAACCATCAATTTTTTGCTTAGTTTGACTGCCTTTTTGAGCACGCCCATCAATCCGCCCAGCCAAGGAGCCACGGGTAAAGAAGAGCCAATCGCCACGGAAAGACCAATGTTAACAAATTTCAGATAGCTTTCTACATCAGCAAATATAGAACCACCATTGGGCGTACCACACATGATGAGGCGGTCTACCATTTTGTTCCCTTCTCGCTGCTCAATCATCCAGCGCGACACTAAGCCACCCATGGAGTGCGCTAAGATGTGCAGTTCTTTGCCGTCGTCAGCAGCAAAGCCTGCACTTTCTAATCTTTCTTTGAATTTGTGGGAAATATCGTCTCGGACGGAAGAATTGAGATTTTCATAGTCAAAACTCAATACCAAATCATAGCTTCCGCCGTGATCTTTGTGGGCAAATTTGACACACTTGGCCATTTCTTCGGTATCACCGATGATCCCGTGAATAACCAGAAGCACCTTTTGCGCGGCGGCTACTTTGTCGGTAATACCCTCTACGTGTCGCTCGATTTCATCATTTTCCTTGTATTCTACCCAAGTCAAGCGATACAGTTCTACGGGAAACCACTTACAAGTAAGCTTGAAAAAAGCCAATTTAAGTGCTTTGCCTAGACTACGACTTTGGGATTCTTCCTGATCTGGAACTTCGTTGATTTTGATGAGTGCTTTGCCGTCCGCATCTACTTCCGTATCACCCACGGTGAGCACACGGCTGCCGTTAAAAGTCAGCGGTAGGATTAATTCATTTTCTCCATCTACGGATTCATCCAAAACAATCTCAAGAGGCTCTGAAGCAAGGGAAGCCTCTCCTTCTATGTTGTTGATTTCTAAAATATTTTCACCCAAGCCTTCTTCGCCAAAGTAGATCATCTTGCCGGGTTGTTGCTCGGCCAAACTAGCAATCAAGCTACCACCATCCGTACTGCGACTACCCGGGTTGCTGGCACTGAGGTTCAGATTGGCTTTGACGCTTTTATTACCTTTGATCTGGATTTTGTTATTAGCCAATTGAACTTCTTCTCCACTGAGTTTACTCGCCTGTCTCACCATTTTGACGGTGATTTCTTTGGTAAACCAATCGTTTTGTACCTTACGAGTACGAGGATTTTTGCTCCGGCTTCCCAAACCTCGGGTGCGGTGAATAAATCCGATGTCAATTTCTTCCTGCTGTAAAGTAAAGTCATCTAAGCGTTCGGTACTCACCAAGAGTTTGAAAACTTGAATTTGCTCATTGACTACATACTGCCCCGTGGCTTCGTCGTAGGCCAAGGGTAATCCTTCTTCGTTATAATCCCTCATCACCAAGGTATCCTCGAGGATAGTGGCTTCATCGAGTTTGGAATCAATTTGTTGATTATCCAAAGGAGCAATTTCATAACTATCCGACATGTAGATCAGCGAGAAGTGAAGATTCTGCGCCGTATTATTTTTCACGCCCAAGCGAAAGGGAACTTCCAGCCATTCGTCATTTTCTTCTTTATAATTGATAACGATTTCTTCGGCACTTTGAGCTTCCCCGTTTTGGTCGTAAAAGACAAACTCGATATCTTCTGGTTTTAATTGCGGGCTTGGATTCTGTAATTTGACTAGATTCTCCCATTTAGCCATATCATCCAAGAGGTCAAACATATACTGCACGTTTTCACCCTTGTAAGCACCACTTGCCCCTTGGATCAAACGATTGCGTTCGTCGGTGATATAGATCATTTCTTCCTTGATAACCAGATGATAATCTCCGGCGGTGGGCAACTTGAGTTTTCCTTCCTTATCAAAGACAGATACCTCGGTAAAATACATTTGATCGGGGGCTTTGATCTTGATTTCGTATCCTTCCGAGAGAGGCTCAGGAATCAAGTTCAGATACATGGATTTACTTTCCTCAGCGGCTTGGGCAACTGCATCGATTCCCTTTTGCTCATCTGCAAAGACATACACATTGAGCGGAGGCACAACGGGGCTCAGAAATTCGGCAATATACTCTGCATTCGCATCAGCTTGGAAGCCTTCTTCCAGTTCTAGCTCAGTTTTATCGGCTAGTACCTTGGTAGCCTTCGCATGCCCAGCTACGGTTTGTGATAAGAGGTCGGCCGTATTCTTGTAGAGTGCTACATCCACGGTGCGGCTATTGGGCATTCCGTGAATCGCGCCGAAATCTAATGTCCAAGCCTCATCTATCAACTTCACTTTTTGGCTGTATTTAGAAGCGGAGGTGGGTACAGTGCCTTCAAAAAAGATTTCATTGGCATTGTATTTTTCGTAGGCTTCTAGCTGGGGTTCCTGAATCTGGGTAACGGCGCGCATCATCGCACGGGCATTCCGATAAAGATCAGCATACGTAACATTGGTTCCCAGCTTTTCAAAAGTCCGCATCATACAGTAAGTAAAAAGGCCATTTTTTTGGCTTTTTTCACGATTGTTGGCTTCCCAAGCTTGTTGTTTTTTAGTACAGGCAGCCATCAGCACGTGGCGGCTAGAAGGCTGTTGGTATTGACCGTTCACGAATATACCGGGCAGATAACTCTCCATGGAGCGGCCTTGATCCTGACGATCGCCCGTGAGGCGGGGTTGGGTGAGGTCAGAGACATTACGCGTACCTGAGCCAGAGTGGCAGCAATCCAAAGAGATCACGAGATTTGCTTTGGGTTTTCCCTCAATTATGTCTTCTAGCAAGCGTCCCAATTCTTTGTCAGCCAGATCGATCCCTGTATAATTGCCGTTGGCATCTTTATGGCGGCTATCACTGAGCACCAAAGTTTCGTTGAGTCCTTCTGGAAAATACTTCAAAGAGCCTTCGGGGGCTTTTTCGCGGGAGCCATGCCCACTGTAGTGGAGGAAGATAATATCTCCATCTCGGGCCTGACTGAGATGCTTTTGGAAAGCGTCTATCACTCCCGCCCGACTTGCTTGCTCGTTACTCAGTAGTGCAATTTCGGGTGAGAAGTGTTTGTAGTGCGTTTCTAGAAATTCCTTCCAGATATTCGCATCATTAACGCAACCTCTTAGATCACTCACGCCTTCGGGATATTCATCAATACCCATTACTAGCGCGAAAAGCTTTTTTTGGCTCATGTTATCAATTATTCAAAAATTGGAGATAAGTTTAAGTATGAAGACAAGATAGGAATATTTTGCTGAATCGTATACGTAAAGTACTAAAAACCGTATAAAATCCTGAGTTCTTAGTACACAAATTGCTTTCGGTTTTTAGCCACCAGCTTTTGGGCAAATATTTATCCGTTAGGGAGAATTCTTCGCTGTTTTAGTTTTTCTCGAATTTATTTTTTGTCGTGTATTTGAAAAAATTGGCACAGTTTTATAGCTATGGTAAGATTGAACCTAAAAAGATGACTTACCATAAATAGGTCTAAAATTTCGTGTTGCGAGAATCTGTTTTACCCAGCAATCAAGCTCAGGGCTTCATTAGCACAGGTTTTTAATTAGACACAGGAAAAGTTTTGCCTACACACGAGCTATTCCCAAAAACATGAAGGCTAGCCATTGAAGTTTTGCATTCAACTCATCAGATTATGAAGTAGTCTAAAGTTTACCTTGGGGCTGCAAAATTCTCTTTTGAAAGCTGATCTTACCGATTTTCTCAACTACAGCTCGGGCTGTGCTCTCAAGAATCGGTTTGGTTAGAAGTCAGAATATGAGTTTTTCGCTACCGAACTTAAGCTCTAAACAGCTTCTATCTTAAACTCAGGCTGCTTGCTAAGCATTATACAAAAATAATCACCTGACATGGACAGAAATCTGTTTTTGGGGAATCTGCTCCAAATAAGCTTTGTGGGTTTATTTTTAGGAATAATTCACCCCCAATTACAAGCGCAATCCCAAACTAAACGCTTGGACATTTTCGCGATAGAAAGTGAATTTAGCGACCTCAATACTTTCCTCTATGTATTGGAGGATGATTTACCCTTGTCCGCCTCGCCCAGCATTTTGTCTGGTCAATATGTAGCAAAATTTCAACCCTGGTCTCAGCATCCACCCTTAAAAGCACAGAGAGGTTATTGGTTACGTTTGGATATTTATAATCATCTTGACCTGAGTAGTCACTGGATACTTAATCTGGGGCACCTCAACCGAGCTTATATCTTCTGCCCCGAGAAAGAAAATGAATACCTGCTACAAACTGATGGGGAATTGATTGCCTATCACGATAAAGCAATTGGGGGTAACCGCAAAGAAACACTGGCTCGGGTCTCCCTTGAGCCCCGTCAATTACATCGCATTTATATCTACTTGCGCAATGAAATGCACTACGCCCCTGACGTGAAAGCCGAACTGATTTATGAAAATCACTGGCATCACCTTGCCAAGCAAGATAATTTTTGGCAGGGCATTTTTCAGGGGATACTTTGGATTATGATCGTGTATAATCTGGTACTTTTTTGGCTGATTCGAGATCGGGCTTATTTGTACTATACCCTGTATGTGTCTTGTGTCGTTGTTTTTTTTCTCTGGTTTCACGGGGATATGCTAGAGTTTTTTTTCCCAACACGCCCTTATCTAAATTATCACTTTCGTTTAATCTATGGCCTAGCTCCTATTTTTTATATTCTTTTTCTAAAGAACCTGCTAGACGTTGGGCGTTTGCTTCCATTTTGGTATTGGATTTTGAAGCTTTATGTCAAGATAAGCATCTTTATTTACCTAGCGGCCTGTGTGATTTATACCTTTTATTTGCCCCAGCTGGCTGCCTTATTGATGAATATATTGTTAATCAGTGCCACCATGCTGGCTTTGGTGGTGCTCTATCGCTTGTTGAAGAAGCAGGTCAGGGTGGTGATTTTTATCTTGGTGGGTAATATTTTCTTGATTTTTACCGCTATTGGTGGCGTGATTTTGAATTACTGGTTTCCGGTTTCTAATTATCACTATTTTTTGGAAGCGGGCATCGTGGCAGAAATTTTACTTTTCTCAGTAGGTTTGGGTTATAAAATCAAGGTTTCTGAAATGGAGAAAAGAGTGGCCCAAGCCAAGTTAATCAAGCAACTAGAAGCATACGAAAAAGTACAGTCCGAAGCAAACCGTGAGCTAGAAAGAAAAGTAGCCGACCGAACGGCCGAGATTCAAAATCAAAAAGAAGCACTAGAAGAACAAAAACAGGAAATTACCCTCCAGAGAGATGCGATTGAGCAGAAAAATCAGCAATTGATGGAGAATGAGAAAAAAATCAACCATAGCCTCGAAGAACTCAAAGCCACTCAGGAAGAGCTTCTCTGCAAACAAAAAGACCTAGAAAGCATCAACCAAAAGCTAGAAAACAACGAAACGGTCATCAAAAAAGCCTACGAGAAACTCAAGGAGAACCAAGGAAAAATCGAGAAGAAAAACCAGCAGATCGCTGAGATTAACGCCACCCTAGAACAAAAAATTAAGCAGCGTACCCAGCAACTAGAGCAGGCCAACCGCGAATTGGATCTCTTCATTTATCGATCTTCACACGACCTCAGAAGACCCCTCACCTCTATCATGGGCATTGTAGAATTAGCCAAAATCAGCCTAGAAGACACGGTGGCGCAGGATTTATTCGCACGCATCCACGAGGTGGCGGTAAGTATGGATAAAATTCTCACCAAGCTCAGAATGGTTTGCGACATTAATGATAAAAAGCTCATTCGTGAAGAAATTAGACTCGGCTGGATGATTAAAAATATTCAAAAACATCTGGGCAAGAAAATCAAGCAGCGAAACATCAAATTAGATACCCTGATCCAAAAAGATATCCGTATCAGCTCCAATGATACACTTATCAACTCTGTGATTTACAATCTATTAGAAAATGCCATCTACTTCAGTAAAGGCCCTGAACCCTGTATTCATATCAGAGCTTTCTTAGATAAAACCTGGCTTTGTTTGCAAGTAGAAGACAATGGAGAAGGTATTCCTGCGGAGCTTAAAGACCAAGTATTCGATATGTATTTCCGAGCCAGTGAACGCTCACAGGGAAATGGCCTCGGTCTTTATGTAGTCAAAAGAGCCGTGGATAGACTGGGCGGACAGATCAAATTAGAAAGTGAGCTAGGAGATTACACGAAAATAGAAGTGCGCTTGCCTTTAAATGAGCCTAATGAGTTGTGAGTTAAAGCACACACACACACGAGAGCCCAGCTTAGCCATTTTTTCAATGGTTTAAAGGCTCCGATCAAATTTCTGGAAAGAAACTCACCACGCACCAGCCCTTAATCACAAAGAAAAGCAATGAAATCTTGCTTGGAAATGTCTCCAAAATAATTTTTTAAATCCATTCCTTGCAGTGCTTGCTCCAAAGCTTGTGGTTCATAGCGTTTGTGGGTAAGAATTTGCTCGATATCGCCCAAATTGCCGTGCCCTAAGAAATCACCATAGAATTTAATATGTTTAATATTTCCGTCTTTTACATCAATACGGGCATCAATCTGTCCGAAGCTAAAGCGATTTTTCCGCTGGATATTATATTCGGGAGAACGTCCATAATTCCACTCCCAAGTCTGATACTTAGCCTTAGAGAGCGCGTGTACTGCTTCCCAATCTTCATCCGTGAGTTGGTAAGTAGGCAATTCGCCTTGGGTTTGGAAAATCTCTTCCAGAATAGCTCTTCTGAAATCTTCCATACTCATTTTTTCTTGCAGAAATTCGGTGATATTAGCCACACGGCTGCGCACAGATTTGATGCCCTTGGAGGTGATTTTGTCCCCAGAAACATTTAAGGCTCGCACCACGTCTTCTATATCCGAATCGAATAGCAGAGTACCATGGCTAAACATAGATTTGGTGTTGGAAAATTGCGCATTTCCTGAAATTTTCCGCCCTTCGGCTACGATATCGTTTCGCCCGGTCATCTCAGCGGGCACGCCCATTTTTTGCAGCGCGTTAACAATAGGTTGGGTAAATTGAATGAAGTTATTGACCTTTTGACTATCATACTTCGTCAAAAAGCTGAAATTCAGATTACCCAGATCGTGGTACACCGCGCCTCCTCCTGAAATACGTCTTACCACTTTAATATCTTTTTCCTTGACATACTGCGCGTTGATTTCTTCAACGGTATTCTGATGTTTGCCAATGATAATAGAAGGTTGATTGATATAAAAAAGCAGAAAGTCTTCTTGGGGTTCAAAATTTCGTACAACATACTCCTCTAGTGCCAGGTTAATCTGAGGATCATGAATGCCTTGATTATCAATGAAAAGCATAGCAAATGGATTTTCTAGTCAAAAAATAAAATTATATCACAAAAATAATCTGAATTATGCTAATTAAACCTATTCATTTTGAGAATGTTCTGCGCTCCCTAGCAACCTTTCAGATTTCCTATAAAAGGCTGATTTTTCTTACTTAGTCATTTTCTTTCAAACATGGTGAAGTCGTAACCTATCCAGAGAGGGTACGTACTCAGGATAGAGCCCAATCAAACCTTACCATGAACCATCTATATTTCCGCTCACTCTTCTTGCTTATTTTCATATCCTTTGACACTTGCTTCGCCCAAAAAGACGCCGTTTTACCCAGCCCTACCTCAGACTTGCTTCCAGCACTTCAAGAAACCCAAGATGGGCAAGACCCTGAAGCAGAGGCAAGCATCTTACTCGAGACGGGTGAGTTATTTTATGTCTACCCTAATCGAAATATCACACTTTCTCAAAAAGTCAGAAGAAGCATCAAGATTTATCAAAAATCAGGCTTGAACTGGGGTAATGTTGTGATTCCTTTACATGTGGAGGGTATGCAGCAAGAAAGGATCAAATACCTTCGTGCGTTTACACACAATTTAGTTCAGGGTCAAATCCAGACGGTTGAACTCGATGCCGACCAAGTTTACCGAGAAAAGAGAGATGAAAACACCATCTTGGTCAAATTCAGCCTGCCACAGGTGAGAGTCGGTTCTGTAGTTGAATATGAATATTTGATTGAATCCGACTTTCCAGCTTTTATCCCAGACTGGTATTTTCAGAGTAGTATTCCCACCCGCCAGAGCCATTTCACGGCAAGGATGCCCCCTTTCTTTGAGTTTATGCTGCGTCGGCAAGGAGAGCACCCCTTTTCTCTCGAAGATGAGCAGAAGGGAAAGGAGCGAAAGAAAGTATGGGTTTATGAATTTTATGATAATATTTATCAATGGCAAATGGAGCAGGTTCCTGCTTTTCAGACCGAAAGCTTCATCAGTAACCCAGATGACTATCGGGAGAAAATCATCTTTCAAATCGCTAAATTTGAGCATCCCGGTCGGGGCTATCAGACTTTTAGCCAAACTTGGGAAGAGCTAAGCAAAGATTTTTTGAAAAGAGAAGATTTTGGAGGCTATCTCAGAGATCAGGCTAAAACTCGGGATTTGTTAGCCGGTCTGCAAGCCGACCTTCCTGTTTCTTCGGGTAGTTTAGTAAGTATTTACAACAAGATCAAAGATGATTTTCAATGGAATAATAGCTACCGATTCTATAGTAGCCAGTCCCTCAGGAAATTGCTGGAGGAAGGAAGAGGCAATTCGGCAGATATTAATTTGCTGCTAGTCGCCACGCTACGAGAGGCAGGTTTTCAAGCCGCACCCGTCATTCTCAGTACAAGAAGTCACGGGAAGCTAGTCCGAGATTATCCCTTCTGGCGGAGCTTTAACCACGTAATTGCGCATGTATCCTTGGATGGAAAAACTTATCTCTTGGATGCTACGCAATCTCTTTGCCCTCATACGCTCATGGCGCCAGAGGTGTATAATGAATTTGGCCTTTTGATTAGCAAAGAAGAAACGCGTTGGGTAGAGCTATCTAGCCAAGAGCAATTTGAAGAGTTTCATAATGTGATCATCCGAATAAACCCTGCTGCCAAGCAACTGTTGGGTACTTATCAAAAGCAAAGTAAAGGCTTCGCGGCTCTACAAACCCGCAAACAGATTCAGCAAAGTGATCTAGAGACTTACCAAAAAGATTTACAAAGCACTTGGAAGGACTTCCAGATCAAAGAGATTCAGCTTCAAAACCTAGATGATATCCAAGCTCCGGTGGCCACCCGATTTAGCTTTCAGCAGGCTTTGACCGAGGCATATCCTTCGCTCATCTACCTAAGTGCCACCCTGGGTTTGGGCGTTCAGGAAAATCCGTTTAAGCATGACCAAAGAGAACTACCCATTGATTTTACCTACCCTCGTAGCCACACCCATTTGCTGAATCTATTTGTACCTGAGGGCTACGAAATAGCAGAACTTCCTAAATCCGTCAAGCTCGTATTGCCAGACCAATCTGCTTCTTTTCTCTTTCAGGTGGTTAGTCAAAAAGAAAATATCCAGATTATGAGCAAATTTCAGATTCATGGTCAATTCTACAGAGTAGAAGCCTACCCCTATCTCAGAAAGCTTTATCAGGCTGCTCTGGAAAGCCATCAGGCTCAGATTGTTTTAAAACGAAAGACCGCCACCAACTCGCTGCCTATACCCGAAGAGGATTAGTAAAAATACAGCAAAGCACCTCGTTTAGAGGATATGTCGTTTCTTAATTACTTAGGTGAATAGTCTTGCTGATTTCAGTCCTGATCCGAGCCTGCCATCCTGGTATCCTTGTCTTCAATCACCTGTAGATTTTCTGGTACTTGGTAAGACCACTTTTCCATCGTGAACTTCCATTGTTCCAAGACCAAATCTAGCTCGGAGCGGGTGATTTGATAGCGATTTTTTTGATAAGACTGCAAGCTTTGAAGATACCTATCTAGATCAGGCCTAGCTTCTTCCCAATTATCTAAGCCAAGGTATTGATAAATGGATTGCAAATGAGAGAGAGGAGCATCTTCAAAATCTTCAAATTTGATCTCTATCAATTGTTCCTGAGGGATCAAAGCTTTCTCACGCTCATAATCTTGCAAGAGGCGTTGATAAACATCCAAAATCAGGTGGGAAATCTCCTCTTCGCTGATGTCTTGAAATTGCAAAGTGGGTAAGAGTTTCACAAAAAACTTCTTGGTAGAGAGGTAAACGACCACTGGATTTCGGTAAATAAAAATAAAACGCGCTTTCGGGTAGAGCTCCAGCAACTCAGGAATACGCCCCGTGTTGACTGGATTTTTGAAAATAGCCCTCTGCCCTCCCGTGTTGATGAGGGCTTTGCGGATCAGGTAATCATAGACTTTTTTCCAGCGTTGGCGTACCTGAGGCTTCCCTTTAAATTCTACATAGCGTTGGTAGTAATCTGCATAATCGTGAGGAAAGTGAAAAAAATGATAATAGCAGTAGTGATAGAGATTGCCCAGAGCAAATTCATCTTCCTGTGGGAAATCGGGAGAAAGTTTAACATTGTCACTGGGTCTTTTCTTGGGCATGACGGCTCCCATGAATGTTTTAAAAATCCATTTGCTAGCCATCCCCTGTGGGAAAAGCCCCAGATAAGTGGTCATATAACCCGCCTTGGGATCACGACAGAGTACATTGTGTAAAAAAGTAGTTCCACTTCGCCAATGTCCAAGAATAAAAACCGGAGGCTCTTTGAACTGATAACGTCTGATTTTGAGGTAATAACGCAATTGGTCATACCAGCGAAAAGGTACGCTCACCAGAATAATCAAAAGAGTAATCAAGAGCACGTGTACGTAACGTCGCTCCACTTTTCTGCCTCGTATCGTGCGGAAAAAATTGGCGACTGAGGTGCCTGCCAGCGTAGAAATACTCGGTAACTTAAATTGTGAATTGGACATAGTTCAATCAGTTGTCCTTTGTGGGTTGTTAGTTAATGTTAAGATTGTGCGTGAAGCTGGAAGGATCAAAGGTCGAGATCAAACTTTAAGGCTCCAAAAATGCTTCTGATCTTTCCGCTTCAATCTTTATTTGGGTGCTTCTACAAACTCAAAGGAGTTAAACATAGAATTGGGCTGAATCTGAATTACCTTGGCCAGTACCATCAGCACAAGCGTACGAGAGGCCACTCGACGGGGAATATTTGCCGTTTTGGAAAATTCGTCCACCGTAATGCGATGATTATTTTCTAGATATTGCATCAGAATACGCTCCTTTTCTCCGTATCTAAATTTGATATTTCTTTTACTCTTCTTCCCCCTGAGGATGTCCCTCATTTCACGACTAGCTTTCATACTCTTGTCTTCTACCCGCACGTAAGCCCTCCCCCAGCGGGTCTTAAAGTCCTCGATAACGTAGTGTACTTTATTGCTCTTGGGAATGTGAAAAACGAGCACCTCACGGTCTTGCTCAACAGGGATTTTTTCTAGGGTATACGGGAGAGGGGGGTTACAATATTCTTCCAGTGCTTTGGTGAGTACATATTCATCTTCGCCCGCATATTTTAAGCCTTTGATTACTTTATCATCATTCACACCGACCAACAAAATTCCTCCTTCTGAATTAGCAAAAGCAACGGCTTCTCTTACGATCTTTTCGGGGTGGTTGGCTTTGAGCTTGAATTCTAGATTCAAACCCTCTCCTTGGCGGACTAATTTCCTTAATTCCTTGTAGTCCATGGCAGATTAGTTTTTCCCTGACAAATAAACAAAATTTTTTGTCAATATTCGTCAATAATCTTAAGTAATTAGCCGTCAGCAGTCAAGCTGAAATGGCAAAAGACACGAGCAAATTCTCTATGCAGCTCACGGTTCACTAGTCGTTCAATCCACTAAAAAGAGTGCATTAGCCATCAGTAGTTTTCCACTGTGCCAGAAACCTCGGAAGACGGGAGAATCTACAAAATAGATCAATTGACCTCGCCCTTGGGATTCTACCCCAAAAGCCAAGCTATGTTTCAATTTTCTTTTTAACTCATAACCCACAAATCCACTCACGTGAGCATCTGGGGGAAAAGTACCTACATTCCATCCTCCTTCGGGCAGATAAGGGTAGATCTTTGAATTTTGTTTCATGACATAGTAGATGCTATCTTGCCCAAAGGCTAAGGGATGAGAAGCATCCAGCGTGACCTTGAAAATCGCACCGGCTACGCTTTCGCTTAGATTTCTTCGTTCACGCTCTCCATATTTTTTGAGTAATTTTTCGCTTTTGACGCTATCTTCCTTGGGGTTTTGCTGTTTTTCCTCTTCTTGCTCCATTTTTTTGAGTTGCTTACCGAGTCGGTTGTTAGAAAAATCCGTCAGCGTTCGGATCGCTCTCTCCAGAGCAATTACTTTCCCTCCTGCCGAGGCAAACTCCTCAATGGCTCGACTGTATTCGTTGTAATTTCCTGAGGGCAAGACGAGTACTTGAAAATCTTGAGCAGAAATTCTCCCCAGCTGATCCCGATTAATGACGGAAACCGGGTACTCAAGAACCTGTTCAAAATAGTGCCATAACTCTCCAAAATCACTTGTACCCACACCCTCGCCGCCTACTAAGGCAATTTTACGGGCTAAAACGGGGCGGACATAATCTGAGCCTAAATCTTTTCCTTCCGCCACTAAGCCACTCTGAATTGGAAAGATTTCTTGTTCTTGCTGATTAGCCAGTTGGACGAGGGTTTGGTTCCAGTTCTGTCTTTTGGTATTTTGGTCAGCTTTGAGCACTACCAGCGTTCCTCTAGGAAAGGTTTCTTCATGGAGTGTAAAATCTTTTTCGGCAAAACGCACTTTGATTTCATTTTGAAGAAGTTTTCCTAAAAAACGGGCTTGTTTCACATCGTGCCAGGGGATCAGATAAGCATAAGGCATTTCGCTGGGTACCTCATAATCTTCCCATTCTTTTGGTTCTGCCTCCAAATTAGGATCAAGCCTTTGGGTAAGAGCGTAGCTTTCCAGATTATAAGCATAAGGCAAAGCCCAAGCCGTCAGGTCATAAGTAAGAGAATCTTCTAGTTCGGACTGAGGCTCAAAAAGTACTTTTAGAAGCTTAGCCTTGGGCTGACTGGCACTGATGACAATATCCTCTTCTTCCAAACTAAAACTCTTATTTTGTTGATCTTGATAGGCAAGGCCGCTGAGATTGACGCCCGCTTTACGAGGAGAGCCGTACTGAATTTTTTGCAAGTCTAATAGATCGAGCAGGGCTTTCTGGCGATCGGGCGTTTTGCCCGCCTTGATTACATAGCTTTGGTAAGTATCCGAGGTAGTTTTTTGACCATTAGCAAAATAACGATCAAACTCATTGAGCAATCGCTCTCGATATTGATAACTAATCTCGATCGTAGACAAGCTCGTGGTAAAATGGTGTTGATAGCGATCTTTTAGGCTGAGCGTATCCTTGGTTTCGGTTGTGATTTGTATGCCAGCACGCCCGCTTCCACCTTGTTCGTAGGTAAAACCCATCGCCCCGTTAAAAATAGGCCATGTGTCCCCATAACCCGGATAAAACAGGTCATAAACCTCTTTGGTATAATAAAGCCATCCTTTTTCGTCAAAATATTTGCTATGGTTCTTACCTAAATAGGTTTGAAACTCTCTCTGCCAATCAGTGATCTCCTCGTGGAAGGGTTTAGCAGCCGGAGCGAAGAAATAAGGGCTATTGTAGCCCATCTCGTGTAAATCCGCGTGAACTTGGGGCATCCAATCGTGATAAAGCTTTAAACGGTTACGGGTTTCTAGCTGGCTTTGCCAAGCCCAGTCTCGGTTGAGATCAAAAAGATAATGATTGTAACGCCCTCCCGGCCAGGGCTCATCGTGCTCCCAAGTATTGGGCGAGGTGCTGGGGGGAATGCCTACCTTCTGCTGATACCAGTTGACATAGCGGGCATAGCCGTCTGGATTGACACTGGGGTCGATGACTACAATCATTTCTTGGAGCCAATCCGCGATTTCTGGTCTTTGATCGTTTACCAGTGCATATAAGGTAGGCACGGAGGCGATTACTCCCGCCGATTCGTTCCCGTGAATGCTGTAATTGAGCCAGACCGTCAGTAAGCGTTTTCCATCTGGATTTCCAGCGAGCATTCCAATGGATTTGAGGTTGTTTTGGCGAATATCTTCTAGAGATTGGAGATTTTCGGGAGCAGAAATAATGGCCGCAATTTGGGAACGCCCCTCGTGAGTTTGTCCATACTCGATGAGTTTGACTCGATCGGATTGTTGAGCAATATGGCGAAAGTAGGCTACGATCTGATGATGGTAAGCAAAGCGTTCGCCCCAAGTAAAGCCGAAGAATTCTTCGGGTGATTGCATCTGATTTGTTTGTGCGTGTAGAGTGATGCTTAAGCAAGCAAATAATGCTTGAAGGTAAAGGAATTTCATAAACCAAACAAAATAAAATAGCGAGATAAAAGAATTACCTCGCTAAATACGATATTTTTTTTGAAAAAATACTACAAAGTTCGGCTTTGTTGTTTTTCAGCGTTAAAGTTTAGTAACTGGCTTCTATTCCATGCCCTTATTCCGCATTTTGCTAAACTCGCTATAACGCCGATAGATTGCCACACTGAAACCTAGCATTAATACCAGTGTACCCAACCAAAGCACGTTAATCAGTGGTTTTTCCAAGGCTTTCATGATGATATAATCCTTCTGAGTAGTATTGACCCCAAAGGTAAATTTCCCCTCATCAGGGTTGATATTTAGCAAGGTAATTCTCAGACCTAGTTCGTCTGATACATCAGGGATACGGGCGAAACGAGAATCTTTGATAACAAATTTCGGATGCATGGCGATCTCACGATCTTTGGCCAATACTCGGATTTTGGCTTCTACCCCTGCATCGTTAGAAGTAAGTTGGATCAGCTCATCGGAGGCCATACGCTGTACCCCTTCGAAAATCGCTACGTAATCATTGAGGAAAAAAGTATCCTGCGGGCTGACTTGATGCTCTTCGGTTTCGCTCCATTCTTTTTCCTGAGAAGGATCAGGGATAGAGGAAACGTGCGTGTAGAGATCACTCTTCAAACCTCTACGGATATCTGGAGAAGCAATCAAGCCCATGTTTGGATTCACTTGTGCTCTCGGATAAAGGGCAAACACACGTCCGCTTTCGTCTCGATATTCTACCCTATAGTAAGTGTTTTCAGGGTAAATGCGTAAGGTATCGCCCCGCTCATAATAGGTTTTTTCTTCATAACTTAGCTTTTCTAATGTAACCGCTTGGAAGGGGTCTTCAATCGGCACGAGATCACGCTTGCGAATGTAATCAGGAAAATCAGGGGATTCAATATAATCACCTCGATAGGTCACTTGGTAGTCTTTCATCTTGATCGGACGGTTGAGCCAGAGCAAGACATTGTTCTCATTTTCAGAGGTAAAGCCTTCGTCCAAATTTTCTGGATCAAAGAGCAAAAGACCAGAATTGTTTTTAGAAACAATGCTGGAGTAACCCGAAGAGAACATAATTCCCAACAACATCATGGCCACACCAATGTGGGCAATAGAGCCTCCTGTGAGCTTGAAATTCTTTCGCCGAAGGAGTGACGTCAGTATGAATAGATTTGCGGTAATGGAGTAAACGGAGGTGGTCAGGAGTACAATAAACTTCCAGTTTTGTACGCTCCCCAAAGCAATCCAAGCCGCCGAGGCCAACAAGGTAATGATGAGCGGAAAAGTGAGTGCATTGAGAAGCTGTTCACGATCCATCTTTTTCCAGAAGAAAAACTGCCCAGTGCCCGAGAAAACCGCAATCAGAACGCCTGTCCACAGTTGAAATTTGGTGTAATGCTCGATTTGGTCAGCAGGTAGAGCCAAATTAGACACGGAGCCAAAGGCTTCTACGATCGAGTTAAACACCGGGATAGAGGTAGTCCAGAGTACCTGAAAGCTTGCCAAACATAAAACCGTGGCTCCCATGAAAATCCAAAACTCACGCGTGTAGGTAGAAACCTCTTGCTTAGCCACGGGCATGGCTTTCCATCGCCAAACTACCAGAGCAATGGAGAGTAAAGTAAAGCTCAGAAGATAAAGCAACAACTGACCAGAAAGCCCCAAATCTGTGAAAGAGTGTACCGAAGCATTTCCCAAAATACCACTTCTCGTCAGGAAAGTAGAATATAAAATCAGGATAAAAGTACTGATTACCAGAATGATGGCCGTTTTGAGGGCGGTACTATTTTTCTTGAAAACGATCATCATGTGAATACTTGCCACCAAGACCAGCCAAGGTACAAATACGGCATTTTCTACCGGATCCCAATTCCAATAACCTCCAAAATTGAGCGTTTCGTAGGCCCAGTAGCCACCCATCAGGATGCCCAGCCCCAAGATGGCTCCCGAAAACAAAGCCCAAGGCAGAGCGGGACGAACCCATTCTTTGAACCTCTTCTGCCAAAGACCGGCCATACAATAAGCAAAAGGAATAAGTGTAGTAGCAAAGCCCAGAAAAAGAGTAGGCGGGTGAATGACCATCCAGTAATTCTGCAGAAGTGGATTCAAGCCCGTGCCATCCTCGGGCACAAAATTCGGGTTGTAATTGGGGGAACCTTCCTGAAAGACCGGAATATGCGGCATGGCATCTCTCAGCAGTATAAAAGGATCGCTTCCGATTTTTATACCAAATACAACAATCCCGAGAATCATGGAGCAGAGAAAAGCCTGCACCGCCATGAAGATGGCCATCACAGGAGCTTCCCAGCTTTTATTAGTCACGATCAAGATGGCTCCTAGCAAAGCATGCCAAAACATCCAGAGTAGAAAGCTTCCCTCCTGCCCTTCCCAAAAGCAGGAAATCATGTAATGAATCGGCAGATTGTTTGAGGAGTGATTCCAAGCATAATGATATTCGTAGAGATGATTGTATATAATATAAAACAGAGCCATCACCACGCCCAAAATTGTCAAAGCGTGAACAGCAAAGATCGCACGTGAAAAACGAAACCATTGCTCCCGTTTTGGAAGATACGCTGCGGTCTGAGGCAGGTTTGTGGTTATGAAGTAACCAATGGTTACCAGCACGGCACTCACAAAAGAAGCAATTACCAAAAGGTGTCCGATATTGCCTGGAAGAGTATTGATCATTTTTTGATTGCAGGTTACAAGTTGTAGATTTCAGGTTGGCTTTTCCTGTAAAATACAGCAATATTGTGCTCAATCTGAAAGCCACTATTTTGAGATATTCATCTTTCTAACTTTCAACATTTTGTGAAACCTTAAGGTTCACGAAGGCTTCAGTTTGCCAGTCTTTTTTTATCTCTTCGTTGGAGAAAACCTTATAAACTGAAACCCGTGATTTGGCGTTATCCCTTGGCTTGAGCCTCTTTTACTTCCAACTCATTTTCTTGATATTTGGAAGGGCATTTCATCAAAATTTTATTTGCCACGAAATAACCTTCTTGTGCGCTTCCGATCACTACGATTTGCTCGGAGCGATCAAAGTCAGCAGGTTTAGGCCCTCGGTAAATAACTTTAGCTTCTTGATTTTGGTTATCAATCAAGGTGAAAGTAAACAGATTGGGGTCTCGGGCTGGATTGTAACTTGTTTCCAAGATGTTGCCTTGTTGGTCTTTTTTGAGCTGACCAACTACGTGGATTTTTGTATTATTCCCTGATTCTGCCAGTTGAAAAGCCTCTTGAAAAGAAACATACTGGCTAGCATCACCAGCAGTAGAAACAATGACCGCGATCGCTACGGCAATCACCACGATTCCGATAATGTGTCCTATTTTCATATCTTTTTTCCTTTATTTTTCCTTTGTTAAAATGCTATTCGGATGCCTAAACCAAGTTGCTCGGTTCGTCAACCCGTATTTATTTATTCTTCGATTTCTTTTTCCAAACGATTTAGCTTTCGCTCCAAGCGGAACAGGTACGCAAACAAGCCTAACAGTATGGTTGTCAGCACGGCCACAACCACGTAGATTTTTCCGTTGGATCGCATAAGGTCAGCCATTTCCACTTTAGAAGATTGAGCTAAGGCTTGAGCGAAACTTAAACCACAGAGCAAGAATATTAGAATAAATTTCTTCATAAATTTCTTTTACTACTAAATCACAAGGTACTTATCTATTAACTAAGATTCCACCAATTCGTTACGTTCTAATCTATCCAATAGCTGCTCTTGCAACTGTCGGAAACGAACTCGCAAACTCACGATCCACCAACCTAGTAATGTCCAGGCGATAACCGCCGGATAGAAAACTAAGCGCATATTGCTATCCAAGTCATAGCTATTGAAGCCGGGATTTCCTCCATTGCCCGGGTGCATGGAATCGGTCAGACGAGGTAAAATAAAGATCAAAGGAACCAGCGTGGCGAAAGCAAAAATATTGTAGATCGCCGAAATGCGGGCACGCTGCTGATCATCTTTGAAAGAGCCTCTTAAAACCGTGTAGGCTAAATAAATCAGAAGGCCAATCGCCGAAGCATTTTGCTTCGGATCACCGTGCCAGAAAGTACCCCAAGTGTATTGTGCCCAGATCATGCCCGTAACGATTCCGAGCATACCATATACAATGCCTATGTTGACTGCTTCTACGGCGATCAAATCATTTTCCAATCGTGCGCCCCTCAGGTAGCGAATGGAATAAACCACAGACACCGCCAATATGATAATCATCCCAAACCACATAGGTACGTGAAAATAGAGGTTACGAATACTTTCGTTGACAATAGCGAGGCGAGGGATAGGTCCGAGTATGCCCATCACCAAGGTGTAGAGGAGTAAAAAGATTGTTAATATTTTCCACCAAGATATTTTCATAGCTTTTGCTTAAATTTCAGGAGGCGATTTAGTCTATTTGAGCAATTATTTCACCATTATTTTTTTGCCATCGCAAGATTTTCTTCTTAAAAAAAGAATGCTATTGGACTTTGGCATAGAGACGAATAGCCGATCAAATTGGTTCCCTAGCTTCTCCAAAGATACGGAAATAATAGCAAAGAGAGCGAGAACACGATCATGTTAATCGCCAAGAGCACCCATATTTCATCGCTCACCAAACCTCTCTCTAAACCGTCGGTTGCGTGCAGAGAAATACGAACCAACATCAAAAGCATAGGGATGATAATCGGGAAACTCAAGACCGCCATTAGCGTGGCATTGTTTTCTGCCTTGGCCGCAATGCTAGATACCATCGTCAACGTAGATGAAAAACCAATTGTACCAAGCAAAATGTTTAATAAAAATAAGCTGAAGTCTTGAACAGGATTGCCCAAGACGATGCCGTAAAAAACTAAACCAATTCCAGCAATTAGGGATAGAAGTAAGCTGTTGTAGAGAATTTTAGATAAAATAATGCTATGAGGACTGACCAAACTGTAATAATACAGCAAACGCCCCTCCTGTTCCTGAGAAAAGCTTTTGCCCACGGCGTTGATCGCGGTGAAAAGTAGAATAATCCAAAAAAGTGTATTCCAAGTAATCGGATTCAGTTGATTGGTTTTGAGGCTGAAGCTGAGATAACAGACAAATACAGTACTGACGATATAAAGCAGCAGACCATTGAGGGCGTAGCGTTCTCTCCATTCTAACAAAACCTCCTTGTAAAATAAAGCAAGTGTTTCTTTCAGCAGTATGGGAATTTTCTGAGGCAAAACCAGCGTTGTGTGAATGTTAAAAACGGGTCTATATTGTACAAATATAACCGAGGATGTGGCAAAATGATCTGTCCGCTCGATCTTTTTTGGCTAATTTCGCACCCGAAGTATCAAGAGGCACTCAAATTCCGTAGAGATATACAAAAAAAATAATTTGGTTTCAAAAACCCTAGACTTGACTTGTAAAGTCCAAAATCGCTATGAAAAAAATAAGCCTGACTCTTATTCCAGCTTTATTCTTATATTTTCCTATTGTTTGTCAAGACTTAACCGAAACAGAAGAAGCCTGTCCGATCACACCTATTACTTTTCAGGGCCCTGCTGGGCTAGACTCTGCCCAATATCAGTGGGATTTTTGTACAGGAGATTTGCTGGAGACCCCCGAGGCTAGTATCGCGACGGCTTTTATTGATGATATGAATACTCTGGGCGGTGATGCTTTTCTCACAGATGGTCTGGCACTTGCCCTAGATGGAAATAATTGGTACGGGTTCATCACCAACCGAGCTATCGAAGGTGAAAATTTAATCCGAGCAGATTTCGGAAACAGCCTCGACAACATCCCTACTTACACAAACTTAGGAATCATTGGCGGCAGGCAACTGTATAATCGCCCTACAAAAATTAGAATTGCCCAAGGAAAGACAGGAAATTGGTATGGTTTTATCGTCAATGACGCCAGTACCAACTTCCAAGGGGATAATCCGGGAGGAAGTATCGTGCGTTTGAGTTTTGGTAATAGCCTGAGTAATACGCCTCAAGCAGCATTTTTGGATAATCAATTAGACTTCCCGCAGGGTATAACCATAGCTAATGACCAAGGAGATTTGAAGCTGATTGTTACGGATTATCCCTATGATATCAACACGAACCGTTTTAATACGACTCGTATCAATGTCTACGATTTCGGAGACGATTGGGGCAATACGCCTGATAGAATTATGCACACTTTTCCAGTTTTTAGTGCTTGGGGTATTAGTGTCATTAGAGAAAATGGCCAATGGCACGGGATTACGGTAGGCAGCTCGAGCGCGATTCTCAATCGCTTAACATTTGGAGATAATCTGAACAACACCCCCACCCTGAAAGATATTACGGGAAGTGTTCAGGAAACAAATATAAGGGAGATTTTTCTACAGAGAGAAGCCAATCACTTATTTGCCTTTGGCTTAGGGGTAAATGGGAATCTGATCAGAATCGATTTTGGAGCCAGTATGCAAGATAATTTTGAGGCTACCAATTTTGGAAATCTAGGTCTTCTCGGAACTCAAGGTGCATTGACTCAACTTTCGGTGGCTACTCACATGGCTTACCAAGATTCTCGCTGGTATCTTTTTGCGATCGACCGTCCTACTTTTGTAAGCAACCAAGCACACCAACTGATAAAAGTATCCTTTCCCGACCTGTGTAATGCCCTTCCTCCCGCTGACTTTGGCTCAGAAACCGAAGCCTCCTTTCTCTCTTCTGGCCGGCAATACATTGATCTGCGCTTACAAGATCAAATGGGAAATGTTATCGAGATTCAGCGAGATTCTGTCCTGATTTTTGAGGCAACCGTTGGGAACTTTGCTCCCAGCAATCAATGCTTGGGAGAAACAACTCAATTCAATAATATCAGCTTCGGAGATGATGAGAATGTGGCCTCTTGGAATTGGGATTTTGGGGATGGAAACACTTCTAACGAGAAAAGCCCGCAACATACTTATCAAAACCCTGGCCTTTATGAAGTAAGCTTGCAAGTGAATAACTCAAGCGGTTGCGAAAATACCGTAGAAAAAATAGTGCGCATCGGCGAAGGCCCCCAAACCAACTTTGTCGTCAATGATATCAACTGTGCCAATGGGCGCGTCGTTTTCAAAGACTTGACGGGTTTCAATGCCTCAGACATCGAGAACAAGGCCACGATCCAAAGTAGAAGATGGATTTTCGGAGATGGCCCCGAATTGGAAGTCTCCCCCCTCTCCCGAACAGAAATCATCAAGGGGGATTCTTCCTTTTATACCTTCATTCCCGCTTATGAGCTGGGACAGATTTATGAAGTTTCCTTGACGGTCACGGATGAAATTGGCTGTGCGACCAACTTCAGCACCCTCATCTCGCTAAGAGAGCAAGATAAGCCCCAAGTAGACTTTAGTTTTGCTCAAGCCTGCACGGGAGCACCCACCCAGTTTCAAGATTTGAGTGTGATTAATTCGGATGGCATGCTGGAAGGAATTCAAGTAGATCGCTGGGAATGGACCTTCTTTGATACCGATGGAGTAACCGTATTGGATGAGATCAAGGATACCCGTGAGCCAGCTTTTACCTTTCCAGCTCCCGGAACCTATTTTGTGAAGCTGAAGGCAGGTTTTTCACGTGCCTGCCCAGACTCTCTCATTTTACCAGTGGAAGTGCAAGAGAGCTTAGAAAGTAAATTTACCATCTCTGCCAACACGGGTAGGGCTCCCTTCACCGTAAATTTTCAGCAAGAAAATGACAATGCATCTGCCTACGTCTGGGATTTTGGAGATGGAACGATTAGCGCTGACCCCTCACCTATCTACACCTACGAGGAGCCCGGGATCTATACCGTAGGCTATATTGCCCAGAACAGCTTAGGCTGTGGCACCTTGGCTACTCAGACCATTAATGTGATGGAATCACCCACGGCTTTGCCTGATTTGGCGGTCTTGGATTGGAAAGTGTACCCCAATCCTTTTCGAGAAAAGCTTGTCTTAGAGATTGGCAATCCTACTTTTCAAACCGCTCGAGTTTATATTTATGATTTACTGGGGAACTTGGTACTGGAGCAAACTCTTCCGGTGATGAGCGATTCATTCCAGTTGGACTTATCTTCCCTACCTACTTCGCTCTATATCTTGCGCTTAGATTTAGACGAACAAAGTCATTATCGGAGAATTTACAAGCAATAAATTTTGCTTATTTTTGAAAATGATCCGAGTACATCAATTGGGTAAACGCTACCCATCCAAGCCAAGGCAAACCGGCTTCCTTCCCCGATTTCTCTCTTCTACTAAGCGGGCGGAAGCTGATGATTGGGCTTTGCGAGAAGTCTCCTTTCGGCTGGAATCTGGCGAGCAAATTGGGATCATTGGTAAAAATGGCTCTGGCAAGAGTACACTTTTACGAATTCTAGCACAAATCACCGCCCCTACCGAAGGTTGGGTGGAAATTGAGGGGCGATGTGCATCCATTTTGGGCATGGGAGTGGGTTTTCATCCCGAGCTAAGCGGAAGAGAAAATATTTTCCTCAATGGCAGTCTTTTAGGAATGACGAGTAGAGAGATCAAAAACTCTCTGGAGGCCATCATTGAATTCTCAGGTTTAGCAGCGCATATGCATCAGCCCATCAAACAATATTCTTCGGGCATGTATTTGCGTCTTGCTTTCTCCGTTGCCGCTTTTCTTGAAACAGAGATTTTACTCTTGGATGAAATGTTGGCCGTAGGTGATGCAGCGTTTCAGAGAAAATGCCTGAACAAGTTTCAGGAAATGAAGCAAAAAGGCAGATCTTTACTCTTGGTTTCCCACGACCTAAACCTTATTAACCACCTATGTGACAAGACCTTATGGATGGAGAAGGGTAAAATGAAAGCCTTCGGCAAAACCTTAGAGATTACCTCAAATTATGTAAAAAACTTAGATAGAATTCAAGAACAGGCAAGAGGTGTTTTTGATTTTAAAACCAGCGATCATCTAGCAAATCCAAAGAAAAAAGGATTTTATCGTGCTGAATTATATTGTAATCATCAACAAAATAACATCTTCCATACGGGGGCACATTTTCGCTTGAAGACCTTTTTTTCGCATCCCCAGAGATGGGTCAGCCTGCGTTTTGGAATTGTGATTAAAGACAGTTATAATCGGGCGATATTAGGTCTTAATAATGAAAACCTTGGTCAGCAAGTAGAACCTGTCAAGTTAACTCAGGGTATGGCAGAGTTGACCATTGACCAACTTTTGTTGTACGGCAGCGGGCGTTACACGCTGAGTCTGTACTTGGGAGAAATCGGACAGAGTAGAGATTTTGATATACTCGAGGAAGCAGTATATTTTCACTTGATACAAACAAGCATGTACGAATCGTCTCGTTTACCTGAACCTGCTTTAAACATTTATCATCAGCCACACGTAATCATACGCTATTACTGATTTCATAAATCAACAAGTTTATCGTCCTTGGATTCTCAGCAAAAAAATTACTATCAGCAGTTTATATTGGGTGAAGCTTCCCAAGCTTCGGCAGAAAAGGTAGTGCCCTTGGTCATGAGTTTACTGGAACCTAGCTCCATCGTGGATTGGGGTTGTGGAACGGGCATATGGTTGAAGACTTTCCAAAAGTACGGCATCTCTAGGATGTTAGGTATCGACGGCGAGATGATGGAAGGAACAGCCCAGTTTCGTGAAGATCAATTTTTAAAAAAAGACCTGACCCAAGCCATCGAGCTAAGAAGTAAGTTTGACCTTGCCCTCTGTCTAGAGGTGGCAGAACATTTACCAGCCTCAGCCGCTGAAACGCTCATTAACTCCCTGACGCGCTCAAGCAAAAAAATACTTTTTTCTGCCGCCATTCCTCATCAAGCTGGCACAGGACACATTCATCTACAATGGCCTTCTTTCTGGGCAGATCTGTTTGCAAGAAAGGGATTTGTCCCCCTGGATATTATTAGAAAACTTATTTGGTCTGACCCCAAGGTGGCTTACTATTATCGGCAAAATATCATCTTGTATGTGGCCAACTCGGAGCTAGAAAATTTTTCTGCGAAGCAGATAGACTCGCCCGTTGAACAGCCTTCCTCTCTGGATATAGTGCATCCTGAAATGCTAGCCAACTTGATTGAACAATGTAATACTCAGATTCAAAGTCTAGAAGATCGTATTTCTTTTCTGGAAGACGAAGCCCTTAATATCCGCAAAACGATGGCTAATCTATGGTCAGGCGTGAAGAGAAAATTGAGAATATTTTAAAAATGAAACCACCCTTGATTTCGGTTATTATGCCCGTGTATAATGCCGTCCCTTACCTCAGAGAAAGCATCAATAGCATATTGTCTCAGCAATATGATAACTTCGAATTTCTGATTATTGACGATCTGTCCGAAGATCATAGCCTCGAGATTATAAAGAGCTATAAGGATTCCAGAATCAAGCTTATCCAAAAAGATGTACATTCAGGCTACACACACAGCCTCAATCAGGGTATAGAGATCGCCAAAGGAAAGTATCTTTGTCGTATGGATGCAGATGATATCAGTCTTCCCAATCGTTTTCAGCGACAAGTCGCTCATATGGAAGCTCACCCGCAAGTAGCGGTCTGTGGTACGTGGGTTGATTTTTTCTACACCAATCAGCTTGAGGCTCGTCCTAAACGAGAAGTTCGTAACCAGACGGAGCATAAGCAGCTCGTTTTTAATCTGTTTTTTGGCATCAGAGATGGCATGTGTTATCATTCCAGTATAGTTTTACGCAGAGATTTTTTCTTGGAGCATCAGTTAAGATACGACCCTGATTATCAACCTGCTGAGGACAATGAGCTTTGGACCCGAGTAAGCTTATTGGGTCAATTTGCTTGTGTACCAGAAGTGCTGGTGTACTACCGCGTTCACGACCAGCAAACATCTAAAAAAAGAGCTGATCAGCTTATCAAAAAATACGAATCCGCTCAAAAAAAAGGAATCCAAAGTGTTCTGAACTTAGAAGCAACCGAGGATGAATTGGAGCTTCACATACAAATTATCCGACGCAAGTATACTTTATCTCTGGACTTCATAAAAAAGGCCGAAAAGTGGCTCCTCAAGCTTTACCAAACCAATCTGGAACGGAATTTTTTTGATCAATTTCTCCTGGAAGCTCATTTGGGTAAAGTGTGGAATGAGATCATTTACCAATCTACTTACTTTGGCTTGGATGTCTACCAAATTTATCACAAGTCCCCTCTAAGTCGCTTACAGCCCACAGGATTGAGAAATAAGTGGCAACTTCTCTGGGATTGTTGGCAGAAACGCCCTAGCCCCTACATCTACAAAAGTTTTAAGTCCAAATATTAATTTTTCTTTCCCACTTTTATGGATACTTCCCCGCTAGTCAGTGTAGTAATGCCTGTTTATAATGCTGCTCCCTATCTGCAATCCTCAATCCGTAGCTTGCTCGAGCAGTCTTATGCTCACTTGGAAATCATTGCTATTGATGATGCTTCTGAGGATGAAAGTTGGGCGATCTTGCAAACCTTCAAAGACCCACGTTTGAAGATAGAGCGCAATAGCCAAAATCGAGGCATCAGCTACACGCGTAACCGGGCTATTCAAATGGCGAGAGGAAAATATCTGGCCAATCTGGATGCAGATGATGTGGCTTTATCCCACCGTATCCGAAAACAAGTTCAATTCATGGAAGCTCACCCAGAGGTGGGAGTTTGTGGTGCTTGGTACGAGATAATCCCCGAACAGGCTTCTACTCAAAGCCAAGTCGTCATCTATTCAAGCAACCCCCAAGCCATTCAGGCTGATCTATTCTTCGGCGTAAGTATTTGTGATGGAGCCGCTATGATCAGAAAAGCTTTACTAATGACGCACAAGTTGTCCTACCCAGAAAATTTGCACGTGGCCATAGAATACGAACTGTGGCGTCAGCTCAGGTCACATTGCGAATTCGCTAATCTACCCGAGGTTTTAGTAAAAGTGAGAAAACATAATCGAAACACTACCCGCGATCTAGAGCTCAAGATGCAAAATACCATGCAAGTACAAGATCGGCTATTGAGGGAAATTGGCATAGAAGCTTCCCAAGAAGACCTCAGATTTCATTATAAAATGCTAAATACCCCAGCGAGGTGCATCGATTTGGCTTATTTAAAAAAGATAGATGAATGGCTTTCTCGAATCTATTGGGCACAGCAGACTAGAAAGATTTATCCCGAACCTTTCTTTACCCAAAAACTCAAAGAAATTTGGCTCCGACCCATGGCGGCACAAGCACATCTGGGTCTGGCTTACGCGCGTCTCTTCGCTCAATCACCCCTTTCTCCTTATCAACATTATACCCCTTGGCAAAAGCTCAAATTTTATAGCAAATGCTTATTCCACAAATGGAAACCCAAAGGCTGACCTGTGGCTACTAACCCAAGTACATTGCTGATGAAAAGCAGTCCGATTTTTATTAGATCAATATCTCTAGCATCAATATAAGCAAATATAATATTACCCAACGCAGCTTCTTTAAAATAAAAATAAAGTATACTCACTAGTTACTAGAAAAAGTAAGAATATCCTTCCTATCTTGCCATTGCTTGTTTTCATCTCTTACTTAAACTCTAAAAACGATGCGCATTCAAACCGGAGACCGCGATTATCCTCAGATTTTCGAGGCTCAGAAAATTCTCAAGCTCTTGGGTATGTACCCCTACAATATCGACGGTATCTACGGGCACGGAACCACTCAGGCAATCATGGCTTTCCAGAAAAAACACCAACTCGCCGTAGATGGGGTCATGGGCAAGCAAACCTACCAAAAGCTCAAAGAAGCCGAAAAAGGACTAAATCTAGAACCACCCATTGCCTCCTACGAGGTAGAGCAATTGCTTAGTGTGTATGAAGATAAGGGCTATCAGATCAATGAAAAACCCTATCAAATCAATATGTTGGGTATCCGCCGAGATGATATCTTTGATAATATGTTCTCGGATCGTTTTGTAATCTTCTGGAAAAATGGGGAGATGGCTTGGGAAAAGAAAGAATTCGAGTGGACTACACTGCCCGGCACCAAGGGGCAAGGAGGGGTGTTCAATCCTCTGACCGTAGCTGGCATGACGGGTGTAGCCGTACTCAAAGAAGGACAATACCTGGACACTTGGCGTTTTTATGATACTTACACGGGCTGGCTGCGCTATCCTTATTTTCAGCAGGAGAAAAAGGTCAAGATTTACCGAGATAGCAACCGCGATACCATCGTAGATTATGAAATGCCTGAGCAAGAAGGTTGGTACGGGATCAATATCCACCGGATGAGTGGCAATGGTCAAAACCAAAGATACGTGAACTCAACTTATGTTACCTGGTCTTTGGGCTGTCAGGGAGCGCCCGAGCCCATATTTATGGAAGTAGTAGAACTCGCCAGAGCTTGTGCCAAAACGCACGGGAATCTTTTTACCTACACCTTAATTCACAAAAAAGATTTACCGCAATCCAGAGGAGTAGAAGCCCCAGAAACATATTTTACCTCCGCCCTGAGCTGATCCATTCATCTGCCCCAATGGATAGGATAGTCTGCCAAACAGAGACTATCCTTTTTTTATGCAGATTATTTGATGATAAGTCTATTTTTTTCTTCTTTGTAAAATTAATCTCCAAAAAAGATGAATTGAACTTTATTAAAATGACATAAATCACTCCATTTTTTTAATAAATTGTTTTCTTTGTTGATAGCAAGCATGACAGACTGACGGTTTGATTAATTAAAAATTAAAAATTATGGATTACAAGGGAATTACACCACATAAAGGATTAGCGTACATTGGAGATTTTAAAGACTCTTCCATCTATTGGAACCTGACTCCCGCTGAGCTTATCGAGCTCGCCTTATCTCGTGGCGAAGGATGCCTCAATGATACGGGTGCCTTAATGTGCGATACAGGCAAATTTACGGGACGCTCACCCAAAGACCGTTTTATCGTCAAAGATGAGCAAACGGCAGATAAAGTATGGTGGGGGGATATTAATATGCCTTTTGAGCCAGAAAAATTTAATCAACTCAAAGATAAGCTTGTTAAAAATTTAGATGGCAAAGACCTCTTCATTCGGGATGCTTACGCCGGAGCCGAAGACAAATACCGACTCAATATTCGTGTTATCAACACGCGAGCTTGGCATAACCTATTTTGCTATAATATGTTCCTTCGCCCAAGTAGAGAAGAACTAGCCAATTTTGAGCCTACTTTTACCATTATCAATGATCCAGATTTTTTTGCTGATCCTGAGGTAGATGGTACTCGCCAGGGCAATTTTGCCATTTTGAATGTTACAGAACGCTTGATTATTATCGGAGGCACTGGCTATGCCGGAGAAATGAAAAAGGGCATCTTCTCGGTGCTCAATTACATGCTTCCCGAACGCGATGTCTTCCCCATGCACTGCTCCGCCAATGTAGGCGAAAGTGGAGATACCGCTATTTATTTCGGCCTCTCAGGTACTGGCAAAACCACCCTCTCTGCCGACCCCGCCCGCCAGCTCATCGGCGATGATGAGCACGGCTGGACAAACGAGTCGGTCTTTAACTTCGAGGGAGGCTGCTACGCCAAAGTAGTGAAGCTTACCGAAGAAAGCGAACCAGATATTTTCCGCGCGATTCGCCACGGAGCGATCTTAGAAAATACCCGCTTTATCCCGGGTACACGTTCGGTAGATTATTTCAATACCGAAGTAACCGAAAATACCCGAACGGCATATCCCATTCACCATATCGACAATATCGTAGAGCCTTCCGTAGGAGGTATTCCTAACCATATATTTTTCCTAACCTGTGATGCTTACGGAGTCTTGCCTCCCATCTCTAAACTGAATAAAGGCCAGGCCATGTATCACTTTATCTCGGGCTACACAGCCAAGGTAGCAGGCACAGAAGCAGGTGTAACTGAGCCTCAGGCGGTATTTAGTGCTTGTTTCGGCTCGCCTTTCTTGCCCCTACACCCGACCAAATATGCCGAAATGCTCGGCCATAAAATGGAAGAAAATGAGGTGAATGTTTGGCTAGTCAACACGGGTTGGTCAGGTGGCCCTTACGGGGTTGGTAGTCGGATCAAATTGGGCTTTACCCGAGCTATGATCACAGCCGCCTTAGAAGGCAAGCTCAACCAAGTAGGCTATCGTAAGCATACCATCTTTGGAGTGTCTATTCCTAGCTCTTGCCCGGGCGTACCCGTGGAAGTACTCAGCCCCAGAAGAATGTGGGGAGACGATGAGGCTTTTTACGCGAAATCTAATTTCTTAGCCAGTGCCTTTATCAAAAACTTCGAGCAATTTAGAGAATATGCCAATGAAGAAATTATGTCTGGTGCTCCTGTACCACGAGAAGATGTAGGTAATCAGGCCTAATCCAAATATTGATACAGTAAAACGCTACTTCATAGCACCTGCTAGGTCTGCTCTCTAAGACCTAGCAGGTTTGTTGTTTGTAAAGGGATTTTCAAGGAGTTTGCCTTTTTTTTCTTAGGCTAAACTATTTTGTATATATTGCTTCTTGATTCAAAATTGCCTTTGACTGCTTTCTTTTTTTGCTGGAACATGAAAAATCATATACTTAAACATATCCCCCCCCGACTTGGAGTTAATTTCAGCTATGGCGACATCATAGACTACCAATGCCAGATTGAACCTTCCTATTATTTCATTGCTATCAACAATAGCTTTCCGAATATTATCACCTTCAATGATCACCTCAAGGTACAGGAACTCTATCAGTTGCTCACTCAAAAGTACCAAAATGATCCTGATTACATCTGGAAGTATCACGGCTACTCCAAATCTGAGGACAAACTGATTTTACACATTTTTCTAATTCAGGTTCGCCCTGACTTATTTCTTCACGTCGATGCTACAGATAATGAAGTGAAAATTCTGTATGGCGATCAAGTGCCCCAAGCCAAATTGGATGAATTGGCAGTGGATATTAAAAGTTGTTTTCAAGAAGAAATGACCAAGGCCGAAAGCAAGATTTTTCTGCTCTACGAAAGTCGCGGACTTTATTTGCAGGATTTTGAGGTCAAAAAATATCCCATGTCTATTGAGGAAAATTATAATGATGATTTTCTGCCCGTGCATCAATTAATTATTGACCGCCTCAACCTACCCAATGATAAGGGAATTGTATTACTCCACGGAATTCCGGGTACGGGCAAGACCAGTTATATCCGCTATCTTACTTCGCTGATTAACAAGCGGATGATTTACATCTCTCCCGAATTTGCCCATAAAATTGCCTCCCCTGATTTCTTACCCCTACTGATCGACAATCCTAACTCGGTTTTGATTGTAGAAGATGCTGAAAATATCGTGGAAGCCAGAGAAAACGGACGCAACGTATCCGTTTCTAACCTCCTAAATATCGCAGATGGGCTACTTTCTGATTGCTTGAATATCCAGATTTTATGCACCTTCAATATTCACATCAGTAAGATAGATCAGGCACTGCTCCGAAAGGGCCGTTTGATTGCTTCTTATGAATTCAAAAAATTGACTCCCGAAAAAGCGCAGCGTCTTTCCGACCAGCTTGGCTTTCAGGTCAAAATCCAAGAACCCATGACGCTTACCGATGTATACAATCAAAAAGAAAGAGAATTTATAAATCAAAATGGAGCCAAAATTGGTTTCAAAGGCTAATCAAAGACTGATTATTGGCAAAATCTCATAACTATTTCCAATTTTTTCAGTTATTTGGAATGAATATAAATAAAACTTTCTGAAGTTTGCAGAAGATATATCTATTTTTTGAATCAAAATCTACTATAGCAAAAGTCTATGCTGAAAATAAATAACCTCAAAGCTTCCATTGATGGCAAAACCATTCTTAAAGGAATTAATCTGGAAGTAAATGCCGGCGAAATCCACGCCATCATGGGGCCAAATGGCTCTGGCAAAAGTACCTTAGCTTCTGTACTTGCCGGAAGAGAAGACTATGAAGTAGAAGAAGGGCAAATCGAGTATCGGGGCAAAGACTTGATAGAATTGGCTCCCGAAGAAAGAGCTGCCGAAGGCATTTTTCTCGCCTTCCAGTATCCCGTGGAGATTCCAGGCGTTACCACCACTAATTTTCTCAAAACTGCTGTCAACGAAATTCGCAAATACCGAGGAGAAGAACCCATGGACGCCGTCAGTTTCTTGAAAACCTTCAGAGAAAAGGCCAAATTGGTAGAAATTAGTGATGAGCTACTCAAACGCTCACTCAACGAAGGGTTCTCGGGTGGAGAGAAAAAACGCAACGAGATTTTCCAAATGGCCATCTTAGAACCAAAATTGGCCATCCTAGATGAGACAGACTCTGGTTTGGATATAGATGCCTTGCGCATTGTAGCCGACGGTGTCAACAAACTTCGCGGTAAGGATAATGCCACCATCGTCGTAACGCACTATCAGCGCCTACTGGACTACATTGTCCCTGATTTCGTGCACGTGCTCTACAATGGCCGTATCGTGAAGTCTGGTAACAAAGAGCTTGCCTTAGAACTAGAAGAGAAAGGCTACGACTGGATCAAGGCCGAAGCCACCGCCTAATTCTGATGAGCGTAGGAAAGAGTGAAAATGAAGGAATGAACCGTAGAAATAATTCTTTAACTCCTTCAATTTTTATTTTTTCATTAAAAAAAGCTTATGTCCAGTTTTGAGCAGACACGCCAAGCTATGAAAGAAATGATATGTACCGCCCCCGTGCTTTCTGAGGAGGCGTTCGGAGAAATACTCGTGCAACATCATATTTTCTTAGAGCACGGTGGAGCAGGTGGTTATTGGGAAACATTTTATATCAAAAATCTTATCTTTGGCGTATATCGTCAGTCCAATCCCAATGAACCGAAGGGAGAGCAGGCTAAATTGAGCTTCAACAATTTAAAAGAGATCAATCTGGCTGGTATTTCCTTATCTTATGCAGATTGTGCAGGTGTTTATGCTCCTCAATGCCATTGGACAGAAGCCGATTTAGAAGGTAGTCTTTTTGTTGATTCTATTCTCAATGGGTGTTCTTTTCAGAAAGCAGATCTCTATGCTGCCGATTTTTCGCGCTCAGATATGAGAAATTGTGATTTTCGTGGAGCTAGTTTGCTCAAAACCGACTTTGAGAATTGCGATCTAAGTGGTTCTGATTTTCGTGGATGCCAAATAGATCGGCGTACCCGTTTTAAGAATGCCATCTTGGTAGGAGTCAAACGAGATGCGTTGATCTAAGAACAAAATTTGACTCGGAACATTCTAATAAACTCATTTATCCAGAAAAAACTAACTGACAACCCACAACGGAAAACTGTTTTATGAGTAAGACACAAATAGATATTCCTGAATTACATCAGGCTCTGGAGGCTCGCTTCCAAGCCTTAGAAGATAAAATAAATGGGCATAAAAACTCCCCTCTGCATCAAAAGCGCCAAGAGGCAATGCAGCATTTCAAGCACTTGGGTTTCCCAAATACCAAGCACGAGGAGTGGAAATACACCAATGTCAACAAAATTCTAAAGAATGCTTACAATTTTGATAGCATCTCTGAGCTAAAAGCCGAAGATACTCAGACGCTGCGTTTACCGGAGATGGAAGCCAATGTTCTCTTTTTTGTTAATGGTGTTTTCCGAAAAGATTTATCTCATATTGTCAGCAACGAAAAGCAATTGCTGATTCAAGACTTAGGAGAAGCCTATCAGGCAAACCCTGCCTTAGTCGATCAGCACTTTGCACGTTTTGGAAATACTGAGCAAGAAGCTTTTACCGCGCTTAATACCGCTTTTGCGGAGCAAGGTCTGTTTCTTCGTGTGCCAGACGGGCAAGTCGTGGAGGCTCCCGTGGTACTACACTTTATCAGCGATGCTCGTCAGGAAAATGTAGCCGTCCAACCACGTTGCTTGTTCGTAGTGGGCAAGAACAGCCAACTCTCACTGATTGATAAGATTGATACGCTGGGAACACATCATAGCTTTAATAATGCCGTTACGGAAATAGTAGTGCAAGAAGATGCTTATGTGACGCATTGCAAAATCCAAAACGATCAGGCACAAAGCTACTACATTGGCACTACTCAAATCTATCAGGCAAAGCAGAGCACTTATACCAATACCACCATTTCGCTCAATGGAGGTTTAATCCGCAATAACCTGAATATCACCCTAGACGGAGAGCACATCGAGTCTAATATGTACGGGCTTTATATGCTAAAAGGTAAAACCCACGTGGACAACCATTCCGTGGCCGACCACCGACAACCTCACGCCGTCAGCAACGAGTTGTACAAAGGAATTCTGGATGACCAGTCTACGGGTGTGTTTAACGGGAAAATTTACGTGCGACAAGCCGCCCAAAAAACCAATGCTTATCAGCAAAATCGCAATATTTTGTTGACTGACCAAGCTTCTATCAACACGAAGCCGCAGCTAGAAATTTGGGCAGATGATGTAAAATGCTCTCACGGAGCCACCACGGGTAGTCTGGATGAGCAGGCACTTTTTTATTTACGTTCGCGCGGAATCGTGGCTTCAGAAGCACGTGCTCTTTTAATCTTTGCTTTTGGAAATGAAATCATAGAGAAAATCACGGTAGAATCTGTCCGAGAATACTTGGCCAATATCGTGGCTCAAAGATTGAGAAAGTAGCCACTTTTTTTAAAATTTTGATAAAAATGTCTTAACCTGAGAAAAAGATAGATAGAAAATCAAGCTCATTAAATAGAAAAACCTTACGCGCGTAAGGAATAAGTTACAAAATGACGTACTTACTCCTCAAAAACTGAGGAAAGGTATAGAATTTGAAAACCCATTCACTAAACTAGGAGGAAAGCGTACACCAAGAAACCTTATTCTAAGAAATGCCCTAAGTACAAAGCAAATTATGTTGGCCTAGCCATCCCAACTTCTTGGAGTAAGCCACAAGAAGTTGTAACTTGGACTAAGTTTAGCTGGGCTACCTAATCAGGTTTCTTTCTGTTTGCTCTTAAACTCCCGTCTCAGCTAGGATGGTTTGAGAACTAACATTATCTATGCCTCGGTCATGAAGTATATTGAATCACAAAAGCAGAGCTACTTTTTATATTATCTTACCTCAGTGATTGTATTGGGGATGTTTTTTACTTTTACCTTGATTAGAGTTCCTGTTCCCAATCAAGAACGCTATATACTCACGCCCATCGAAGGCCCTTTTCGCATCTTTAATCTCAAAGAGCATCTGGCCAAATACGATAGCCTCAAGGTAGAAATCAAAACCCAGCAATTCCGTTTTACAGAATATTACCACCAGGCTACCCCCGAACAAAAAGCGGAGATCATGCGGCAAATTCAGGGGTACATCTTCAATACCGTCAAAGATCACCTGATTCCTTTTTGGTACGAAACCGAATGGGATTTTAATGGCACCACCGAAAGACCCCGTGAGGGAGCGATTGCCTGTGGCTATTTTGTGACTACGGTACTCCGGCACGCAGGCTTTCGCTTGGATAAGTATCATCTGTCCAGAAAAGCTTCGCGCGAATTGATTGAGAATGTGTGCCTTTACCAAAATATCAAAACGATCCGTGATAATGATTTTGATGGATTAATGTCTCACCTAGGTAATCAAAATGATGGCATCTACATCATTGGTCTGGATACTCATGTGGGTTTTCTGATCAAAGAAAATGGCGAGATGCACTTTGTCCACTCGCGTAAACCTCGCCGAGTGGGCGTAGTTCGTGAAAAAGCCACGGAAGCCTCTGCCCTACTCGATTCTGAGATTTATGTGATTGGTAATCTTTTAGAAAACGAGGATATTCTCTTCAACTGGCTCACCAAAGTATAATCAAGAAACCGGCCACTCATAACGCACAATCCACAACGATTAAGTACCATTATGTTCGGAAAAATTCTACAATTATTGAATATTAGCAAGCCATACCAAAGCATCAATGGTATTGAGCTTTCACAGAGGCTTAGTCAATCCAAAAAAGGGATTAAGATCATAGATGTACGCTCCCCCCAAGAGTTTATTGCAGGGCATATTCCAGATGCTATCAATATCCATGTGGATGATGAAAAATTTCTGGAAAAGATAAGACGGCTCGACCAACAAAAGACCTACTATGTCTACTGTCGCAGTGGCGCACGTAGTGCCCGCGCTTGCAAAAAAATGGCGAAAGAAGGCTTCACCAGCTTATTCAATGTCAAAAGAGGAATCAAAGCCTGGTCAGGTGAGCTTAAAAAGAAGAAAATCAATCTCAAGGCCAGATAACCTTGCTGTATGTCAGGCGGTTACCCAAGTCAATTGAGAGAAAAGCTTCTGAGAAAGAGGGCTAGTTTCTCAAAGTGCTGCCTTTGTTCTGCGGGCAATCCTTGTTTTTTGATCTGTTGGTGGTAAATTTCCACGAGCTGATCCAGATTAGGACTGTAGTTCAATTTAGCCAAAATAATTCCTTTCAGAAAGCGATAATATTGGTTGTAGATGTACAAACAAGGTTGCTCAGGTTGCGCGTTGATTAGTGGTTCCAAATGCTCCACGTGCGACATTTGCTCTAAAAAGGCAAATCCTTGGTTTGTCATAAATTCTGCTATTTTTTCACAAACGACCTTCAATTCATCCAGATTAGCGGCTTTGTGGCGGAAGTACTTCTTACCCTGCAAGCGCCCGAGCGATACCATCATGGTGTTGGTATCAGCCCTGAAATCTTGATGAGTCTGCGTAAATTGATGAGCCAATTCCTCCACCTGGTGAATTCGCACGCCAAGATTAATCTCGATAATGCTTACATCTTCGTACATACTCACCGAAGGAATCATATTTTGAAATCCTCTGGGATTGTTCTTACGAAATTGCTCCCGATTGAGCAGGATTTCGTAGCCTCTTTTATCAAACAAATCATTCAGGAAGAGAAATAAATGTGATTGAAATTCTGCTTTTCGTTCTTGCATCTCATTAGTTATTGATCGTGAGTAGTTCAGGGGCTTTTTTCCAAGCTTGGCCTCAAGTTTTTCCCGACACTTTTATGGACAGATACTTAAAATTGACTATTTTAGTCTGATAAAACAAGCACGATCTATGATGAAAAAAATTTTAGTTCCGATTGACTTCTCTGCGTATGCGCATAATGCGCTCAAAATTGCTCTACAAATCGCGCGTAAGGCCGAAGCTCAGGTCTATATCTTACACGTAGTTCCCTCTCTCAATTCTGTATTACTAGCCTCGGCACCCGAAGCGCAAGATTCGCCTATTGAACAAGAATTTCTGGATCAAGCTTATCAAAATGCTTCAAAAACTATTCAAGACCTAGTGCAAGCAGAAAGTTTTCCGCTAGATCAAACGCAAATCCTCCTCAGAACCGGCCATATTTCGCAAGAAATTCTCACCGAACTAGATCGTTCTAAGATAGAACTGGTGGTCATGGGTACTCAGGGCACCAAACCGCTGGAAGAAATTTTTATCGGCTCAACGACCGAAAAAATCGTTCGCTTTGCCCCCTGTCCTGTGCTAGCCGTGCGCGACCATCCTGAGAATTTTATCACGGCAAAAATTCTTTTTCCCACGGATTTGGAAACTTTTCACGCCCCAGCGGTGGCTAAATTAAGGGAATTCCAACGCTTATTCGACGCGCATCTTCATCTACTGTACATTAACTCACGCTTTGGCTTTAAAAATTCGGAAGAAATTGAATTGAAAAAAAATCACTTTGTCCTCGAGGCCAAACTGGATAACTACACTTTTGAGGTGATCTCTGCCCAAAGCGAAGAAGGCGGTATTCTCCTCACCGCTAAGCGATTAGATGTAGATATGATTGCACTGCTGACGCATCAACGCAAGGGCTTAGCGCATTTTTTCCTGGGAAGTACGAGTGAAGATGTGGTCAATCACGCTGACCGTCCAGTACTAACCCTGGGCAATTTGATCAAGTAATTGAGCCTAACCACGGTATTGAAGCTGACTTTTATCCCATTATCCAAAAAATTTTGCCCCAAAGTCCCGAAAAAGTACTCAAAGAGCTAAAAGCCCAGAAATATGCTCCCGTCTATTTTTTGCACGGTGAGGAATCGTATTACATTGATTTGATTTCTAATTATATAGAAAAGCATGTCCTGAGTCCAAGTGATCAGGGCTTCAATCAAATCATTCTCTACGGCAAAGAAACCGATATGGCTACCATCTTGGGGCAGGCGCGCCGCTTCCCGATGATGGCCGAGCGGCAGGTGGTAATCGTGAAAGAACTTCAACAAATGCCAGACTGGAGCCGTAGCCAAGCCCAACAAATGTTAGAAAGCTACCTGTCTCAGCCTCAGCCTTCTACTCTGTTGGTACTAAGCTATAAGCATAAATCACACAACAAAAACGCTAAGATTTATAAAGCACTGGAGCAGCAGGCGGTCGTGGTAGAAGCCAAAAGGTTGTACGAAAATCAAGTACCCGCTTGGATACAGCAATATTTACAAAAAAAAGGACTTCAGATTGAAGAAAATGCCTTGCAATTACTGGTAGAAGCGGTCGGAGCTGACCTAGCCCGCTTGCATACGGAATTAGAAAAGATCATCCTCAATCTATCGGACGGTCAGTCTATTCGGGCAGAAACGATAGAAAAATACGTGGGCATTCATAAAGATTACAATGTTTTTGAGCTACAAAAAGCCCTGATAAATAAGAATATGCAAAAAGCTCATCAAATTATCAGGTACTGGGAAGCCAATCCCAAGAAACAACCCCTCATCCCCACCCTTGCTTTGCTTGGCACCTTTTTTTCAAAAGTACTGCTGGCTTATCATCAAAAAGATCGCTCCGAACAAAATCTAGCCAGAGCTTTGCGTGTGAGTCCTTACTTTGTGAGAGATTATAAAACGATGATGCAAAACTATCCGCTTCACCGCGTGATAGAGGGTATTCATTATCTAAGAGAGGCTGATTTGCAGGTCAAAGGCATCCAAGCGGGTGGACATACGGAGGGGCAAATTTTGCGCGAATTGCTTAGTAAGATCATTTTTGGTTGAATTGGTCGGTGCTGGCCAGGGTTGATGGTTATTTAGAATGCCCAATTCAGATGTTGTTTATTCTTCAATATTAATTACTTCATCTCCTCGCACTAAGCCCCACACGTAATCATCAGGCTCGCAAACTAAACTCACTTCTTGACCAGATTTGAGGCTAAGAAACATAGAATACGGCACCTCGATGCGTTGCTCCCCTTTTTTCTCGTAGTATTGTTTGTCGCTCTTACCTTGCTTACTGATAATATAGGCTTCTCTGACGTCGATATCAAAGTAAAACTCTTCAAACTCTTCTCCTTTTTCGGTGACTAATTTTTTAACCTTTTTCAGAATAACCCCTTCCATCAGGTAGGGTTTATTTTTGGTAAAAAGATCGATCAATTCTCGCTTAAAAATCAACAAATCTACCAGAAAACCCAATATCCAAATCACAAACATTAACTGAAAACCACTGCGGTAAAACATTTCCACCACGATGCCCACGGCTATAAAACCACCTAAAATTAGGAGATGTACTAAGAGGCGCTCACCTTTAAAGTCGGCCATTAATCTTTTGTATACGATTTGCCAGTCTTGCATAAGACATTCATTTATAGTAAAATCAAAGCACTATCTTGAATTAAAGCTTAGCTTTGGCTAAAATTCAGGGTTTGGCATATAAAGAGGTTTCTGAAAATTGTAATAAAGCTACGTATGTTATCCAAGAAATTCAAAATATTAGCAGATTATTCCCTTGCAGATCTCTTGGTTGAAGACCCTAGCTCTTTTGGTCAAAATACATTTCTTAAATCTCAGGAATCATCGAGTGCCACTTCTCAAAATAACCGCCTTACACTATCCTTTGTTAGCAAGAGTCAAAATTGCTGTATCTTTTCATACGTACGAGTGTGTGCTGAGTTGAGGTTAAATTACAGATAAACTATTGTTAAATTATTATGAAATAGCCAAGCTGGCTCTCGAGGCTTCCGATACTAAGCAACTGATTATCAAATATTTATAAAATCGTTCCTGATAGCGATTCTCAAAGAAAATAAGGGATCAATCTCGAAACTTCCTGATTTTCAGAAAAATATGTATATTTGAATAAATCAGACCCAAGGCAACCATGAAAGCTATTCGGGATTCACATTTTTTGAAAGAATTGTTGGGAGATGAGGTATATCTCGTTTCAGAGCAAAATCGCTACCCACTCCTCGTCATCACAAGGGATGAAGCCAACCCCTACCTCAATACAGGCGACGAAGCTTTTTTAGAAAAAGTACTCAAAGCCGTTGATTTACAACTCCATCACGTCAAGCTGACCAACACTGCTCAGCTAAGTCCTGAAGATCATTTTGAGCATTGGCAGGCAGTTCCTTCCCGTAAGGTCATTAGCTTTGGAGTCAATTTTCAAGAACTCTTCCCAGATATTTCTTTGGAAAAATACCAATTAGGTCGCCTAGAAAATATTTACTTTCTACAAGCCGATTCTTTGCAAGAAATTAGTCAAGATCAGGAGAAGAAGAAATTGCTCTGGTCTGCTTTGCAACAATTATTTTTGAACTAGCTACTACCCTGCTCTCCTTAGGCGATAGATCGTAAGTCTTGCACCAATTGTCGCTCAATTCCTCTTTTTTCGGGGTTATAAATCCAGTTATTATCAAATTGCTCAATCACTTCGGGGTTGGCTTGCTTGGAAATCGTTAGGCTATGAAATTTGGTTCCTTTCTCCTGCTCTCGCCGAATGCGTTTGAGAATATCTTCTTTGATCTCGAACATCACGAAATCTGATACCATCAATACATCCGCGTCTTTGTAATCATTGGTAGCCAGCATATCCACAGTGGCCATCATGGCCGGGGTTACGTCAGTTCCCCCGTGAAAAGAACGAGTCAGGAACTTCACAATCTCATCCATAGAATTGGCCAAGTCCAGAAGGTTGATGGTCTGGATGCCAATAGAAAAGGAGATCAAAAAACATTTTCGTTGCTCTCTGGAAGCCATTTTGATGATCGCAAAAGCTAAAACTTTGGCAATTTGCTCGGGCAAGCCCTCCATAGAGCCACTCGTATCTACGCAGATAATAAAGGGGCCTCTTTCCTTTCGCTTTTGCCGTTGTTGGGTGTAGTAAGTAATCTTATCGCTGGTTACGAGCTTCTTGCCTTGTTCCTGGAAAGTAAGCAGGCCGTGGTCGGCAAATTTTTTTAAGAAAACACTCTCCGTTTCAGGATAACCCAACAGGCTAATTTCAGAGGGAAGCACCTGCGATAGATGATTACTTTTATGAACGCCTCCAATTTCAGATTTTTGGGTAAAATCTTCTACCCAAGTTTTCTTGCTGATGACATTCTCGTAGATTTCTTCTTCTATCTCAATCTCAGCCTCACGCATGCGTCCCAGCATATCGGCCAGTTCGCGGATCGAGTCTTCTTTCTGGAGCAATTCTGCATATTTATTCAAAATATCAAAACTAGCTTCCTGCCAAAGCCCACGAGACATATCCCAATAGCGACCTACCTCGGCCTGAAAGGGCGTAATAATTTCTAATAGCTTGACAAATTCTTCAATTTTGGCATAAAGCAAGGTACAAAACTGCTCTCTTTGTTTATCAATATTTTCTAGCTCGAATTGCAATCGCTTGGCGGTCAGGAGAGATTGCCAGCGTTCTAGCAAATCATCGATAACAATCTCTAAATCAGCTAATTCTTTCTGGTATTTTTCTGTCTTGCGGGGGTCGTACTCGAGTTCTTGCGCGTCGATAGGGCGGGTCAGTTCTTCGAATTTTTTTTGGTAGAATTTGGTATCAATTTCATCCGCCTCGTAGATATCTCGGAGATAATTGGTCAGTTTATACCAATGACGCACCCACATGAAAGTGGGGCGGGTATGCCAGCGTTCTAATTCTTTTTGCTCTTCAAGATAGGGATTGTCTGCTTTATTTCGCTGGTAGGATTGCCGCATCCACTTGAGCACATCTTGGATAATTTCACGCGAGAGATGTTCATTCTCACGGGCTACTTTGAGTAGATTCTCGTGCTCAAAAATCTTATCTAAGGCATCTTTTAAGTATTCAAACTCACCAGACTGTGCTTGTACCTCCACAGGGTTTAGCTGACGAGCGTGTATTTTATTTTTTAGATATTTGACCAAATACTCGCGGGTGGGTCGGTCGAATATATTTCCAAACTCTATAAACTGACTAAAATCCGAATCTAGCATAAATTTGTAATGATAAGCAAAGGTTTTTTTAAGCTAAGGGTTCTGCTGTATTCATAACTAAACATCTACCAAATTGTCAGCTTAGAAGGTGAGAAAAATCCAAAAAAATAGAGAGCCATCTGGCTCTCTAATTTTCAGAATCTAAAAACCACTTAAAAAACACGTATTTTATATATTAATATATTCGTAAAAGATCGTAAGAAAGTTACTTTTAATACTTTTTCTTAACCTTGTAAGATCGAATATTTTTCTCGAGCTTTTGATCAAATATACACAAAAATCTTCGTAATCCTTGTCCGTTTCGGAAGGTTTTTGCTGTTAATGGCTTGTTAAGGCAAATCCACGTAAAATGGGAGCTGGTTTTTAGGAGGGAGTAATCTGGTTAGAAAATATCAATTGATTCGAGGCAAAATCCACTTCTGGTATATACCTCCCAACACTTTTTTAAAGTCTTGATAGTCAACGGGTTTGCTAATAAAATCATCTGCACCCAACTGCTTACTGAGGGCACGGTCTCGCTCGAGATCTGAGGAAGAAAACATCAGCACCTGACTTTCTTTCCATACTACATGACTTTTAATCTGAGCTAACAACTCGAAACCGTTGAGATGAGGCATATTGATATCCAATAGAATCAAGTCGGGAGCGGGTTTTTCATCCATTTTCTCGGCGGCTTGGTGAGGTGCATTACAAGAAATAATTTTGATATGAGCATCGAGTCTTGATAAAATTTGGCTTGTGAGGGTGATTTCATTATCATCATCATCAAAAATCAGCAACTTGAAATTCTCTTCCATATTTTTGTAGGGTGTGTTGTTACGCTCGTGCTAATTAGTTTTGAAGTAATAAGTCATTTCCTTTCATTCACGCAGTAAAAATAGAAAAACGCTCTCGAAAATTCTCATTCAAAACCCCTAGCCTGGCATTTTTGCTAAATAAGTTTGTGAACTCTAAATTAGTTTATCAGGTATATAATATATTTTTTTAACACATATAGACAAAAAATTTTAGTAACAAGTTTGTTAATAAAATGTTATAAATAAAAGCCATTCTAATTCAACCCTATTGCGCTCCGAAAATTAGCTTATCAGGTAGTTTGAATTCATTAGGTGATGACTTAACTCACAAACTGACTTTCAGGTTGTTAAGATATTACATATTAACTGATAGACAGACACCAACTTATGCAACAAGACGAACAACTTAGGCTTCAAGCCTTAGCCGAGTACGATATTCTCGATACCCCGCCCGAAAAGGGATATGATAACATTGCCCACCTTGCTTCGCAAATTTGTCAAACTCCTACTTCTTTGATTAGCTTTGTGGACGAAAAACGGCAATGGTTTAAGGCCAAAGTTGGGTTTTCTTTCCCAGAGACAGCACGTGAGTACTCTTTCTGCAATCTGATGATTCAAAACTCAGAAGATATCCTGATTGTACCCGATGCACGCCAAGACCAAAGATTTAAAGATAATCCATTGGTAACAGATGACCCCAATATTGTATTCTACACGGGCGTGCCCCTCTTAGACCCCAAGGGACTTGGACTAGGTTCGCTTTGCGTAATTGATTATCAACCCCGTCATCTCAATGAAGAGCAAATTCAAGCCCTCCAGACCCTTGCTCACCACACCGTGCAGATGCTAGAATTGAGAAAGAGCCACCTCAGGCTAAAAACTTTGAAAAAAGCCTTACAGCAACGCGATGAAGATTTTATCCAATTCGGGAATGCACTTGCCCACGATTTACGCACACCACTGAGAGCTATCTCGGCTTATGCGGGCATAGCCTTAGAAGAACATAGCCAGAGCTTGCAACCAGAAATTATTGCTCTTTTCAAAAAAATATCAGAAAAAACCCAGTTAGTTGCTTCCCAAATTCGGGACGTCCTCAGAATTGCTCACGTAACGGGAAACAGCTTGAAATCGGAACCAGTCAATTTGCAGACCTTACTGGATAGTATGTTCCATCAAGCAAAGGAAGCCGGCCAAATTCCTGCTCAAGCCAGATTACTTAGCACGCAATTACCCACTTGGTATCTGGATCGTCCTACTTTACAAATGATTCTCGATAAAGTCATCACGCTTTTTGCTCAGTCTCTTTCGTCTTCCAAATCGCCTTCCTTACAAGTGAGCGCAGAAGACCGGGGCAATTTGGGCGCCTTAGTTATCCAGAGTCGGGCTATCAAATTCAATCAAGAGGTTTTAGATGAGGTATTTTCTCCCAAGAAAAAAAACGCTCAAATCACAGGCTACGAGAGCAGGAGCTTGAACCTAACACTCCTTAAAAAGGCTGTGCAAAAATTGCAGGGTCAGATCAACGCGACTTGCTCGGCTGAGGAAGGCACTACTTTCTACATTGATTTTCCTATCACCCAACCAGCAGAAAGCCCTGAGGACTAGTCCCAGAGCTTTCGGAATAAACAGCTAAATTTAAAAATGAAGAACGAAAAGAATGCTACTAGTTAATATCAATCGGGAAGGTTTCACCGTTGATCGTAACTTCTGCTTGTCCGTTTCCTAGAAATTGGATGGCTCCGCTAAAACTTCCTGTATTGCCCCCACTCCCAGTGGCATTGAGTGTAAAGGTTCCTGTACCACCCTGGATTTCATAGGTTTGCTTGTCTACACTTAGATTCTCAACGGTGAGGTTGATTTGTGTACTTACACCGCGATTTTGCTGACGCCCCATGTAAACCAAAGTACCGTTGTACTGATGCGTACCGTTAAGAGTGTAGTCTTGGCTAAGATCAAAAGGGTTGAGATTCGTCAGTTCAAAATCACTGCTGGCTCCACCCTGATGCTCTATTTTCGGTCCTTGGTAAAAACCACTTCTAGAAGAAGTAAAACGGAGCGAGGTCGGGATGTTAAAATTATTACAGCTTGCGGCTGCGTCATAATTAAGCGTAAAGCTGTAACTTCTCTGGTTGCCACTCTTGGAAATTACTTGGCTATCGGAAGTGCCGTAGTCGCAGTTACTTTCGATATTCTGATATTCGGTTTCCGTGGTTTTAGCGTAGGTTTCTGTTTCCATGGCCAAACCGCCGTCACTTTGGCTTAGGCTTACTTCTACCGAAGTAGCTACTTCTTCGTTGGTCAAAACTGGGCTTGTTTCGTCTTCTTCATTACAGGAAGATAACAAGAAAATACTAGTCATCAGCAAAGGTAAATAAAGGGCTTTGTTAAGTTTCATTTTGTTGATTTTTTTGGTTTGATATGATGTACTTTTAGACGCTTCGGGTGGCACCTCGTTGTGGATTTTCAACCAAGTACCGTGACTTTTCAATGAATGGTTAGCTTGATTCAACCATTTCTGAATGCGACGTTGCTTGACGGTCTCGCGCGTGCAGATCAAACTGTGATAAGTAGTTTGGGTCATTGGTCTTCATCCAAGTGTCCCAAAAATTAAAGTACAAACCATAATTGTAGCGGGCTTTCTGATGGTGTAAATTGTGATGCGTGGAAGTATTGAACCATCGAAAAAATGGATGATGTACGAAGCCTGCTGGAAATAACTCATAGCCTAAGTGCCCAATGATATTCCAAGTCAAAGCCCAAGTGGCAAACGAGAACAGCACCAGTGGATGTAAAGGCAGCACCAGTACAATCAGCGGCGCAAAGGCAAATTCAAGCAACGCTTCTGCGGGATGAAAAGAAAAAGCCGCCCAAGGACTAGGATTATGCGAACGGTGGTGAATTTGATGCCAGCGTATTCCCCAGGAAAAATAATGCATTCCCCGATGCACCCAATAAAAGTAAGCATCGTGCAGAAAAATCAAGAGCAGAAAAGAAAAAGCACTGTACCCGTAGCCATAGCTCTCCAGATCAAAATAGACTTGACTGTACCCATTAACCCTCAGCAAACGCAGTATCAAGCCCAAGCAGGCGAAGATCAATGCGGTTTGCAAAGAATGGTAAATCTCCAGACGAATGGATTGTGGTTTGGGTGCTTGTTTTTGAATTCTGCGGGCTAGTAATTTGTCTTTTTTCCAAACGTAGCAGACCCAGTAGGCTCCCCCCGCAAAAAGTAAATATCTCGAGATCATCAACAAAAAAATGAATCCCCAGATTAGCAATAGGCCAAAATCAGCTTGAAATGTGGTGTAGATCATCAGTTTTTATTTCAAAGAAAGCTTCTTGGCCAGTCAATCACGAATATTTTCAACCAATGGGGCGAGTTTTTCTATCAACGGAGGGGCTTCGCGTTCGTAGATGAAATAGGTACGTTCATTGAAAGGAAATAGCCTATGGTTGAAAATCTTTTTTCCAGAGTAAAAAGAAGTTTATCTTCACGCTCAGTGGAAAATTCACTCAAAATCAACAGATCCAAAACCCCTAGCCGGGTTTGGCCCACGGTACACGTGGTGCTTTGGCTCTCGGTGATAGCAATTACTATTTTTTTGCTGGATTATTATTTTAGTACGCAATTCACTTTGTTGATAGTTATTGCCAATTTCCCGATCTTAATTTTGGCTTTTTATGTGAATGTGTGGTTGGTAGATCGCTTGCTAGAAAAGAAGCGCTACGTGTATTTCGCCCTTAGTACTACCTTACTCTGGATAGCGACGAGTTGGCTCAGGATTTTTATAAAGCTGATGCTACCCGACCCTCCCATTCTATTGAATTTGCCTTACCCAGCTTCTCGGATTACCGTGCTCGTTTGGTTGACCATGTTTATAACGCTATTAATCAGCACTTTGTATCGCTTGCTAGAAAATCGCTATTTAGAAGAGTGGCATTCTTTACAAAAAATCAACGAGTTTCAATCCGCCCAATTGACTTACCTGAAAGCGCAAATTAACCCGCATTTTCTATTCAACACGCTGAATAATATTTATTCTCTGGCACTGGTCAAATCTGATTTAGCGCCTCATATGATCTTACGGCTGTCCGAGTTGCTCCGTTATTCTATTTACGAAAGTAAGCAAGAGAAAGTACTTCTAAGCTCCGAGATCGCTCAGATTCAAAAGTACATTGAGCTCTACCAAATGCGTAGTGAAGACCCGCTCAGCATCCACTTCCAGGAACCTCCCCGGGAAGCTGCTCAGGATTTTTGGATTGAGCCGATGCTCTTGCTACCCTTGGTGGAAAATTGCTTCAAACACGGGGATTTTGATACGAATCCTCAGGCTTACGCTCGTGTTGCAATGCATCTGAATCAAAATGCTTTTATCTTTCAAACCGAAAACAGCAAAGACTCCAGCCCTCAGGAGAAAGATCAAGTCGGAGGGGTGGGCCTGGCGAATATCCAAGAAAGACTCGCCCTGAACTACGGTAAACGAGCCAGCCTCGTCGTGCAAGATTTTCATACCCATTTTCAGGTAAAGCTTCAAATCCAACATACATGAAAAAGAAAGTCCTTTTGGTAGATGACGAGTACTTGGCACTCAATCTCTTGGAAGAATACATCAAGCGACTGGATGATTTGGAAATTGTAGGCAAGGTAAAACAAGCCCTCGAAGCTCTGGAAATACTACAGAATACCGAGATAGACCTACTCTTTCTTGATATACAAATGCCTCTGCTCAAGGGCAACCAGCTGCTAAAAACCCTGAGAAATCCCCCACTGACTGTATTTACCACGGCCTACTCTGACTATGCCGTGGAAGCCTTTGAACTTCAGGCACTGGATTATTTGGTAAAACCTTTTTCTTTCGAGCGCTTTTTACAGACCATTCAAAAAGCGCAGGAACATTGGAATAGCCAATCAAAATCTTTGCTTGGTCATAGCTCGCTAGAGGGGCATTTCCTCTCCGTCAAAGCCGAGGGAAAGATGCACAAAATCGCCCTCTCGGATTTGGTTCTGGTAGAAGGTTTGAAAGAATACGTGAAGATGATTACCAAAAACCACGTTTACATTGTATTAGAATCTCTTAAGAATCTTGAAGCCAAGCTTCCCGAAAGTCATTTCCTGAGAGTACATAAATCTTATATCGTCGCCAAGCAGCAAGTCAATAGTCTGGACGGTAATCTGCTGGAGGTGCAAGGCTACCACGTGCCCATTAGTAGAGGGCAGAAAGAGCGGGTAGTGGAGATTTTATTCGGATAAATGTAAACTACGCTTATCAAGATTTACCAAAGAAAAATCCAATGCTTCTTTCATAGAAACATTGGATTCTTTGATCTATCGTTGATATCAATTCATTTACTTCAGGATCGCTCTTGAGATCACGATTTTTTGAATCTCTGAGGTACCTTCACCGATCGTACAAAGCTTGCAATCACGATAAAACTTCTCCACCGGAAAGTCTTTGACAAAGCCATAACCGCCAAAGATTTGTACCGCTTCGTTGGCTACTCTGACCGAAACTTCCGAAGCGTAGTACTTGGCCATAGAAGATTCTTTGTTCACGTTTTGCCCCGCATCTTTCATCTCGGCGGCACGGTAGGTAAGCAGTTCGGCTGCGTCGATTTCCGTGGCCATATCGGCTAGTTTAAAAGCAATGGCTTGAAAGCTGGAAATCGGCTTGTTGAATTGCTGTCTTTCTTTGGAGTAAGCAAGTGCGGCTTCATAAGCACCCATGGCTGTTCCTAGAGAAAGGGCAGCGATAGAGATTCTACCCCCGTCCAAAATTTTCATAGATTGGATAAAGCCGTCGCCGATTTTACCTAAAATTTGGTCTTTATGAATTCGGCAGTTATCGAAAATCATTTCCGCGGTTTCGGAAGCACGCATTCCGAGTTTATCTTCTTTTTTACCACTGGCAAAACCAGGGGTTCCACGCTCTATCACGAAGGCGGTCATTCCGTGGGAATCGCCCACTTCTCCGGTACGCGCAATGACCACGGCCACATCGCCAGATTTACCGTGGGTAATAAAGTTTTTGGCTCCATTGATGACCCAATAGTCGCCGTCTTGCACGGCAGTGGTACGCATATTCCCAGCGTCAGATCCGGTGTTGGGCTCGGTGAGTCCCCAGGCACCGATCCATTCGGCGGTAGCTAGTTTGGGTAGGTATTTTTGTTTTTGCTCTTCGTTTCCAAACATCAAAATATGGTTGGTGCAAAGCGAATTATGCGCCGCCATAGAGAGGCCGATGGATGGATCAACTTTGGATAATTCTACGATGGCGGTTACATATTCCATGTAACCCAGGCCGGCTCCACCGTAGCTTTCGGGCACGAGCATCCCCATGATTCCCATGGTTCCGAGTTGCTTAAAGAGTTCGACGGGAAAAATTTGCTTTTCGTCCCATTCACGCATATTTGGTACAATATGCTTTTGACCAAAATCTTTCACACTTTGGCGAATTTCGGCCAATATTTCTTTTCTATTATCGAGAATTACTGCTTCCATATATGTGTTGGTGTTTAACTTTTCTAGGTAAAAATACGAATAATTCAAGAATTTTACTGCTTTTTCGTACAGCTTTTTACAGCTTTTCTGTTTCTTACTATTTTTAACTGATAAGAAATAGAAGAGTTTCTCGAATTAATGTCTTCATTTTAAAACATCTTGTCTCAATCGTCGTACATTCTTTTGATTTAAAAATCTCACAAACTACGAAGGGTTCTTCACCTGTTTCTTTCATTATTATCAGCATTTTTCTTGAAATCTCGTCCTAAAACTTGCAATAAAGGATTGCAGCAAGCTTAAGGATAAAATTGGTTATCATCATATAATTTTGGTCTTTAATTAAACTAAAAACAAAAATCCTATGAAAATAGCAGTTATCGGAACTGGTTATGTTGGACTAGTTACGGGTACTTGTTTTGCAGAAACAGGAAATAATGTAACCTGTGTAGATATTGACGAAGAAAAAGTCAACAAACTCAAAGGAGGCACCATCACGATTTATGAACCCGGCTTGGACGTATTATTTGAAAGAAATACGAAGCAAGAAAGACTAAAATTCACGACCAGTCTAGCCGAAGGAATTAAAGATGCCGAACTGATCTTCTTAGCACTTCCTACTCCTCCCGGTGAAGACGGATCAGCTGATCTGAAGTATATATTGGGTGTAGCCGAGGACTTAGGCCCCTTGTTGGATCGCTATACCGTCGTGGTAGACAAAAGTACTGTACCCGTGGGTACTGCCGACTTAGTCAGAGAAAAAATTGCCCTACAAGCTAAGGTTGATTTTGATGTAGTTTCTAACCCTGAATTCCTGAGAGAAGGTGTGGCCGTAGACGATTTTATGAAGCCCGACCGTGTGGTGGTAGGAACTAGCTCAACCAAGGCGCAAAAAGTGATGGAGAGATTGTACGCTCCTTTTATCCGCCAAGGTAATCCTTTGATTTTCATGGATGAGCGTTCGGCTGAGATGACGAAATACGCCGCCAACTCTTTCCTAGCTACTAAAATCACCTTTATGAACGAAATCGCTAACCTTTGCGAGAAAGTGGGTGCTGATGTAGATGCAGTGCGTCGTGGCGTAGGAACAGACAATCGTATTGGTAAGCGTTTCTTGTTTGCTGGGATTGGTTACGGTGGTAGCTGTTTCCCGAAGGATGTGCAAGCACTCGCCAAAACTTCCCAAGATTATGACTATGATTTCAAGATTTTGAAATCAGTGATGGATATCAATGCTACTCAAAAAACCAAGCTCATCGCTTCGCTTCGTCAGCATTTTGATGGCAATTTGAAAGGTAAAAAAATCGCCATGTGGGGATTGGCCTTCAAGCCCAATACCGACGATATTCGTGAAGCACCTGCTTTGGAAAACATCAAAGTTCTTTTAGAAGAAGGAGCCAGTGTAAAAGCTTACGATCCTGAGGCGATGGAAAATGTAAAGAAAGTCATCGGTGATGCCGTTGAGTACGCCGAAAGCCCCTATGGAGCCGTGGTAGACGCAGATGCTTTGATGATTATGACCGAGTGGCCTGTATTCCGTACCCCTGATTTTGAAGCCATCTCCAAATTGATGAAAAACAAAGTCATCTTCGACGGAAGAAACCTCTTTGAAAATGAGCAAATGCAAGAGCTAGGCTACATGTATTACAGCATCGGTAGAGGACACGTACAGCGAGAAACCGCAGTTGCTAAATAAAACTAGCATCTTCTATGATTATCAAGCCATGGGCTTACTTGCCCGGTCAAAGAGGCAAGAAGTTCCAATGGCTACTCACGAGAGCAGGTATGTAAACATACAGCTGCTCTCTAACATTGATTACCAAATTTTAATCTGAAAAATTAGCATAAAGGAATGAAACGTGTACTGATTACCGGAGCCGCGGGATTCTTGGGTTCCCACTTAAGCGATCGATTTATCAAAGAAGGATGTCAGGTGGTAGGTATGGATAACCTCATCACAGGTGATATGAGAAATATAGAGCACCTGATGCCCCTTCCTGAATTTGAATTCTACCATCACGATGTATCTAAATATGTACACGTGGCTGGACATATTGATTACATCCTGCACTTTGCTTCGCCTGCTAGCCCGATTGATTACCTAAAAATTCCCATTCAAACCTTAAAAGTAGGTTCTTTGGGTACACATAATCTACTAGGCTTGGCCAAATCCAAAAAAGCCCGTATCTTAGTCGCTTCAACTTCAGAAGTATATGGTGATCCTCTAGTACATCCTCAAAATGAAGATTACTGGGGAAATGTAAATCCCATTGGCCCACGAGGCGTATACGATGAAGCTAAGCGTTTTCAAGAGGCCATCACGATGGCTTACCACAATGTACACGGCTTGGAAACCAGAATCGTACGTATTTTCAATACCTACGGCCCTCGTATGCGATTGAATGACGGAAGGGTTTTACCTGCTTTCATCGGTCAGGCACTCCGAGGAAACGATTTGACAGTATTTGGCGATGGTTCTCAAACACGCTCATTCTGTTTTGTAGATGATCTGGTAGAAGGTATTTACCGCCTGTTGATGAGTGATTATCCTTATCCCGTCAACGTGGGAAATCCAGATGAAATCACCATCAGAGAATTTGCCGAGGAAATCATCAAACTAACCGGAACTGATCAAAAAGTTGCTTTTAAGCCGCTACCGAAAGATGATCCTAAGCAACGTCGTCCTGATATCAGTCGCGCGAAGGAAGTACTAGGTTGGGAGCCAAAAGTATCCCGACAGGAGGGCTTGAAAATTACTTACGAGTATTTTAAAGAAGTCATCCAACAGGAAAAACAAGCAGAAACTATTGCAGAATAAAGAAAGTATTTATCAGAAATTAATACAAAACCAAGCCCAATTAGCTGTAATTGGGCTTGGCTATGTAGGGCTACCCGTAGCACTGGCCTTTGCCAAACAACTCAAGGTTATCGGCTTTGATATCAACGCCGAGAAGGTCGCCCAACTTCGCCAGCACCAAGATCCGAGTGGGGAGGTAGATTCCCGAGATTTTGAAGACTGTGATATTCACTTCACAAATAACCTTCAAGAGCTAGCCTCTGCTCAATTCTATGTCGTGGCCGTTCCTACGCCCATTGACTCCAGTAATCACCCTGACCTCAAGCCTCTCTTGGCAGCCTCTCGCACAGTCGGGAAAGTACTTAAAGCAGGTGATTATGTCGTGTATGAATCCACGGTGTACCCAGGCTGTACCGAAGAAGATTGTATCCCTGTATTAGAACACGAGTCAGGACTTACCTTTCATCAAGATTTCAAAGTAGGCTATTCTCCCGAGCGCATCAACCCGGGCGATAAGAAGCACACTTTGGCTTCTATTGTCAAAGTGGTTTCTGCTGGATGTGACGAATCCTTAGAACAAATCGCTCAGGTCTATGAGTTGGTAGTGCAAGCCGGCGTACATCGTGCTTCTTCCATTAAAGTAGCCGAAGCCGCCAAAATTATAGAAAACACCCAGCGCGACCTCAATATCGCGCTGATGAACGAGCTTTCTATGATTTTCCATAAAATGAATATCAATACTTACGAGGTATTAGAAGCGGCTGGCACCAAATGGAATTTCCTTAAATTTACTCCCGGTCTGGTAGGCGGACATTGCATCGGGGTTGATCCCTATTACCTGACTTACAAGGCCAGTAAGCTGGGGCACAATCCCAATGTGATTCTCAGTGGCCGGAGTATTAACGACTCGATGGGTCGCCATGTCGCCAATCAAACCATCAAACTAGCCCTTCAGAATAGTAAAAATCTGCAGAATCTCAAGATTTTGGTCATGGGCATTACTTTTAAGGAAAATGTCAAAGATATTCGCAACTCCAAGATCGTTGACATCGTCCGAGAACTAAAAGATTTTCATCTGGAAGTGGATGTTGTGGACCCACAGGCACATTCTCCAGAACTGGAGCAGGAGTATGGAATCGCTCTGGCAGAAAAACCTAGTTCAGATTATGATGCCATCATCGTAGCGGTTAATCATCGGGAATATTTAGATTTAGAAGAATCTTATTTTCATTCCCTGAGCCATCCTAAGGCCGTTTTGGTAGACGTGAAGGGGATTTATCGAGGAAAAATTAAGGAAATGACCTATTGGAGTTTGTAAAAAATGGCAAATTACCAATTTTAGATTCAAGAGAGAGTTTGCTACTTGGTTGAATGGCTGCCTAATGGTTCATCACAAGAAATTTTGCAGCCCAAAGATAAATTCTGGACAACTTCAATAGAACCATTCTACAATTTAGCAGTGCATCCATGAAATCATTCAACAACTAAATAAAAATGCTATGAAAATTCTCATCACAGGTGGGGCGGGCTTTATCGGCTCCCACGTCGTACGGCAATTCGTACAAAACTATCCTCAGTACCAAATTTATAATCTTGATGAGCTTACCTACGCGGGTAACCTGAATAACCTCCAAGATATCGAGAACCAGCCCAATTATCATTTTATCAAGGGAGATATCCGAGATGAAATTTTGATGCAAAACCTCTTCCAAGAGCATGGCTTCGACGCCGTTATCCACCTCGCTGCCGAATCACACGTGGATCGCTCTATCATGAATCCCCTCGCCTTCGTAGAAACGAACGTAATCGGAACCGTCACGCTGCTCAATGTAGCACGTAACTATTGGCAAGATCGTTTGGAAAATGGCCAGGCTTTGGAAAATCGTTCTTGCTTATTCTATCATATCTCCACGGACGAGGTCTACGGTTCTCTAGATGATGGTGGCTTTTTCTTGGAAACGACTCCTTACGATCCACAATCTCCCTATGCCGCTTCCAAGGCCAGTTCCGATCACTTCGTGAGAGCTTATTATAATACTTATCAATTGCCCGTGATTGTTTCCAACTGCTCGAATAATTACGGCCCGAATCAATTTCCTGAAAAGCTGATTCCGCTCTTTATTCATAATATCAAAAATGGAAAGCCACTACCCGTCTACGGCAAAGGTGAAAACGTACGGGACTGGCTCTACGTGATTGACCACGCCCAAGCCATTGATACGATTTTTCATCAAGGCAAAATTGGCGATACCTATAATATTGGCGGCTTTAACGAATGGAAAAATATTGACCTCGTGCGTCTGCTCTGCCGTGTGATGGATCAAAAACTGGGAAAAACTGAGGGAAGCTCCGAAAAATTGATCACTTTCGTGAAAGACCGTGCCGGGCACGACCTACGCTACGCCATCGATGCCCAAAAAGTTATGAATGAACTCGGCTGGAAACCTTCTCTCCAGTTCGAAGAAGGCTTAGAAAAAACCGTGCAATGGTACCTAGATCACGAAGATTGGCTCGAGCAAGTTACTTCTGGAACCTATCAGCAGTATTACGAGGCGCAGTATGAAAAGCGTTAGGGTATTATAGCTAGGAAGCAGGCTCGGCACTTTGCGCTGTGCCTCCGTGTCTCTGTGTTTTGAAAAATGAATCAATATGTACGAAAAACCCTTTCATTCCCAAGATTTAAGTGAAATTTCCTTTCTAGTGACGGGTGGAGCTGGCTTTATTGGCTCCAATCTGGTAGAATATCTTTTGAAATACAGCGCCAGACAAGTTTTGGTTTTGGATAATTTCTCCACGGGTTTTCCCGAAAATTTAAAAGAATTTCAAGAGCACAAAAATTTCCAGTTGTTAGAAGGAGATATTCGGGATGTAGAAGCTTGCCAAAAAGCTTGTCAGGGAATGGATGTGGTTTTGCACCAAGCGGCCTTGGGTTCTGTACCACGCAGTGTCAAAGACCCGATCACCACCAATGCCGTCAATATTGATGGTTTCGTGAATATACTCGTAGCAGCCCGTGACCAAAAGGTCAAACGCTTTATCTACGCGGCCTCTTCCTCTACCTACGGCGATAGCAGGGAACTGCCCAAGCAAGAGGATAAAATTGGTAAGCCCCTCTCTCCCTACGCCATTACCAAGTACGCCAATGAACTCTATGCCGATGTCTTTGCCAAGACCTACGGGATGGAAATCATTGGTCTGCGTTACTTCAATGTCTTTGGTCCCCGACAAAGCCCCAAGGGAGCCTACGCAGCCGTAATTCCACTTTTTATTGATGCCTTATTAAAGGGAGAAGCCCCGACCATTAATGGCGATGGCGAGCAAACCCGTGATTTTACTTTTGTAGAAAATGCCGTCCAGGCGAATATCAAAGCCGCACTGGTACAAAATCCCGAGGCACTCAATCAGGTTTATAATGTAGCCTTGGGCGATCGTACTTCTTTGAATCAACTTTTTCAGATTCTGAGAGCCAAAATGGGTTCTCAGATAGAGGCTCAACACGGTCCCGCTCGTGTTGGCGACATCCGTGATAGCCTCGCCGATATTTCTAAAGCCCAGCGTCTACTTGCCTACGAGCCTTACGTCCGTATCGAGCAAGGCTTGGAGATTACTTTGGAGTGGTTTAGGAATCATTAACTACCTATGAGCAATTTACTTCTAATCCACATTCTGCTTAATATACTTGATAATCAAGCCAGCGATATCCTTTTCGGTGGCTTTCTCGATACCTTCCAGGCCAGGAGAAGAGTTGACTTCTAGAATCAAAGGCCCACGGTCGGATTGGAGCATATCTACCCCGGCCACGCCTAGCCCCATGGCCTTAGCGGCTTTGATGGCAGCGGTTTCTTCTTCCTCGCTCAACTCGATTGTTTCAGCATGACCACCTCGGTGGAGATTGGAACGGAATTCGCCCTCTTTGGCTTGGCGTTTCATGGCGCCTACTACATTACCATCAATCACGAAGGCACGAATATCAGCTCCCTTGGCTTCTTTGATAAATTCTTGTACAATCACTCGCGCTTTGAGACCATTGAAAGCTTCTAGCACGGATTCGGCTGCTTTTTTGGTTTCTGCTAAGACCACACCTAAGCCTTGGGTTCCTTCCAAGAGTTTGATAATCAAGGGCGCACCTCCTACCGACTCGATCGTATGAGATACATCCCGACTGTAGTTGGTAAATACCGTTTTGGGTAAGCCCAATCCGGCACGGGCAAGAATCTGCAAACTGCGGAGCTTATCTCGGGAGCGTACCAAGGCCACAGATTCGGTGGTAGAAAAGACTTTCATCATCTCGAACTGCCTAACCACGGCTGTTCCATAAAAAGTAACCGAAGCTCCGATGCGGGGAATAACGGCATCCAGATCACTCAAAAAAGCTCCTTTGTAATAGACAGCTGGCTTCTTTTTTTCTAGCTCTAAATTGCATTTGAGCGTATCTACCACGAGCATTTCGTGGCCTTTTTTTTCGCCAGCCTCCACTAATCTTTGGGTAGAATATAATTTAGGATTACGAGATAAGATCGCTATTTTCATAATTTCTGGTTTAAACTAAGTTTTTCAGACAAACACGTGAAATGTAAAAGAATCTCTACTCAATTCCAAAGAGAAAATGGCTTTTATTGATAGAAAAGTTTTGTACCAGAAAAATCTTTGGCCTGATCGTTTAGAATAACTTAATCAAGGCTCCCACCAAGCCTCTCACCACTTCTACCATGTAATCAAAATTCAGCGTATCAATGGTATCGGTTTTTTGGTGGTAATTCGGATTGCGCAGGAAAGAAGTATCAGTAATCATCAAGGCGGGATAGCCTCTTTTCCAGTAATTATAATGGTCGGAGCGCGTGATGTCTTGCATCATCTCGATGGGAGCACAGATGGATTGCACGTCAACTTGGCCGTGGGTGAGCATTTGTTCCTTGAATTTTTGCACCCAGACCTTTTCTTCATTACGCCCGACCAAGGTAATAAAATTAGCTGTATTCGGATAGATCGCCTTCAGAGCTTCTATAGGAAAGCTTTGAGAATTAGGTTCTTCACTGAAATAACCGATCATTTCCAGACAAATCATCAATTCTATCTCGACATTTGCCTTTCGGAGCGATTGGGCGTGAATGGCACTGCCCATTTGATCGGTATAGAAAAAAGGAGCTTCTTCTAAGGTAAAAGCCACCATTTCTACACGATGCTTGAGGTCGGGTTTTAGCTCATTCAGGAGGCGGGCCGTTTCTAGCAAGCCCGCCACGGCACTGGCATTATCATCCGCGCCGGGTTGGTCGCCATCCACATCGTAGTGCGCCCCGATGACAATCCGTTTTTCTTTCTCGGGGTAAAACGTGGCGATCACGTTTTTGTAAATCTGTCCTTCCGCCGAGTAGCTTTGAATGGCCGTGCTGCCATCCAACTTCTGAAACTCTCCTAGAATATAATCCGCCGTTTGGTTGAGCGAATCTATGTTTTGATAATTACGGGCAGGTTGGATGGAGCAGATATGCTCGACATCTCGATAAAGGCGTTCCTTGCGGACGGGGATTTGCATGAACTTAGGGTTTGGGATTGGTGGATTCTATTGAAAACGAAACTACAAAATTTTAGGGAGGAGTGAAAGTGGCTCCACAATTCCAGTGGCGGGAAGAGGACTGCTTCTCATCAAAATTTCTTATATTTGATGCTAGCACCAAGCTTTATTAACCTCATTGACTTCTACCAAATATGAGTTTAAAAATCAAAAATATTGTCGGTCAGGCGGCTCGGGGCGAAAACTTCTTCCCTCGCCCTCATATTTTGGATGAGATTTACGACCGCCTCCGTGCCGGGGGCAACCTTTTCTTGGCCGCCCCGAGGCGCGTTGGCAAAACCTCCATCATGCGCCATCTTGAAGATAATCCTCGGCAGGGCTTTATCTTTATCTACGAGACCACGGAATCCATTAAGACACCCGAGGATTTCTATAAACGCCTCCTCAAAGCCATCTTGAAGAGCGATGCACTGAGCACGAAAAACCGTCTGCGAAGCCAATCCCAAAAACTCTGGGATGAAATCACTCTCCGCGTCAAAACCCTGGAAGCTTCGAGCCTGAAAATAGAATTGCGCGAACCCACTCACAAAAACTACGAAGAAGCCTTCGAGGAGCTAATTTCCAAAATTGAGCTGGACGGCGTACAAGTCATCCTGATGATTGACGAATTTCCGCAAACCATCGTGAACATCACTCGCCACCTGAGTACCGAGGCCGCTACCGATTTCTTACAAGTCAATCGCCAGATGCGGCAAAAGGTCAGCCGGCATATCCAGTTTATCCTGACTGGCTCCATTGGCCTGGATGTAGTCGTGGGGAAATTGGGAGAGATGAAGCTTATCAATGATTTGAACAAAACCTACGTGGATCAGCTCACGCGCAAGGAAGCCGATGATCTCGTCAACGCCCTCTTTCGCGGTTATGATTTAAGTTGTGAATTAGATGCCTTAAATCTCATCTTAGAAAAGGTAAGATGGTTGATTCCTTTTTATTTGCAATTGATCTTTCAAGAAATCAAAACCCTTTTGCGAAAGCAGAATATGACCAAGGCCAATCCGCAAATCGTGGAAGAAGCCTTTCAACAAATTTGCTCCCGAGACAACGATAAAGACTTCCGAAGCATGTACGATCGCCTCGAGGATGCCTTTCAGGATCAATCTCACAAATTTGTACTATCTTTGCTTCACGGTCTGGCTCGTCAGGATCAAATACATCGGCAAGACATCAAGGCACTCGCCCAGAAATATCGAGTGGAGCCGATCTATGATACCATCTTAGCCTCCTTGAAATACGATGGTTATTTAAATAATGAACGAGACGAAGATTTGTATCAATTCAACTCGCCCCTTTTGCAACTTTGGTGGAAGCGCTACACTTCCCGCTAACCTCGAACGCCTATGCTCTCTAGTTCCAAAATGCTCGTCGCCCAAGCCTACAACCCCCACCAACAAACCCCCGAGGAGTTGATCAAAAACTTCGTGGTTCGCTTGGAGGTTTTTCGGGAGATTTATGAAGATATTCAGAGCAGTAAGATGCAATATCCCGAGCAGCATTACCTCATCGAGGGGCAAAGGGGCATGGGCAAAACCACCCTCCTGCTCCGCCTCAGCTACGAAATAGAGCGCGACTCTAAGCTCAACGCGTGGCTTGTCCCGATTGTCTTCAAGGAAGAAGCCTACTATGGCATCAATCGCCTCTTCAAGCTCTGGGAAACTACCGCCCAATACTTGGAAGACAAGGACGCCACGTTTGCTGGACTTTTCGAGGAAATGGACGCCCTCTACCACGAGGGTATTGCCGACGAAGTCTACGAGGAAAAAATCTTTAACCTCCTGATCCAGAAGCTGGAAGCTCAGGGAAAGAAGCTTATACTCTTCATTGACAATATGGGAGAAATGTTTAGCCAATTTCACGATCAGAGCTTTGACCAAAATGGACACGAGGCACCACCAGACTCGAGCCAATACCTCCAGGGGCATCGCCTCCGCGAAATCCTCAATACCTGCCCCCACCTCCGCATCGTGGGGGCTTCGGCGGTGGCGATGGAGCTTTTCTTTGACTACGCCCAGCCCTTCTATGAGTTTTTCAAAGTGGAAAGGCTAGAAGGCCTGGGCACGGCCGAGACCCAAGACCTACTGATGCAACTCGCCACCTACTACCAGCAGGAGGAAACCATGCAGTCTATCCTCCAAAACCAAAAAGGCCGCGTAGAAGCCCTTCGCAGCATCACCCAAGGGGTGATTCGGACGGTGGTGCTGCTCTTTGAAATCTTCATCGACGACCAAAGAGGCAATGCCCTCAAGGACTTGGAGGCCATCCTGGATCGGGTAACACCCCTCTACAAGCACCGCCTCGATGACCTCAGCAAGCTCCACCGCGACCTCCAGGACATCACCAATGCCATCGCTCTGAACTGGGATGCCGTGAGCCCCGAGGAGATTGCCCAGAAGACCCGCCTCTCGCTGGCCGAACTCCCCACCTTGCTCCGCAAGCTACAGAAAGCCTATATCATTACCCGCGTGGATACCGATGCCCGCTACGAGCTATACCAGATCAAAGAACGCTTTTTCAATATCTGGTACTTGATGCGCCAGGGCCGCCGCCGGCAAAAAAGCACCGTGCTCTGGCTGGTGCGCTTCTTGGAGATGTGGCACGACGAGGACGAACTCCGAGCCAAGGCTCAGCGCATTATGCAATCTATGAAAGCCAAGACTTACTACCACGGATCTGCCTTCACGATGACCGAAGCCATGGTCGCCACCGGAATGCTAGATCGTAATACTGAACACGAAATGATCCGTACCACCCGTACGTATCTAACGGAGAAGGCTCCCGAACTAGCCAAGCAACTATCAGAGTCGGATCAGGAACTTTTGGAGAGAGGGCTGCAGTTAAGCGATGATAAACAGTACGAAGAAGCCATCAGGTGTTACAAGCAGATAAGAAGGAAGGATGGATCAGTTTTCCTCGTTTTGGCTCTAACTTACAACATAGTAGGCAATTGGGAAATGGCCGAAAAGTATTACTTACAGGCAATTGAAAAAGAAGAGTGGAATGCTTTAAACAATCTTGGCATTCTTTACTACGAGCAAGAAAAGTGGGAAATGGCCGAAAAGTATCACTTACAAGCCATTGAAAAAGAACAGTGGGATGCTTTAAACAATCTTGGCATTCTTTACTACGAGCAAGAAAAGTGGGAAATGGCCGAAAAGTATTACTTACAAGCCATTGAAAAAGAA
>CAZKBP010000001.1:0-37901 GCA_964551015.1 uncultured Cytophagaceae bacterium | reverse complement strand
CCAATTAGCCATTGAAAAAGAAGAGTGGGGTGCTTTAAACCTTCTCGCTCTGCTTTACGACGGGCAAGAAAAGTGGGAAATGGCCGAAAAGTATTATCAACTAGCCATTGAAAAAGAAGAGTGGAAAGCTTACATACATCTTGCCCAACTTTATAAAAAACAAGGCAATCTTAACGAAGCAGAAAAAATGTTTCTACTTGCCGCTGAGAAAGGTGAAAATTCTGCTTACAATGACCTAGCTTGGATGTTTTGCGAAAGCAAGACCCGAAAAGAGAATGCTTTGAAATATATCCACAAGGCGATTGAGTTGAAGGGCTTAGATATTTACACTCGTTACAACCTCTCCTGGATTCTTCTCTGGCACCATCGGGTCGAGGAGGCCATCCAGTATACCCAGGAGATTATCCACAATCAGGAGATGATCAATGATTATGAAGAAGAACTGACCAACTATATCCTGCTCCTGCTCGCCAAGGAGCAGTACGATTTGGTTTATCGCTGCTTCGTGGAGGGTCAGCAGTTTTCGCTGAAGGACAAGTTCAAGCCCGTCTACTACGCGCTGCTGTCCTTCCGCGAGGAGTGGGAAGGGCAGTACCTCCGTATGCCCCCCGAGCTAAAGGGCATCGTGGCAGAGGTGCTGGCGAAGATCAAGCAACTGGCGGTTGATTATCAGTAAACCCGAAGCTCCGGCTTCGGACTCAGGCCGCCGAAGCTGGAGCTTCGGGGCTACAGGGCTACAAAATCTTTTGCAAATCCCATCAAAAGCCTCTTACTTTGGGTTAAATATGAAAATCTAAATCAACGAATGACCGACCTGCTCCGAAAGGCTTTCTCCGCCCAGACTTTCCGTGAAAACGGCCACCAACTCGTGGAATTACTCGCTGATTACATTGAAGCTGCTCAAAGAGGAGACGACGATCTGCCCGTCTATTCTGCGCGGCATCCCGATGCACTATTTGCATACTGGCAAAAAGATTTACAAGAAAATCAAGGCTCTGAGGACGTGATGAGCGTCTTCCGGCGAGTGATCGAGCAAAATATTCACACCCTCCATCCGCGCTATGTGGGTCATCAGGTGGCCTCTCCCCTGCCCCTGAATGCTTTGGCCGATTTCTTGGGCTCTTTGATGAACTCGGGCATGGGTGTCTACGAGATGGGCAGCCCGATGGTGGCTCTCGAGAAAGTCGTGATACAGACCTTGCTTCCTTACTTGGGCTATCCTGCGGAGGCGGACGGCGTGTTGACCTCGGGCGGGAGTTTGGGTAATTTGACGGCGCTCTTGGCCGCCAGAAGAGCCAAGGCGGGCTTTGATAGCTGGCAAGAAGGCGTACAAAATCAGACGCAGCTTGCCGTAATGGTCTCCGAGCAATCACATTACTGTGTCAATCGGGCGGTCAAGATCATGGGCTTGGGTGAAGCGGGGATTATTCCCGTGCCTTATGATGAAAATTTCAGGATGCGAAGCGATTTATTGGAAGAATATTATCAAAAAGCCCAAGGTGAAGGCAAACGAGTGATCGCGGTGGTGGGCAATGCCTGCTCCACGGCCACGGGTGCCTATGACCCGCTGGATCAAATTGCAGATTTCTGTGAAAAATACGATCTCTGGTTTCACGTGGACGGGGCGCACGGCGGGGCAGTAGTATTTTCCGAAAAATATAAACACTTGGTGAAAGGCATCGAGAGAGCTGATTCGGTAGTTTTGGATTTTCATAAAATGTTGATGACCACGGCCTTGGCCACGGCTTTAGTGTTTAAAGATGGTAACAAGGGTTACCAGACCTTTGCCCAGAAGGCCGATTACCTCTGGGAAAATTCTGAGGAAAGAGAATGGTACAACCTCGGCAAACGCACCATAGAATGTACCAAGCATGCCATGAGCCTGCGGACGTTTATGACTCTGCGTACTTACAGCACTCGAATTTTTGCCGATCATATTGATTATTTATATACACTGGCGAAAAACTTTGCCGAGATGATCCGAGCAGAATCAGATTTTGAACTAGCCACCGCGCCGCAAGCCAATATTCTTTGTTTTCGTTATCTTCCGCCTCAAACCCATGAAGCGAACCTCAACCAAGTCAATGCGCAGATTCGCAAGGCTTTGATTCACGACGGAGAATTCTATATCGTGCAGACGCAGGTCGAGGGCAAACTTTACCTCAGAACTACCTTGATGAATCATTTTACCCGTGAAGAAACCCTCGCGAGATTGTTAGACAAAATCAGAGCAATCTATCAGGCACTCTCCTCTAAACCCGAAATAAACGCATGAAAAATACCATCCGTGTCCAATCCTTCCCCGGTAAAGAAGCCGAACCTCATCTTGAGGACTTAGCTCGTCTCAGAATCGAGGTCTTCCGTGAATTTCCTTATCTCTACGATGGTGCCATGGAATATGAACAGACGTATATCCAAACCTATATGGATACGTCCAATAGCATTCTGATTTTAGCCTTTGATGGAGAAGAAGTCATTGGTGCTTCCACGGGCATTCCCATAGAACAGGAAGCAGATAATATCAAAGCTCCTTGGCTCGAGAAAGGCTTTGATCTGAGTCAAATTTTTTATTATGGTGAATCTGTTCTCAAGAAAGCATACCGTGGGCAGGGCATTGGCTCAGCTTTCTTTCGTGAACGAGAAGCTTGGGTACAGATTCTAGATCGCTTTAAGCTCATCACTTTTTGCGCCGTGGTTCGCCCGGATAATCATCCTCGCCGTCCTGCCGACTATGTACCTCACCATGCCTTTTGGAAGAAAGAGGGTTTCCAACCGACCCAAAATCTTACCTGTGAAATATCTTGGCAGGATTTGGATGAAGACGCCGAAAGTCCCAAGTCTCTGCTCTTCTGGTACAAGCTCAAGGCTTTAGCTATTGACCAGGATCTTCGGGAGCAAGTAGCCCTTCTTTAATACGTTTTGACCTTGGTAAGATTCAGCAAAATATACTAACAAATATTTAGGGGTTTACCCTCATTTATTAGCATATCGACTATTTTTTCAAACTTACATGTAACTTTTGAGGCTTTTTTAACGATCATTGTAATACATCATTTAGCCTTACAGCTAGCACCTAACAACGAGTAGGAAAATAGATTACACACAAAAGTAATTTAAGTTTGCGTGATAGATAGGTGCCTGCTAGGCTAAAACCAAGGAAAACATCATCATGTTCATGCTTTCCTTATATCAACTATTCAACCAATTATTTTAAATACTATGCTTAGAGATGTTTCACATTTGAAAGGGATTCAAAAGGTAGATGAAATCTTGTTTGAAACCCCCTTTGGTTACATGTTTCCCTTCTTGTCTACTTCTCCAGATTGCTTATTACCCGTAGATGCTAACACCATCCCCGCGCTGATGGATTTAGGAAATGCAATGGGTGATCCGGGAAATCAAGATAGAGAAAGAAAGGGACTCAATTCCCGTATTCCTGCTATTTTTACTTATTTAGGCCAATTCATTGACCACGATATCACGGCTCGTACCGACCGCGATGACAACGAAATCCGCAATCGTATCGAGGAAAGTGCCAATGGTAAAATCGAGGTAAATCCTATTGATCCAGCAGATGTAGTACGAGTTTTGAAAAACGGCAGACGCCCCCAGCTTGATCTGGATAGTGTTTACGGTGATGGGCCTGGCCTACTTTTCAACCCCAAGCTCGACTCTATCACCGAGGCAGACGCGCTTTACAACGGTGAGTTGAAGTTTAAGGTAAGAGCACGTAGAAACCGCATTGACTTACCTCGTCATGGTCGTAAGGCATTGATCGCCGATATGCGCAATGACGAAAACGTGATTATCAGTCAATTACACGCGGCTTTCCTCAGATTCCACAATAAGGTGGTAGAAGAGTTTAAAGGTTCCGAAGAAATGAAGTATATCCGTGCCAGACAGTTGGTTCGTTGGGCTTATCAGTACGTGGTTGTCAATGATTACCTACCGAATGTGTGCGACCGAAATATTGTCAAGGATACGCTCTTTAACGGCCCTCGTTTCTACGCACCTGGTTTTAGTGGAGGAGCGATCTTTATGCCTCTGGAGTTCTCAGCTGCTGCTTTCCGCTTCGGGCACTCTATGATTCGTCCTTTTTACGAGTTGAATGACGGCACTCAGAAGAATATCGAGGAGTTGCTGGGGGTAGCAAATGAAGAACGTCGTGCGGGTGATGATTTGTTGGAAGAGATCAACGACAAGAACTACCGTCTCAAGGACGAAAACGTGGTCAGTTGGAGTAAGTTTGCTTCCTTTAAGCATCTTCCTAAAGTAGAACCCCAGCGAGCACGTCGCATTGATCCACTTTTGGCCGAGGGGCTTTTCCAGCTACAAAATATTGGCGAAGGCATTCGCGCGGGTAGTATCTTGGCAATGTTGGCTCAGCGTAATTTGGTGAGAGCTTTCGTATTGAGCATTCCTCACGGACAGGCAGTCGCGGGTGCAATGGGGGTAGTACCACTTAGGAAAGGACAGCTTTTTGATGGTATTAGCGAAGATACGAAAAAGGCACTAAAAAAAGGTGGTTTTGTGGATCGTACGCCACTTTGGTACTACATCTTGCGTGAAGCGGAGGTACAGCAAAATGGACAAAGCTTAGGGGAAGTAGGAAGTCGTTTGGTGGCTGAGACTTTAATCGGTCTGGTAAAACAAGACCCCAACAGTTACTTGAACAATCTACATGAGCCTGCCGTCAAGGACGATGGAATCGTAATCAAAGGTAGCAAAATTGCCACCATCGCCGATTTACTAAAATTTGCCGAGGTGCCTATTTAGGCGCAAATGGCCGGTTATTTAACCATACGCATCAGGAGTACTCGACTCCTGATGCGTTCTATACTTCCGTGTGTGTGCTAAGAGCAATCCTACAACTTGCAAATGGCCTACGCTAAACTTGCTCCCAAGAAGAGTTTTTTCTTTTCTCCAATTCTTCTCTCAGTCGCTCGATTTCTTCTTGCATAGAATCTTTTTGACGATTCAATTCTTCCTGAGTTGCCCTCAGTTCTTCCGAGTTTTGGCGAAGTTCTTCTTCTTGGGCGGTCAGGATTTCGGTCTTTTTTTGGGATTCGTTGAGTAGATGGTGGGTTTGTTCATTGATCATTTTGTTGTAAAGTACATTGGCGAAGGTTTCGGAGAGTTTCTCCACGAAAGCAATTTGATAATCCTGCCAAACCTCGAAGGAGGCCAATTCTAAAACACCAACGACCTCATCCCTTACCTTCAAGGGTACAATCAGCACGCTCTCAGGAGTAGCGCCACCGAGTCCCGAGACAATCTGAGGATAGCCTTGTGGCACGGATTTAAGAAAGATGCTTTTGCGCTCGAGCACACTTTGCCAGAGGAGATTGTCTCCGAGGTAAATGCGCTGTCGGACAAACTTTTTCCGGTTAAAAGCATAGGTGGCTACCCGTTCTAAGAACTCTTGCTCCTGCTCTCCTTCTGCTTTCAGTAAGAACAGGGCTCCTTGATTGGCATTTAGGTATTCTATCAGGTTGCGAATAATTTTCTGTCCTAGTAAGTCTACATCATCTTGTTCGTGCTTTAGAATTTCATTGAAGTGAGCAATTCCTTCATTCGTCCAATTGATTTTTCCCTGCTCTTTTTCGGCTTCCTTGAGCTTATCCTTGAGGGTAATGATAGACTTAGCCAAGACATCGTCGTTGAATTTTTCGTCGTATTTTTCATTCAACTTTCCATTCCCGAGTGCATCCGCAAAGCGAGTGGCCGTACGGATTCGCTCTATCAAATTATTAAGTGCGATCTTGGTTTGTCCGAGTTCATCTCGGGTACGAATGGTCATTTTCTCGGGAAAATGCCCTTCGGCCAGGCTCACCATGCTTCTTTTGATCTCTTTGATAGCGCGTGTGAGCAGATTAGAATAGAAGATTACCAAAAACAAACCAATGGACAACTGCAGGAACAAGAGCGTGAAAAGTAAAATAATCCGATAGTTAATGAGCTTTTGAATCAGAGATTTGATGAGGGTATTGAGTCGCGTAATTTCGGGAAAAATCAACGCGCGAATCTTATTGATTTCGCCTTTTAGTCCTGCCTCTTTGGAAAGGCCAATTTTCTTTTCTAATTCAACAATATAATTGAATTTACTTTTGTAACTGTCTAAGTTATCGAGAATCTCGAGTTGAGCTTCTTTTAGCTTGGGATTGTTAGGGAGTTGTTTATTCTGAATAGTTTGGATGAAATTATCAATCGTGCCGTTGAATTTGTCCAAATAGCGAAGGTCTTTTCTTAGGAAAAAATCTTTCTCGTGGCGGCGGAGCATAAGCATAGTTGCTTTGTTGTAGTCAAACTCCATATCTTCTACCCGATGGATGGCATCTCGGAGTGCGCCTTCTACTCCATAATCTTTGAAACCCCTTTCTTTAAGCACTTCTACCAAATCTGTAAAGACTTGTTCATAGGTTTTCAGATTGCGTTGGATAGCGATGATTTGATTATGCGCTTGATTATCTGAGAGGATGGCGGGGTTTTTTAGATCGTCTAGGATAAGTTGAATCTTCTCGAGGGCTTCATAAAAATTATCTAGGTCTTGACTCTGGCCGCTCTGCAAGAAAGTAACCCGTTTGAAGCCATTATCCACGAAGTTCGTCTCGGCAATGTTCAGCTTCAAGATTTGTACATTCAGCCCGTCTACTTCCTCGTTGATGGCTTTGTACTGAAGTATTTTATGAATGGCGTTGGTGGCGGTGATAATCAGTCCTACGGATAACAGTAGAATTGACCCAAAAGCGACCAGCAGTTTAAATCTGATTTTCAGATGCAACAATATTCTTCCCAAAAACATGATTGGTTGTAATTATCTGATGTAAAAGAATTACGCTTTCCGGTATTAGAAAAGTAAGAAAATGCTTTGCTGAATGGGTAGTGGAATGTATTTGTTTTCACATTTTCATGAACACAAATTATACCCAGAACTAATCAGAGGCATTAAAGAATTGTTATTTCCTATAAATTTCTCGGTGATCATGAGTGGGAAAGAAGACAGAATTATACTTTAAATGGATTCTTAGCGCTGGTTTGCTGTTTTGAGAACGCATAAAAAAACCTGCTCTCACACAAGAGCAGGGAGATCGCTTGTATGTTAGCGGTCAAATAAGTTTTTAGCTCACGTGTTGCCCACCGTTGATTGCGTAGTTGGCGCCTGTGATAAAACTGGCATTATCAGAGGCAAGGAAAGACACCAGATAAGCAATTTCTTCGGTTCCTCCAAATCGTCCGACGGGGATTTGTTGTACAATTTTTTCGCGGATATCTTCACGCACCGCCATGACCATATCCGTAGCAATATAACCTGGGGAAATGGTGTTCACGGTAATGCCTTTCTTGGCCACTTCCATAGCCAGCGTCTTGGTAAACCCGTGCATACCTGCTTTAGCTGAGGAGTAATTGGCTTGCCCGTATTGCCCTCGCTGTCCATTCACAGAGGAGATATTGATAATTCGGCCATAACCTTGATCACGCATCTCCTCGATCACGTTGCGGGTGCAGTTGAAGACACTGGTCAGGTTGGTGGCGATCACGGCGTCCCAGTCTTCCTTGGTCATTTTGTGGAAAGGCATATCTCGGGTAATTCCAGCATTATTTACTAGAATATCAATGACTCCTACTTTTTCTTTAATTTCTGCTACCATCTTTTGGGTAGAATCGAAGTTACAAACGTCTCCCTCGAATAGGTCAAATTTGTAACCTTCATTTTCTTGCTCGGCGGCCCATTTTTGTGCTTTTTCAGCGTTGCGATAATTACCGACGACTCGGTAGCCGTCAGACTGTAACTTCTGGCACATAGCAGTCCCTAAGCCTCCAGTAGCACCTGTAACTAGCGCAACTCTTTTGTTGTTACTATCCATTGTTTTTTTGTTTGTTAGTTAGTTCGTTTTTATGTAAAAATATAAAACTTTTTTACAGAGTAACAATTTATTATTATTTTTTGGGCATAAAAGACAAGATTCTTCTGGTATTTCGCTTTATATAGGAAGGAACTAGTCGAGCAAGTCCAGTACTAGTTGTTGGTCATATAGCACTTGGTGCAAGTTTCTGATGCAGAATTTTAGCTAAATTGGAAAAAGTTAACATTTCGTTTATTTGCCGAGCTGATCTTTTTCGTTCGTATTGCGTAGTCTGGAGTAACTATGTACAAATTGATATTTGGCAAAAACGCTCCAATTCTTCTTTATCTCCCTTCCCTAGCATTGACATTCGTCTCTATCTATTCTTACTCTTTTTATTTTTACTTAAAGACTCATTTGGATGGGTCACTCCTATCCAATCAAGTAGTTTATACAATAACCTAAATTGATTAATCTTATGAATTTCAATGAGCATTATTTATCCCCTAGTCAGGTTTTTGACCGCATTCAAGAAATTGAAAAAAAACGGGAATTTGATTTCCTCTCCGAAGAAGAAGCAGAAGAGCTGACCTTACTTCGGGAAAGGCTTCGGGAACAATCGATTGACCTTTCCATTGAATTCTAAAACATAATCAAAAGCCGTCTGCGATTTACACCTCAGACGGCTTTCTTCATTTAAGCCAATTGATCTAGCCATAGTCCGTGAAAGCCTAAAGGCAGGCAGTGCGGTAATACAGCTTCGGCGATCACTTCCAAATCCTGTGCGTTCATCACGAGTAGGCGTGTTTTTTTTTGCGTTACATCAAACAGAAGGCTCAGCAACCAACCTTCGTCTTCGTCTTTACTATCTGCCTTGGGTACTAAAATGGGTTCTCCCGTCAAATGGGGATAGAAGTCGTGCAGACTACTCTTTTTCGTCTGAGTATCTACCTTCACGATCCCGTGTAAGAGGCCATTGGCTCGCTCAGGATGGGTACCAATCGCCCACACGTAGCGATAAGGACGTGCCACTTTCTGGGGGTGGATGGTGGGTAATTCCATGGGATAGTCAGAGATTCGTTGGTGCTGGACTTCTCGGGAGTTTAGATTGATCTCGTAGCGGGTCAGGTAAGCGGGAATATTCTGAAAAGCTTCATCCTCAAATAGGGAGCCGGTAGCTTCTGCGCTAGGAAACTGAGCCATCAATAAAGCATCTACCACCAGCCGATTCTGATCTCTTGCAAATCCATTGGCGTGGTGAAAGATAAAGCCTGAGTTGGTGAGAAACTCCATTTTCTGATCTCCACGAATGACCCAAATGCGGTTCGGAGCGGAGGTATCTGCCTGAATGGAATCCACGGGTGTTTTCAAACCAATCAAGGTTCTCCACAAGTCAAAGCGCACCGAGGTGAGAAAAAATACCTGGTCGCCATTTTCTGTGAGTACAAAGTCGTGGACAAAAGGAATTCCCTTCATCTCGAAACCCATTTTATTTGCTAGCCTTCCCTCAGGAGAAATTTGGTAGGTCATCAGGCGGTTTTTGGCTCCTGAGGCCGTACCAAAATTGTACAAAACGCCATTGAGAGGATGCTTTTTGGGGTGAGCAGAGAAAGGAAGCTCGGGGCTAATGATTTGATCTACTTTTGAGAATGCATTCTTGAGTTCTTCTTCATAATCGTAACGCCCTATTGTTTCCAAGGTATGGGGTGAGATTTCGTGAGGCAATCCTCCCTCCCACAAGGCTAGCATTTTGCCCCCGTGGTACACCAAGCTCGTGTTCGCTGCATTTTTGAATTGCATCCGTAGAAAGTTTTTAGCTATTCCTCCGGGCAGATTCGTTCCAAAGCTCCGATAGAGCATTTTTTGGGCTTCGGCTTCCGCCTGGAATTCACGAGTGCGAACATAGCGATTGCTGTAGAAAACTTGTCCCTCTCGGAAATGAAAACGACTGACCATCCCATCTCCATCAAAGGGGTGGTCGTAAGGCACTCCATAATTCTCAAAACGCCCGGCTCCGTTTCGAAACAGATAGCCCTGCAGGTCACGGGGAATACTCCCTTTGACTACCTCAAGAGGCTGATCTATGAATTCTTCTTCTACAGAGCGACAGGCTTGCATGTAAATGTCCAAAATTTGGCGATTGGTGAGGCTTGACATAAGAATAAGTGTCGGTGATGCGTTTATTTTTGGGAGAAATGATGCTGAATTTTTTCTCTATTTATGGAATATGAGTATCTAAGTAAAATTAAAACCAAGTAATTTGAGACTTGTTCGGGACGAGACTTGAATAAAAAATGCTGAGGAGCTTTTTTAGCCTTAAAACCAGTCATAGAAAGGACATACCGCATGAAGGCAATCTTTTTGAAGGCGTAAAAGACGACTTCATGGCCTGTATAAAAACTGGATATTATACTGGGTTCTTTCCACCCGAGGAGATATAGCCAGATTTTTGCGGTATGAAATAAAGCTTGAAAATTGGCCGAATTGTTAAGGATTTGGATTATTTTAATTGGCATATTTTCTAGCATGTAACCAGAAGTATACTAGTGAATTATCAAAATAAGAATATCCAATCAGGAACTTACACACTTATCCAAAGAAGCTGTCTCTTAGGCTATTTGGTATATATATGCTGTACGCTGTCTTGGGCTCAGGCCAAGATTATTCCCACACCTCAAAAAGTGAAAGCCCTCGCTGGTCAGTTCACTTTTCAGCCTACGATGACCATTTCGCTGGTCAATGATTACCAAGCGAAGACTCTATTCGCGGCCAAACAACTCAACCAAGCACTAAAAGAATATTTTCAAACCTCTACCTACCTAGAGCCTGACCCCGAAAAAGCCGATATGATTCTGGTGCTTATTCCGAGTAAAGAAGCCCTAAAAATCGGCATTCCTCCTGATAAATTGGGAGAAGCTTATCGTCTGAAGATTTATCAAAACAAAATTTTGATAGAGGCTCCTCAACCACGTGGTATCTTCTACGCGGTCATGAGCTTGATTCAGTTGATTGAGCAAGCCGAAGAGCAGCGTATTGATCATCAAGAAATTATTGACTGGCCTGACTTTGCCCTCCGAGGCATCTCCCACGATTTTAGCCAGGGGCAAGTCTCCACTCCGGAGAATCTGAAGAAAATTATCCGTCATTTGGCTCGCTATAAAATCAATACCTATCTGCTCTATCTCGAGGATGCACTTTTCTTGGATGCTTACCCCACCGTAGCCAAGGGCAGAGATGCCCTCACTGAGAAGCAAATGCGAGAGATCGTAGATTTCGCCAATCAATATTTTATTGATGTAATTCCTGTTTTCGAAACGCTCTCAGATCAAGAAAATATCTTGACCCAGGAGCAGTTTTTGCAAATTGCTGAGTTTCCGGGGGCTTCTGCTTTCTGCGTTTCTTGTCCCTTTACTTATACCTTTTTGGAGAAAGTATTGCAAGAAATCGCCCAAACCTTCAACAGTCCTTACCTGCATATAGGTGGGCAATTGGCTTATGATCTAGGACAGGGTAAGAGCAAAAAGTTGCTTCAAGAACAAGGGTTCACGGGCTTATATCAAGCGCATTATCAGAAAATATTTCAAATTTGTAATCAATTGGGGAAAAAAGTCATGATGGACAGTGAAGTCATAGCTGCCTTTCCTGCCTTGCTTGAAGCAATCCCCCCTCAGGTTCTTTTATTAGAAAGTGCTAACTCTCCCCAGCGTTTAGGATTGGTGGAAAATCCCTATCTAAAATCTGTAAAGCTCCATAGTGCGCATTATTTGGTGCCCTTGTACGAACAAAGCTTCCACGAAATGAAAATTAAGGCGAAGCAAGCCAAAGAGCAAAGTGCCCAAGGGATCATTGCCCAACACGGAGGTGGGCAGGGCTCCGAGACTTTCAAGGAGCTTCTCTATCTTACGCACGCTCGCTTGGGGCAGGTCGCTTGGAAACAAGACGCTCCCATACCCGCGGATTGGGAAAGACTTTATTTTCAGGATTTTTATGGAGTAGACAGTCCACTCAGCCAAGAAATACACCAGCTTCTCGAGAAGCCGAGTTTTCAAATTTCTTGGCGAGATTTTTGGCAACATCCGCTCCTTGCTAGCTCGGCTCCTGACCTTAGCCATCATCGCTCCAACCAGTCCTTGGTATCCGATACGACCCGCCTGACTTTACTCCTGGATAGCTTGCAACCCCTGGTGAAACACAATGCTGATCACCTGGATTTGATTCGCTTACTTAAAGATTTACAGCAATATTATCTCTACAAAAGACAAACGCAGCAACGATTTCAGCTTTATTTTCAAGGCGAGGAGGAAGACCTGAACTCTTTAATCAATCTCGCCGAAGAGAATATCCTAAGATTAGAAATACTGCGTGAAGAATACGGGAAAGTGTGGCTGCGATATTATCTACCCGAGGGCTTGGCCGTTATTCAGAGTAAATTTGAGAGGCTAATTCGCTATTTTGAAGAAACCAAGGATCAACTGCTGTTGAATAAACGCTTGGACTCTCCCCTCATCTCGAGTGAATGGATATTTGATTGCAAAAACACGATTGACACGGTTAACTGCTACACGGAAGCAGTTTTTCGTAAAGATTTTTTCTTAGAAGAAAAACCTCAAATTGCCTTCATACAAATTATTGCCGAAACCTACGCTGAACTAACCATCAACGATCAACCAATCCAAACCAATTATCTCCGAGCATACGCCTCTGCTTATCTCAGCAGGCAAAGAATTCGTTTAAGCAATATCAGCGATGCCCTCAAAGAAGGTAATAACACGATCAAAGTCAAAGTGATCAATTACAATCAGGGGCTTCCCACTTCGCAACAACCCGTGCGTGGTACGGCCGGACTCAACGCCCTCGCTTGGATAAAAACTCCACACGATCAAATTTATATTCGCAGTGATGCCAGCTGGCGTGCCCAAGAACTGAATGAGCCTAAGAATGTCTGGCACAGTGTAAGTGTCAAAAGCTATCCCTTCCCGATCATTGCTCCCAATTTCTTGAGTGAAAGACCCAGTTGGATCGTGCGTGATTAGGAAAACTTTTATTAAAAATTTTTGGTTTTTTGATTATGGAAAATCTAAAATCAGGAGCCATCAGTCCTTTTATTGAACTTCCTGAAAAGATTCTGTCTTTGATCCGTCAACAGTACGCTGGTTTTTTTGTCGATGAAGTCAGTAGGGAACAAAATGAAAAAGGCGGCACGATTTACAGAATCAAATTGGAGCGATGGAAATTAAACGCACGCTTACTTTTTGATCAGGAAGGCAATCTTTTGGACTATTCCCTTCAGCACTATTAAGAGCTTGCTTAAAAATTATCTTCGGGCTACAAAAGTCCACTTTTGGAACCTGATTTCATAAAGTTCTCGGGAATAATACCGTCCCACGGGCTGGCCCAATGTCCACTGGACATTGACCTGCCTCAAAATTCTATATGATCAGAACCCGAAATCGAAATTTTCGCTCTCAAATCTAAAATTTAAACTAGCTCTAAGCTCAGTCTGCCCCATCAAAGGGGCAGACATTTTTTTGTGATTTACTGCAACATCGTGATGGCTCTGCGGAGAGCATCTACAAACTGGTCTACTTCTTCTTTGGTATTGTACATCGCAAATGAAGCACGGGTCGTCCCGGAGATACCATAGCGTTTCATCAGTGGTTGGGTGCAATGATGCCCCGTACGCACGGCGATTCCGTTCATATCTAGCAGTGTACCCAGATCACTATGGTGGATTCCATCAATTACAAAAGAGATCACACTCACTTTTTCTCGGGCGGTGCCCACGATTTTCAGACCAAGAATTTCGGAGAGGCGTGCCGTGGCGTATTCCATTAGTTCTTTTTCGTAAAGAGCAATGTTGGCTTTGCCAATCTCTTGCACGTAGGCTAGGGCATTTTTGAAGGCGATGGCATCGGCAATATTGGGGGTTCCTGCCTCGAATTTATGGGGTAAATCGTTGTAGGTTGTTTGCTCGAAACTCACTTCCTTGATCATTTCTCCTCCGCCGTGGTAAGGAGGCATCTCCAGCAAAATATCTTTTTTGCCATAGAGTGCCCCGATGCCCGTGGGTGCATAAACCTTATGCCCAGAGAACGCATAAAAATCACAATCCAGTGCTTGTACGTCAATCTCCAAGTGTACCGAAGCTTGTGCGCCATCGAGCATTACCTTCGCTCCGTAGCGATGTGCCAATTCAATGATGGGCTTCACGGGATTGATGGTTCCCAAAGCATTAGAAGCGTGTACCACGGATACCATTTTGGTCTTTTCAGACAAAAGTTTTTCGTAAGCTTCTAGGTCTAATTCTCCTTCATCGCTTACGGGTATCACCTTGATGTGGGCGCCTTTTTCCTGAGCAATGAGTTGCCAGGGGACAATGTTGGAGTGGTGCTCCATTTCGGAGAGGATAATTTCATCTCCCGCTTGTAGATTTTGCTTTCCCCAAGTAGAAGCCACCAAATTGACCCCTTCGGTAACCCCTCTGGTGAAGATAATTTCTTCTGTGCTTTGAGCATTCAGAAACGCGCGAATAGCTTCTCTGGTTTCTTCATAATCTTCGGTAGACTTGGCGGCCAAGTGGTGCGCTCCTCGGTGAATATTAGCGTTATTCCTCAAATAGTAAGTATCCAAAGCCTCGATGACCGCTTTGGGTTTTTGGGAAGTAGCGGCATTATCAAAATAAATGAGCGGTTTGCCATTGACTTCCTGATGCAGAATAGGAAAGTCTTCGCGAATTTTATCAATGGGATAAACAGATATCTCTTTGTTTTCAGTATTCATATTTCTTTCTGGTAAGATCTAAGGGAAGTAGCAATCAGCATTTAATTAAAACATGATCCAATATTCACAAACTGGTACTTGTGTGAGAATTTTCACCGCTGCTTACCTCCTTTTGGCTTAAAACTACATAAAATGACGCTTGTCTTTCATCTTAACAAAAATAAAAGAATTCAAGTTTATTTAAAATTATTCTAAATAGAAATAATGACGATATAAAAAAAGCCCCTCTTTGGAGGAGCTTCACAGTCAGGGCGTCTAGCTGTTAATGTCCAACGGGCTTAGGATTGAGGCGGATAATTTTCAGCCACATCAAGACTTTGATTACGGGATAAGTAGGATCAAACTCGAACCACTTGGCTCCAAAATTCACACGTTGGGGTAGTTTGTGGTGATTATTTTGGAATAATTCTCCCAGCATTAATATATCAAAGATGAGCGAGTTTTTGGATTTATCGTTATTATCAAAATTGGAATAACCGTACATGTGCCCACTCCAGTTAACAATTGCCCCGTGAATAGGACCCATCAAGTAATGTACAGGTAATAAAAGGAAGAAGTACCAAGGCATATCAAATTGGATATAGGCCCAAATGTAAATCAAAGTATAAATCACGCCCCACATGACTCGAGAAATCCAGTTTTCGCCCAGTCTCTCGATCGCTTTCCAGATCGGCTTGGCCTCAAAACGGGGTTCAGGCTTCACCAGGTCGCGGGAGAAATTTATGTAAGCTTCCTTAGTTTTCCACATCATCACGAAAAGATTTTTGGCGTGATGGGGAGAATGTGGGTCTTTTTCGGTATCACTGAATGCATGGTGCATACGGTGCAAAATGGCATAAGCTCTGGGGCTTAGGTAAGAAGAGCCTTGACTGATATAAGACAAAACGCTAAAGTATTTTTCCCAAAACTTGCTCATCGTAAACATACGATGGGCTGCATAACGATGGAGAAAGAAGGTCTGGCAAAAGAGTGATAAATACCAGTGCAATACGAAGAAAATTAGAATAACGATCATAAAGTATAATTTAGCCTCTCCTTGTAGAAGAGTGCATCAGTTTAATAATTATTGTAATGAGAAAGTTTCTTGCAGTAAAAAGAATTGATTTTTGTTGGTAGGTCAAGTATCAACTTAAAATTAGTCAATCTCCTCTACAAACAATTCAATCTTATTGTATTCGCAATATATAAAAGATTTTAAAAGAATTGAAAATTAATAATTCGTCAGGGCATAAGTTAAGATATTTGCTCCCATCCGCAGGGCTTGCTGCCGGACAACCTCCGGGTCATTGTGCACGGATTGGTCTTCCCAACCATCGCCTAGATCAGATTCATAGCTATAAAAGCAGACTAAGCGGCCTTCGTAAATAATCCCAAATCCCTGGGGTGGCTTATCATCGTGTTCGTGAATTTTGGGTAAGCCTTCCGCGAAATCATATTTTTGATGATAAATCGGATGGTCAAAAGGTAATTCTACAAACTCCAGTTCGGGGAATACTTTTTTCATTTCCAAACGGACAAATTGATCTAGCCCATAATTATCATCAATGTGTAGAAAACCACCTGACATCAGGTACTTGCGAAGATTTTGTGCCTCGGCATCACTAAAGACTACATTGCCGTGCCCTGTCATATACACGAAAGGATAAGAAAATATTTCCGCCTCTCCGACTTCTACCACGTCTTCTTCTGGTTCCAAATTCATATTTAGATTTCGGTTGCAGAACTCGATCAAGTTGGGTAGCGAGGTTTTATTGGAATACCAATCTCCTCCTCCGTTGTATTTCAGTTTGGCAATTCGGTAGGTAGGGATTTGTGCTCTTGCATGCAGCAAGACTAGCAGTGAGAAAACCATCAGCAAGGATAGTTTTCGGGTAAAATTTCTTGAAATCATAAATTCTTTCCGTTTTTGTTTGATGAGAATTTAGGGCTGGGTTAAGTAAGGTTTTGTTACTTAGCTTGGATTAAATTCAGCCAATGGCAGGCAATTATGCCCGCAGTCTCGGTTCTGTACCGATTCGAGCCTAAACTTACAGCTTTAAAGTGATTATTCAAAGCTAAGTCTATTTCTGAGGGTGAAAAGTCTCCTTCGGGGCCAATCAGTAGACAATAAGAAGCTTTTGGAGAGGCAATTTGTTTGAGCGCTGGATTTTGCTCATTGACATAGGCAATGAATTTAAAATCCTGAGGAAGAGATTGCTGGATAAAATCTTGAAATTTGACCAGTTCGTGTAGCTTGGGAAGATAAGCCTGCAAAGATTGCTTCATCGCGCTGATGGCAATCCTTTCTAAGCGTTCAAGCTTGAGATGCTTGCGTTCAGAATGTTCGCAGAGTAAGAAGCTAATTTCATCAACCCCCAACTCCACTGCCTTTTCTACAAACCATTCGGTGCGGTCTATGCTTTTGGTAGGAGACAAAGCCATATGAATGTAGTAATCACGAGGCGGAACCGTCTCCGTTTTTGAAATTCGGATACCACAATGCTTTGGATGCGCTTCGGTGATTTCAGCCCAAAAAAAACGGCCTTGCCCATTCGTGATTTGTATCTGGTCGCCCCTTTGGTGGCGCAATACTTTGACCGCGTGATGAGACTCCTCGGTATTTAATGAAGTGCTATCTACTTGGAGATCAGGCACGTAGAAAAGAGACATATTTACTTGGAAGCCTGTATACTACTCGATAATTTTAAGCTCGACCCGTCGGTTTTGCAGCCTTCCCAAATCATCTTCATTGGAGGCAATTGGAAAGAGCTCTCCATAACCTTTGGCAATCATTCGCTTGGGACTGATAAAACCCTCATCGATCAAATAATCAACTACCGCCTGAGCGCGGGCTTGAGAGAGTTTGAGATTGTCGCCATCGTCGCCTTCGTTATCAGTATGCCCTGAAATTTCTATCTTGTACTCTGGATGTTCTTGTAAAAAAGAAGCCAAAAGTTTAAGAGCTGGGTAGGATGCTTCTTCTAAGGTCGCTTTGCCCGATTCGAAGAAAATATCATATAATACGACCGAACTACCGATTTCAATGGGTTTCAAGTAAAAATCTTTGGTCAATTCCGCCTCTTCGTTGTCTTTTACTAAGATACGTTGGCTAAAATAACCTTCTGACTTCACCTCCAAATAAAAACGGTCAGATTTGAGCATATGGCTGAACTCATAACGCCCTTCGGTAGCGTCTGCTTCTTCAAAAGCGCGGTATGGGATATCCGCCAGCACGAAGTCAATACGTGCCGGAACTGGTTTTTGTGTGGCTTGGTCATATATATTTCCAGAAATTTTAATAAAGCTATCTTGATTGGCTTCTTCATCCACAGGTACTACTTTAATATCATCCAGAAAATAATAGGCGCCAGGATAACCAGATTTTTGAAAAGGATACGTTTTGGTGGCCTCCTTTCCAGCAAAATTGCCAATCACAATAAATTGATAAGGCTCTCCTACCACAATGGTCTTGGAAATAGTCACCCAGTTGGTTTCGGAGATAATTTCATCTACTACTATATCCGCCTTTCTGGCGTGAATAGCACTATCTAGATCATTGGTGAAAAGAATTCCCAAATTATCACAAGCATAATTAGAATAAATTTTTGCCCAACTCAGCTTAAAACTTACTTCATACTTTTTACCTTTCTCCAAGGGCTCGGTCAGATTGGTAGCAATAAACTCGAGTGGGGAGCGTTCGTGATAAGCCAAGATACCCGCGTAGCCATTTCCATCGGCAGGAGCTTGATTACCAAAATAGTTTTGAGGGGCCCCTACTTTGGGGTCAGTTGCACAAATATTGAATAAATCTGGGGTAAAATTCAAAGACATCCATCCGATCGCCTCGTCCATGGCTCCATATTCGGCAGGGCAGTCATTCAGTTCCTCAAAGCTAGCGTTATTCACTAGATTCTGAGAATCAAAATTTGGATTCTCCTGAGCCACAGCCGCGTAATTTAGCAAAATGATTGCTAAAAAACTCCAAACTGATCGGAGGGATAAAACATTGTAGTTCAACATTTGGCTATTGATTTAAAAGGTGGCTATCTGTTTTTCTCAACGCTAACTAGGATCATATATTACAAAGTTAGTTTTTTCTCAAAAAAAGAAAAACATTTCATGAGTTCCTTTTACTAAAACAAAAGATTTTTTTAAGAAAAGTTAGCGTTTATATATTAGAATTATCGTTATTTTTGTATTTATATGAAAAGAAGTAACATCCGAAATTTTTGCATCATTGCTCATATCGACCACGGTAAGAGTACCTTAGCTGACCGGCTATTGGAGCATACCCACACGATCTCAGATCGGGAAATGCAAGAGCAATTACTGGATGATATGGACTTAGAGCGTGAACGCGGTATAACGATCAAAAGCCATGCCATCCAAATGCAATACGAATATCAGGGCGAACTCTACACCCTCAACTTGATTGATACGCCCGGCCACGTGGACTTTTCTTACGAAGTCTCTCGCTCCATCATGGCTTGTGAAGGAGCACTCCTCGTGGTGGACTCTTCGCAGGGAATTGAGGCTCAAACGATCTCCAATTTGTACCTCGCGATCGGAAATGATTTGGAAATTATCCCCGTACTCAATAAGATAGATCTGCCACACGCTATGCCTGAGGAGGTTACAGATGAAATTGTAGATCTAGTCGGCTGCGAAAGAGAGGATGTAATCCGAGCCAGTGGTAAAACTGGGATTGGTATTGAAGATATTTTGCAGGCGGTGATAGAGCGTATTCCCGCACCCAAAGGCGATCCAGACGCTCCTTTGCAAGCGCTGATCTTTGATTCGCAGTTCAATCCCTTCCGTGGGGTGGAGGTTTTCTTCCGCGTCTTCAACGGAACTATCCGAAAAAATGATCTGGTAAAATTTGTCAACACAGGCAAAGAATACGGAGCCGATGAGATCGGCGTTCTCAAATTGAAACAAGAACCCCAAAATGACATCGGGTATGGCAATGTGGGATACTTGATCTCAGGGATCAAAAATGCCAAAGAGGTAAAAGTAGGTGATACCATTACGCACGTAAACCAACCTGCCAAAGCCATTAAAGGTTTTGAAGATGTAAAGCCGATGGTATTCGCGGGTATTTATCCCGTGGAGACCAGCGAGTTTGAAGACCTACGCGACGCCATGGAGAAGCTCCAGCTCAACGATGCCTCCTTGATCTGGGAACCAGAAACTTCAGCGGCTTTGGGTTTTGGTTTCCGCTGTGGCTTCTTGGGAATGCTCCATATGGAGATCATTCAAGAACGCTTGGAGCGCGAATTTGATATGACCGTGATTACGACCGTTCCTTCGGTACAGTTTCGAGCCTATCTATCGAGTGGTGAGCTACAAATTGTGAATGCTCCCTCAGATATGCCCGAGCCCAACAAGATGGACAAAATAGAGGAACCCTTTGTCAAAGCACAAATCATTACCAAAGCTGAATACGTAGGACCCGTCATGGGGCTCTGTATGGACAAGCGAGGCGTCATCAAAAACCAGCACTACCTCACGGCTGACCGCGTAGAAATGATTTTTGAGTTGCCTCTGGCCGAAATTGTTTTTGACTTTTTTGACCGTCTCAAAACAATCTCCCGAGGATATGCTTCTTTGGATTATGAACTCATTGGCTTTCAGGCTTCCACGATGGTCAAGCTAGATATTCTACTCAATGGTGAAAAAGTAGACGCCCTCTCTGCCATCGTACACCGAGACAAAGCCTACGAATGGGGCAAACGCCTCTGTGAAAAGCTCAGAGAACTACTGCCTCGCCAACTTTTTGAAATTGCCATCCAAGCTGCCATCGGTCAGAAAGTAATTGCTCGTGAAACCGTGAAGGCCATGCGCAAGAACGTAACCGCCAAGTGTTACGGAGGGGACATTAGCCGTAAACGAAAGCTCCTAGAAAAACAGAAAAAGGGTAAAAAACGTATGCGCCAAGTGGGTAGCGTAGAAATTCCGCAAGAAGCCTTTATGGCGGTGCTCAAGCTGGATCAGTAGAGGAGTTAGGAGTTAGGAGTTAGGAGTTAGGAGTTAGGAGTTAGGGTGAATACGAAGACCAAGCGCGGCGGTTTGCTCTGTATCAAACCAAGATAGTTATTTAATCACGTAAGGCTGAGAACTTATTTTCTCAGCTTTTTCTTTATGTCAGGTTTTTAGTGAATAACTCGGCCTTCATATTTCCATAGTGCCAAGTACATCGTCAATCGCAGTCCATACATCAATCTACCCGATTTCCTCTTTTATCAATATAAAAATCTTGACCTTTGAGGGTTACGTTGGCGCGGCCGTTGCGGAAAACGCCCGGGCGGTCGTAGCGAAAGGGAATGACCACTTGATTTCTTTGGTTGATATAACCCCATTTTCCTCCTTTTTTGACCGCAGCGAGTCCTTCTTGGAAGTTGGAAAAGTCTTCGTACATAATCGGAATCACGATCTTTCCTTGTTGATCAATGAAACCTGCTTGACCATCCCGGTAAACAATGCTTCCATTGGGGTAAGACTCTTTGTAATCGTACTTAGGTGCGTTAGAAGTATAAGTACGCGATCTATTATTCGCAGGTCGGCTCTGATTTCCCTCCTTTTTTCTTTCCGTAAAGATTCCTGATTTTTCTTTAATCTCTATACGCGTAGTACCATCTTCGTTAGGGATTTCTAGTACCTTGGTATCACCATCTAAGCCAATTGATGGGGTTGGATATTCCTGTTCTGAGCGAGGAGAGGCAGTGTATGACTGGCTTGAAGATCGTGGCGTGGACTCAGATTCTTCCCGCGTGTCTACTTGCTCTTTCTGGGTCAATGAATCACGCGTGGCTTCGGTACGCTCGCTGTTTTGAGCAGCCTGCTTGCCATCGCGGAATCCCTTTACCACAAAATATCCTACTGTGAGTGCTAAGAGTAGCAATACGATGAGCAAGGCCATACGGGAGGCACTTTTATCTTCACGGGGTGGCTTGGAAGAGTTGGTCTTGGGAGCGGAAATACTTTGATTTTCGGCCATCTCTGCTGGGGAGGCTGCTGACTCCTCCTCCTCTACGATTGGTTCATCCGATGAAATATCAGCTGATACTGAGTCGGATGTCAGCTCTGGAAGGCTAGTCTGTGTGTATATTGCTGGTTCTTCTTTTTCGGGAATGATCGTTTGGTCGGGGTGAGGTTCTTGGGTTTTAAAAATATCCTGCAAAGATGTATTCAAGGGCAATACCTCCGTGTTTTGTTCTTCTTCTTGGTCTAAGAGGAGAAGGATTTCGTCGACAGACTGGAAGCGATCTTCAATGTTTTTGCAAAGGCACTTTTGGATAATTTCCCGATAAGGTGGATTTAAATGCTGGAAATCTGGATGCGTATTGGGATTGACAATATTGGCAATGATTTGCCCATCGGTATCGCCGGTACGACGAGAGCCAAAGGGTAATTTACCCACTAACAAATGATAAGCCAACACGCCGAAAGACCAAATATCTGAGCTAGGCCCGATCTTGGCATTGGCCTTGCCTAATTGCTCGGGTGACATATATTCATACGTGCCCACGGTAGCAGAAACTGAGGTCATTTCACCTCCCATTTGCTTGCTGATGCTAAAATCTGCAATTTTGGGAATGATTTGATTTCCTTCTAATTTTAGCAAAATATTCTGGGGCTTGATGTCCCGATGGATAATTTTATTTTGATGCAGGAATTGCAGACCTTTCAAAATGCCGAGTAAAATGGATCGTACCCGCTTTTCGTTTTGAGCGGCTTTGGTACGCATGAACGCCCCCAGATCGCCCCCGTTGATATATTCCATCACACCCACTTGCATTTCGTCCATTTCACCTGCTACATTTTCGTAAGGCTTCTTGAAGGCATCATAATATTCTACCAAGTGAGGATGTTGGAGTCCTTTGATGCGTAAAATTTCTTGATAAAGACTATAACGCTCAGGGAGCTTGCTTTTTTGGACAAACTTGAGGGCTACATAGCATTGCTCTTGCTGATCATAGGCTTGATAGACGGTACCAAAGCCTCCCCTTCCTAAACGATCTTGCTTAGGATCGTATTCATAGCGTTCATCTAAGATCATATGGAAATGATATCTGGTGGTTTTGCTAAAATGCCAAGTTACAAAATTATTCCTAATTCTTTGAGCCTGCTCGGATTCTACTCAGACTAAACACACTATAAAAACCAAGTGATTCACAATCAAGTAGTTAAAGTGTTAGCTATTTAAACACAGCCACTACAATAGCTTGATTATCAATAGTTTGGCAGGTATAGTGCGTTTAACTATTAAAAATAGTAAATAAATACGAAAGTATCATCTACCGATTGCCTACCTTGGCTTACCCATCTAAAAATCAAATCAAATGAGTCTGAAAGTAGCCGTCGTGCAAGCTGCTCCCGTGTTTTTAGACCTAGCACAGAGCTTGGAAAAAATTAAAGATTATGTATCGCAGGCTCGTACCGCAGGTGCTCAACTGGTCTTGTTTCCTGAATCATTTTTGCCTTGCTATCCCCGTGGCCTGGATTTTGGGGCGGTGGTAGGCAGCCGTAGCTCGGAAGGGAGAGCCTACTGGCAGGAATATTATGAAAAATCGATGGTAGTACCTGGCTCCTGCACGGAATTACTGGGTCAGATCGCCGCTGGGGCGGGAATTTTTTTGGTAATAGGAATTACTGAAAAAGCTCCCGTCGGAGGTACACTCTACTGCAGTTTGCTTTATTTTTCTCCTCAAGGTGAGTTATTACTTTGCCATCGGAAGATCAAGCCCACGGCTTCTGAGAGAATTATCTGGGGCGAAGGAGATGGAAAATCACTGCGAGTCATCAACACTCCTCTCGCCAAAATGGGTGGTTTGATTTGCTGGGAAAATTACATGCCCTTGGCTCGCATGGCACTCTATCAACAAGGTATACAACTCTACCTCGCGCCCACGGCAGACAGTAGAGATAGCTGGCAGGCTACCTTAGCACATATTGCCTGTGAAGGACGCTGCTACGTATTAGGGGCTAATCAATTTGTAAAAAAAGAAGATTACCCCCCACACTGGCAGACACTCTTAGACAATCCCTCGGATATTTTATGTCGGGGTGGAAGTGCCATTTACGATCCCATGGGCAAGTGTATAGCAGAGCCACTGTATAATCAAGAAGGTATTTTGCATGCCGAATGCTATACCGAAGAAATCACCAAGGCACACTTAGATTTGGATGTAGCAGGGCATTATGCCCGTCCAGATTTATTCAAGTTTGATTGGAATCGTTCGTGAATTTCACGAATCAGCTCTTTTTTTACTAGCTCCACTCGCTCGTCTTAAGTAGGTATATAGGAAAGAACTTGGAAGCATTTTTAACCACTCAACTATGAATTATTCTAGATTATTTATCCTGTTGTTAATTTTAGGGCTACCTGCCTGTCATTCCTCCTCTTCTGATGGAGAAAACAGCGCAGACAGCACGGCTACGGCTGTCAATCAGGAAATCAACCCAGATGATTATCAGTATTCACTGGAAGCCGCGCTCAAAATACCCAATCAAGTAGATCAATTACGCCTAGACGGCCAAGGCATTCAGGAAATTCCCAAGGCAATGGCTGATTTTAAAAATCTTGAAATTCTCTACCTGAGCAATAATCCTGACATTGATTTTTCAGAAGCCTTCAAAACCATTGGTCAACTTACCCAATTAGAGGAGCTTTCCCTGATTAGTAATCAACTCGGGGCACTTCCTCCGGAAATTACTCGGCTTAAACAATTAAAAGCATTGTGGCTAGATGCCAATCCTCAACTAGACTACGCCGCCGTGGCTCAGCAGCTGAGTGCCTTACCGCAGCTTAAGGAGCTGAGCCTGAATGACAATGAAATGAAGCAAATTCCTGAGGCTATTCGTCAATTAAACTCACTCGAGATCCTTAATCTAGACCGCAATGCCTTCACGAAATTACCTGAAAACTTGGATCAGCTTGAAAATCTGCATACGATTAGCCTCAATGGCAATCCTCAATTAGACTGGACGCAGGCACTCACGCAATTGGCTCGGGTTAAAAATTTAGAAGTACTGTTAATGGGTTTTAATGAATTAGAAGATTTGCCCCAAGAAATCGGCCTCCTGAAAAATCTAGAAGTACTCTGGCTGAACAACAATCAACTCCAAAGCTTGCCCGATGAGATTGCTCAGCTCGAGAAGCTGGAAATGCTTCATATTTTCGGAAATCCTTTGAATGCAGAAATTAACCAATTTCTCGAAGAAGCCCTTCCCCGTACCGAAGTCATTTATGAGGGAATGGTGATGCCACAATAATTTTTAATGAAAAAATAAAAATGGATTTTCAGACCAGTATACAAGAAGTCCTGCGGAGCAACGAAAAGAATATTGGCGATTTGATCTCCCAAGATTTATCCCTGTTTTTACTCGCCTATTTATGTGCTGATCGTCCCGAGTTGGAAGCACAGACCGAGATGATTTTTCATCAGAGCTACCGAAGTACTTGTCAAGCTTTGGAAGAATTATTTGTACAAATGCTCAGCGAGGGACGTTTGCAACTTTCCGAAGAAGAAGTAATAGCGATAAAACAGGAGATTCAGCTATTTGTCCATCATCTAATCGACAAGAAAAAACAGGAATTGGCCGAGAAAATTCATTGGGCCAGACGACACCTATGAATCCTCGAGTCTTGGAATGAATCATTAAAAAAGCCGGAATCTTGAAGGTTCCGGCTTAGTCATTCTAGTCTCAGTGAGGGCGGTTAATTCACGGCTGATTGTTTTTGTACCCAAGCTTCGGCCTCCCGAATGTGGTCGAAGTATTGGCATCTTTCATTTCCTAAGCTTCTTCTTAGCTGGTCAGTAAATAATTTATTGAATACATCGTGAGAAACCACGATCCCCATCGCTTGTAAGCCAGCTTTGAATAAAGAAGGTAGTAATATTTTCCGTGTCCATTGCTGATCTTCTAAAGTGATTACTTTAGCGAATGTGGCGTCAAAAATCCAGAAGCGTACCGGCCGGTGCTTGACTTGTTCTTGCACGAGGAGCATTACTTCACGATATGTATGGCTGGGGACAAATCCTTTCCAGATCAGCTCCATAGTTTGCATCTCTTCTGTGTAAAAAACAGTAGCAAATTCATCATTGAGCAACGGTATGGGTATAGACGGTGTGAGTATCATATTTTGATTTATTTAAGATGAAGATGTTCTTGCTTGTTGATATGCTAGCTTACGCAGTAAAATGCGCGAGAGATCGCTAGCATTTGAGCAGAAAATCGCTCGTGTAAGTTTCAAAACTATCCTGAACGTCTTCTGGAGTGAGCATTTTTAAGCTTTTAGGAAAAGGGGGGGATCTCGACTCAGGCATAAAAAATGGGCACTCGGTCTTACCTCACGAGTGCCCGGATACCCTTGACAGGAGTTGAACCTGCATGCCCGAAGGCAGTATCTTGGCATGATACCGTGTATTCCAATTTCACCACAAGGGGTACTGCTTTTCGCAGGATTCACTCGTATTTGATCTCTTCTCTACTTCTGACTTGCCACCCTTGCTCTGCCACTGAGCTACGCCCGTAGATTATGGATTGAAAGTTACAGATTTGTAATCTTGCTGGTACGGGCGAGGGGAATCGAACCCCTGCACTAGGTTTCTCATAGATAGGAGCCTCCATCCGAGTTCTTTAAGCTAAGACTACGGAGCGATAAACTAATGCTAAAATGCTTCACAATGTCTGTCTCTGTGTGCTAAGCACAGAAACCCATTAAGACCTGAAAGCGGTTTTGACAATTAATATAAAACTAAGGCTATCTCCGTGTCCTTTTCTGCAAAGCCGGTTAAAGCCTTACAGAATATCTTTATGAATTAGATCAAAGATGCGTTGCCCGATCTTGATGTTGTTGACCTCCACGTTATTGGCCTTAGAACGAGCCGTTTTGATGGCTTCCAACAGTTGATCTATTCTTTCTATTAGTTCGTTTTTCTGGGCAATGGTAATTTTGCCAGAGCTGTAAATGGTTTCATATTTACCCACCTGAAAATCCAGGTATAAAAGTTCCGTCTGCGCCGGATGCTTCTCAGTGGCCTCGTATTTCACGATGACTTTGGGCCGTTTGACACTGCGGAATTTGATCTCGGGTTCGGTTTTATAAACGCCCTCCTGCTCGTCCAACTCCCAACGACGAGTCGGATCGAGTATAGGAATATTTTGGTACAAATCCCGAATTTTCGAGACGTGAGACTCCAAAGCCAGCAAAGAAGTAGCCGAGAAGGTTCCCAAGTTTACCTCGTTGACCACCAATTCAGCCTTAGCCACATTGGAGGCATTGGTTTCTTCCTTGGAGATATGCGCGTCCATTCCCGTGATAACCGCTTCTAAGGTTTCTTGAAGTTTTTTCTTTACGGTAGTAACCATTTGTTTGGTTTCGTCGGGGATTTGGTCGGAGTCCTCTTCCAAGGCGACATAGCGTTTGATCATCCCATCGAAGAAGGGATCTTTCTTCGTGAATATATTCTTGGCCTCCCCGATGGCCTGATTTGATTTATGCTTCCGGTCTTGCTCTACCGCCAAAAGCTCGTGTAATTTGTTCGCCACTTGTTCTTTGCTTGAGGTTACTGAATCAAAAAGGTAATTTATGGTACGAGAAGCAGAGGCTAAGAGTTACTCGGGAAGATGGCTGGTGGTGCCGACTCGAGTGTGCCCTCTCCCCTCCTTAACAATTTTTAATTTTTGCTTTAACAATCTTTAAGACCGAAAATACCAGCAAACTTATTCAGAAACCTAAATTTGAAAGTAAAAATTAAGAACTATGAAAAAACAAACACTACTTTTTTTACTCTCGCTCGTGACTCTCTTCCCTGCCTATGCGCAGCACACAACCGGAGAAGTTGCTTACAAAGAAACTGTACGACTGGAACTCAAGCTAGCAGGAGATGATCCTCGCTTGGCACAGATTCAAGCCAAAATGCCCAGTTCGCGAGAAAATTCTATGAAATTACTTTTCAACGAGTCTGCCTCGCTCTATCAACTAGATGACTCCACTCCTACCCCTCCCGATGAACTCCTAGAAAATAATGGAGAGGAAGGAGTCGTTAAAATGGTCTTTATGCGCCCCCAAAATGTCATCTATCAAGACCTTAGGGCACAAACTCGTATCGAGCAAAGAGATTTCATGGGACGCACCTTCCTGATTGAGGAAGAAATTTCCAAGCAAAGCTGGAAACTAAGCCCCGAGCAAAAAGAAATTCTTGGCTATCCTTGCCAAAAAGCTACCCTCGAGCTAGACTCAGTTCGTACAGTTGAGGCCTGGTTCACCCCTCAAATTCCCGTTTCTCTAGGGCCTGATACTTACGGTGGTTTACCCGGCCTCATTCTGGAAGTCAACCTCAACCAAGGCCGGCGCGTCATCACGGCTCAGCAAGTAGACTTGAAATCCGTGGCCGATGAAGATTTAGAAGCTCCCCAAAAAGGCAAAAAAGTCAGCAGAGAAGAATTTCGTAAAATCACAGAAGAGAAATTCAAAGAAATGCAGGAAAATTCTGGCGGCCAAGGCACTTTTATGATCAAGAAAGGAGGAGGATGATTAGTGGCGAGTTGTAGGTAGGGTCGCTCCACGAAGTGCTGCGCTTCCTCTGCCTAAACACTTTGCTATCAGATAAAAACCAACCATATAACCATGAAAAAATTTTACTTACTCTCTCTCTGCTTGTTTGGTTCTGTTTGGGTAAATGTTCAAGCGCAAAATATCAGCGTCCAAGGCGTGCTGGCCGATAGTACTGGGGCTCCATTGCCGAGTGCCACTGTGGTATTGCTAGAAATGCCCGACTCTTTGATTCAGAGCTTCACATTTAGCAACCCAGAAGGGCAATTTATTTTACCTAAAGTCAAGCCCGGGCAGTATGTCTTACAGTTTTCCTATTTGGGTTATCAAAATTATGCCATGCCGCTGGAAATTAAACCCGAAGATCAGGATCAAAATTTGGGAACCTTGCGTCTGCAATCCCAAGACAATCGCCTGGAAGAAATCTCGATTACCTCAGAGCGTATTCCCATGGTGATCAAACAAGATACCATCGAGTACAATGCTCCCACTTTTCAAACCCGCCCCAATGCCACGGTAGAGGATTTATTGAAAAAGCTCCCGGGCGTGGAAGTAGAAGCCGACGGAACCATCAAAGCCCAAGGGGAAGAAGTCAAAAAAGTACTGGTAGATGGCAAGGAGTTTTTTGGAGATGATCCAAAAATCGCCACCCGCAACCTGCCCGCTAATGCCTTGGACAAAGTACAAGTATTTGATAAGCTTTCGGAAATGGCCGAGTTTACCGGAATTGATGACGGCGAAAGGGATAAAACCATCAATCTCAGCCTCAAAGAAGACAGAAAGAAAGGCTATTTTGGGAATTTAGCGGGGAGCTATGGCACGGAAGAACGCTATCGCCTGAAAGCAAATCTAAATCGTTTTAATAAAACCACGCAATTTTCTGTATTGGGCAATCTGAATAATATCAACGAAAGCCCCTTTACTTTTCAAGATTACCTGAGTTTTGCCGGAGGCCTGAGCAATTTGGGTAGTAACGGCGGGAGCATTCAACTCAATGGCAACGATGACGGTCTGGGTTCTTTATTAAATCAGGGAAATCAGGCGGGCATCAACACCATCTGGTCAGGTGGTTTGAATTGGAGCCATACTTTTCATGAGAAGCTGGAGTTCAGCGGAAATTATTTTTACAATCTTGCCCAAAATGATTTACAAAGCTCCACAATGAGGGAAAGCTTTGCGGGAGATTCTACTTTCAGTACCACCGAGAGCCAAAACCGCAACACAGATGTTCATAACCATCGCTTCCAAGGCCGCTTGAAATACACCATCAGCGAGCAACAAGACCTCACCCTCCGTCTCAATAGTAGTTGGATTAATCAAGAGCAAAACAATCAACAATTTACCCAAAATCAACCTGCCGACCAGGCCCGACAAACGCAATCCAATATCCTCAACCGCAGTGATGCCCAAGGCTGGCAAGGACAAGGCAGCGCACTTTATCGTCTCAAATTGCAAAAACCTGGACGCTCTCTCACGGCTCGTGCCGAACTAGGTTGGAATCAAAATAAGGAAGATGCACGCTTAGCTTCAGAAAATATTTCTTTGGTAAATAGTCAAATCTCCTCGCTCGACTCGATTCTACAATTACAAAAACAGGAAGATCACCGCCTCCATTACCGCTTGCAGGCCAATTATACGGAACCCATTGCCCAGAAGACTTTTCTACAATTCACTTATCAATTCCAGAATTTTGATCAGGAGAGTGAAAAATTATTTTTTGATGTGCAAGATTCAGATGAATTACGGCTGAACGAAGATTTGAGTTTGGCTTTTCAAAGTGATTACACTTACCACCGGGGAGGCTTGCGTTGGTTGATGCCAGGCAAGAAATCTAACTTGGTGCTCAGTGTAGAAGCACAAAACGCGCACTTAGATGGCTTTGCTCCCGAAGAAGATTTTGCGATTCAAAGAGATTTCTTCAATTTTCTGCCGAGTATTCGCTGGCGCTACAGCTTCAGCAATGCCAAGCGATTAAATTTTTCTTACAGCACTTCGGTACGCGAACCTTCTTTGCAAGAGCTACAACCTCTGGTCAATAATAGTAATCCGCTCGTCATTTACACGGGCAATCCTAACCTGCGTCCCGAGTATGTACATAGCCTTGCTTTCAATTATTTTTTATTTGATGCCTTCAGTTTTACTAATTTTTTTGCCACGGTAAATGCCCGCTATACGCGTAATAAAATCACAAATGCCACAGAAATTGATGAGAATTTTCGACAAATTATTAATCCCACAAATGTAGAAGATGATTTTTGGTTGAATGCTTACGCCTCTTTTGGCAGGCCGATTCGTCCTCTAAAAATCAAATTCAACCTCACGCTCAACCAGACTTATAATCGCTCGATCTTATTTGTCAATGCTCAGGAAAATCGAGTGCAACGCTGGATCAATCGGCTAGATTTTCGCCTGGAAAACCGCAAAAAAGAATGGTTGGATCTTTCACTGGGCTTCGCTATAGATTATAACCGCAGTACTTATTCGGAAGATAATGAACTGGATCAAGATTTCTTCAATCATCGCCTGTATAACGATTTGAGCATTAGTCTTTTACGAAAATGGAATCTGAACAGTTCTTTCAGCCTCCAGACTTACAGCGACCGAGGCTTTGGAGCGAGTACGCGGATTCCGCTCTGGGAAGCTTCTGTCAGCAAAACCTTTCTTAAAAACGAGCGAGGCGAACTCAAGCTCAGTGTCTTTGATTTACTCAATCAGAATCAAGGCATTGATCGCCAGACCCAGTTTAACTACATCGAGGAGCAAAGAGCCAATGCCTTGGGACGCTACGCTATGCTGACTTTTACTTACAAGATTCGCTCGGTGGGAAAATGAACGTTGATTTACCCTCGAGATCTTGAAACTTTAACCCTCCATACTGGTTCCTTAGAAAAAGTTTTCATAAATATCTGAAAAAATCATAAATCCATGCCCAAGACACTCAGGCTCATTCTAGGAGATCAATTAAATTATCAACACAGTTGGTTTGAGAAAGTAGACAAAGAAGTTACTTACGTGATGATGGAGGTTCAATCTGAAACCAACTACGTACGCCATCATATCCAGAAAGTCATTGCCTTTTTCTTGGCCATGCGAGCCTTCAAAGAGCATATGGAGGAGCAGGGACATCAATTTATTTACATCCGGCTAGGCGATGCGCAAAATGCGCAAGATTTTCAGAAAAATATTACAAATCTGATGGAAGAGCATCATTTTGAAAAATTTGAGCATCAAGCACCTGATGAATACCGTTTGGACGAAATGTTCAAAAAGATTCGGGATGAATTATCGGTGCCCAGCCAAGTCGTAGATTCGGAGCACTTCCTCAGTGGTCGCCAAGACGTAGCTAAGTTTTTCAAAGGCAAAAAAACCTACCTTCTCGAGTCTTTTTACCGAGATATGCGTAAAAGGTATGATATCATGATGGATGGTGACGAACCACTCACAGGGCAGTGGAATTACGACGAGGAAAATCGCAAAAAATATGATCAAAAGACCCCCATTCCTGAACGGTTAAATTTCCAACGGGACGTCTCCGAAATCTGTGAATTATTAGAAAAACAAAAAATTGAAACCATCGGACGAGTTGATCCTCAAAATTTTGTCTGGCCGATTACACGTGAAGAAGCGCTAGAAAACTTAGAGGTTTTTGTCCAAAAGAGCCTCCCAAACTTTGGCACTTTCCAAGATGCTTTGGAACCAGACGAACCCTATTTGTTTCACTCGCTTGTCTCTTTTACACTCAATAGTAAAATCCTTAGCCCGCTGGAGGTCGTGCAAAGAGCTATTCAGCATTGGGAAGAAAATCAAGACAAAATCACGATTGCCCAGATTGAAGGTTTTGTGCGTCAGATCATCGGTTGGCGCGAGTTTATGCGGGGCGTTTATTGGGCGAAAATGCCAGCATACGCGGAGAAAAACTTTTTCGGCTTTGAGCGAAAGCTTCCTGAATTCTACTGGACCGGCGACACCAAAATGTATTGCTTGCAACAAGCCATCCATCAATCCCTCGATCACGCCTATGCCCACCATATCCAGCGACTGATGGTTACAGGTAATTTTGCGCTTCTGGCGGGAGTTGATCCCAAATACGTGGATGAGTGGTACTTAGGCATTTATATAGATGCCATCGAGTGGGTCGAGATTACCAATACCAGAGGCATGAGTCAGTTTGCCGACGGCGGTATCGTGGGCACCAAACCTTATATCTCCAGTGCCAACTATATTGACAAAATGAGCCACTATTGCTCTAAATGCCACTACAGCAAAACCAAAAAAGTGGGCGACAAAGCCTGCCCTTTTAACAGCCTCTACTGGAATTTTTATGACCAAACCGAAGATAAATTGGGCAAAAACCCTCGCGTGGCCATGATGTACAGCACTTGGAACCGCATGAAAGCCGATAAAAGGGAAGAAATCCTCAAACAAGCCGCTTATTATTTGGAGAATATAGACGAGCTTTAACCAGCAGCCCTCAAACATACAAACCAATTACGGTCATATCATCCACTGGTTTAAAACTCATGGGGTTGAAACAACCGCCATCACCGAAAAAAGCCCAAGGAGACGCTCGATCTGGGGCTTTAGTCATTTATTTTTGGACTGGATGGATCCTCTGACCTTGGAAGTGCCAAAACCCTCTGCAATAAAAAAGCACGGAAGAAACTTCCACGCTAGATAGGAGCAACCAACGCTATCAGCACTGCGTATGTTTTTACAATTGATTGTTGATTTAAAACTAAAAACCTATGAAAAACCACCTATTTTGCTTGGTAGTGATGATTACTTTGTTCTCGTGCGCTGAGGACGACGCGCGCCCTGAAAATGAACTAATTGGTAAATATGATTTGATAGAGGTTTTAGTTGACTTCGGAGGTGGTAATGGTACTTTTGGACCAGTTAACAGTAGTAAAACTATTGAGTTCTACCGTGATGGAACTGTAAGCTCCAATGGAAATCTTTGTGAGATGTTTTCTGAAGAGACAGACCCAAGTTCGTTGAGCAGCGGAACTTATTCTTTAAGCGATTCCACCCTTCAAGCACTTAATCCTTCAAATTGCAAACTAGATTTTGAACTAATCGGGAAGGAATTAATCATCACTTATCCTTGTATTGAACCTTGTAAAGCTAAATACCTGAAACAATAACATAGCCAAAAAATGGAGCAGAACTAGAAGCTTCAAAAGGCACTGCCTGACTATTTGACTATTACCCCATTCACATGAACTTCTATGGCTTCCCCAAAAAGCCCAAGGTACTATTCAATGCCGTCAGGTGTTTCACCTGGGCAAAAACCCTCGCGTGGCCATGATGTACAGCACTTGGAACCGAATGAAAGCCGATAAAAGGGAAGAAATCCTCAAACAAGCCGCTTATTATTTGGAGAATATAGACGAGCTGTAGTCTGGTTAGTTCGTGCTTCTCTACCGTTGCTTTTAAGCGACTTCAATATGCCTCTAAGGCTACAATTTCAGCTTTTCCTTTGATCTAAGCTAAAGTATTCTTAGTTTTCCTTCCTGATTGAAATTCGAGTAAGTATTTGTCAAATCGCGTTGAGTTAACTGCTTGAAATTTTCTTCTCCCCGCATTCCTATTCCCATTTCCTGATATTTCCATCGAATACTTGCCTTTAATTGCTGATTTAATTACAAAAATCAATGGAAGTCCAGTATCACCTCAAAAACTGGAAGGTCGCTGCCGAAAAGCCTTCAAGAGAGTAGGCGTATTCATTATTTAAATTACTACCCATCATGCAGAAATTAACTTTATTCCTCACGCTTTTTTTACTCTGTGCGAGTACGGCTTGGGCACAATGTCCCAGTATTTGTAATACAAACTTTGAAAATACTTTCTTAGGTTCATTGGCCGGGAACATTAACGTGACTGGCTCGGACAACGTAATGGTTGGACAAGCGGCGGGTCGTTTTCTTACCACGGGCAATGACAATACCGTCGTGGGGCGAGGAGCCGGGCTTTCTCTCGGTACGGCGAGTCGTAATGTCATTATTGGTAATTTGGCCGGAAGATCAAATGCCATTGGTTCGGGTAATGTATTCATTGGAGATAGAGTAGGTGAATCCGCAGCCGTCTCAGACCGGCTCTACATCGATAATTTTAATACCTCCGCTCCTTTAATCTACGGGGAATTTGATAATAACCTCGTCCGTGTCAATGGAGATTTGGAGGTTACAGGAAGTATTCAGGCAGATGGCCTAAGCGTCTTAGGAAACAATATTTTCCTGGGAGAAGAGACTGGAACGAATAACACGGGGACCTTCAATACCTTTGTCGGTGATCGGGCCGGTCAAAGTAATACCTCTGCGACACGTAATGCCTTCTTTGGAGCAGATACGGGCCTCCGAAACACAACGGGTGCCCGAAACAGCTTTTTTGGCACCGCTGTCGGTACAAGCAATACTGAGGGAGAGCTGAATGCCTTCTTTGGATTTCGGGCAGGCTTGAATAATACTACCGGAAGTCGGAATGTTTACCTAGGTAACGATGCTGGCTTTTCTAATCAAACGGGATCGGGCAATGTCTTCTTGGGTAATAATGCGGGCAGGAGTGAGCTAGGGTCGAACAAACTCTATGTAGCCAATACCAGCACCACGACTCCGCTCATCTATGGCGAATTTGATAACAGTCTTGTTCGCATCAATGGCAGTCTGCAAGTAAGCGGGGGCATCACGGGGCTGGCTGGCTTCTCAGCCCAAGCGAGTAATACCTTCGGTGGTCTACAGGCCGGAGCGAGTAATAATGGCACGGAGAATACTTTTTTTGGTCAATCAGCAGGTCAGAATAATACCTCAGGTAGCTTCAATTCCTTTTTTGGCAGAGAAGCAGGGCTAGCCAATACCACGGGTGATTTTAATGCTTTTTTCGGTCGTCGCTCAGGGCTTTCTAATACAGAAGGGAATGAGAACGCCTTCTTTGGCGTAGGATCAGGACGGATGAACACCACGGGTCGTTTTAATACTTTCATCGGTACAGCCGCAGGGCGCAACCATACCACCGGAGATAGAAATACCTACGTGGGTCGCCGTGCGGGTGCCAACAATCCCTCAGGTTCGGGCAATGTGTTCATAGGCGATCTAGCGGGACAAAATGCTGCAGGCTCCAATCAACTCTACATCGCCAATAGCAACACAGCTAATCCTTTGATTTATGGAGAATTTGATAACAAAATCGTCAACATTAATGGTTCTCTGGGCGTTGGTATCCAAAACCCCGAACGCCCCATTCACCTGAGAGCCACCAACGCGATCTTCCGCATTGACCGTGACCGCAATGATCCGGGCTTTGCCATCGTGCGCTACGATCAGAATTTCCAGAATGTCTTCAAAAGCTTCTACTTCTACAACCGGGCTCGGGGCGAGAATGATGGCAAATTCGTCATTGCTGATTGGGGCACCAATGTAGCCGGGCCGAGTACGCCCCGTCTCGTGATTGCTAATGATGGAAACATTGGGGTTGGCCCTCGCTTCGAGCAACTTGCCAATGACCCCACGGCTCGCCTGCACGTGGACGGGGATGTACGCTTGGAGAACCTGCCCAATGGGAGCGGTCGCAACCTAGTAGTAGATGGCCAGGGCAATGTTTTCGTGAGCAATACCAGTTCCTCCCGCGAAAGCTTGGCTACCGAAAATGAGGCACTTCAAACTAGAATCGCCGAGTTGGAGACCAAGCAAGCCGAACTAATGGAAAGACTGGCTAGGCTGGAAAGCCGTGAGATTGAATCTCCACAGGAAAGTACGCCCTCCTCGGCTCTGCTCTACCAAAACCACCCCAATCCCTTTGGTGAGGAAACGACGATTCGCTTTAACTTACCCGACGCGGTGCAATCGGCCACGCTTTTCATCTATGATATGCAGGGCACGCAGCTCAAGAAAGTAGAAATCCAGCAGCGCGGCGAGGCCAGTGTGAAGCTCCAAGCCGGAAGCCTTCGCCGAGGAATGTATCTCTACTCTCTCGTGGCCGATGGCCAGGAAGTAGATATGAAGCGCATGATGATCACGGACTAAAAAGAAACTTCCTAACCAACGATCCGCCAGCCGAGTGTTGGCGGATGGTTCTCAAATAGATCAAGCACTTTGAGTGCCTGTTCTTTACTGACATTCGGGAAATCCTCCAAATATGTCTCCAAGGATTGGCCAGTAGCCAAGTAGTCAAAGAGGCTTTTGATCGGTACGCGAGTGCCTTTGAACACCGGAGTGCCGCTTACGATGTCGGGGTGAATGGTGATAAGATCGTGCATATACTATTGCGGAATGGTTTGAACTCACTTTTAATCAGATTAGATCTACGAAAAAATCACCAAAAACGAACAGCATAGAGCTTTGCCCTGATTTAGAAAATCAGATTACCACCCCAAGCTCCTCGAGTAATCCGAAGATTAGCAGGAAAATAAAAAACAAAAGTTGGGCAACGTGTGCCCAACTTTGGTAAAAATTCACTTGACTAGCTTTCCGTGGCTAGTATTTGATAATTTTCTCCGAGAAAGTATCCAGATTCTCACCTTCTACATAGAGATAATACACACCTACATTCAAGTTCATTTTGGTCAAATCCAAACGAACTAGGTTTCCTCCTGCTTTTACTTCATGGACTTGACGCGCAATCAAATTCCCCGAGGGATAGCGTAATTCGGTCTGAATATTCCCCTCGTAACCTTGAGAAAAAGAAGCACCTTAGGCCAAAACCCAGCGAGTTTTTCAAAAAGTCAAACCTTCGGAGCCAATCGGGCAACTCATCTAATCAAGAAAGGGCACCTGATGAAGACCAAACGCGACCGAGAGGCAAGTTGTACATTTTTCAAAAACACTAAAAATGTAACACGACCAATAATAATGCGTTTAACCTAGACGATGTTCTTTTTACTTTCAACCTGATTGACTTACATCTAAGTTCCTCCAACCACTACGCTACCTCAGCGGAAAAGCTATCACCTTTCCAAATTGACGACTAGGTACTCGCTCTAAAAGTACTAGGTGTAGCTCGCCTCCCGAGCGCGAATCTTGAAGTTCGCGCGAGCCCCATTCCTTTTGCATTTCCTCGAGGGTTAAGGGCAACGGAGAGGCAGGTGGAAGCCTTTTTCTCCACCCTTGCGGCGATGCCCAAAGATTTGCTTTTGATGTTCAATTTGCATAATTTGCATGCAACTTCTTCCAACCACTCTGCTACCTTCTAGAATTTACCAAAATCAGGCAAATTACGAAAGAAATGCAGTTCGGATGAACGGCCTTTTCTTCCTCCCTCGAGAAATCAGAACAGCCCCAAGACCCAGTTTGCAACCAAATTTTTTATTCACTAAAAAATCCTCCAAAAAAGCGGCCAGGGCATCCCTTTGCCAAATTCACCCTTAGGCAGCCACCCGAGAAACACTCGAGTGGGTGGATAAGCATCATTTGACGATTTATTCATCTTTTAATTAACATAAGTAATGAAAAAGTTTATTGTATCTCTTTTTTTTATTAGCCTCAGCGCTAGTGTGTGGGCGCAATGTCCCGCTCCCGCCTCTGGGCAGAACCCAATTTGTGCGGGCAACAACAATACTTTTCTGGGAGAAAATGCCGGGCAAAGTAATACCACGGGTGGCGATAATTCCTTTTTTGGACAATCCGCCGGACGAGACAATACCACGGGCCGCTTTAATTCCTTTTTTGGACAAGACGCCGGATTAAGAAATACCAAGGTTAACTTTAATTCATTTTTTGTACAAGGAGCAGGATTAATAAATAGAA